>NZ_QYYB01000012.1:0-103085 GCF_018221585.1 Pseudomonas sp. KB-10
CAGGATCGACCGTATGCAGACGGCCATTGAACAGGATGAGATCGGCGCTCATGGAGCCTCCCGGGGAACTGGTTGAAGAGTCATTGGCGAAGGTGGCGAAAGGCAGGGCGGACCAGATGGCCCCGGCGGCGCCCAATACTCCGCCGGCAGCAAGGACGCGGCGGCGGCTTTCATCGTGCGGATTGCGGCTCATGAGCGCTTCTCCTGGCCGTGAGGCATCAGCCAGGCAGCAAATGCGCGCGTGGCCATGGGCATGAACAGGTACACCACGAGCAGAACGATGCTCAGGGTGATCAACACTTTGCTCAGCAGATGGCCTGCGAGCCATGGAAGCATAGTGAATACTGGCTGCCACAGCGCCGGCACCAGAAGGCTCAGCGGCATGATCACCAGAAAGGTGACAATCGCCTGCTTCCAGCGCGGCGGTGGCTGCACGGCATCCCGTGGCACGAACCAGAAATCCTTGCCCAGCAACACTTCGGTGTCGTCACCTGCGCGCAACAGCGGCTGAACCTCGACGACCAGTTGCTTGCGCACCTCGGAGTCGAGCCAGCCCTGCATGTGCGACAGCTGGTCAAAACGCAGCACGCAGGTGAAATGCACCAGGCCACCCTGGCGCTCACGCGCGACGTCGACGCCCAGGTGACCAGCGCAATCGCCGGCGATGTCGATGATCTGGCGCAGCCAGGTTTCGTAACGTTGCTCGTGTTGCTGCTGCACCTGATGGCGCACCACCAGGGTGACGGTGTCCGCTTGCGTCTGCTTCATTGTCTGTCTCCGCATCTGATGCGAGTTGGAACCAGCCTCCGCCGCGCGAAGGCTGGCATCGGCTCAGATAGGAGCGGCGACTGGCGCCAGAGTCGGGCCGTGCTGCACGCGCTCGGGCGCCTTGTGGACCATGGTGTAGGCGTAGTCGACGCCCATGCCGTAGGCACCGGAGTGCNACGCTGCCATTCCAGCAACACCTGCTGCCAGGTCACCGGTACCACGCCGGCCTGGATCATGCGCTGCATGGCGTAGTCGTGGGCCGCCTGGGTGGTGCCACCGGAGGCGTCGGCGACCATGTAGATCTCGTACCCGGCATCGTGCATGGCGGACAGGGCGAAGGTGGTGTTGCACACCTCGGTCCACAGGCCGGAGACGATGATCTTGTTGCGACCGTTCTTCTTCAGCGCGTCCCGCACTTTCTGGTCGTCCCAGGAGTTCATCGAGGTGCGCTCCAGCAGCGGCGCATCGGGGAACACGGCGAGCAGCTCGGGGTAGGTGTGGCCGGAGAAGCTCTCGGTCTCGACCGTGGTGATGATGGTCGGCACGTTGAAGATCTTCGCCGCCTTGGCCAGGCCAACGGTGTTGTTCTTCAGGGTCTGGCGGTCGATGCTCTGCACACCGAAGGCCATTTGCGGCTGCTGGTCGATGAAGATCAGCTGGCTGTTGAAGGGAGTGAGAACTTCGGTTTTCGGATTGCTCATGGCGGTTACCTGTCTGCTGAACTGATTATTGTTGGGCACCCATCCCGGTGCTCGTCTTTGCCCCGGCGGCGTCGTGGACTCGCTGGTCACGACCGGAACAGGGACTCAAGTTAGCGGATCGACAGGCGCTTTGTTCGTGCATTTTTGCGCCTCCATGAGCGCAAAAATGCACCTTCCACAGTGCATGGCCGGTGCTAGGATTTTCCTCCCGACCACTCGGGAAGCCGCGAAATACGCGGTCCTTACATGCATGGAGAAGGCAATGGCAGCTTCACGTCCGTACAACGAAAACACCGCCTATTGGGGCGTTCCATGGGAAGACGCTTACGGCTATCCGCAGGCCAGAAAGGTGGGCGACGAAATCTTCGTATCCGGCCAGTTCAATCACGATGAAAAGGGCAATCTGGTCGCACCGGCGCCGCTGGACAACGAAGGCCGGCCGAGCGATTTCTCCGCGATGGGCGACCAGATGCGCAGCGCCTACGACAACATCGCCAAGCTGCTGGCGCTCTATGGCGCGACGCTCGCAGACGTCGTCGAAGAGACGCTGTTCGTCCTCGACATGGATGCGGCATTCGCCGTGGTTGGCAAAGTGCGCAAGGCCGCCTATGGCGCCGAGCGGCCACAATGCGCCAGCAACATCATCGGCGTATCCAGGCTGGCCCAGCGGCCGCAACTGATCGAGATCGCCTGCCGGGCGGTGATCGGTGCACGCGCCGACTAAGTCGCGCTCCCGGTTTCGTCCAACGCAACCGGGAGAGCCCGCTGCCCTTCGATCAGCGCCTTCTGCTCGGCCACGGCAGCGGCGCAGAACGCCATGAACGCCTTGACCCGCCACGACTTGCGAATGTCCTGGTGGGTAAGCAGCCATAGCTCGTCATGGAGCTCGGGCACCACCGGCCCGACGCGCACCAGCCCGGGCGTGATATCGCCCAGCATGCAGGGTAGAAAGCCGAAGCCAAGCCCCGCGGCGATGGCCGCGCTCGCCGCCGCGACCGAATCGGTACGATAGGAAATGCATTCGGCCGCCACCCGACATTCCAGATAGCTCGCCGCCCTGAGGCCGGACAAGGCGCCGGAGTATGACACCCAGGCCTGGCCATCGAAGGGGTCAGCACTCGACGCATGCCCAGCGCGTCCGTACGACGCCCAGGCGATGGTCGCAAGCTTGCGCCCGACCAGGCTTTCCCCCGGTTTTCTCGTCGCGCGCACGGCGATATCCGATTCGTCCCGGGCCAGGCTCAGGGTCTGGTTGCCCACCAGCACCTCGACGGCGATGCCTTCGTTGACGACCTTGAAGTCGGCGATGATCGGCGTGAGAAAGTGCAGCAGCAACGAGTCACTGGTGGTGATGCGCAGCTTGCCCTGCGGCCCCTGCCCCGCTCGCGACACGCGCCGCGTGACGCTGACGATATCCAGTTCGACCCGCTCGCCGAGGGCGCGCAGTTCCTCGCCCTCGGCAGTGAGCATGTAGCCCGAACGACGATGGTCGAACATCGCGACACCGAGCGTCTTCTCGACCTGCGCCAGGCGGCGCGACACGGTCGAGACGTTGATGCCGAGCTTCTTCGCCGTGGCGGCGCGATTGCCGCACTCACTCAGCGTCTTGATGATGCGCAGATCGTCCCAGGAGAGCTGGCTTACCGCTTCGCCCGCATCCCATTTTCCAGCAGCTACGCTCGGGCTCGATGAAGCATTTCTAGATGACGAACTCACGCCAGGGCATCCCAACTACGGTGTGCGTCCATCATACGAAAAGGCTATCGGCGAACCAAGGCAGCCCCCGTCATCCGGGCGAAGGCTGGGCTTTCAGCGCAGTTTTTCCAGCATCTGGTAGTACCACATGCCGGCCGCCAGCATCGGGTTGCCGAGCTGGTCGCCGAGCGGCACCTTGATGTGCTTACAGGCGGCGAAGGTGTCGTACTGCTCCAGGTCGCCGGTGATGGCCTTGGCCATGATCTCGCCCATGATGTGGCTGGTGGCGATGCCATGGCCGGAGTAGCCCTGGCAGTACCAGACGTTGCTCGACAGCTTGCCCAGCTGCGGGATGCGGTTCATCACGATGCCCATGGCGCAGCTCCAGTGGAAGTCGATCTGCACGCCCTTGAGCTGCGGGAAGGTGCGCTCGATGCACGGCCGCAGTTCACCGGCGATATCGCGCGAATCACGCCCGGAGTAGTTGCAGCCGCCGCCAAACAGCAGGCGACCGTCGGCGGTGAGGCGGTAGTAGTCGAGCACGAAGCGGCAGTCGTATACCGCCAGGTCCTGCGGGTTGATCTCTTTCGCCAGCTCGCCCAGCGGCGCGGTGGTGACGATGCCGCCCATGGCCGGGAAGATCAGGCCCTTGAGCTTGCGCCGCTCCAGCTTGTGGTAGACGTCGCCGGCCAGCAGCACCTGTTTGGCCTCGATCCGCCCGCCGCGGGTGACCACCGCCGGGCGCTTGCCGTGAACGATCTCCAGCACCTCGGAATGCTCGAAGATCAGCGCGCCCAGGCTCTCGGCGGCCCTGGCCTCGCCGATGCACAGGTTGAGCGGATGCAGGTGCATGTTGCGGCTGTTCCTGATCGCCCCGCAGTAAAGCTCGCTGCCCAGTTGCGCACGTACGCCGGCGGCGTCGAGCAGCGTCACCTCGTCACCCATGCCGCGGCGCAGCGCCTCTTCGAAGGAAGCCTTGAGCTCGTCCATATGGCTGGGCTTCATCGCCGCGTGCAGATGGCCGTGCTTGAGGTCGCAGTCGATGCCGTACTTCGCCACGCGATTCTTGATGATCTCGTGACCACGCCAGCGCAGGTGCCAGATGAAGTCGTCCACCTCCTCGCCCAGGCTGTTGCGCATCTGCTTGCGCATGGCCTCGTCGCCGGACAGGCTGCCGGTGACCTGGCCGCCGTTGCGCCCGCTGGCGCCCCAGCCGACCTTGTTGGTTTCCACAACCGCCACTTTCAGTCCGCGCTCGGCCAGCTCCACCGCCGTGGCGATGCCGGTGAAGCCGCCGCCGATGATGGCCACGTCCACCGTCACGCTGCCCTGCAGCGTCGGGTAGTCGGTCTCGAAATTGAGCGAGGCCGAGTAGTAGGAAGGCGCGCGCTCTGCGGCGGGTTTGACGGGTTGCTTGATCATGTTCACTGCTTGTCCTTGGGGTGCGTTGGCACCGATGAATCTGGGATCGCGGCTGAAGCCGCTCCTACGATGCCGGCCTGGTAGGAGCGGCTTCAGCCGCGATGCTGTTCAGTCAGGCGTTGCTCAGGTACCAGCGCCAATCCTGCTCGCCGACTTCGCCCATGAACTGGCGATACTCGGCGCGCTTGACCGCGAGAAACACCTTGAGGAAATCGGCACCGAAGGCATCGCGCGCCCAACCGGACTGCTCCAGCGCCTGGATCGCCGCCGACCACTGGGTAGGCAGATGTTCCGTGGCCTGGGCATAGCCGTTGCCCTCGATCGGCGCACCGGGATCGAGATGTTCGCGGATGCCGCGGTGTATCCCGGCGAGGATCGCCGCCGCGGCCAGATAGGGGTTGGCGTCGGCGCCGCAGATACGGTGCTCGACATGCCGGGTCGGCGCCGGGCCGCCCGGCACGCGCAGGCTGACGGTGCGGTTGTCCACACCCCAGGTCGGCGCCAGCGGCGCGTAGCTGTTGGCCTGAAAGCGCCGGTAGGAGTTGGCGTTGGGGCAGAACAGCAGCAGCGAGTCGAGCAGGCCGGCGAGCATACCGCCCACAGCCTGGCGCAGCAGCGGCGTGCCGGCAGGATCCTCGCTGGCAAACAGGTTGTTGCCCTGCCCGTCGGCCAGGCTCACGTGCATATGCATGCCGGTGCCGGCGATCTCGGCGAACGGCTTGGCCATGAAACAGGCCTGCATACCGTGGGCATGCGCCACACCCTTGACCAGGCGCTTGTAGCGCACCGCCTGGTCCATGGCTGCCAGCGCCGGGCCGTGTTCCAGGGTGATTTCCACCTGGCCGGGGGCATACTCGGAAATCGCCGTACGCGCCGGGATGCCCTGGGCCTTGCAGGCGGCGTAGAGATCGCGCAGAAACGGCTCGATCTGTTCCAGCTCGCGCAGGCCGTAGACCTGGGTCTGCCGCGGGCGACCGCCGTCGGCGTCCAGCGCCGGCTGCGGGCGGCCCTGGGCATCGCGTTTCTGATCGAGCAGATAGAACTCCAGCTCGCAGGCCATCACCGGGTGGTAGCCGTCGGCCTCCAGCTGCTCGATCACCCGCACCAGCAACTGACGCGGATCGGCCGGCGTGGCCGGCAGGCCTTCGCTGGGGTGCATCGATACCTGCACCGCGGCGGTGGGGATCTGCCGCCAGGGCAGGCGCACCAGGCTGCCGGGCAGCGGATAGGCGCGGCAGTCGATATCGCCCACCTCCCAGACCAGGCCGGAATCCTCGACGTCCTCGCCCTGGATGGACAGGCCGAGCATGGTGCTCGGCAAGGGCCGGCCGCTCTGGTACAGCGCCAGTAGCTCCTCGCGGTGCAGCAGCTTGCCGCGCGGCACGCCATTGGCGTCGAGGATGAACAACTCGATCAATTCGATATCGGGGTGGCTGGCCAGGAAATCCTGGACCTCCTGCACAGCAGCGAAAGTCGTCATATCGCACTCGCTTGCGCCAGTCGGGCGCTCGGTGTCCGCACGGCCCGTTCGACTCTCGAACAGGTTGCACAGGCAGACAAATGGGCATCGGCGGCTGCGGACATGGCGCAGCCATCGGAGTCAGCGGGAGGGGACGATGTCCGGCGGGCGCGCGTGGCGGCAATGCCACAGCGCCCAGAAGGCGAGGATGATGGTCAGCAGCGGGTTGAGCCGCTCGAGCAGGCGGCGCCGCGCCGGGGCGCGGTGGAGCGGAACAGGGACTTGGCAGGCCGGGGAGTTCATGGCTTGGCAGCGTCGCACAGGGTCTGACGTGCGTTAAATCGGGATTTTCATACGCTTGGTTATGCGTTGGCTAAACAATCCCCGCCCACGCCCAGCCATGGCTCAGGCCATGCGCACCGCTGTCCAGGCAACTACCAGTGGCAGCGCATCTCAGGGCTCCGGCCGATAACCCAGACGCAGGCCACCCCAATGCCGCCCGCGCACCATGATCGGTACCGACAGGTCATGCATCAGCTCGCCGGTATCGCGCATGTAGGTCTGCAGCAGCAACGCCTGCTTGTGGCTGCCGCAACGGATGCCGGTGCGGTCGTTGAACAGGCGCTTGCCGCGGCTCTTGGCGGCATCCACCGCCGGGTCACCGCTGGGCGGGTGGTTGAATGCGGCGTTATGGGTCGGCACGTAGCCTTCCGGGGTGGTGGAGATGGCGAACACCAGCCCTTCGTGGCGCTTGAGCAAGGGCTCCTGCAGCGCCGGCAGCACCTGATCGGCGTACTGGTCGAAACGCGTGCGATATTTCTGCGGCCGGGTGCCGGGTATCGGCTGGTAGTGGCGATCGAACAGGTCGTCGAGGCTGATGCGGCCACCCTGCAGATCCTGTTCGAACTGCGCGGCTATGGCTGCCGCACCCTCGCGGGCGAGGTCATAGGCGCGCTGGTGATAGTCGTCCAGGCCCACTTCGGCGAGCTGTTCGCTGACCGTCTCGGCCTGGCCGACCAGGTGATCGGCGGCAGCGGCGAGCTGCCGCGTCTGCCCTTCGCTGCCCTGCACATCGTCCTGCAGCTGCAGCGCAGCCGCCGACAGGCTGGCCAGGCGCTGATGGTTGTCGGCAGTGCCGGCGCTGATCTGCGCCACCTGCTGTTCGACCTCCTCGGCCTGATCGGCAATGCCATGCAGGCGGCTGCCGGCGGTCTCGATCTGCTGCGCGGCCTGCTCCAGCTCGACGCTCTGACGCTGAATGTGGGCGACCACCGCCGTGCTCTGCTGACGGATGTCGGCGATCATCTGGCTGACTTCCTCGGTGGCGCTGGCGGTGCGCGCGGCGAGGTTGCGCACCTCGTCGGCGACTACGGCAAATCCCCGGCCCATCTCGCCGGCGCGTGCGGCTTCGATGGCGGCGTTGAGCGCCAGCAGGTTGGTCTGGCTGGCGATGGACTGGATCACCTGGGTGACCTGCTCGATCTGTTCGGTACGACTACCCAGCCCATCGATCAGCTCGCGGCTGGCCAGGGTTTGCGCGCTGAGCTGCTGCATGCGCGCAATGGCCTGGCTGAGCTCGGCCTGGCCGCTGGCACTGGCTTCACGCACATGCTGCGCGGCCGCCAGGGTGTGTTCGGCACGGCCAGCGCTGTCCTGCTCGGTGTGGGTGATGGCCTCGGCCGCCTGGCTGACTTGTTGCACCGCGGCCAGTTGCGACTGCAGACGCTCGGCCAGATGCTTGACCGCGTGGGCGACCCTGGCCGCAGACAGCGCGTTGTGGCAGGTATGTCGCGACAGGCCGCGGCTGAGTTCGACGAAGTCCGTCGCGGCAGCGGGTCGAACGACGGGCGCGGCATCGTCACGACGCTGCCAGGGGCCGAGCCAGGGCCAGAGCGCCAGCAACAGGAGGGACGGCACGCTGACATAGGCCGGTAGCTGCACCTGCTGGTAGACCAGCATCAGCGCGGCCAGCCCCAGGGCGTGGAGAAGGCAGGCAACGGGTGAACGGATAAAGGCAGCTTGCATGACCGACCTCAGAGTTCTTGTTCTGGTGCGCGAGGCGCTGTAGGCGGACGGGGTCACGGCGGGTTCTCTCCTTGAATATCCCACGCACCCTGGGCAGCGGCTACGTGTTCGACAGGCCCGACGAAAATAAGCATACGACCGGGCACCATGACCCGGATTCGAACAGCCTGGAAGCACCTGCACCATAAAACTTTGGTAGTACGCCGTCATGAATTTAGACGGTCCGCCCATTGGCAGACTGATCGAACAGGCTTCCAGCGCCGCCTTCGGTGGGTGCACCCAGTCACTGTATCGACGCCTAGCCGCCGGGCATTAGCGGCGGGAGGAAAACGCTTCCGGCGTAAGCGCCCCGGCCTGGGTTTCCGATGGTTAACCCACCATGCGGTGGCGCTTTAAGAAGCGTCGGTCCAGCCAGTCCTTGCAATGCCCGTACAACTGCCCGCCAGCGCTCCAGTCATGCCAGCCCAGCAACGCTCCACCATCACCGGTGGCAAGCAGCGCCAGGCTCTGCCATTGCGCACGGTACTGACGCAGCGGGCGGCCCTGTAACGCCGCCTGAAGGTTGGCACCGAGTACCGGCGCCTGACGCACCGCGAATCGCCCGCTGCGACGCATGCCGTCGAGGCTGGCGCTGTCGCCGACGGCGAAGATCTGCGCATGGGATTCGCTCTGCAGAGTCGGACGAATGGCGATGAATCCGCCGGCATCGCTGGCCAGCTGGCTGGCTGTCAGCCACGGCCAGGGTCGCGCACCACTGGCCAGCAGCAGGCGCCGGCCACGCCATACCGGCTCGTCGCCGCTGAGCAGCCAGTCATCCTCGATCCGCCCGATCGGACAATGTTCGCGCACCTGTACGCCGCGCTGACGCAGATGGCCCAGCGCGCGCAGGCGCAGCCCCGGTGAAAGACCATCGAGCAAGGTGCCGCCACAGAACAGCGCCAGCGCCGGTACCTGGTCGGCCAGTGCCAGGGCCAGCTCTACGCCGCCGGCTCCGCCACCGAGAATGGCCATGCGCCGCGGCTCGGCCTGCCACTGCTGCCAGCCTTCGAGCAGCTTGTCGATGGGCCTGGCGGCCAGCACCTGCATGGCATCGCCCTGCTGCGGCGGGATGGCCATGCCGGCACCGACGTTGAGCGACAACCATTCGCCATGCAGGCGGCGTCCGTATTCGAGTTGCAGGATCCGCGCATCGGCATCGAGCGCAGCGATCTCGCCCTCGATCAGATCGACCTTGGCTGCACGGCACAGCGGCTGCAGCTCCACGCGGCAATCGTCCGGGCTGAACCGGCCGCTGATCAGCCCCGGCAACATGCCGGCATACCAGGCCTCGGGCCCGATACTGAGCAAGGCGATACGACCGGGCGGGCGCTCCACCAGGGCCCAGCGGCGCAACACACCAAGATGGGCATGGCCAGCCCCGGCCAGGATCAGGTCGTACCGGGTCATGCGTCGCTGCATCCGTCGCGGTACTGGCTCGGCGTCTGCCCGGTCCAGCGCTTGAACGCTCGGCCGAAGCTGCTGCTGTCGCTGAAGCCGAGCAGGTAGGCAATCTCGCTGATCGAACAGCGCGGGTCGCGCATATGCCGCAGGGCCAGGGCGTGGCGCGTCTCGCCGAGCAGCGCCTCGTAGCTGGTGCCCTCCTCGGCCAGGTGACGCTGCAGGCTGCGCAGGCTCAGATGCAGGGTCTGGGCAATGCGCTCGGCGGAGGGCTCGCCATCGGGCAATTGCGCCTCCAGACAACTGCGCACCCGCTCGCTGCAACTGGCCGCCTGCAATTGCTCCAGATTGCGCCGCAACACCGTCTCGTTGTGCTCGGCCAGCTCCGGGTTGCCATCGTCCAGGCGCTGCTCGAACGCGGCACGAGGGAAACGCAGCAGGCTTTCCTCGGCATCGAACTGCAGCGGCGCGCGAAACACCGCCTGCCAGGGCGCCGGGTCCGCCGGCCGTGGGCGTTGCAGCTGCACCAGCAACGGTGAGAACTCCCGACTCAGGCGATTGCGACAGCTACGCACGTAGATCGCGGCGAAGGCGTCCAGCGCTTCGGGCGCCGGCGCGGGGCTGCCTGGCGGTACGCGAAAGCGAAACTCGTATGCATCACCGACCTCGCGCAGCTCCAGTTGCAGCGCATCGCTGACCACCCGGTGGTAACGCACGATGCGCTCGAACATCTCGCGCAGGCTGCTGCTGGCGATCAGCGCATAACCCAGGGCATGGAAGGTGGTCGGGCTGACGTACTGCGAGGTCTTCAGGCCCAGCGCCGGATCACCGCTGGCGGCCACTGCCAGTTGCCACAGGCGCGTGGTCAGCGACAGCGGGCAGCGCGCGTTGGGGTCGTCGAGCAGCGCCGGCTCGAGCCCCGCCTCGCGGCACAGGGCAGCGCTGTCGAGCCCGAGGGCATCGAGCTGCTTGCGCAGGGCGCGGGTCCAGCTGGCCAGGGTGGTGGGTTCGGCGGTCATGCAGATTGGCGTATCCGGTAGGCAGGTTGGCGTGCACGGTCGGGCGCTCTGACGACCGTCACGGCACAGTGAAGTCACAACCCGATAACAAGAGGATGTCGGCATGTCCCCTTCTCCCGCAAGCCTTAATGACCAGCAACGCGCCGCTTATATCCGTGAACAGGTGATGGCCCACGGCAATGCCCTGCGCCAGCGCTACCCGATCCTGCAGCATCAGGACGCCCTCGGCGCCGGCATCCTGGCTTTCGCCCTGCTCGGCATGATCGGCTCGGCAGCCTTGTACATCGGCGGTCATCTGGCCTGGTGGGCCTGCCTGCTGCTTAACGCCTTTTTCGCCTCGCTGACCCACGAGCTGGAGCACGACCTGATCCACTCGATGTACTTTCGCAAGCGCCCCGTGCCGCACAACCTGATGCTGGCGCTGGTCTGGCTGGCGCGGCCGAGCACCATCAACCCCTGGGTACGCCGCCATCTGCACCTGAACCACCACAAGGTGTCCGGCAGCGAGGCGGACATGGAGGAGCGCGCCATCACCAATGGTGAGCCCTGGGGCATCGCGCGCCTGCTGATGGTCGGCGACAACATGATGAGCTCGTTCATCCGCTGGCTGCGGGCGAAGAACCCCGAGCACCGCCGGCTGATCCTTACCCGCACGCTGAAGGTCTACGCGCCGCTGGGGCTGCTCAACTGGGCGACCTGGTACCTGTTCCTCGGTTTCCACCTGCTGGGCTGGGCCGCCACCGCGCTCGGCGCCCCCATCGCCTGGTCGGCCGCCACCCTGGGGGTGATGCAGGTCGTGAACATCGCCGTGGTGGTGCTGGTCGGCCCCAACGTGCTGCGCACCTTCTGCCTGCATTTCATCAGCTCCAACATGCACTACTACGGCGACGTCGAGCCGGGCAACGTGATCCAGCAGACCCAGGTGCTCAACCCCTGGTGGCTGTGGCCGCTGCAGGCGTTCTGCTTCAACTTCGGCAGCAGCCACGCGATCCATCATTTCGTGGTCAAGGAGCCCTTCTACATTCGCCAGCTGACCGTGCCCTTCGCCCATCGGGTAATGCGCGAAATGGGCGTGCGCTTCAACGACTTTGGCACCTTTGCCCGTGCCAATCGCTGGACGCGTTCTCGGAAGGCCCGCGAGGAGCTTACGCAGGCCGCATGATCGAGGCGCTGCGGCACGCCCATTCGTCACGCGATCCTGACGGATGAGACCCGCAGCGCAATCATCGCGCCAGTAGTCAGCTAGAATCCTCCTGCGCCCGACCGCTCCTCAGACCCAACAGCGTCCACCGGATCTCGGCGCCCTCGTAGTAGCCATGAGGCGCCCAGGATGCTTCGACCGCTTCGCGCACTGATCTTGCTGCTCTGCCTGGCCGGTGCCGTGCCGACCTGGGCAGGCAGCGGGCTGCCGCTAATGAAGCTCAGCGCTGCCGACCTGGCCAGCCCCGTGAGCATCGAACACAGCCTGCTGCTGGAAGATCCCAGCGGCCAGTTGAGCGCCAGCGAAGTCCTGCAGCGCATCGAGACGGAAGGTCGGCAGATTCAGGGCAGCGCGCGCATCGGCTATACGCGCAGCGCCTGGTGGCTCGCCGTGCAACTGCAGGCTCCAGCGGCCGAGCGTCTGCAACTGATCATCGGCCAGGCCTTCCTCGATGATCTGGAGGTCTGGCTGTTCGACGGTGAGCAGTCACTCGGCCCGCTGTACAGCGGGGCCCGACGTGCCTTCGCCGAACGTGGCGAGCCCTATCCACAGTTCCTGCTCAATCTGCCCCGCCTGACCGATGGCCCGCACAGCCTGCTGCTGCGCGTACAGAGCCATTCGGCGATCAACCTGCCGCTGCAACTGGTCGGTGCGCAGCAGGGCCAGCAGTTGATCGCCTACAGCTGGCTGCAGAGCGGCCTGCTGATCGGCGCACTGATAGCCCTGGCGCTGTTCTATCTGGTCAAGTACAGCACCCTGCGCGAAGCGCAACTGGCCTATTTCAGCCTCACCTCGCTGTGCGTGGCGCTGTACAACGCCAGTCTGTACAACCTGGCCGGGCTGCTCTGGCCGCAGTGGCCGCATCTGCCCAAATTACTGGTCAACCTGCCCACCGCGGGCATGATGATCTTCAGCTCGCTATTCATCGCCAGCGCGCTCGGTCTGCGACTGGGTCGCCTGCGCTGGCTGCGCGACGCCCTGTTCGCCGCTACGCTGCTGGTCAGCGTGGGCAGCTTGCTGGTCGAGCATCCCTATGCCTACCAAACGCTGAACCTGCTGATCCTGGCCACCGGGCTCTATCAGTTGCTGCTGATGGGGCTCGGCATCGCCCAGCGCCGCCCCTATGCGCCCGGTTACCTGCTGTGCTGGAGTGCCGCGCTGGCGCTGATGCTGCTGGTTCCGCTGAGTCGCGCCGGGTTGATTGCGCTGCCCACCGGATTCTATGCGCTGTACGCCTACCTGCCGGCGTTGAGCATGCTGCTGTTCGGTGCCCTGCTCGACAAGCAGCTGGAGCGCGTGCGCCGCGTGCTGCTGAGCAGCCAGGCGCAGGCCATCGACAACCTGGAACAGTATCAGGCGCTGTTTCGCAACAGTGGTGAGGGCATATTCCGCTGTCAGCGCGACGGCCGACTGCTGGAGGCCAACCCGAGCCTGGCGCGTCTGCTCGGCGCTGCAAACCTGCCGGACGATATCGACCAGCTCTCCCTGCAGCGTCTGCTGGGTGAAGCGCAGTGGCGTTCACTGCTGCGCCAGCTCGACGAGCAGGCCGGCATGGTCAGTTGCGAGTGTGAACTCTACGACCTCAAGCAGCGCCCGCTATGGGTCTACCTGTCACTGCATCTGCGCGTTCAGCGAGACTGCATCGAGGGCATCGTGGTCGATCTCAGCGAACGTCGCGCTCTGGAAGAGCGCCTGCAACAACTGGCGGCCCACGACGCCCTGACCGGCCTGCTCAACCGCCGCGAGCTGGAGCGGCTGCTGGCGGAAACCCTTGGCGGCACTGCCAAACGGCGCTTCAGCCATCTCTTGCTGCTGGGGCTGGATCGCTTCAAGCAGGTCAACGACCTGTTCGGTCACTCGGCGGGCGATCAATTGCTACGCCAGCTGGCCGGCCAGCTGCAGCACCAGCTGCCGCGCCATGCCGAGCTGGCGCGCGTCGGCGGAGACGAGTTCGCCGTGTTATTGCGCGAGGTCGATGACGGCGCCGCACTGGACCAGGCCGAACAGCTACGGCGAGCTGTCGAACAGTTCGTCTTCACCTGGCAGGGACGGCCATTTCGCCTGCACGTCAGCATTGGCATGCTGGCCTTGAGCTCTGGCGTACGCGACTGGGAAACCGCGCTGAACTGGGCCAGCAGCGCCAGCCAGCTGGCCAAGCATCAAGGACGCAACCGCGTGCAGCAGTTCAACCCGGCCGATGGCGCGCTGCTCGAACATCAGCGCCAGCTGCAGTGGATCACCCGCCTGCGCGAGGCCACCGAGCGCGGTCATTTCGAGCTGTTCTTCCAACCGGTACAGGCGCTGCAGAGCACCGTGGCCGGCCTGCATTACGAAGTGCTGCTGCGTTACCGTGACCCACACAGTGGCGAATGGATCAGCCCGGCGCAGTTTCTCGACGCGGCGGCGCGCTACGACTTTCTCGGCGCCATCGACCGCTGGGTGATCCAGCACCTGTGCGCCTGGCTGGCTGCCAATCCGCACCATCTGGCGCAGCTGGGCCAGGTCAACGTCAACCTAAGTGCCAGCTCACTGCTCGATTGCGACTTTCACCAGTTGCTGGAGCAGGAATTGGCCCGTCATGGCCTGTCGCCCCGCAAGATGTGTATCGAGGTCACGGAAATGGTCGCTCTGGGCGAGCTGGGCGTATCGGCACAGTGGATCGAGAAATTGCGCGGCAAAGGCCTCAAGGTCGCGCTGGACGATTTCGGCAGCGGCTTTGCCTCCTACGCCTACTTGCGTCACCTGCCGCTGGATATCCTGAAGATCGACGGCAGCTTCATCAGCGGCATCGAGCACGACCCGATCAACCAGGCCATGGTCGGCTCGATGCGCCAGATCGCGGCGCAGCTCGGTCTGGTCACAGTCGCCGAGTTCGTCGAAACCCAGGCCAGCCTGGACTGCCTGCGCCGCCTGGGTATCGACTACGCCCAGGGCTATTTCGTCGGTCATCCGCAGCCCCTGCGCCAGCTCGCCGACGACGCCCGCCGCCACGGTACTCAGCAAGCCTGATAGAGCGCCGCTGGCAGACGTTCGAGCAGCGCCAGATCGAGCCGTAACAGACGCACGCAGCGCGCCTCAGCCAGGCTCGTCGGCTGCTCGCCGGCCGGCAGCGCCAGGAGCAGGCCGCTGAGGTTGAGCACCAGCGCCTCGCGCGAGAACACACCGCTGCCCAGACCATAGAACGCCGCGATCAGCTCGCGCAGGCCGAATGGCAGACGCCAGCGAATACGCAGAGCCGAGCCGAAGCTCGCCGCGCGGCGCTGCATGGCCTGGTCGATCTGCGCGTTGCTCAACTCACCGCCGGCCTCCAGCCAGTCCTGCAGACTGCGCAGCAAGGCCAGCTCGCCCAGGTTGTGCAGCAAAGCAGCGGTGTAGCACAGCTCGGCATCGAGCCTAAGCTCGAGCGCCAGCCAGCGCGCCAGGTCGGCACTGCGCCGTGCCTGCTGCCAGGCATGAGCGGCCAATTCGGCCAGGCGCGGATCGCGCAGCTGGGCGTTGCGCTGCAGGGCCAGCCCCAGCACCAGGTTCAGCGTGCGTGCCACGCCCAGGCGATGCAGCGCCTGCGCCAGCGTCTGACAGGGCACGCCCTGATGCTGGGCGGCGCTGCTGGCGGCAGCGATCAGTAGTGCTGTGATCTGCGGGTCACTCCCGAACACCGCCTCCAGTTCACCGAGGTCCTGCTCGCCGGCCTGCAAGCCCTGACTCACGGCATTACGCACGTCGCTGAGCAAAGGTGCACCCTGCCCCTCTTCGCGAATCGTATCGAGAAAGTCGCGCAGCTCGCTGACCAGCAACGCCGGCCGCGCCGTCACGGCACCCGCAGGCGCTGGCAACAGGGTACGCAGGCGCTGCCGCAGACTCTCGGCATTGAAGGGTTTGGCCAGATAGGCGCTGGGCGCCAGCGGCCGCGCGGCGCGCACGCTGCTGGCATCGAGGCGACCGCTGATAAGCACGAACGGCAGTGCCGGCGTACGCGGATGACGACGCAACTGGCGCAGTAGCTCCAAGCCGTCGAGCCCAGGCAACTCGCCATCGGCGATCACCAGGTCGGGCAGGTGGCGCTTGCAACGAGCCAGTGCCGCCTGGCCATCACTGACCTGCAACACACGGGCATCGCCACGCACATCGAGCACCAGCTGCTGCAGCAGATTGGACGTCCAGGGGTCGGCTTCGGCGATCAGAACTTCCACACAATGAGCTGAAGCAGTCATGCGAGCCTCTGGGCAAACGACGAACGGAAAGTGCCCGAACCCCCTGTGCCCACATCCAGCAAAAGTGGATGGATATGTCAGTTCCACGGCAACGGCGCAGTCTAAACTCGAGCCTTGTGTGACGTAAGTGACAGATGATCGAGTTGCGCAAAAACAGGCGCGACCAAAAGTCGCTGTGCCCCGCGCAGGCGTGAGCAGCGGAAGAGCAGGCACAAAAAAGCCCGCCGGTATGGGCGGGCTTCTTCGACAGGCAGCCGATCAATTACTTGATCTTGGCTTCCTTGTACATCACGTGCTTGCGTACGACCGGATCGAATTTCTTGATTTCGATCTTGTCGGGGGTGGTGCGCTTGTTCTTGTCGGTGGTGTAGAAGTGGCCGGTACCGGCGCTGGACACCAAACGGATCAGTTCACGCATGACTCTCTCCTTAAACCTTTTCGCCGCGAGCGCGCAGCTCAGCCAGCACTACGTCGATGCCACGCTTGTCGATGACGCGCATGCCCTTGGCAGAAACGCGCAGACGCACGAAGCGCTTCTCGGACTCGACCCAGAAGCGATGGTGCTGCAGGTTCGGCAGGAAACGACGACGGGTTTTGTTGTTTGCGTGGGAAATGTTGTTCCCGGTTACCGGACCCTTACCGGTAACTTGACAGACTCTCGACATGCCTCAGCCCTCTAAAACCACATGCCCAACCCGGCATGGGTTGGCCGCTTAAACTCAATGTCATTGGCGCTCAGCGCCGCGTTTCTCGAGGGTCTTACCGGGCGCACTGGATAGCGCAAGAACCGGGCCCCTAGAAAAGAGCGCTGCTTTATACCAGAAAGCCCCGGGAGCAACAAGGAAAACCGTAGGATAAAACACTGGCCCTGCTACGCAGACTGCTCGGGGGCCGGGGTTCTGGGGGCTGATCAAGATTCGACCGCTCGTCGCCTTCTCCCGGTATTCATGCCCGCGCAAATCGACTAGGGTTGCAAGCTTAGCGTTCCACAGGGAACAAGGAGTCCGCCATGCGTCTGTTACTCGCCACTTTGCTGTGCACCCCGCTACTGGCCCAGGCCGCCACCCTCAGCGTATGCACCGAGGCCAGTCCGGAAGGCTTCGATGTGGTGCAGTACAACTCGCTGACCACCACCAACGCCTCCGCCGACATGCTGATGAACCGCCTGGTGGAGTTCGACGCCGAGCAGGGCAAGCTGCTGCCGAGCCTGGCGCGCAGCTGGACGGTCTCCGACGACGGCCTGGTCTACGATTTCACCCTGCGTGACGACGTGCAGTTTCACCACAGCGCCGACTTCAGCCCCAGCCGCCACCTCGAGGCTCAGGACGTGGTGTTCAGCTTCCGGCGCATGCTCGACCCCGAGCATCCCTGGCACAAGGTCGCCGTCAGCGGCTATCCACACGCCCAGTCGATGCAGTGGCCCAGCCTGATCGCCAAGATCGAGGCGCCGGATTCGCATAGCGTACGTATCACCCTGAACCGCCGCGATGCCACCTTCCTTGCCACCCTGAGCATGGGCTTCGCCTCGATCTATTCCGCCGAATACGCCGACCAACTGATGGCTGCCGGCAACCCACAGAAGCTCAACAGCGCGCCAGTGGGCAGCGGCCCGTTCGTCTTCGAGCGTTTCCAGAAGGACGCCGTAGTGCGCTACCGGGCCAACCCGGAGTATTTCGCCGGCAAGCCGGGCGTGGATCGGGTGATCTTCGCCATCACCCCGGACAGTAACGTGCGCCTGCAGAAACTGCGCCGTGGCGAATGCCTGGTCGCCCTGTCGCCCAAGCCGCAGGACGTGCAGGCCATCGCCGGCGACACCAAACTGAAAAGCGCACAGACCGCCGCGTTCATGACCGCCTTCGTTGGCATCAACAGCCAGCACCCACCGCTGGACAAACCGCAGGTGCGCCAGGCGATCAACCTGGCCTTCGACAAGGCCAGTTACGTCAAGGCCGTGTTCGAGGGCAGCGCCGAGCCGGCCGATGGTCCTTACCCACCGAACACCTGGAGTTATGCCAGTGAACTGCCCGGCTACGCCCATGATCCCGAGAAAGCTCGCGCCCTGCTGAGCGAAGTCGGTCTGCCCGACGGCTTCAAGACCACCATCTGGACGCGCCCCAGCGGCAGCCTGCTCAACCCCAACCCCAGCCTCGGTGCGCAACTGCTGCAGGCCGATCTGGCCAAGGTCGGCATCGACGCCGAAATCCGCGTGATCGAATGGGGCGAGCTGATCCGCCGCGCCAAGGCCGGCGAGCATGACCTGCTGTTCATGGGTTGGGCCGGCGACAACGGCGACCCGGACAACTTCCTCACTCCGCAGTTTTCCTGCGCTTCGGTCGAGTCCGGGCTGAACTTCGCCCGCTACTGCGACGAGGCGCTGGATAAACTGGTTGCCGATGGCAAGGCCAGCAGCGACCAGACCGAGCGCAGCCGCCTTTATCACCAGGCGCAGAAAATCATCCAGGGGCAGGCGCTGTGGCTGCCGCTGGCTCACCCCACCGCCTTCGCCCTTCTCAGCGAAAAGGTACAGGGCTACAAAGTCAGCCCGTTCGGCCGGCAGGATTTTGCCTCGGTACAAATGGCGCCGTGAGCCGTCAACATGGTGGGCTAGAGCCCACCCTACGCAATGTAGGAGCGGATTTATCCGCGATGGGTCAGGCCCCGAGCCGCCAGGATCGCGGATAAATCCGCTCCTACCGTCAGTGCGCCGCCCTACATCCAGCCCAGCTCGGCCATCGACAGCGGCTCGCCGTCACCGACTATGAAGTGATCGAGCACGCGCACCTCCACCAGCGCCAGCGCATCCTTGAGCCGCTGGGTCAGCACGCGGTCGGCCTGGCTGGGTTCCGACACGCCCGATGGATGGTTATATATCGGGGAAAATGGCCCCCAGACGATTTGTTGACAGCGATGCTAGGTAGGTGTCGCAGGGCGACAACCGTCATGAAAAGCCCCTCTAACCTTCGGCAGGCCCCCAATGGGAACAAAAAAAATCTTGGTGCGCGGCTGCGTATATGCGGTTAACCCATTGAATGGGAAACCGCTACATTGCGACACTTACATAATTCAAGACCGAGATGCCAAATATTACTGGCATGAAAACTTATTCCTCTGCGAAGTTGCAAAATGCAAGTCACTTAACACTGTTAGATCATACGCATCCGACTTGGTAATGTTTTGCGAAATGAGCAACCCGTTAGGCGGATGGCAAAACATTACGAGCACTATAATGCGAGGCTATATCAATGGCGCAATGTTCAGCACCCGGAGATACAGCGAAAAAACGCTTGCAAGACATCTCACAACAATCAAACAATTTTATTCCTGGCTGTACGAAAAGGGATATCTTGACGCCCCCACCAATCTAGACTTTTCTTACAAAGATATTTTTATTACGGATCGATCTGCAGATCAAGCGTACGCCATCGCTCAGCACACTTTCAATGCGTCATACATAAGCCATCTGAAATTCAAAAAAATACTGACTGGCATTCAAAGCAGATCAGCATTCATTGTATCGCGAAACGAAATCATTCTACGGCTAGGATTTGAAACAGGAACTAGAGCATCAGAAGTTCTCCAACTAGACTACCCATTAGTAAGAAAAGCCATAAACAGATCCCGCGATGAAAATAACGGATTATGGGCAGCCACGACTGTACCTCTTATCGGAAAAGGCAATGTTAGGCGCGATTTAATCATACCGCCCAACCTATGCGAAACAATAATGCGATACATAAATACGTATCGCTCAAAAATATCGAGCAAAGGTCCGATTTTTTGCACTCGAGCGGGAAAAGGAATTAAAGATACAAAGTTTGCAAGTTCAATCTTTACGACAGCCTGCAAAAAAGCCCTTATTATGCGTAGTTGCCATCAGGGTTATCACGCCTTAAGGAAAAGCTTTGGTACACATTTAGTCGATGAATGCTACAAGCATGGGCGAGACCCCTGGGTTGAGGTGCCCAGACGTCTGGGGCATAAAAATGTAGATACGACGCTGAAATATATACATTTCGATGCACTTCTTAACAAACGAAGTAAAATTTTGTCCGAGCTAAATATGCGCCGCCAAAAGTTCAGGGGGTTACAGTGAACACAAACAGACCTGACTCAATCGACGACGCGAAACTGAGAGAACTAGCGAAGGTACTAAAGTCTAAAAATTTTAGCAGGGAATCAACCCTAAGGCGGCTTCTATCACCAACGGATGCACTGATAGAAACAACCGCGGAACCCGGTTACAAAGTACTTAGTCTTCCGCAGAAATTCACATCCAATGAAGCACTACAAGCGCTACTTGGATACGTGGCCACCCCTGACTATGCAAGACAGAAAAAGCCTGCTCAAAAGAAGTACATAGTGGCTTTTGAGCGCTTTGTAACTCATCTAGACAGCCAATACGAGACCAATATAATCATTGACTTACAAGTTCTCAAGGAATTCATACGTGCATGTGCCATCAAAGTAAGCGAGTTCATGAGCATCAATCACTTTATTGATATAAGACGAGCATTCTTTAGAGCTGCACCCTGCTTGTACGGAGCAGCACATAGTTGGCCGAAAGAGATAAAGGCAACGTATACAAGCTTCAAAAGCATCAAGGTTCGAAGCATTCAGGAAAAAACACCTCCTTTAGGCAAGTACCTAAAAATTCCAAGCACCCAATTCACAAACAAGGAGCTTCTATTTGGACTACGAATGGGAGCAATCTGGACGCTTAATAAAATTCAAGAGCTTCGGCAATCACTTTGCAATAACCCGAAAACCTACGACTGCTTGCTAGAACTCAAAGGCAACAACCTATCAACATACAAATTCGCTTTCAGGGGATTTGTAGACTATAAAGCCGACCCGGATCCAGAGAGATTCAACCACGAGTTAATATCAAGAATTGGAGGCGTTGTTTGGAACGATATATCTAACAACCCACTAATGGCAGAATGGCAATTCTATTCATTTAAAAAAATTAGACCACAGATTGAAAATGATAGATTCAAAGCTAACGTAGACTTTACCTCACACGATCACAAACTGTTATTACAATGTTTCATTCTTCCCAACGGAACAACTAACAAAAGGCCAAAAGCCTCGCCAGATAACATACTGGCCAAACAGAAATTTAGACCCCATCTTTCAGCACCATTTTCAAGCCTGCCCATTACTAAACCTATACTGTGGGCAGAGGAATTACTTACTCACACGCCTCTTGAAAAACTCCTAATGGTTTGGCTTCTAGCAACTGAGAGAGGGCAATCATCCGGAATCTCAAAACTGCTAATACCAGACATTATTTATGGCGCCAATAACTCGACAATACAAATTTCAACAATAAAACTTAGACGCTTGAGCGGTAGGGGAACACTGAACTTCAACTCCCAAGACGCGAGAGTATTTTCTAACATTTACAGAAGAAAATCTCCACCATATAAAACTTACGACAACTGGGTTAGGCAGCTAGCTTGCGGCATGGAGTTCGTAAATGACTTCAATCCGAAGAAAGAATTTCTGCCAACTCCAGGGAAGAGGATTCAGGGACTAATTGCAAACCCAGAAGCACCGGAGATAACCGCATCTTTTCTACCACTATTATTATTAGCCACCGAAGGGTCAACTTGGCAGCGCTCATTCTTAGCGTGTGCGAAGGGCGCTGAGCGAGAGGCAGCATCATTTATTGAAATCTTACGAAACAGGATACTCGAACTCTGGCGAGGTGAAGGAAGCAGTTCAATACCTCCCAGCGTCATAGGGCAATCATTAGTTGTTGAAACTGAGCTTGAAGGCAACCAATCATTTACCTCCAGCAGTGTAGTGTCGGAGACTGTGGGGCACACCCCCTCGACTGGTCGTAACATTTATAAAGACCGTTTCTATGAGATTGGCGTAGCCGAGATTTTCGAGCCCGTTGCGGCTTTCTCAAGGAGAGTTGGCAATGACAAAATTGAGCTTGCCAAAAGCATGGCGCTGAAGCTTTACGAATCAAACGAGAAAGTCACACTCTCAGATTTAGAAGAAATTTCAGGGTTGGACTCTAGTTCACTAACTGTAGAAAACTATCTTTCCAAACTAGACCAAGCAGGAAAGCTTGCCATATCTGGCGAAATAATTTGCGGAGACAGAACCTTAATAGTACAAACCGACATTACAGCAGCCCAAATCTTTGGCTATATAACTCACCTTGAAGCTCACCTCCCTGCGCTATTTAAAAGTCCGCGCCATGAAAACTCTATCAAGCACCTCTCAAAACTGATTTTTCTTCGAGGTATTTTTCAAGAATTTCCAGCACACCTTCAAGAGCAAGGGGTGCGACTCGCTGAAGAAATGTCTTTCCCATTCCCGCCCATCGACTAACTCACATGAATAATCTCGCGGACATAGCAAATACTCCAAAAGCCAAAAATCTTTCAATTGATGCGGCTCAGAGTTTACGCTGGGCACTAAAGATCCAAGACTTAGACAGAGTGCGAATTTCGACCCTGGACTTTCAACGTCTCAATCTCCCCCCAGAGAAGCTAATACTAGCTCAATGTATTTGTCTTGAGTTTCTTGAGGTGGAAGCGGCTACACATGATGTATTCGTTACAGACACATCTTTCACTAAATGCAAATCACTTCTGCTCATTCTTGAGATCCTACATCAGGAGCATCCAAACACTCGTATCGCAGATATTTCATTGGGCGAACTAAACAGCTTGATAATATTAATACTTTTTACCTGTCATGACGCCTCCGCCGCTGATGGAGCACCCAAATGGCAAAGGACTAGCACTCCAAAATCAAAACCACGCCTCGAAACCATAATATCTGCTCTTAAGCTTTGGCATAATATTTTCGTTGAAGGCCGTGTTAGTGACGGCCCGTCTTATCTGGTTTCTTCACAACAATTGCTGCCAATTCTCAAATCAGTTTTCGAGAATGAGGGCATTGACGTTCACGACTGGGCACAAGGAGGAACACATGGATCCATACCCTTCGTAGTTAGTCACCTACTGCTAGCCGATGCACTTGAGGTCGTCGGTTCACTCAAAAGCAAACAGGTAGCAACATACTTTTCATTAGTACAACAAACCAATACCCAGCATCACCTCAGTAGATTCTGGTCGTCATCAACAAGACTAGCCTGGCAACAATACCGCCTCACCTCTGATATTCAAGAATTAGCGCAAAAAATGCGTAGATCAAGAGATGACGCATCGAGGGCCTGTTTCGAACAACTTGCAGAACCCTTACATCATGCCCTTGCCGCATTTGTTTCTGATGGCACAGGCGAGAAAAAAATTTTCCCTTGGTGCTCTTACTCTGAACTAAGCGATGACTATAGAGAAATCATTTCAGCGATCTTGGTGATTTTTCTGTCCGTCATGGGTAAGCGAGGCCCCAGCGAGGTTGGGACGCTTCGTGCAACTGATATCAAAATTCCACTTAACGGAAAGCAGGAGTACGCGACGGTACATCCGGCCATTTTCAAGACTCATCAAGGCCAACGTCTTAGTCATGGTATAACGTGTTTTGTAGATGAGGCATTCCTTATGGCATTGACTCTCGGGAACACTAACAAGTCGGGTACGGATTTACCTCTATTCAGTGCGCCACCCACACTTACTAATCCTTGCACCCAGCCTAAGCGACTGAGTTCCGATAGGTTAAATGCCTACCTCCATTCGTACTATGCGTCATTCTGCACTCGGATATCCCAAAAGGTCGACTTTGACGTCAAAGATTTTCACGCATCTATTACATCTCATCAGTTTCGACATAGCTTTGCCGAGTTCGCACTTCGTAGATATGACGGTAATGTCGAGGAGCTATTAAGGCAACATTTCCTTCATGCATATGATCACTGGTGGACGAAAAGATATACCGCGGACAAGTTAGACAAGGACTATGTTCAACGACTTAATAAGTCCTATATCAAAGAACTAATTCCAAACATCGCATTTGATTCTAGGCTTGAGCCAAGCTACGTAGGAGGAATGGCACTTTATATTCGATCAATTATAAATGAGCAGGTGCTTTCTTTACCGCCACCAGAAGTAGAAAAGCACATTGCGTCGCTCTGCTCAAAAATAACATCGATTACTGCCCACGAGTACGGTTGGTGCCTAGTATTGAAGGAGTTTTCTATGCAGGCCAAGTGTGCTGACTCGACCGGGGCTCCATCGCCTACAAGTACATCCCAAGACAAATGTACTAGCTGTGTGAATTTTTGCTCGTCAAGGAAATCACATCTCGAAGTTAATACCCAGATCGTTATTAGCCACTTAGACTTTCTTGAGCAGGAGGTTTGGCGTTTTCCTGACATCAAGGAACGTAGTCGCCAGGCGGTGCTAAACTCTCAAAAGCTATTTCCTGAACTAAAATCACTTGGGGTCCCAGATGAGTCTTAGAGAAAAACTTAGAAATCCAAAAAATAAAGCCGTTGATGAGCTAGTTCCCCCTGCTTGGGTAGTTCAGGGGTCAGAAACCACGCAAGCTTTGTATCAATCCGCATCTAGCGAATTTATCCGTGTAACAAGTTTAATAGAGCAGAAAAAGCTTCTTTCTCCTAAGGAGCGGAAAATCGTGGCAAGTCATGTAGCACGTATCGCAGGAAGAGACCGTAGTATTATCAACACCAGGCGCCAGGCTGAGTTAGTGGACTGGATTGACCGCGCGAACGAATCTCTAGAAAAATTGTATGAATTGCATAAACCATCCAAGTCAGGCACTAAAAAAGAGAACCCTCACAATCAAATCGCAACTTTACGCAAACAGCTAAAATTATTACAAGAAACAAATGCGAAGGAATTTGTCGATAGAATCTTTGACTCAAACCTATTAGACAACAGAGACAAGCTTGCCGCCGAAGTCATAACACTGAGACGAGTAAATACAGAGCTCCTAAAGAAAATTGATATTCTTCAGGATGAACGTCAAAAGCAAGACCGTAAAATTAGCCTTTTGCTCGTTCAGTTAGGGAAACTCTGAAAGCCCGTTATTTACAAGCTCATAGCTTTCTCTGTCGCATGCCGACTAGGCTGCAATTTTCGATGAAGGACTTTTCTAGGTCATTCCTAGGCGAAAGCAAAGCCGAGATAGCACCAGGGTACTTGGACCGCATCATTAGCGTCACCAGCCACCCCGAACGGCCAGGGCCTGCGCGCCTCACGAAAGTGACTAATGAAATGTCTTCACACCAGGAAAATCTCTAGCGCTACCCGTGAAAAATGCGCCCCCAGTCTCGCGCAGCCATATCACGACATACCTCGTGCACGCCGCCAAAGCAGCGCGAAGACACCGTCCTCATCCGCTCTTCGGAGTTGTACGAAACTGGCACTCCGTCTTGATCAAGTAACACACCACCTGCGCCGATCAGCAACGCATGACCACCCACAACATCATGGGCTGACACAGGGACAAGTGACATGCCGACAACCGCATCACAAGCAGCAACACGTGCCAGGCGATAGGCGATACTCGGCATGGGGATGAAGCTAGCCGGAGCACATAGCTCCGCATTGAGTTCCGGCTTACTGGAAGCCCCGGTGCTCACCAGAACTGAACTACTTTGTAGTGCGAGCTGCTCAAGCACTCTGGGGACTGCTTGCCCGTTGCGAATCACATTCGGCAGTCCCACCGCCCAAGAGATGCAATCCGATCCACGGTCTGAAGTGACAGGCGCGTGAACCACCCCTAAAACAGGCACGCCATTGCGCAGAAGCCCCACTGAAACGGCAGATCCCACTCGCCCTTGTAAAAAATCCCCGGTTCCATCATTGGGATCGACAACCCAGCAATATTCGTGCCCCATTAAGCGGGCACCCGTCTCCTCCCCCCAGAAGTCACAAGCCAAGAGATGCAGCAAATCCGAACGCAGCTGCACTTCGATTACAGAATCGATATCTGCTTTATCACCCTGCCCCCGGGGACCGCCTATGCGATGCCACTCCAAAGCCAGTAGTTTCCCAGCGGAAAGCACGCTACCAACTACAAGATCAAGCAAGCCAGCTAAGCTCATGGGGCACCCTCCACGCACGTAGATCACCTGATCAAGATTGATCACTTTTAATGCGGCCATGGGTAGATGTAACGCCCATCGTTACCCGCAGGTTCGGCCGATGTACCATTTCCGGGTGCGAATACCGTGTTCCGGTCGCAGCGTTTGAAAAGTACAAGCAGCCGGCATCTCGTCCGAGCGGGAGGTTCCTGGCCTCTCCTGGGGCGATTAAATGTTCGATGGAGCGCCTCTCTGACTCGTGCAAACCGAGAGCCACTCTAGAGGGCATGGGTCAGTGGCGAGAAAGCGTACGAGCTAGTCGCCATACCGCGAACGCCAACACCCTTGCGATTCTCATAGTAGGCGCGGGGTTCAATACGAGGTGATACTGGGATTCTAGCCTAATCAGCTTGCGGTGCAGATAGCGCTCCTCCACAGGCAATACATCTGACTGGTGAAGCCGTGCCTCGACAGCACCGCGATAGCCCCAGTACCCTCTCAGAAGCCTGTCGCGGTTAAGCGTCACGGTGACGGGCAGGCACATATAGAGGGCGTAGGAAACGAAACACGACAGCGCAGCAGCGCCATAACTCCAATTCCCCTGCCCCCATAGCCCAAGCAGGGGTAGCAACGTCAGCGCGGGTAGAAGAGCGTACCTGTAGACCCCCGCGGTGGCGGGGCCAGACCAGAAGCCCGGACCGTATTTGGGTTTTCTCATTCTGATTTACTCCATGCAGCTACGATTGATGTCTCGACATGGAAACACCTTTGCCGCGCAGTCTTCACCTCAAAACGATGCATTTTTATCGCTCGCTACCCTCGTCACTGTCGAGTGATGCTGCTCTGGCCTCCAGTACCTAGCTATCTTCTCAACGTGTTTTGGAGTTCCCAACCTGCCTGCAATTACATTTACGTCTTGCGAATCCAATCTAGACTCATCGACATCCCGTAATCCCGCTTGGGTATCTAGCAAGGATCTGATTTGCTCCAGGTTCGCCTCAACGTCTCCCTCACAACCCACCTCCGAAACAGGCTCCCACGCCAGATTTAAGATCACTGTCAGTCGTCGGCTCAAGCAGCCCATGGATTGCAAGGCATGAGCCTTAAGCTCAGTATCGAACCAAGCTTGGTCGTCGCAATCAATTACCGGAGTATCCAATTCTCTCCACTGGTGCGATGAAGAATCGAAGCACGTGCCTCATAGGGTCTACCGATACGCTTGCATCGGATCTCGATGGAGTTAATCCCAGGGCAATTTACCCCTACTGTATCTTCCTACAACTCCGCCAACAACTCTTGTCGCGCGCCGTAAACAATGAAAAACTGAGCACAAAACTTTAGCAATAGCAGGAACTGCAAACCATATGCTCAAGCGGGGAGCTTATATGAAAAGAGATGATCTTTATCTTGCACAATACAAAGCGATCCATAAAAAAATTGACGAGCACCTTGATATTAGAGGAAGCGCTTTGAGTGCACTGGTGCAAATATGCATCAGCAATGACGGCAAGCTACCACAAGCAGCACGAGAAAAATTTAAAGACTGTGTTCCGGACTCGTACTACGATTACATCGAGGCCGCAGCTAAGGATGTTCTTCAGTCGATCCATTAATTTTACAACGTCGTAACATATAGATTCTGAACATTTCTCTCCGCTTGAAGCCTGTTCGTGCCCCCCTCAGAGTCCCCCGAGCTCAATAGCTAAGCCCTTATATGAGCAGCCCATTCCCAAGGGCCATCGACTGTTTGCGGCCAAAAGCAGCCGTTAAGGATTGGGTGAGAAGTTACTTGTGATCCATAACCTTCATAAATCTGAACATCTCATTGTCCTCCCCTTCTTGATGGGCCTGAACAGAAGCCTGGTTTGGATCCGCATGAAATTTGTTGTAGAACTCAACAATCTTGAAGCCACACCTATTTACATAAAAGTGAATGTTTCGCTTCTCAAAATATGGGGTGACGGTTTCCCAGACCTTGGTGTTTGGATACTCGTTCTCGATTGCTTTCCAAGCTTGTAGCCCTAGCCCGCGACTCTGCTGGCCGGTAGAAATGAAGAAGAAGGACAGTGAGTTTAGATTGCTTATTTCATCAATTACCAAAACTGCGCCACCGACTCGCTGATCGTTTGCCATGATCCAGTACGTAGCAGCTCCATCAACAGCGATGGACTGCTCTATGTCCTCATCAGAAGGAATGGGCTCCTCAAGCGGCTGACCTAAGTCAGCTTCTGCCGCCACTCGGAACGAGTCCTGGAGAGCAGTTTTAAACTCGCTGAGAGTGTCTACGTTAGCTTTCAGGAGTTTGATCATTATGGAATCCTCGAACGTTCTGCTAGTGGTTTAGCAAGATCCACAGATAGTGAGATCGTGCGGCTAAATATATTGGACATGAATACGCCGAAGCAGCTGATCCCGAGGCCTGTGCCCAACTCGTACGCAGAGGCTTCCAACGAGCCCGCCGCACCGCCCTTACTGGCACCCACCGAGGCCATGATCGCAATGGACGATGCCGTCAGGTCGATACTGAGTGGCCTGAGCCGCTCTGACAGCGACAATCTCTGCCACATCACGTGCGTGCAGGCCGCCACCGAGCGACTTGTACAGCGCCACCCGGTTGGCGATCTCAGCACCACGCAGCTCCAGCAGCGCCTGCCGCGCGGCTTGCAATTGGCGCTGGGCGTCGAGCAGTTCCAGACGACCATCGACGCCCGCGCGGTAGCGCAGGTCGGACAGCGTCAGGCGTCGTTCGGCCGCGCTCACCGCACGCAGTTGCGCCTCGATCTGGCGGTCGAACGTAGCCGTCCCGGCCAGGGCATCGGCCACCTCACGGAAGGCGCCCTGGATGGCGCGCTCGTACTGGGCCACCGCCTCGGATTTACGCACCTTGGCCAGGCGCAGTTCGGCGCGCAGGCGCCCAGCCTGGAACAGTGGCTGCGAGATCTGCGGCGCAAAGCGCCAGACCTGGCGGCTTGGGTCGAACAGCCCACCGAGCGAGGTGCTGGCGTAACCAAAGGAGGCGGTCAGGGATATCTGCGGGAAGAACGCAGCCCGCGCCGCACCGATGTCGGCATTAGCGGCGATCAGCGTCTGCTCGGCCTGGCGCAGGTCCGGCCGGTTCAGCAGCAGGTCGGCTGGCAACCCCGCCGGTAGTGGCGCAATCACCGACTGGCGCTCCAATGGCAAGCCGGCGGGCAGATCGCCCGGCAGCTCGCTACCCACCAGCAATTGCAGGGCGTTGTCCGCCTGCGCCAGAGCGCGTCGGCGGGCTTCCAGGTCCGCTTCGGCCAGGGCCACTTGCCCTTCGGCCTGGGCCATGTCCAGGCTGCTGTTCTGGTCGGCCTGCTTGAGCAGGCGAGCCAGTTCCAACGACTGCTGCCAATCGGCCAGGGTGCGTTCGGTCAGTTGCAGTTGCTCGTCGGCCAGACGCTGAGCGAAGAAGGCCTCGGCCACTGCACCGACCAGAGCGATCTGCGCGGCATCGCGGCCCTGCTCACTGGCCAGATAAAGGGCCAGCGCCGCATCGGACAGCGAGCGTACACGGCCGAACAGATCCAGTTCGAAAGCGCTGCTACCGAAATTCACCGCGATCTGGCGATTCACCTCGCGGCGCGATTCGCCAGCATTTCCCTGCGCCAGGGCCCGTTCGCGCGTGTGACTGGCGTCGAGCGACACCGAGGGCAGGCGCGCAGCCTGCTGAATATTGAACATCGCTCGCGCCGCCTCGACGTTCAGCGCTGCCAGCCGCAGGTCACGGTTATTGGCCAGCGCGAGGTCGATCAACCGTTGTAGGCGCGGGTCGCCGAACATCGCGTGCCAGCCCACAGTGCTGGCCGAAAGCGTCGTGGCCGGTGCGGCAGCAGCCATGGGGAAGCTCGTCGGCACCGGTGCGGCCGGGCGCTCCAGGGTCGGCGTCAGCGAGCAGGCGCTCAGGCAGATGAGCAGCGGCAGGGTCAGTAACGGACGCATCAGGGGTTCTCCTGGCTCAGCGCGGCGCGGCCACGCTGCGCACGCCAGGCGCTGAAACGCTCCTGGGTGCCGATGACGAAAACGAAGAAGGCCGGCACGAAGAACACCGCCAGCAGGGTGCCGCTGAGCATGCCGCCGAACACCCCGGTGCCGATGGCATGCTGAGTTTCGGCACTGGCGCCGGAGGCGAGCATCAGCGGTACCACGCCGAGGGTGAAGGCCAGCGACGTCATCAGGATCGGCCGCAGGCGCAGGCGTGCGGCGGTCACGGCGGCGTCGATCAGCGTACGCCCCTCGCCATGCAACTGGCGGGCGAACTCGACGATGAGGATGGCGTTCTTCGCCGACAGGCCGATGATGGTGATCATCCCCACCTTGAAGAACACGTCGTTGGGCATGCCACGCAGCATCACCGCGGCCACCGCACCGAGCAGGCCCAGCGGCACCACCAGCATCACCGACAGCGGGATCGACCAGCTCTCGTACAACGCCGCCAGCACCAGGAACACCACCAGCGCCGAAAGCAGCATCAGCAGTGGCGCCTGCGCTGCCGACTGATGCTCCTGCAGCGATTGCCCGGTCCAGGCCACGGCGAAGCCCTGCGGCAACTGCGCCACCAGGCGCTCCATCTCGGCCATCGCCGCACCGCTGGACACACCAGGCGCCGCGCCGCCGGCGAGTCGCACGGCGGGAAAGCCCTGGAAGCGCATCATCTGCTGCGGCGACTCGCTCCACACCGGCGTCACCACCTCGCGCAGCGGCACCATGCCGCCACTGGTATTGCGCACGCGCAGGCCGAGCACATCGTCCAGTTGCATGCGCGCCGGGGCGTCGGCCTGCAGGATGACCTGCTGCATGCGCCCGGCATTGGGGAAATCGTTGACGTACAACGAGCCCATGGCCGCCGACAGCGTGCTGCTCACCGCCGCGAAGGACAGGCCCATGGCCTCGGCCTTCTGCCGGTCGATCTCCAGGCGGATGCTCTCGCCGGGTGGCAGGCCATCGGGGTAGACATCGCTGACCACCTCGCTCTGCGCCGCCAGTTCCAGTAGCTGTGCCTGCGCCGCCAGCAGTGCGGCCTCACCCCGGTTGGCGCGATCCTGCAGGAACAGGGTGAAGCCGGAGGAGGTGCCCAGCTCGTCGATGGCCGGCGGCATCAGGCTCATCACCGTGCCTTCGACGTTATCGACCATGGCCTGCTGCGCCAGCGCCGCCTCGTCGGCAGCCGTGGCGCCCTCGCGCTGATCCCAGTCCTTGAGCATGGTGAAGGCCATGGCGGCGTTGGGGCCGGAGCCGGCGAAGCTGAAGCCCAGCACCACCAGGTTGGCGTCCAGACCAGGGCGCGAGGCGACGTGCGCTTCGTAGGCCTTGACCACATCCAGCGTGCGCTCGCTGGTGGCACCCGTGGGCAACTGGATGGAAGTCATGAAGTAGCCCTGATCCTCCTCGGGCAGAAAGGACGAGGGCAGTTGCGCGGCCGCGATGGCCAGCACCGCGCAGAGCACGGCGAAGGCCACCATCATCCGCCCGCTGCGCCCGACCAGGCGCGCCACCCGTGCCCCATAGCCCGCTGTGAGGCGCTCGAAGGCGCGGTTGAAGGCGCCGAAGAAGCCGCGTTTGGCATGATGATCCGTGCTCACCGGGCGCAGCAGCGTGGCGCACAGCGCCGGTGTCAGGCTCAGGGCGAGGAAGGCCGAGAACAGGATCGACACCGCCATCGACAGGGTGAACTGCTGATAGATCACCCCCACTGAGCCACTGCCGAAGGCCATCGGGATGAACACGGCAGTGAGCACCAGGGTGATGCCGATCACCGCCCCGGTGATTTCCCGCATGGCCTGCCGAGTCGCCTCCTTCGGCGACAGCCCCTGAGTGGCCATCAGCCGCTCGACGTTCTCCACCACCACGATGGCGTCGTCGACGATGATGCCGATGGCCAGAACCATGCCGAACATGGTCAGCGAGTTGATTGAGAAGCCGGCCAGCAGCATCACCGCGAAGGTGCCGAGCAGCGCGATGGGCGCAACGATGGCCGGGATCAGCGTATAGCGCAGGTTCTGCAGGAACAGGAACATCACCAGGAATACCAGCGCCATGGCCTCGAACAGGGTGTAGATCACCTTCTCGATGGACACTTTGACGAAGGGCGCGGTGTCGAACGGCACCGAGTAGGCCATGCCCGCCGGCATGCTCGGCGCCAGCTCGGCCAGGCGCTCGCGCACGGCTGAGGCGGTGCGTACGGCGTTGGCGCCGGGCGACAGTTGGATGGCCGCACTGGTCGACGCCACGCCGTTCTCGCGGTTGGAAAAGGCGTAGGACTGCGCGCCCAGTTCGATGCGTGCCACGTCGCCGAGCACCACTCTGGCACCATCGGCACCGGCGCGCAGCGCCACGGCAGCGAACTGCTCCGGCGTGCTCAGTTGCCCCTGCACGGTCAGCGGCACGGTCAGACGCTGGCCCGGCAATGCTGGCTCGTCACCGATACGCCCCGGTGCGATCTGCGCATTCTGCTGCTCGATGGCCTGGGCCAGCTCGTTCATGGTCAGGCCATAGGCGGTGAGTTTGTTGGGATCGACCCAGACACGCATGGCCTGCTCGGCGCCGAACAGCTGCACGCGCCCCACCCCGTCGATACGGCGCAGCTCCTGGACGATATTGCGCGCCAGGTAGTCGTTCAGCGCCACCTCGTCATACTGACCGTTGGGCGAGGTCATGCCCACCATCATCAGAAAGCCCGAGGCGGCGGACTCCACCTGCAGACCGTTCTGCCGCACGACCTGGGGCAGGCGCGGCTCCACCGCCTTGATGCGGTTCTGCACGTCCACCTGGGCCAGCTCCGCGTCGGTACCCGGCTTGAAGGTGGCGGTGATCTGCGCAGTGCCCGAGGTGTCCACCGAGGACTCGAAGTACAGCAGGTTCTTCACCCCCGACATCTCGCGCTCGACCAGGCTCACCACCGAGTCGTTGAGCGTCTGCGGGGTGGCCCCCGGGTAGGTGGCGTAGAGGGTTACCGACGGCGGCGCCACCGACGGGTAGCGGGCGATGGGCAACTGCGGAATGGCGATGACGCCGACCAGCACGATGAACAGGGCGATGACCCAGGCGAACACCGGGCGATTGATGAAGAACTGCGGCATGACGATCTCTCCGAACTCAGCGCGCGACGGCGCTGAGGCGTTCGCCGTTGGCGGCGGGCTGCCACGGGCGTGTGGCGACCTGGGCATCGGGACTCAGGCGTTCGATACCCTCAACCACCACCTGCTGCCCGGCACTGAGCCCGGACACCACGCGGTAACGGTGCTCCACCAACTCACCGAGTTCGACAGGCACCTGGCCTACTTGGCCCTGGGCATCGACCACCCACACGCTGGCCTGGCCCGCTGTACGGCTCACCGCCTGCTGCGGCACGCTGAGTGCGGCGGAATAATGGGCACGGGGAATCCGCGCCTGCACGTAGAGGCCAGGCAGCAGGCGGCGTTGCGGGTTGTCCACCAGCACGCGCAGCAGCACGTCGCCGGTGCCGGCATCCACCTCGATACCGGAGAACAGGATGCGCCCACGCATGCCCAGCGGCTTGCCGTCGTTGCCGAGGATGTCGACGCTCAACTCCGGTGTCGCCGAGCCGGCCTGCTGACGCAGTGTGTCCAGTATCGAGGCGGACTGGCGCACGTCGACGTACACCTGGTCGATCTGCTGGATGCGCGCCATGGGCGTGGTATCGGTGGGCGATACCAGCGCGCCTTCGCTGACCAGCGCCTCGTCGATGCGCCCGGCAATCGGCGCCTCGACACTGGCGAATTGCAGATCCAGCTTGCGCCGCGCCAGCGTCGCCTTGGCCTGAGCCACATCGGCGGCAGCCTGCTCACGCTGCGCCACGGCGTCGTCATACACCTGGCGACTGACTGCCTCGGCCTGCACCAGCGGGCTCAGGCGCTCGGCCTGCACCCGCGCCCGCGCCAGGGTCGCCTCGGCGCGCTGTAAGGCAGCAGCGGCACTGTCGACCTCGGCCTTGAACGGCGCCGGGTTGATCTGGAACAGCATGGCGCCGGCCTCGATCTCGGCGCCCTGCTCGAACAGGCGGCGTTGCACGATGCCGCCGATCTGCGCGCGAATCTCGGCGCTGCGCACGGCGGCCACACGCGCTGGCAGATCCTCGCTGACCGCCAGTGCGTGCGGCTCAAGCGTCAGCACCGACACCTGCAGCGGCGCGGCCGCTTCGCTTTGCTCTGGCGCCGAATCGCACCCTGCCAGTCCCAACACGGCGAGCCCTGCGAGCACGATACTCAGATGCCGCTGTTTGCTGCCCATAACCCACTCCTCGTTGCCCACTGCGCTCCGGTAACCTGATGACTACCGGGAGCTGATCGAGGCTGCAGTCTGGAACAGCGCTGTTGCGAATGATTCGAGGCTTTGTGGAGAAAGCATGGAGGCCGCGATAACATTCGCAACCACCGTCTGCGAGCCTGTCCATGTCCGATCCCCACGCGCGCACCAGCCCCGCATCCCCCGCCACGGCACTGGTACTGATCGCCGAGGATGAAGCCGAGATCGCCGACATCCTCATCGCCTACCTGCAACGCAGCGGCCTGCGCACCCAGCACGCCAGCGACGGCCAGCAGGCGCTGGCCATGCACCAGGCGCTCAAGCCGGATCTGCTGCTGCTCGACGTGCAGATGCCCATCGTCGATGGCTGGAAGGTGCTCAGCGAAATCCGCTCCCGCGGCGATACGCCGGTGATCATGCTCACCGCGCTCGATCAAGACATCGACAAGCTGATGGGGCTACGCCTGGGCGCCGACGATTACGTGGTCAAACCCTTCAACCCGGCCGAGGTGGTGGCGCGGGTGCAGGCGGTGCTGCGGCGTACGCGGGCCAGCGCACCTGCAGCCATCCAGGTGTTACGCGTCGGTGCATTCCAGATCGACCTGGACAGCCACGAAGCCAGCGTGCAGCGTGATGGTCAGCACCACACGCTGGACCTGACCCTGACTGAGTTCAAGCTGCTGGCCTGCCTAATGCGCGCACCTAAACGGGCGTTCAGCCGCGCCGAACTGCTGGAGAGCTGCCTGCCCGAGGGCGACACCCAGGAGCGCACCGTGGACAGCCACATCAGCAAGCTACGCAAGAAACTCGAAGCCCTCGATATCCAGGGCGTACCGACCAGTGTCTGGGGCGTGGGCTATCGCTTCGGCACCGAATCATGAAGCCGACTCCGGGCCTGCGCCGGCAATTCATTCAGTCCCTGGCGGTGATGGCGCTAAGCATCATTTTCATCGCGGTGTTCGGCTCCTACGTGTTCTACGCCATCGCGATGGCCTACCTGCCGGACAGCATCTCCGAAACCTGGATGCCTTCGCGGGTGGAGATGATCTGGATCGGCTGCACCACCATCGCGGCCCTGGGCCTGGCGGTATTCTTCGCCGTGCGCCTGTCGCGACGGCTGATCACCCCACTGAACTCCGTGGCACACAGCCTGCGTGAAGTGGCTCAGGGCAAGCTCGACGCCCGCGCGCCACTGGACGATCAGGCCATGGGCGAGACCGCGCAACTGGTGCGTGACTTCAATGCCATGGCCGAGCGCCTGCAGAGCATGACCCGCGAGCGCGAGTTCTGGAACGCCGCCATCGCTCACGAACTGCGCACCCCGGTGACCATTCTGCGCGGACGCCTGCAAGGCTTGGCCGAAGGCGTGTTCAGCCCCAGCAACGAGCTGTTCGAGGGACTGCTGCGCCAGGTGGAGGGCCTCAACCACCTGATCGAAGACCTGCGCGTGCTGAGCCTCAACGACAGCGGCCATCTGGAAGTGCAACGGAGCCGTGTGCACCTGGCCGATGAATTGGGCAGCGTGCTGCAGGCCTTCGCCGCCCCCCTGGCCGCCAAGGGCTTTCACCTGCATAACCAACTGGACGCCGAATTGCGAGTGGAGTGCGATGCGCTGCGCATGCGCCAGGCCCTCATGGCGCTGCTGGAAAACGCCCTGCGCCATGCCGATCCAGGCAACCTGCGAGTGCGCCTGGAACAGGTCGGCGACAGCTGCCAACTGAGCGTGGCAGACGACGGTCCCGGCGTCGACAACGCACTGGCCGCAGATATCTTCGAAGCCTTTCGCCGTGGCGACCCGTCGCGCTCGCGCAAGAGCGGCGGCAGCGGCCTAGGGCTAGCGGTGGTCAAAGCCATCGCAGAGGCTCATGGTGGTCATGCGATATGCCAGGCCTCTGGAGCGGGGAGCTTGTTCATTATTTCTTGGCCGGTAAGCAAGCCGGTTGCTCAGACATAGCCTTTTAACCCAATGCCCGCTTTTGGCCGGTTAGCGACCACTTCTCAGGCTAGCCATGCTTGTCCTCCCACATGTGGAGGACTTGCCATGAACATCACTGCTACCTGCACCCGCCGGCCCTGGAACAAAGGAAAGTTGGTCGGACAGAAAACCCCGCTCCGGCTGAGAGATATCTGGGCCATCCGAGTAAGGCTTCAGCTTGCAGAACGAACCCGGGATCTGGCTTTGTTCGATCTGGCCATCGACAGCAAGCTTCGAGCCTGCGACTTAACCAAGCTCCGTGTATGCGACGTTGCTCATGGCGAGCATGTGTCATCACGAGCAATGGTTATGCAGCAGAAAACGAAGCGACCAGTGCAGTTCGAAATTACTGAGCAAACACGGTCTGCTCTCGCCGCCTGGATACACCAAGCCCAGCTCCGTAGCCAGGACTGCCTTTTCCCGAGCAGGCTGCACACCTCAGACCATCTATCCACCAGGCAATACGCTCGAATCGTCAAAGCCTGGGTGACAGCCATTGGCCTTGACCCGGCCATGTACGGCACCCACACGATGAGGCGTACAAAGGCATCCCTGATCTATCGCAGAACGAAGAACTTGAGGGCAGTCCAACTCCTGCTTGGCCATACGAAGCTTGAAAGCACCGTCAGATACCTGGGAATCGAAGTTGACGATGCCCTGGAAATGGCGGAACAGAGCGAAGTCTGACAAAGCATAGCGACGGCCAAAGCCAGACCGTCGCTATCCGGCCAATTGCAGTCGTTCGAGCCGCCGTTCCGCGGTCTATTCGCCATTTCTAGAGCTAATCGACCTCAATTCCCTGCTATCGAACCGCGCTCTCCAGTTCTGTGGTCGCAAACCGGTCAGCTGGAGCCAATGACGACGGGCAACTGGTCATTATTTGTTCACGAATCGTGTATTTCGGAAACTCTTTTGAGAGATTGAGTTACGTATCGCATTCAATATTCTTGTGTGGCATGCCTAGCGCAAAGCCACCGTGATGTCTCAGGACACTCGCATAACAAGCACAAGCGAGAACCGCCCAATGAACCAGCCCAAAACACTCTACGATAAGCACATCGATTCCCATACGGTCTGCACCCTGGATGATCAGGGCCATGTGCTGCTCTATATCGATCGGCAGGTCGCTAACGAATACACCAGTCCGCAGGCGTTTAGTGGCCTGCGCGAAGCCAACAGAAAAGTCTGGCGTCCCTCGGCCACGCTGTGCGTCGTTGATCACGTCAACCCGACTGCCCCGGAGCGTATCGCCGCTATGCCGGACGCTGGCGGTGCCCTGCAAGTGTCGTACTTCGAAGAAAACTGCCGCGACTTCGGTATCGAGCTGTTCGACGTGCTGGACAAGCGCCAGGGGATCGAGCACGTGGTCGCCCCCGAGCAGGGCTTCATCCTGCCCGGTATGATGGTAGCGGCAGGGGATAGCCACACGACCACCTACGGTGCACTGGGAGCGTTCGGCTTCGGTATCGGCACATCCGAGATCGAACACCTGCTGGCTACCCAGACGTTGGTCTACAAGCGTCTGAAAACCATGCGCGTGACCGTTCAGGGCGAGATGGGAGCGGACGTTACCTCGAAAGACATCATCATGGCGCTGATTCAGCGCATCGGTGCTTCCGGGGCAACGGGATACGCCATCGAATTCTCCGGTAGCACCATTGAGTCGCTCAGCGTCGAAGCCCGCATGACCATCTGCAACATGGCGGTAGAAGCTGGTGCACGCGGCGCGTTCATGGCGCCGGACGAGAAGGTCTACGCCTATCTCAAGGACAAGCCTCGCGTACCCAAGGGCGCGTTGTGGGATCAGGCGTTGGAGAAGTGGAAGGCGCTCTACAGCGATCCGGGCGCACAGTTCGACAAGGAAGTAGAGCTTGATGCCAGCGAGCTGATCCCCATGGTGACCTGGGGCACCAGCCCCGATCAGGCCGCGCCCATCGGCGCCCGCGTACCCGACCCGGCGAACGAGCCCGATGCGATCCGCCGCATGGATCTGCAGCGTGCCCTGCGCTACATGGGCCTCGAGCCCGGAACGCCGCTGACTGAAATAGCCATCAGCCACGCGTTCATCGGTTCCTGCACCAATGCCCGCATCGAAGACCTGCGCGACGCTGCGCGGGTGGTGCAAGGTCGCAAGGTCGCGGCGAACGTGCGCGCGATGATCGTGCCCGGCTCGACGCAGGTGCGTGACCAGGCGGAAGCCGAAGGCTTGGCGCAGATTTTCCAGGACGCGGGCTTCGAATGGCGCCAGTCCGGTTGCTCCATGTGCCTGGCGATGAACGATGACGTGCTGGCGCCCGGCGACCGTTGCGCCTCGAGCACCAACCGCAATTTCGAAGGACGCCAGGGCGCGGGGGCACGTACGCACCTGATGAGCCCGGCCATGGTCGCGGCTGCTGCCGTCAGTGGCCGCCTGACCGATGTCCGTACCCTGTCGCTGGAGGCCTGAGATGCAGCCATTCACTACTGTCAGCGGTGTAGCCGCACCGTTTCTCGCTGCCAACGTCGACACCGACGTGATCATGCCCAAGCAATTTCTCAAGGGTATCGACCGCAACGGCCTGGATCGTGGCGTGTTCTTTGATCTGCGCTTTTTGCCGGACGGCAGCCCCAATCCTGAGTTCGTGCTCAATCAGGCGCCCTGGAATCAATCCAGCTTTCTGGTCGTCGGGCCGAACTTCGGCTGTGGCTCGAGCCGTGAGCATGCTGTCTGGGGGCTCAAGCAACTGGGGATTCGCGCCATCATCGGCACCAGCTTCGCCGGTATCTTTTTCGACAATTGCCAGCGAAACGGCGTCTTGCTCATCCAGCTGAGCGAGGCCGAGCTGCAAGTGCTGGGTGCGATGGTCGCCGAAGCGCAAAGCGCCGTCATCGACGTCGATCTGGCCGAGCAAGTCATCTCCCTGGCAGACGGGCGCAGCATCGCGTTCAGCATCGACACGCTGCGCAAGGACGCGCTCATGCGTGGTCTGGACGCCATCGGCAGCACGTTGCAGCGCACCGAACAGATCAAGGCATTTGAAGCCCGGCACCTGCAGGCCAATCCCTGGCTCGCCTGAACTCTTTGACTGGAAACCGGCCGGGTTCTTATGGGCCTGGCCTGGAGACATATCGATGCTCGAAGTAGCGCAAAATCAACAATGGCCAGCCGGCTACATGATCAACCCCCGCGCAGCAGAACTGGATACGCATTGGCTTGAGGCCTTTCGTGGCATGCCAAGTGCCATCCTCAGCGACTGCCTGGGGCGTAATGTCGGAGGCCTTGGCCTGAAGCCTTATCATGGCACCCGTCATCTTTGTGGGCAGGCGCTCACGGTCAGGGTCAGGCCCGGTGACAATCTGATGATCCTCAAAGCCATTCAATTGGCGCAGCCGGGAGACGTGCTGGTCATCGACAGCAGTGCGGATCTGACGCGCGCAGTCGTTGGCGGCATCATGCGGGCGATGGCGATCAAGGCGGGCATTGCCGGTATCGTCGTCAACGGCGCCATACGTGACCACGACGAGTGGCTTGAGGGTGATTTGCCCGTCTTTGCATTGGGCTGTGTGCACCGGGGGCCGAGCACCGATGGTGGCGGGGAGATCAATGTACCGGTTTCTTGCGCGGGGTTGGTGGTCAGCCCGGGGGATCTGGTGATTGGCGATACCGACGGCGTCGTAGCGGTTTCTGCAGTTGAATTACCCGCGGTGCATGCGCGATGCAGCGAGCTACTGGACAGAGAGGCGAGCATCATGCGAGCCATCGAGGAAGGAACGCTCGACCCTGCGCGTTTCGATGCCCTGCTGCGCAGCAAGGGGTGCCCGCTCTAATACCCATCAGGCCCCATTAAGTGAGTCAGCGTCGGGCCTGAGAGGCCCCACCCTAAAGCTTTGACAGGACAGGCCTACAGGGAAATGGCGCGAAAATGCTCGGTCAGAAACTCGACGCATACCCTCAGCTTGGCCGAGTTGGAAAGCCGGGTGGGGTAAACGGCCCAGACGTTGGCGCTCTGGCTGTATTCCGGCAGTATCTGTACCAGCTCGCCGCTGTCCAGCAGAGGTTTAACATCCCAGAGAGAGCGCAGAAGGATCCCGCGCCCATTGAGTGCCCACTGCAGCACGATTTCTCCGTTATTGGATGACAGTGGCCCACTGATTCTGACGCTTTGTTGCTTACCGCCACGATCCAGATTCCACACGCCGAACACGTTGTTGCGTTCCTTTAGCACGAGGCAATCGTGGCGTTGAAGGTCTTCCAGGCTGCGAGGCACACCGCGTCGCTTAAGGTACTCCGGTGTCGCGCAGAGAATGCGTTTGTTGGTGACCAGGCGCTTGCTGATGTGCTGGCCTGGCAAGTCGTCGCCGACGCGAATCTCCAGATCGAAACCTTCCCCCACCAGATCCACGACGCGGTCGAACACCTCGAGACGAATCTCCAGTTCGGGATAACGCTCGGCCAGCAATGAGATGGCCGGGGCCACATGGTTGCGGCCAAAACCGAACGAACTGCTGATGTGCAACAGCCCACGCGGGGTCTGTCTGGCTTGCGAGAGCTCGTCGAAAAGGTCGTCCAGATCTCCGAGGATCCGCACCGCCCAGCGCTGAGCACGTTCGCCATCTTCGGTCAGCGCGATACGTCGGGTAGTGCGATGTAGCAGCCGCGCCTTGAGGGCGCCTTCGAGTATCTGGACGCGTTTGCTGATGTAGGCCGGGGATACGCCCAGCTCATCCGCCGCGCCGGCGAAGCTCTGCTTGCGGATGACCGTGAGGAAAACACGCAAGTCTTCAGGGAGCGGCAATTGATCACGAACTGTGTTCACAGGCCCCATGATTCACCCATTTTTTACACGATGGGCGAAATATAGCATGAGCGTAACTGGACGTATCCATAGGCGTCCGGCCCAAAAAATCCTCACACAAGAACAACCAGAGGAAACACGAAAATGCACACGCTCCGTGGCCTGAAGCTTTACCCCGTCTGCGCCTGCTTTCCTGCATCAGGCCTCTCCGTTGCGTCTCTGGACGTCCTCCGCTGAGTGCCTCGTGCACCTTTCAAGCTGAAACAGGTGAATCATGAATAATTCCGTTGAGCGGGCTGGTAACTCCAGTCACGTGGCTTCGCCGCAGGTGAAATCCGCTGTAACTCTGTATGGCCTGCCTTGGCCCATCTTCGCCCTCATTACCGCCGTCCTACTGGCGGCGGTTTACCTGAATGTGCTGCCGGCCGGTCTGATCGGCAGCCTGATGGTGATGCTGGTCCTGGGCGAGATTCTCGGCTTCATCGGTGATCGACTGCCTATCGTGCGCAGCTATCTGGGCGGCGGCGTGATCCTGGCGATATTCGGCGCCGCCGCGATCGTCTATCTGGAACTGCTACCGAAGCCGGTAATCAGCGATATCACGACTTTCATGAAAGGAGGGGAATTCCTCAACTTCTACATCGTCGCCCTGATCGCCGGCAGCATCCTCGGCATGGACTCCAAGGCGCTGGTGAAGATCGGCATGCGCTATTTCGTACCGATCATCGGTGCCACCGCGGGCGCCATTTTGCTGGCCATCGTGGTCGGCGCGGCATTCGGTTTCACGGTACAGGACGCCGTGTTGGTGATTGCCCTGCCGATCATGGGCGGCGGTATGGGGGCGGGCGCCATTCCCATGAGTCAGGTGTATGAGCAACTGTTGGGACAGCCTGCCAGCTACTACGTTTCGCTGCTTGTGCCGGCCTTGGCATTGGGCAACGTATTCTCCATCGTGCTGGCCAGCGTCTTGGCCAGGGTAGCGGACAAGTTCCCTAGCCTCAGCGGCCAGGGTCAGATCATGCAAGGCGTGAGCATCGAGGAGAAAGCCCAGAGGCTGGACCTGGGCAAGATGGGCATCGGCATGATGATTGCGGCTGCCTTCTATCTTGCCGGCTCGGTGCTGGGCGCCTTCATTCCGCTGCATCCCTATGCGCTGATGATCATTCTGGTGGCCGTGGCGAAGATCGCCAATCTGGTGCCGACCCTGGTGACGGACTCATCCTCGCAGTGGCTGAGCTTCGTGGCGAAGAACCTGACCTTGGCGCAGTTGTTCGGTATCGGCATCGCCTATACCGATCTGCAAACTGTGATCGATGCGCTGAGCATCACCTACGTCGCCATCGTGCTCGCCGTTGTGGTCGGTGCAGCTCTGGGGGCTGGCCTAGTGGGCAAACTGGTGGGCTTCTACCCGATCGAATCGTCCATTACCGCCGGCCTGTGCATGGCGAACATGGGCGGCACCGGTGATGTGGCTGTGCTCTCCGCGGCCAAGCGCATGAACCTGATGCCCTTCGCACAGATCAGTTCGCGACTGGGCGGCGCGTTCATTCTGCTGCTTTCGGGCCTGCTGGTAACGTTCTTCGTATAAGGGGAGCGATCGTTGCGACCGCCGGAGTCGGTAAGGGACCCGGCGGTTTAGTATTTAGTTCGGCTGATCGGCCGTAAGGGTCGTAACGCTCTCGATCAAGCGTTGCAGGGCGGGCGAAACCCTCTGCCGGTTCCAGGCCAGCCCGGTTTCCAGTGTGGGTATGCCACCTTGTAGCTGGAGGTAGAGAACGCCGGTACGTTGCAGGTTTCTCAGCGAGGCCGGTACCAGCGCCATCCCCATGCCGGCAGATACCAGGCTGACAATGGTTTGCATCTGAATTGCCTGTTGGCCCTGGCGGGGTGTGAGTCCCTGGCGGCTGAAATAGCCGCGGATCATCTCATACAGTGCCGGTGCGCTTTCCTGCGGAAAGCAGATCAGTGGCTCGTCCATCAGGCTGGCGATGTCGATCTGCTGCTGCCTTGGGGCAATCTTGCCTGAGGCCTGCCATTGCTGAGGCACTGCCACGACCAAGGGTTCCTCGAACAGGGGCAGATACGACAGACAGGGCGGCAGCTCGATGCGAGGTGGAATGATCATGCCGGCGTCGATGCGTCGTTCCATCAGCGCCGCGATCTGCACGTCACTGGTGGCCTCGCGTAGGTCGACCTGCACTTCGGGATAGCGCGACGTGTAGTCATGCAGCACACGTGGCAGCAAGTTGTAGTCGGCGGTGCTGACGAACGCCAGGGACAAGGTGCCGCATTCACCCGCTGCCAGGCGTCTTGCTAAGGGCTTCAACGCATCTACTTCGGCTAGGACGCGGCGCACTTCCGGCAGCCATTGTGCGGCGGTAGGGGACAGGCTCACCGAGCGTTTGCTGCGGATAAAAAGCGCAACGCCAAGATGCTCCTCCAGTGCCTGGATCTGCTGACTCAGCGGCGGTTGCGTCATGCCCAGGCGTTCGGCTGCACGGCCGAAATGCAGCTCCTCGGCGAGCGTGACGAAATACTGCATCTGACGAATATTCATATATGCAAAAGCAATTAGTGAAGCCTGAATAATATATTTCACAGCGTTTAAGCGGCTCACCATAATCGAAGTCGCCTGATGAAATCACCCGGAGAGCCACACATGCCTTATAACAAGCGCTCAAAAAACATCACTCAGGGCGTCGCCCGCTCGCCCAACCGATCCATGTACTACGCAATGGGTTACGAGAAAACCGACTTCGACAAGCCGATGATCGGCATCGCCAATGGTCATTCGACCATCACCCCCTGTAACGCCGGGCTGCAGCGTCTCGCCGACGCAGCGATCGCGGCTGTGCGCGTGGCGGGCGGTAATCCACAGGTATTCGGCACCCCGACCATTTCCGACGGTATGTCGATGGGCACCGAGGGTATGAAGTACTCATTGATTTCCCGCGAGGTCATCGCCGACAGCATCGAAACCTGTGTTCAGGGCCAGTGGATGGATGGCGTGATGGCCATCGGCGGGTGTGACAAGAACATGCCAGGCGGCATGATCGCCATGGCTCGCACGAACGTGCCGGCGATCTACGTTTACGGTGGCACCATCAGGCCGGGACGCTGGAAAGACCGAGACCTGACCATCGTGTCGTCGTTCGAGGCCGTCGGTGAACTGATTGCCGGGCGCATGAGCGAAGAGGATTTCGACGGTATCGAGCGCAATGCCTGCCCCAGCACGGGCTCTTGTGGTGGGATGTATACGGCCAACACCATGAGTTCGTCCTTCGAGGCATTGGGCATGTCGCTGCTGTACTCCTCGACCATGGCCAATCCTGATGAAGAAAAGGTCGACAGTACCGTGGCATCGGCACGGGTGCTGGTAGAGGCGGTCAAGCGCGACATCAAACCTCGCGACATCATTACCCGCGAATCCATCGAAAACGCGGTCTCGCTGATCATGGCCACAGGCGGCTCGACCAATGCGGTTTTGCATTACCTGGCAATTGCGCACGCCGCTGATGTGCACTGGACGCTGGACGATTTCGAACGCGTGCGGCGCAAGGTGCCGGTCATCTGCAACCTCAAACCTTCCGGGGAATATGTCGCCACCGACCTGCACCGGGTCGGCGGTGTCCCGCAGGTATTAAAGATGCTACTCGACGCGGGGCTTCTGCATGGCCACTGCTTGACGATCACCGGCCGCAGCCTGGCTGAAGAGCTGGCGGATATTCCCGCGCAGCCACCGCTCGATCAGAACGTCATCCTGCCGCTACATGCGCCGCTCTACGCTGAGGGTCATCTGGCGATACTCAAGGGCAACCTAGCGCCCGATGGTGCCGTCGCCAAGATTAGTGGCCTGAAGGTGCCGGCCATCACCGGACCAGCGCGTGTATTCGACGATGAAGGCAGCGCGATGCAGGCTATTCTCGAGGATAGCATTCAGGCTGGTGATGTGCTGGTGCTGCGCTACTTGGGGCCTAAGGGTGGGCCGGGTATGCCGGAAATGCTCGCGCCAACCTCCGCACTGGTGGGCAAGGGATTGGGCGAGAGTGTCGGCCTGATCACCGATGGGCGTTTCTCTGGCGGTACCTGGGGCATGGTAGTGGGGCACGTCGCGCCTGAAGCCTTCGTCGGCGGAACCATTGCCTTGGTCGAGGAAGGCGACTCCATCACTATCGATGCCCATCGCCAAGTGTTGCAACTGAACGTGGATGAGTCGCTGTTGCAGGCCAGACGGGCGCGTTGGAACCCTCCAGCACCGCGTTATACGCGGGGCGTGCTTGCCAAGTTCGCACAGCTAGCGATGCCGGCGTCCAAAGGAGCTTGCACTGGGTAAGTGTCTTCCAATCCCTAGCTTGTGGGCGGTTGTAAGAGCGCTGATTATCCAAGCTAACGAACCAAGCCCGCCATCTGATTTGATGCTGACTGGACTGCCGATCGCTACGAGTAAGCTGTTGGTATTAACGGATCGGATGGCCACTTTTGGCCGATTGCAGCCGGTGACGACGGGCCGCTTCCGGCCAAAAGCAGCCATTCGCTTCCGGCGCAGGTGGTGAAGAAGCGCGTGTTAGAAAAATCTCCCGAACCGAGACGGAATGCTGAGCTGTTGATCATCGGCCCGTCACACATACCTCGCCGCTTTTGACAGATGCTGATGGAAATAGCCGATGAATTCACGGAGACGCGGGGTTGCATGTTTGTTGGTAGGCCAGAGCAAGTGCAGACCGTAGGTCGTGCTCACCGCTTGGCCTAGTACAACAACGAGGTCGCCAGAATCGACGTATTGATCTGCAAGTAAACTGGGCATGAAAGCGATACCCCTATCCTGCAAAGCTAAGCCCAGCCTAGCGTCAGCATTGTTACAGACCAGTTGCTTTGCAAAGCTCAGATTTCTCTCTGGCGTGTCCAAGCTCGGCCAGGTTTCCAGCCGGCCAGTCGTGGGATATCGGTACTGTATACATTGATGATTTGCGAGATCTTCAACGGTACCAGGCACTCCAAAACGTGCGAGATAGCGAGGTGAGGCAACCAGATGCATCTGGAAGTTTCCGATGAGCCTCGAGGTCAGGCGAGAATCAGCTAACTGACCCACGCGGACCACCACGTCAAAACCTTCATCTATCACGTCCACCACCCGGTCACTGAAGTCCAGTTCCAGGTCTATAGCCGGATAAGCGTCTTGAAACCGTCCGATTATGGGGAGAAAAAACGAGGTGATATTCGGCATGCTGATCTTCAGCTGCCCAGTAGGTGCCTCGGCAACCAGCGAGATGTCCAGTTTCGCGGCGTTGAGCTCTCGCAAGATGACCCGACTTCGCTCCAAGAACAGTCTTCCTTCCAGAGTCAGACTGATGCTTCGAGTGTTACGGTTCAGCAGCCTTGTCCCGAGCGTATCTTCGGTTCTTCCGACGAGCTTGCTAACGGCAGACGGTGAAAGATCCAAGTGTCTTGCCGCGCTTGCAAAACTCCCTAAATCCGCCACATGGACGAAAGCTTCAATTCCATCGAGCAGATTCATTTGCGCTCCTGGGCGAGGCGGCTAGGCAGTAGGCATTCGAACGACACAGACCACCAACACGCTGATTCGACTCATGACAAAACGTCACTACTGAACTGATTATCGCCTTATTTTAGTCGCGAAACGACACCCATAGACTTTCTCCCTCAATTCGAATTAGCGAGGAGTAAGTCATGTCAATCAAGCCACGCAACGTCATTATCACCGGCGCGGGTAGCGGTATTGGAGCAGCCACGGCCCACGCATTCGCCACTTCTGGCGACCGTGTACACCTGTTCGACGTGTCTCAAGAACGGCTCGACGCGGTCTCTTCGGGTATGGACAACGTCACCACCCACCTCATCGACGTCGTCGATGCGAAGAAAGTCCGCAAGGCCATCGAAGACATTGAAAAGAAATTTGGCTCGATTGACGTTTTGGTCAGCAATGCCGGGATTTTCGATGGTCTTGCTGGCATTGAGCAGACCACCCCAGAGCTATGGGATCGTATCATCGCAGTGAACCTCACCGGCGCGTTCAACGTCATCAAGCCGGCTTCTGAAGCCATGGTTCGTCAAAAGTCGGGACGAATCATCACTATCAGTTCGATCGCGGCAACTCGAACCACTCCTGATGGCCTCTCCTACGACGCGTCCAAAGCCGGCTTGGAGGGAATGACTCGTCGCCTGGCGGTCGATCTGGGCGGCTACGGCATCACTGCCAACGTAGTGGCTCCCGGGGTCATCAGCACCGGAATTCTGGCTACTTCGCGAGAGATCCTCGGGGACATGATTCCTGACACCGGCTCAGATAACGATGCGACAAATGCAAAGTTTCTTGAGATGGCTGTACCGGCCGGCCGTCCCGGCCAACCCTCCGAAGTAGCCGCGACCATTCACTTCTTGTCCAGCGTTGGCGCTGCATACATCAACGGCGAAGTCATTCACGTCGACGGTGGCTGGATCGCGAGCTAGTCCGTTCCCTCTTCCCGCCGCATCACGCTAGATGCAGCGTTCGCCTCTGTAGCGGCGCTGCATCTTTGCGGCTTAAGGCGCGCTTGCAGTGATTCGTGTTCAACCCATCCTAACGAGCGAGATCCATCGCTATGTCTAAGACGATGTTTTCAAAATTCCCGAACGTAAGCGGCTTTGGATCGGTGACCGGTGTCCCGTACCTGCCTGAAGGATTCAAGTCTGAGTTTCAGAGTATTCATGTCGATACAGGCTCAGTTGGCCTGCATGCCGTTGTAGGAGGTGAAGGACCGCCTCTCTTGCTTATCTGCGGTTGGCCTCAGAACTGGTATGCCTGGAGCGGCATGATGTTGCCACTCAGCAAGCGGTTTACCGTTATTGCAGTGGATCCACGCGGGGTAGGCTTGTCCGATAAACCGTGTGATGGTTTCGATGCAGACACGCCTTCGGGCGACCTTTTCGCCCTTATGGATGCGTTCGGATTCGAGGAGTTTTTCCTTGCCGGCCATGACGTGGGCATGTGGATTGCGTTCGCCATGGCTGCCGATATATCACGCCGCGTGCGCAGGGTTGCGCTAGGCGAGGCTATTGTCCCTGGCGTGTTCGAGACCCCGCCGATTGTCTGCGACGATCAGGAGACGAACGAGTTTCTCTGGCACCACATGTTCAACCGTGTTTCGACCATCAACGAAAGGTTGGTTGAGGGACGAGAGGAGATATATTTTGGTTCCCAGATGGACCACAAAGCAGGTCCCCCCGGTGCCATGCCGCGTCATGCACGGGACTTCTATATCGAGATGCTGCGCCGCGTGCCCGGCGCGTTAAAAGGTAGTTTTGATTACTACCGCGGAATCGGAAAAGCGATTCCCCAGTATCGCGAACGTGGAAAGCTCGGCATCAACATTCCTGTCCTGACATTCGCGGGTGACCTTGCCTGCGGTGATCTGGTTGAACGCGAAATGCGCAAAGTCGCGGGCGATGTTCAATCCGTCATATTCAAGGGTTGCGGCCATTACGTTCCAGAGCAGGTGCCGAAGGAACTCGCAGCTGCGTTCGAGGAATTCTTCTCCCTCTCCTAGGTACCACATAGCTCCGCCCTGAGGGGCGGGGCCGAACAACATCCATAGCTTTTCGTAACCGACGCCTGATCGCTCCCAGATCGTTAGGTTGGGCGACCAGTTACCTCGAGCGATCTAGATCACAACGTGAGGCCTTACCAATGCAGGGCACTTCGTCGGGCCTCTCTTGCCTCGCAGCGAGGCAGATGGAGCGGCTTGGCTGATGGAAATCAAATGCACGATTCAATGAATACTCAACAAGACACCAGCAACTCTGTGCTCGGAACAACACCAGCAAGAGAAAGCGTGGGAGCCAGCCCAGGTCTCACATTATTTTTCATTGCGATGGGGCTCTTCGGCATGTTCACCGTCGAATTCAGCGTCGTGGGCGTCATGCCAATGATCGTCGAGAGGTACGGTGTCTCTATCGCAGAGGCCGGAATGTTGGTATCGATCTTTGCTGCTGTACTGGCTTTGTTCGGTCCCGTGATGGTCCTCTGGCTGTCCAGCTATGAGAGCAAAAAAGTACTCGTTCTCTCGCTGGGGGTGTTTTCGGTTTGCAGCATCCTCTCGGCATGGGCTCCTAACTTCGCGACGCTGATGGCGTTACGGTTACCTTCGGCGCTGATGCTGTCAGCTTTTTTTTCCGTCGCATTCGTAACTGCAGTTTCGCTGTATCCCCCCGAGCAAGCAGCCCGTGCTTCCTCTATGGCGATCATGGGGGAGAGCGCAGGCTTGGTCTTCGGTGCCCCGGTAATTACTTTGATCGCATCGACGATTTCATACGAGGCGAGTTTCTATTTCTGCGCTGCGGTATGCGGTGCTGCCGCGCTCGGCCTGCAGCTGGCAAGACTTCCCGAAGTCCGCAGTCGATCGCCGAGGATCACCAGCAGTTTCAGGATCCTGCGTGATTCTTCGTTTTGGATGGCCATCACGTTCAGTGTTCTGGCGTTCGCTGCCATCTACTCCGTTTACAGCTACACCGTCGAGTACCTTTCCAGTGAAGGGTTTAGAGGTGAGAAAGCAAGCCTTGTCATGGTTCTCTTTGGCATCGGAGGGCTGATCGGTACCTACCTTGCCGGGCGGTTGCTCACCTACAGCGTTCGGATAGCGTTAATGGTGTACCCAGTATTGATGGGGTTGTCCTATCTCCTGTTGAGCTTCACCAATCAGCCATCACTGGGCGTGATGGCGGCGCTGTGCCTTGTATGGGGTGCTGTTCAGATGGGCCTCGTCGTGGCCACCCAGTTTTTGGTAACGACCGCTGGCAAAGAAGCCCCCCAGTTCGCCACCAGTCTATTCGTATCGTCCGCGAATATTGGAATCACCGCAGGCGCTGCGATTGCCGGCTTGTGGATAACCACAGCCGGTGTTGAAGGCGCCTTTTCGGTTGGCTGGGTTTTCTGCGCAGCGGCCCTTATCGCGATTGGAGCAGTGCTGCCAATCCTTAGACGAAATGGTCAGATGAAGAACTGGTAAGCGACCGAGTTTAAAACGCGTTTGGAGATCTTATGAAGTCGTCTAGCAACGAATCTCAGCTTGTTGAAGAGTCGCATGCCATCCACGTTTATGGCGCACAGACCCACAATCTGAAGGACGTCTCTGTGGCAATCCCACGGGATTCGCTGGTGGTTTTCACAGGTGTCTCCGGATCGGGAAAATCCTCTCTCGCGTTTGATACGATCTACGCGGAAGCGCAGCGCAGATACATAGAGTCAGTGGCGCCGCATGCTCGTCGGCTGATTGATCAGGCGAGCACTCCAGAGGTCGGCGACATCACTGGGCTTCCACCCGCGATAGCCTTGCAGCAGAGTCGCGCTGGTGCGCAAGAGCGCTCGACCATCGGCAGCCTGACACGACTGTCGGTCACACTGAGGTTAATGTTCTCGCGTGCAGGGCAACGACCTGAGGGCGCTGCGATGCTGCCGGCAGAGTCGTTCTCCGCGAACAATCCACAGGGTGCCTGCCCAGGCTGCCACGGACTCGGGGTCATTCACGAAGCCTCGGCTGAGGCAATGGTGCCGAACGATGCCCTATCGATTCGGCAGGGCGCCATTGCGTGCTGGCCCAACGGTTGGCAGGCCAAGAATCTGTGCTCGATCCTTTCCACCCTAGGCTACGACGTGGATGCGCCTTGGAAATCATTGCGGAAGAAAGACCGCGACTGGATCCTTTTTACCGACGAGCAGCCATCAGTTCCGATCTATGTGGGACGAGATGGGGCCAAGAGAAAAGCCGCGATCGAAGCCGGTGAGCAGCCCGACTACACCGGGACATACACCGGCGCGAGAAGAAACCTTTTCCAGAGCTACTCCAACGGTAGTGATGCAGCCAAACGTAGGTTGTCTCGGTTCATCACGGTTGTGCGTTGCCCGGAGTGCCAGGGTAAGCGCCTGAGACCAGAAGCACTCGCTGTGAAATTCGCTAACTACGATATCTCTGAGTTCAGCGAGCTAACCATCGATGAGTTACAGGGGGTGCTTTCGCCTTATGCGGATCAGACCGCGCGGGATCTTCCCCAGGAGCCCGCTTTGCGCGAGGCAGTTGTTCGCATGAGCTCAGATCTCTGTGAACGCTCAAAGCAGCTCTCCAACCTCGGTCTCGGGCATTTGTCGCTGGCGCGTAAAACTACGATGCTGTCTTCAGGTGAGCTGCAGCGTGTTCGACTTGCGACGCAACTGATCTCGAAATTATTCGGGGTGCTGTACGTTCTCGACGAGCCATCCGCGGGACTGCATCCCGGAGATGTAGCAAGCCTCATGAAGCCACTGAAAGCGCTGCTGCACGCGGGGAATTCTCTTCTCGTAGTAGAACATAACTTAGAGCTAATCGGTAGCGCGGAATGGGTTGTGGACGTCGGCCCCGGGCCAGGTGTCGAAGGTGGTCATATCGTTTACAGCGGTTTTCCAGACGGGCTTCGGCATGCGGGCAACTCTTCAACTGCGAAATATCTTTTTGAACAGGCAGGACCAGGGCTACGCAGGCGAAGCGAGCCAGAAGAGTGGCTTAGGCTTGAGGCAGTGTCTTGTAACAACGTTCACGGGGTCGATTTCTCCCTGCCCTTGGGCCGTATGACTGTGCTCACAGGTGTCTCGGGGTCCGGAAAGTCCACGCTGCTTACTCAGGTCATACCAAGCTTGCTCGAACGGATCGACAGCACTCGCGTAGTTGACGAGGACCAAGAGGCTCCAGCGTCAGCGCCCGCTGTGGAAGGGGTAGTAGTGGAAGGCGGTGAAAAGGTGAAGCGTCTCGTGCGCATTGACCAGCGCCCTATCGGCCGTACCCCTCGTTCCAACCTGGCCACCTACACTGGTTTCTTCGACACGGTACGGAAGCTATTCGCTGAAACTGACCAGGCTAAACGGCTCGGATTTGATGCCGGCAGGTTCTCGTTCAATCTTCCTTCGGGCCGTTGTGACGTTTGCGAGGGGCAAGGCAGGATTACTATCGAGCTGATGTTCATGCCCAGCGCAACTGCACGCTGTAGTGCTTGCAGAGGAACCCGCTATAACGAACAGACCCTGTCTGTTCAGTGGCAGGGTAGATCCATTGCGGAGATCCTGGATCTCACCGTGAAGGGCGCTTGCGAGGTTTTTGAGGGACATGAAGGCATTCAGCGCTCGCTAACTGCGTTGATGGCGCTTGGACTAGGCTACCTTCGACTGGGGCAACCTGCCACTGAGCTCTCTGGTGGGGAATGTCAGCGGATCAAACTGGCGTACGAGCTACAGAAGCTCCAACGCGCCAAAACGCTTTATTTGATGGATGAGCCAACATCGGGACTCCATCCAGCCGATATGGATCGGCTGATGACTGTATTGGATCAGTTGGTTCAACGCGGGCACACGGTGTTGATGGCTGAGCATGATATGCGTATTGCCGTAGAAGCCGACTGGATCATCGACTTGGGGCCAGGAGCGGGCTTGAATGGTGGAAAGGTCGTTGCAGCCGGCACGCCTGAGACTGTTGCTGCCACGCCGAGTAGCGCTACAGCTCCGTATCTTACCCGCCGTCTCAAAAAGCGAACGGGAGATCCTGGCTGACTTTCAAGAGTGTTACCAATGTAAGCGTATTGGTCCACGGTAAATCGCAATTAGATGCTAGGTCGCGGGTTAGGCTGGCGTTTTATGCGCAACGTGATCGACCAGCGCCGATCCTTGACCGGCGGTACCGAATGCTGCCAATCCCATCGAGCTGGACCTTCCATCTTGTAAATCGATCTAGGGATCACTTCTAGCTTCACAGCATGGCGATTCGTCAGTTGGCTCGGTGGATAGGGCCGAAAACCGATGACGGCGGAGCTCCCAAGGGAAATTCCCACGACTTCCTCGTAATAGGGGACGTCGCGGTGCCAGCCCAGCTGCGTACCCGGCTCGTACTCCGTCACGAGCAGGTGCTCAATTTTCTGCTCCTCGACATTGAGCCAATCTGCGACACGCTTGCGAATGGGATAAAACCGAGGATCCAGTTCTACGCTTGGCTTAACCGTATTAGTACTGAAATCGTAGAGCCCACCATAGCTAATGATCTTGCACCGGGACTCGAATTCTTTGTACTGGACAGGGTGCAGATCAAGCGTACGAATGATGCGAAGCAGCTCTTGCTCCTCATCTTCTGTTAAGAAGCCAGGCTCATAGCTGAGGCCGGGGATTGCTTGGCCTTCGTCATGACCGAATAGATCTATCTGCATCAGTGCCCCTAGTGCATTCCCCAACTGGGATGCTTGATTGATGCTTTTCATTATATCGACAGCCATAAATGGATAGCCTCATACAACCGCATTGATCGTAACGAGGCTCATTGATCGCCAGCTTTTGGCCGGTAGCAGTCATCAGCGAGAGGCCATTTGGAACTGCAAGTCAGTGACTGGATATCTCCGGGCGTAGGCGAAGCGGACTGTCGGAGGATGCGAATAGGTGTCGACGGGCGCGAATGGCTGTCGGTTTTGAAGAACCGTGTTGTGTCGGTTTTGCATGCGAATCAGTGTCGGTTAGGCATGCGAATTGATGTCGGAACCAATGCGAATACTCAGCCTGCAAAGCCAGCATGGGAGATGCGTCGGGATATGCTGAGCCAGAGAAACACGACTCGCTGGGATGATGCGATCGGAGTGTGTGGGTAGCATGTTCATACAGACTACTTCCGGCCGGTTCCGCCGACTTTGGAACAGAAAATTGACCGCCAGCTCTGCCAAGGGAGCGCTTTCGTTGCCTCATGATCGAAGTAAGTGGCCCCAGAATAGAGTAGATAGGCGTAGCTGGTTCCGCGGGCCAACTCTATTCCTTTGATTTCCCTTAGTTTCTCCATCTGCCACTCGCCCGTCCCGTTCATTCGCCCAGGGCTTACCAGCTGCACAGACTGAATTTCCCACCCCTGCGACTCGGCTGCTGCTAGATCCAGCAGATCATGCACGGTGTAAACGAGCAGCGTCGTAGGACGAGTGCGGTCGTCATCGACATCAAGTGCAGTTACATGAAAGTAGGGGAAAGAAGCCAGGTACTCGACGTATCGCCATGTATGCACGCCCTTCAGGAGCGCTCCAACAGGGATCTCTGCGTGATCAAGCGTGAGGAACATTATCGCACCCCTTAAAAATGCACATTATTACTTGTAGCATTATAGTGTGCGCAATTGCTTTATCGTTCCTTTTGCCGGTACCGCAAATGGAACTGAATAAGGCCTTCGGGCAAGCCCTCAAACGATCAAGAATGACAGCAGGACTAACCCAGGAAGATTTCTCCACTGTCAGTAGCCGAACATACCTAAGCGCTCTTGAGCGAGGCCTCCAATCACCGACACTTGAAAAGCTTGCAGCTATCTGTGAACTGCTTGGAGCTCACCCCGTTACGCTCGTAGCGGCTACGTACTTGGCAAAGGAGGACATGAGCGTGGAAGAGCTCCTGCGTACCTTGACAGAAGAGTTGGGTACGATGGGGTTTCTTCCTCCAGAGCCACGCTAATGGGCTGGCAAGAACACCTCTTACAGTTGCGATCTCGCTCCTCATTGGAGCCCCAGACGTGAGCTGTAACACTCGGATAGTCGCTCGCTAAGCTGAACGCAAATACTCGCGTTCTAAGGGCGATCACGTAACCTTATCCTGTCAACAGTGACACCTGATTCTTCTGAGAAAATTTACCTATAATCAAGGCAGATCAAGCCTTCCACACATCCAATTGCTGCCAGACAACAAAAACACTTGCGATAAGATATGGGGTGAGGATGACGGCGGCGGCATTGTTGGCCAGCGAGCGTTTGACCACCTGCCTGGGATAAACGCTGGCGCTGTCGATGCTGCCGCGAAACAGCACCTCGAAGGCCAGCACGCGGTGCTTGGCATCGAGGAACAGGCAGCCGAATACCTCATGCGGTTCGTGGCGCAGTTGCGCCTTGAGGTAGTCGCGCACCGCCTGCGGGCTTTCCAGCGCCGAGTCGCGGCGCAGGCGCTCGGCCAGATGCCGCCGCGACATTTCCAGCACGGCCTGCAACTGCGCGTACTTGGCCGGACCGAGTCCGAGGTGCTGGCTGAAGCCAGCCAGATCGGCTTCCAGCAGGGCTCTCAGGCTGCCGAATTCGCTGAGCAGATAGCGCGCCAGGTCCACCGCACTCTTGCCGGTCACCCCGGTGCGCAGAAAGATCGCCAGCAGCTCGGCGTCGGTCAGCGAGGCCGCGCCCTGCTCCAGCAGTTTTTCCCGCGGACGCTCTGCCGCGGGCCAGTCACGAATGCTCATCGGCACCTCCATGTTGAGCCAGGCGCCCACTGCTTCCGTTATAGGCGCTGTGCTATCGTAGCCCATCTTTTTACACGGGGCCGGCCTGGGGAGGCGTTGGTCACGTGGCGCACATCCACCGGTTTATAAAAGGCAAGCCTATGCAGCGGCTGTATCGCAAACGCATCATCGTCGGCGTGGGGGGCGGTATTGCTGCCTACAAGAGCGCCGAACTGGTTCGCCGGCTGAAGGATCAGGGCGCCGAAGTCCGCGTGGTCATGACCCAGGGCGGCCGCGAGTTCATTACCCCGCTGACCCTGCAGGCGCTGTCCGGCCACCCGGTTCATCTCGATCTGCTCGACCCGGCCGCCGAAGCGGCGATGGGCCATATCGAACTGGCACGCTGGGCCGACCTGATCCTCATCGCCCCGGCCACCGCCGACCTGATCGCGCGCCTGGCCCAGGGCGTGGCCAACGACCTGCTGACCACCCTGGTACTGGCCACCGATGCGCCGATCGCCCTGGCCCCGGCGATGAATCAGGCCATGTGGCGCGACGATGCCACCCAGGCCAACCTCGAGCTGTTGCAGCAGCGCGGCATGCGCCTGTTCGGCCCTGCCTCCGGCAGCCAGGCCTGCGGCGACGTCGGCCTCGGCCGCATGCTCGAACCCAATGACCTGGCCAACCTGGCCGCCGACTGCTTCCAGCGTCAGGCGCTCGAAGGCCTGCACGTTCTGATCACCGCCGGCCCGACCCAGGAAAACATCGACCCGGTGCGCTACATCACCAACCACAGCTCCGGCAAGATGGGCTTCGCCCTGGCCGAAGCCGCTGCCGAGGCCGGAGCCAAGGTCACCCTGGTCAGCGGGCCGGTGCACTTGCCGACGCCGGATCGGGTCAGCCGCATCGACGTGGTCAGCGCTCGCGACATGCTCGCGGCCTGCGAAGCGGCGATGCCCTGCGACGTGCTGATCGCCGCTGCCGCAGTGGCCGACTACCGCCCGGAAGTGGTCGCACAGCACAAATTGAAGAAAGACCCCAGCAGCGGCGAAGGGATGCTCCTGCAAATGGTGCGCAACCCCGATATCCTCGCCACCATCGCCGGCCGCGACGACCGGCCCTTCAGCGTGGGCTTCGCCGCCGAAACCGAGAACCTGCTCGAATACGCCTCGCGCAAGCTGCGCGACAAGAATCTCGACCTGATCGTCGCCAATGATGTGGCCAACCCCAGCATCGGCTTCAATAGTGAAGAGAACGCCATCACCGTGATCGACCGAGGGCTGCAGCAAATCAGCTTTGCCCAGACCAGCAAGGGCAAGATCGCCCGCCAGTTGATCACCCTTATCGCCGAACGACTGAACAAGAACTGACCATGCACGCTCTGCAAGCCAAGATCCTCGATCCCCGCCTCGGCCAGGAATTCCCGCTGCCGCAATACGCCACGCCCGGTTCCGCCGGCCTCGACCTGCGCGCCATGCTCAAGGAGGACATCGTCCTCGAACCGGGGCAGACCGTACTGATCCCCACCGGTCTGTCGATCTACATCGGCGATCCGGGTCTGGCCGCGATGATCCTGCCGCGCTCGGGCCTCGGCCACAAACACGGCATCGTGCTCGGCAACCTGGTCGGCCTGATCGACTCCGACTACCAGGGCGAGCTGATGGTGTCGTGCTGGAACCGCGGCCAGACGCCTTTCACCATCGCCATCGGCGAGCGTATCGCGCAGCTGGTGCTGGTGCCGGTGGTTCAGGCGCATTTCGAGCTGGTCGAGCAGTTCGACGAGACCCAACGTGGCGCTGGCGGCTTCGGCCACTCCGGTAGTCACTGACCCATATCCCACAGGACGACCCGCCGAGGAGCGCCTACGTGAAACTCTTCAAGCGTACTGCCAAGGAAGTCGATAGCGCCGCCAGCCTGGTACCGGACCAGCCCAAGCGCAAGGCCGCCGGTCCCTCGCTGGGCACGCTGCTGCCAGGCCTGCTGGCCGCCCTGATCGGCATTGGTGCAGGCGGAGCATTGCTCTGGTTCGCCGAAGGCAGCAGCCGCCAGGCGCGCCAGACCGAGCTGACCCAGGCCCTCGGCGGCAGCCAGGCGGCCGCCGTGCAACAGGCGCTGAAGCAGATGCAGGCCGACAGCCTCGCTGCCGCGCGCAACCCTGAGCTGCTGCAAGCACTGCAGAGCGGCGACAATCTTCAGGTCAACCAGGCCGAGCGGCGCCTGAGCTACTGGGACGGTGTGATCGACGCCCATCTCAACCGCCGCGGCGAAGCCGTACAGAACACCAGCCGCAGCGCACCGATGAACTTCGCCGGTCTGGACCTGCTGCGCCGCGCCGAAAGCGGCCAGCAGCCTGCCGTCGAAGCCTACCGGGTCGGCCAGCGCTGGCTGGCCTACAGCGCCGTGGTGCTGCGCGTCGGCGAGAACCAGCCGGCCCAGGGCACCTTGCTGCTGGCCTTCGACCTGCAACGCCTGCTCGCCGCCCTGCCAGCGCTGCCTGCCGAATATGGCCAGGTGCAGCTGATCCAGCAGTTCGCCAACACCCCGGAGCAGGTGCTGCTGCAACGCGGCCAGGCGGGCGAGGGCGCGGCGCAGAACTTCGCCACCGGCAATCCGTACTGGAAGATCAGCTTTACCCCCGGTCCGGCCTTGGCACAGGGCAGCGTCCCTGCGTCCATGCTCGGCCTGGCGCTCCTGCTGGCATTGGGCGGCGCCCTGATCGGTCTGATTCTGGTGCAGGGCGCCCTGCAGCGACGCGTCAATGGCGATGCACAGCAGCTCGGACAAATGCTGAAAGAACTCTCTGCCGGCAAGACCGTCAAAGCCTTCAGCCTCAGCGTACCGGCACTCGATACGCTGGCCCAGAGTCTGGCGCGCCTGCCGCGTCGCAGTAGCCCTGAAGGCAGCAATACCGCCGTTAGAGAAACAGCCGCGGCCCCCGCCGTTCAGCCGGTCAGCAAACCTGCCGAGCTGGTCGACCCGCTGTTTCAGGACACCGATATCCTTGATATCGACATTCTCGATGAAGACCAGGATCTCCTGGGACTGGAGCAGAGCCCCGCAATGAGCACTAGCCAAAGCGCCCCGAAACTCCCCGCCGACATCTTCCGCGCCTACGACATTCGTGGCGTGGTAGGTGACACCCTGACCGCCGAATACGCCTACTGGATCGGTCGCGCCATCGGCTCGCAGAGCCTGGCCCAGGGCGAGCCCAAGGTCGTCGTCGGCCGTGATGGCCGCCTGTCAGGCCCCGAACTGCTGCAGCAACTGGTACAGGGCCTGCTCGACTGCGGCTGCGAAGTCACCGACATCGGCATGGTGCCGACACCGGTGGTGTACTTTGCCGCCAACGTGCTGGAAGGCCGTTCGGCCGTGATGCTGACCGGCAGCCACAACCCGCCGGACTACAACGGCTTCAAGATCATCATCGCTGGCGACACCCTGGCCAACGAGCAGATCCAGGCACTGAAGACCCGCCTGGACAACAACGAGCTGGCCACGGGCGTCGGCAGCGTGCAGCAGGTCGACGTGCTGCCGCGCTACTTCAAGACCATCCGTGACGACATCGCCCTGGCCAAGCCGCTCAAGGTGGTGGTCGACTGCGGCAACGGCGCTGCTGGCGTGATCGCCCCGCAACTGATCGAAGCCCTCGGCTGCAGCGTGATCCCGCTGTTCTGCGAAGTGGATGGCACCTTCCCCAATCACCACCCGGACCCGGGCAAGCCGGAGAACCTGGTCGATCTGATCGCCCGTGTGAAATCCGAGAACGCCGACCTCGGCCTGGCCTTCGATGGCGACGGCGACCGCGTCGGCGTAGTGACCAACACCGGCACCATCGTCTACCCGGACCGCCTGCTGATGCTGTTCGCCAAGGACGTGGTCTCGCGCAACCCCGGTGCCGACATCATCTTCGACGTCAAATGCACCCGTCGCCTGACCCCCCTGATCAGCGGCTACGGTGGCCGTCCGGTGATGTGGAAGACCGGCCATTCGCTAATCAAGAAGAAGATGAAGGAAACCGGCGCCCTGCTGGCAGGCGAGATGAGCGGTCACATCTTCTTCAAGGAACGCTGGTACGGTTTCGACGACGGCATCTATAGCGCCGCGCGCCTGCTGGAAATCCTCAGCCTCGAGAAACGCAACGCCGAACAGGTGTTCAGCGCCTTCCCCAGCGATATTTCCACGCCGGAGATCAACATCAAGGTCACCGAGCAGACCAAGTTCGGCATGATCGAACGTCTGCAGCGTGAAGGTCAGTGGGGCGAGGCGAACATCACCAGCATCGACGGTGTACGCGTCGACTATCCCAAGGGCTGGGGCCTGATTCGCGCGTCCAACACCACGCCGGTGCTGGTGCTGCGCTTCGAGGCCGACACCCAGGAAGAGCTGGAGCGCATCCAGGATGTCTTCCGCGCCCAACTGCTCAAGGTCGCCCCCGACCTGCAACTACCATTCTGATCGATTGTTCCAGGAGCCCCCTGCATGACCCTCGAGCGTGACGCCGCCGCCCAGGTTGCCAAGGTACTGTCCGAAGCCCTGCCCTATATCCGCCGCTTCGTCGGCAAGACCCTGGTGATCAAGTACGGCGGCAACGCCATGGAAAGCGAGGAACTCAAGCAGGGCTTCGCCCGCGACATCGTGCTGATGAAGGCGGTCGGCATCAACCCGGTGGTGGTACACGGCGGCGGCCCGCAGATCGGCGATCTGCTCAAGCGGCTGTCCATCGAAAGCCACTTCATCGATGGCATGCGTGTCACCGACACTGCCACCATGGACGTGGTGGAAATGGTGCTCGGCGGCCAGGTCAACAAGAGCATCGTCAACCTGATCAACCAGCATGGCGGCAGCGCCATCGGCCTGACCGGCAAGGATGCCGGCCTGATCCGCGCGAAGAAGCTCAAGGTCACCCGTCAGACGCCGGAAATGACTCAGCCCGAGATCATCGACATCGGTCATGTCGGCGAGGTCACCGGGGTCAATACCGAGCTGCTGAACATGCTGGTCAAGGGCAACTTCATCCCGGTCATCGCGCCGATCGGCGTCGGCCAGGACGGCGAGTCCTACAACATCAACGCCGACCTGGTGGCCGGCAAGGTTGCCGAGGCGCTGAAGGCCGAGAAGCTGATGCTGCTGACCAACATCGCCGGCCTGATGAACAAGCAGGGTGAAGTGCTCACCGGCCTGACGACCGAGCAGGTCGATGGCCTGATCGCTGACGGCACCATTTACGGCGGCATGCTGCCGAAGATCAAGTGCGCCCTGGAAGCCGTGCAGGGCGGCGTCACCGCCGCGCACATCGTCGACGGCCGTGTGCCCAACGCAGTGCTGCTGGAAATCTTCACCGACACCGGCGTCGGCACCCTGATTACCAACCGCAAACGCCCCTGAACAGCGGCCGCAACGCGGCCTTCTGATGACCCTCTCCCGCTTGCGGGGCGAAGAGGCGCGCCTTTGGAAGCACTGCTTCCTGCACCGATGAGCGCCTGATCGCTAGCGATCAGGCCGGGGCGCGGAGCGGGGTGCCCGGTGGGCACCACGAATCCCCCACGCATGTACGCATGGCGACCCGAGCGGTGCGCATAGCGTACCCTACCCAAACCATCGAGCAGCCTTATCGCAGCCCATCCGCACGCCAACTCGAACTTGCGGCAATCCCCCTCTACAAGCACGCTCACCAGGCACCCCTGATAAGGAACACCCATGAGCAGTCAGCCCGAAGCCAGCCAGTTCACCTTCTTCCATCCGTTGCGCGTGCGCTGGGCCGAGGTCGACCCGCAAAGCATCGTCTTCAACGGCCACTACCTGACCTACGCCGATGTTGCCATCACCGAGTACTTTCGCGCCCTCGGCGTCGCCTACCCCGGTGACCTGGCCCAGGACGGCGGCGATTTCTTCGCCATCCGCACCTTGCTCGAATACCACGCCCCGGCACGCTTCGACGATGAGCTACAGATCGGCATCCGCAGTGCACGCCTGGGTCGCTCCAGCCTGACGTTCGCCCTTGGCATCTGGCGTGACGGCGAGCTACTGACCAGCGGCGAAATCGTCTACGTGCACGCCGACAGCGCGACACGCAGCAGTGCGCCGCTGCCGCAGTGGCTCAGAGAAAAGATCGGGAGTTTCGAGAAGACTCAGCCGCAGAGCTGAATTACCGAGCCTTAAGGCTTTTTCTGCGGCTCGCCAAACAGCTCGGCCAGACGTGCGCGATCAGCGGCGAAACCCGCTTCGGCCTGGGTGCGCGTCTCCTTGTAGCGGGCGATGTCGCGCTGCAGACGCTGCTGTTCTTCCTTGAGGTTATTGATCTGCACCAGCAAATGCTCAGGCACCGGGCGCCCGGCACGTTCGTGATCGGCGGCCTGGCTCTGCAGGTTGGCCTGCTGAGTGCGCACCGACTGCAGATTGCCGCGAGCCACGCTGGTGACGCTGTCGAGCTCGGCCAGCTTGCGTTCGCGGGCGCGGTCGACGTCATCGAGATTGGTATACAGGCGCAGCAGCTGAGCATCGCTGCTGGCGCGCGCCTTGTCCGCCTGCATGCGGGCAAACTCCTCCGGCGTCGGCGCCGGCGGAATCACACGCACGACGCGGCCCTGGTCATTGAGCACTTCATAACCCTTGCCGATGAACTCCGGTGGCACACCCTGGCGGCTGAGCACCGTCACGCCCTTGTCGTCGACATAGCGATACAGCTCGGCGGCCACTCCGGACAACGGCAGCAGCAGACTACAGAGCAGCGTACAGCGGGTCAGGAGCGGTGCAGGCATAGGACGACCTTGTGCTAGGGCTAGATTCCGTATTCGGTGCGATAGGCTTCGACAGCCGGCAGATATTGCTTCAGTTCAGCATCACCTGCCAGATATTCCAGTACCTGCTGCAGTGACACGATGCTCACTACCGGCATGCCGAAGTCGCGCTCGACTTCCTGGATGGCGGAAAGCTCGCCCTGGCCGCGCTCCTGACGGTTCAACGCGATGAGGGTGCCGGCGGCCTGCGCGCCCTGGCCCTGGATGATCTGCATCACTTCGCGAATGGCGGTGCCGGCGGTGATCACGTCGTCGACGATCAGCACACGGCCCTTGAGCGGCGCACCGACCAGAGTGCCGCCCTCGCCGTGATCCTTGGCTTCCTTGCGGTTGAAGCACCAGGGCAGATCGCGCTGATGATGCTCGGCCAGCGCCACGGCAGTGGTCGCCGCCAGCGGAATACCCTTGTAGGCCGGCCCGAACAGCACGTCGAAGTCGATACCGCTGTCGACGATCGCAGCCGCGTAAAAACGCCCCAGCTGAGCCAGCGCCAGACCGCTGTCGAACAGGCCGGCATTGAAGAAATAAGGGCTGGTACGCCCGGACTTGAGGGTGAACTGGCCGAAACGCAGAACCCCGCGTTCGATGGCGAAGCGAATGAAATCGCGCTGGTACGCTTGCATGAAAAAGTCCCGGACGGCACGGATTTAGCTAATTGAGGTGAGCTCGGGTATCATACACGCACGTGTTTTTGGGGGCCATTTATGCGGATCATCAGTGTGAACGTGAATGGTATTCAGGCTGCGGCCGAGCGAGGTTTGCTCAGCTGGCTGCAAGCCCAGAATGCCGACGTGATCTGCCTGCAAGACACCCGTGCCTCCGCCTTTGAAATGGACGACCAAGCCTTCCAGCTGGATGGTTATTTCCTCTATGCATGCGACGGTGAAGTGCCCAGCCAAGGTGGCGTGGCGCTCTACTCGCGATTGCAACCCAAGGCGGTGATCAGCGGCCTCGGCTTCGAGATGGCCGATCGCTACGGGCGCTACCTGCAGGCAGATTTCGACAAGGTAAGTATCGCCACTCTGCTGCTGCCGAGCGGGCGTGACGGCGACGAGAGCTTGAATCAGAAATTCAAGTTCATGGACGACTTCACCCATTATCTGGACAAGCAACGGCGCAAGCGCCGCGAGTACATCTACTGTGGCTCGCTGCACGTGGCGCATCAGAAACTGGACGTGAAGAACTGGCGCGACTGCCAGCAATCACCGGGCTTCCTGGCACCCGAGCGTGCCTGGATGGATGAGGTGATCGGCAACATGGGCTATGTCGATGCCCTGCGCGAAGTCAGCCGCGAAGGTGACCAGTTCAGCTGGTGGCCGGATAACGAGCAGGCGGAAATGCTCAACCTGGGTTACCGCTTCGACTACCAGCTGCTCACACCGGGCATGCGTCGCAGCGTGCGAAGCGCGCGCCTGCCACGCCAGCCGCGCTTCTCCCAGCATGCGCCGCTGATCGTCGATTACGACTGGATTCTCAGCGTCTGATCGACAGGTACGAAAAAGCCGGCATACGCCGGCTTTTTTTCACTCGTGATTCTGCTTCAAACCACTCTCAGCCTGCACCAACAGATTGCGTATGTACGCATCATCGGCATAGCGCTGACTCAGATCGAGCAGATGGACATGAGCCTGCTCATAGTCCTCTAGCACCAGGTAGTTACGCACCAGTGCGATCTGGGTAATACGACCCGGCTCGATCTCGAAAGCAGCCTGGTTATAGGCAAGCGCCTTGCGATGATCGGAGTACTGCTCGCCGTTATCGCCCAGATAGAGTAGGCCCAGCACGTTATTGGCTGCCAGACCGCGGGGCTCCAGCGCATGTGCCTGCTCGAGCTTGGTGGCGGCTTCCGGCACCCTGCCCTGCATCAGATCGGCGTCAGCCATATTCACCAGGTAATCGTAGGAACCCTGTGGATAGTAGGCTGCAGCCTTGGCCGCGTATTCGCCTGAGCGCGGAAAGTCATTCAGCTCGTAATAGCCCAGCGAGATGAAGCGAAGCGCATGGGCCTTCTCCGCATTCGTTGCAGCCGAGCTATAGACCACCTCTTCGAACTTGGCAATCGCCTGCCGCGACTGTCCCGCGTCATGCAGTTGCGCAGCCTCGATCCTCAAGGCCTGCAGTTTCGCCTGCTCGGCCAGCGTCCGAGCGGCGTCACCGCACCCGACCAGCGCTGCCAGAAAACACGCCAGCACCAACATTCGCCCATTCATCAAACCTGTCCTTCCCTGACACGGAAGAAGTCGCCCTTCCGATCACTTCCTATGCAATTACTTGATTAACCGCCAACTGAAGGGGTAACGATAAGTCTGCCCTTCGTTGGCCTTGATCCCGGCGATGATGGTCAGCACCAGCGCCGCCAGGCCCAGCAGCATGAGCAGCGGGAAGCCGATCACCACCACCATGAGGATGAAGCAGACCACCGCAGCCAGCGCCACGCTGATCTGGAAGTTCAACGCTTCCTTGCCCTGGGCGTCGACGAAGGGGTCGAAGTCCTTCTTGATCTGCCAGACGATCAGCGGGCCGAGCAGATTACCGAAGGGGAACACCAGGCCGAGAAATGCGGCGAAGTGGCAGAACATGGCCCACTGGCGCGCTTCCTGGCTGGGCGTCGGAAGCGGGTTTTGCATATCGTCGTTCATCCTGGTGCTCCTTGCTCGGTTACGGGTTTCAGTCGACCAGAGCGGCCTTCTGCAGTTCAAAGATCTCGTCCATGCCTTTCTGCGCCAGGGCCAGCATGGCGTTGAACTCATCGGGTTGGAACGGCGCACCCTCGGCCGTGCCCTGCACTTCGATGAAGCCACCGGCGTTGGTCATCACGACGTTGAGATCGGTCTCGGCGGCGGAATCTTCCAGGTAGTCCAGATCCAGCACCGGCTCGCCCTGATAGATGCCGACCGATACGGCAGCGATCATCTGCTTGAGCGGCTCACCCTTGAGCGAACCACGCTTCTTCAGCACCTTCAGCGCGTCGATCAGCGCCACCATGGCGCCAGTGATGGAGGCGGTACGGGTACCGCCGTCAGCCTGGATCACGTCGCAATCGACGTACAGGGTGTTCTCGCCCAGCTTGCTCATGTCAAGCGCAGCGCGCAGCGAGCGACCGATCAGGCGCTGGATTTCCAGAGTGCGGCCACCCTGCTTGCCGCGACTGGCCTCACGCTGGTTACGCTCGCCGGTGGCGCGCGGCAGCATGCCGTATTCGGCAGTCAGCCAACCCTGGCCCTGGCCCTTGAGAAAACGCGGCACGCCGGATTCGACGCTGACAGTGCAGATCACCTTGGTATCGCCGAACTCGACCAGTACCGAACCCTCGGCATGCTTGGTGTAGTTGCGGGTGATGCGAATCGAGCGCAACTGATCGGCGGCGCGGCCACTGGGACGTTTCATCGAGCGATACCTACTTCGTTAAGTGAAAACAGCACGCATTATAGGGGGCGGTCGGCCGCGACGACATGCCGAATTGGCAGCGACTGACCGCAGGCCTGATCGCCTGCACATGAAATGGGCAGGCGCGCTGCGCTACAATCCTGCGTTTTTCGAGCCGACTTTCGCGAGGTATCCCATGGTTCACAGCATGACGGCCTTTGCCCGCAACGAGCAGGCAACCGCCCACGGCACACTGAGCTGGGAGCTGCGCTCGGTCAACCACCGCTACCTCGAGCCGCACCTGCGCCTGCCCGACGCGTTCCGCGATCTCGAAGGCGCGGTGCGTGAGTCGCTGCGCCAGGGCCTTTCGCGCGGCAAGGTGGAATGCACGCTGCGCTTCGCCGAAGAAAGTGCCGGCAAGCAACTGCAGGTCGACAGCGAGCGGGCGCGCCAGCTGATCGCCGCCGCCGAACAGGTCGCCGCGCTAATCCAGCAACCGGCGCCGCTCAACCCACTGGAAGTGCTGGCCTGGCCCGGCGTACTGGTGGCCGACTCGGCCGACCCGCAAGCGCTCAACGCCGCCGCGCTGAAGCTGTTCGACCAGGCATTGGGCGAGCTGAAGACCGGCCGCGCCCGGGAAGGCGCCGAGCTGGCCAAGCTGCTCAACGAGCGCCTCGACAGCATCCTCGATGAAGTCGCTGCCCTACGCGAACTGGTGCCGCAGATGCTCGCCGGCCAGCGCCAGAAGATCGAAACCCGCTTCGCCGAGATGCAGGCCGAGCTCGACCCGCAACGTCTGGAGCAGGAGCTGGTGCTGCTGGCGCAGAAGAGCGACGTGGCCGAGGAACTGGATCGCCTGAGCACCCATGTCAGCGAAGTGCGTCGCGTGCTCAAGGCCGGCGGAGCTGCCGGGCGGCGCCTGGACTTCCTGATGCAGGAGCTCAACCGCGAAGCCAACACCCTCGGTTCCAAGGCCTTCGACCCGCGCAGCACGCAGGCGGCGGTCAACCTGAAAGTGTTGATCGAGCAGATGCGCGAGCAGGTGCAGAATATCGAGTAACGCCAGCCAGACGGCTGCTATCTTTCTTTCGCTCAACGTTTTTCAGGACGCTTCTTTCATGGCCATCACCACCGGCACCCTCTATATCGTTTCCGCACCCTCGGGCGCCGGCAAGACCAGCCTGGTCAAGGCCCTGATCGAGAGCGAGCCGCAGATTCGCGTCTCGGTATCGCACACCACCCGCGCCATGCGCCCGGGCGAAGTGGACGGGGTCAACTACCACTTCGTCGACCATGCACGGTTCAGCGCGATGATCGAGCGCAGCGAGTTCCTCGAGCATGCCCAGGTCTTCGACAATTTCTACGGCACCTCGCAGAAGTGGGTCGAGCAGACCCTGGCCGAAGGCTTCGATCTGATCCTTGAGATCGACTGGCAGGGCGCGCAGCAGGTACGCAAGCTGATGCCGCAAGCCAAGTCCATCTTCATTCTGCCGCCGACCCAGGAAGCACTGCGCCATCGCCTGACCAACCGCGGCCAGGACAGCGGCGAGATCATCGAGCGCCGTATGCGCGAGGCGGTCAGCGAAATGAGCCACTACGTCGAGTACGACTACCTGGTGATCAACGATGACTTCAATCACGCCCTGAGCGATCTGAAAGCCATCTTCCGCAGCAACCAGTTGGCGCAGACGCAGCAGCAGCAGCGCCATGCCGGCCTGCTCAGTGAACTGCTGGCGTAAAACAGCGCTTCCATTGTCGCTGGTGATTTTTTAGACTATTCAGTCCGCTCGCCCGCTCGGGCCAAGCTTATCCGCACAAGTTACGAGGAACACCATGGCTCGCGTTACCGTCGAAGATTGCCTGGACAACGTTGATAACCGCTTCGAACTGGTCATGCTCGCGACCAAGCGTTCGCGCCAGCTGGCCACCGGCGGCAAAGAGCCGAAAGTGGCTTGGGAAAACGACAAGCCCACCGTGGTTGCCCTGCGCGAAATCGCTGCCGGCCTGGTGGACTATGAAGTCGTCGCCCAGGAAGACATCGTCGAAGAAGAACCGCTGTTCGCTGCCTTCGAGGAAGAGGCCAACGAGCCTCTGTAAGTCGATGATGCCGGGTCGAAGTCGCGCGGCGCAGGGCCACAGCTGCCAACGGGAGAGTCTCCCATGGCTGGCATAGACGCTCTCGCCGATCGGCTTTCGGCCTATCTCGGCCATGATCAGGTCAACCTGGTCCGCCGAGCCTACTTCTACGCCGAACAGGCGCACGATGGCCAACGCCGCCGCAGTGGCGAAGCCTACGTGACCCATCCGCTGGCCGTGGCCAGCATCCTCGCCGACATGCACATGGATCATCAGAGCCTGATGGCCGCCATGCTGCACGACGTCATCGAAGACACCGGCATCGCCAAGGAAGCGCTCAACGCGCAGTTCGGCGAAACCGTGGCCGAACTGGTCGACGGGGTCAGCAAGCTGACCCAGATAAACTTCGAGACCAAGGCCGAGGCGCAGGCCGAGAACTTCCAGAAGATGGCCATGGCCATGGCCCGCGACATCCGCGTGATTCTGGTCAAGCTCGCCGACCGTCTGCACAACATGCGCACCCTCGATGCCATGCCGCACGAGAAGAGCCGGCGCATCGCCAAGGAAACCCTGGAAATCTACGCGCCCATCGCCAACCGGCTGGGCATGCACAACATGCGCGTGGAATTCGAAGACCTGGGCTTCAAGGCCATGCACCCGATGCGCTCCGAGCGCATCCGCGCCGCCGTGCGCCGCGCTCGGGGCAACCGCAAGGAAATCGTGGCCAAGATCGAGGAATCGATCCAGATGTGCCTGCAACGCGAAGGCATGGAAGGCGAAGTGATCGGCCGCGAGAAGCACCTGTACAGCATCTACCAGAAGATGCGCGGCAAGCGTAAGGCGTTCAACGAGATAATGGACGTCTACGCCTTCCGCATCATCGTCGACAAGGTCGACACCTGCTACCGCGTGCTCGGCGCCGTGCACAACCTGTACAAGCCGCTGCCGGGACGCTTCAAGGACTACATCGCGATTCCCAAGGCCAACGGCTACCAGTCGCTGCACACCACGCTGTTCGGCATGCACGGCGTGCCCATCGAAATCCAGATCCGCACCCGCGAAATGGAGGAGATGGCCAACAACGGCATCGCCGCGCACTGGCTGTACAAGTCCAACGACGACGAGGTGCCCAAGGGCAACCATGCCCGTGCACGGCAGTGGGTCAAGGGTGTACTGGAACTGCAGCAGCGCGCCGGCAATTCGCTGGAGTTCATCGAAAGCGTAAAGATCGACCTGTTCCCGGACGAGGTCTACGTGTTCACGCCCAAGGGCCGCATCATGGAGCTGCCGAAAGGCTCCACCGCGGTCGACTTCGCCTACGCGGTGCATACCGACGTCGGCAATACCTGCATCGCCTGCCGCATCAACCGCCGCCTGGCTCCGCTGTCGCAGGCGCTGGAAAGCGGCTCGACGGTGGAAATCGTCACCGCGCCGGGCGCCCGTCCGAATCCGGCCTGGCTCAACTTCGTGGTCACCGGCAAGGCGCGCACGCACATCCGCCACGCCCTCAAGCAGCAGCGCCGCTCGGAATCCATCAGCCTCGGCGAACGCCTGCTGAACAAGGTCCTGGCCAGCTTCGACACGCATCTGGAGAAGATTGCCCCCGAGCGCGTACAGGCGGTGCTCGGCGAATACCGCCAGGAAGTCATCGAGGATCTGCTCGAAGACATCGGCCTGGGCAACCGCATGGCCTATGTCGTGGCCCGTCGTCTGCTGGCCGAGAGTGGCGACGAGACCCTGCCGAGCAGCGAAGGGCCGCTGGCGATCCGTGGCACCGAAGGCCTGGTGATGAGCTACGCCAAGTGCTGCACGCCGATTCCGGGCGACCCCATCGTCGGCTACCTGTCCGCCGGCAAGGGCATGGTGGTGCACATGGAAAGCTGCCGGAACATCGTCGACATCCGCCACAACCCGGAAAAATGCATCCAGCTCAACTGGGCCAAGGATGTCACCGGCGAATTCAACGTCGAACTGCGCGTCGAGCTGGAACACCAGCGCGGCCTGATCGCCCTGCTGGCCAGCAGCGTCAATGCCGCCGATGGCAACATCGAGAAGATCAGCATGGACGAACGCGACGGCCGCATCAGCGTCGTGCAGCTGGTGGTCAGCGTGCATGACCGCGTGCACCTGGCCCGCGTGATCAAGAAACTGCGCGCGCTCAAGGGCGTGATGCGTATCACCCGAGTACGCGCCTGACACAATTCCCCTATTTCGATTCTGTAGGCTGGGCGCTCGACCCAGCCAGTTCTCACAAGGAGCGATTCATGAGCAAGACCGTCATCACCAGCGACAAGGCCCCCGCCGCCATCGGCACCTACTCCCAGGCGATCAAGGCCGGCAACACCGTCTACATGTCCGGCCAGATCCCGCTGGACCCGGTGAGCATGGAGCTGGTCGAAGGCTTCGAAGCACAGACCGTGCAGGTGTTCGAGAACCTCAAGGCCGTTGCCGAAGCCGCCGGCGGCTCGTTCAAGGACATCGTCAAGCTGAACATCTTCCTCACCGACCTCTCGCACTTCGCCAAGGTCAACGAGGTGATGGGCCGCTACTTCGAGCAACCCTACCCGGCCCGTGCCGCCATCGGTGTGGCCGCCCTGCCGAAGGGTGCACAGGTGGAAATGGACGCCATCCTGGTCATCGAGTAAGTCATTCGAGCGGGGCACCAGGCCCCGCTCTCCCCCTTCCCCGGCATGGAGATCGCCATGCGTCTGCTTGCTCTGCTGTTACTGGCCGCCCTGCTCGGCGGCTGCGCCAGCGCGCCGAACAACGACCCGAGCGGAACCTGGATCAACCAGGCGGCCATCGACGCCGCACGCGAAAGCGGTCGTCTGCGCGAAGCTCTGCTCGCCTACGGCCCCAACCTCGAATGGCAGATCGACCCCGAGCAACGCCAGGCCAGCTACAGCAACGGCTTCGAACTGGCCGAGGGCAGGCTGCAGAGCGCAGGGGAAGGCCGCTGGCAGGTAACCTTCTATGGCGACTACAAGGAGCAGCTTGCCATTCAGAACGGCGAACTGGTGCAGATCGCCAGCGGCTACTGGCCCGAACAGCACTTCGCCCGTGTTTCCGGCGAATCGAAAGCGCTGGGCAGCAGCTTCGAACAGGCGCTGTACCGCGACTACCTGGGCGGCGACTGGCTGATCGAGGAAGGTCTCGGCCAGGGTGGCCTGGTGCGCTTCAACAGCGACGGTCAGGTCCAGGGCCTGCCTGGCGCCGAACGCTTCGCCCTGTGCCTGGCGGGTGATTGCGCGGCCATGAGCGGCGAACATGACAGCATCTGGCTGCAGGCCGGCGAGCAGGGCAGCCCCTGGCTGTTCGTTCATGAAGGTAATCAGCTGCGCATCTTCGAAGCGCAGAACCGCGCACAGTTCGACGAGATGCCCGAGTACCAGCCCGGCCCGCAGCGCTGGTTGCTCAAGCGCCGCTGATCGCAATGCGCCGCCCGGCAAGGAGCGGCGCCACGCTACAAGGCACCCAGCAACAACCAGCCACCCAGCGCCAGCAGCAAGCCGCCACAGCCGCGATCCAGCCAGCGCACGCGACGCTGCAACCAGCCGCGCCAGCGTTCCTGATCGAGCAGGCGCACCAGCGCCAGATCCCAGAACAGCACCACCAGGGTCATCCATAGCATTGCCAGACCCAGCCCCCAGGCCGGCATCGCCGATTCGCGCAGCACCCCGAACAGCCCGGCATAGAACAGCGGCAGTTTGGGGTTGAGGCTGCTGGCCAGAAGGCCCTGACGCATGCCCTTCCACATCCCGCCCAGCAGCAACTGCTCACCCTGCGGCAGGACCAGATCCCGCCGCGAGGCCAGCGCCTGCAGACCGACCCAGGCGAAATACAGCCCGCCGCCAAGCTGCAAGCCGCGCCACAGCCAGCTGCCTTCGGCAGGCAACAACGCCAGGACGAACAGCACCAGCAGCATGCTCAGCAGGTTGGCCAGGGCGATGCCACAGGCGCAACCATCGGCCTGGCGCCGTCCTTTCGTCAGCGCGGTACGAATCAACAGAAAAAAGTCCGGCCCCGGCGACAGCAAGGCCGCGAAATGAGTACCGGCAACCAGCAGAAACAGCGCGAACATGAAACCTCCGTTTGGCGGAGGCAGTGTCGACAATGACCGGTAGCGCTGTATTGGAAGAAAGTCAGGCTCGCCAGCGTCGCTGGTCGAGGCTGTTTAGTCCTGCATGTGAGGCGCCCCGATGCCGCAACCGCGCCGCATCACGCTTGCGCCAGCATGCGAAAACGGCCTGGAGTGACCCCGGTAAAGCGGCGAAAAACGCCGTTAAAATGCGCCTGGTCGTAGAAGCCCAGGCCCAGCGCGACATCGGCCAGCGCCTGGTCCTGCAGCAACCTGCGCTTGGCCTCACGCACCCGGCGCTGCAGCAGATAGGTATGCGGCGGCACGCCATAGGCACGACGGAAGGCTTCGATCAGGTGACGTGGATGACGCTGCACCAGCGCGGCCAGCTGCTCCAGGCTGACGGCCTCGGTGTAGTGCGCTTCCAGGTAATCACGCAGGTACGCTATCACTCCGCTGTCGCGTGATGCCGGGCGCGCCTGGCGCAAGCCGCCGTGACGCACGAACACCAGCTCCAACAGCGCCAGCAGCTCACTCTCCAGCGCCAGCGCATCGCCCCGCTCGAACTCGCCGGCCAGCCGCGCCAGACCTGCCGCGACCTGACCGTCGTCATGCGGATTGAGTGTACTGAAGCCATTGGGCAGACGCTTGCGCCCGAGCAGCGCGGGCAGACGCGATTCCTCGATATAAAGCATGCGATAGACGACCCGCGCCGACTCGGCATGCCCGGTATGCGGCTCCTCGGGATTCATCAGCGACAGGGTGCCGGCAGGCAGCGCATAGCGCTGGCCACGGCACTGGTAGCCCCCGACACCCCGCACGATGGCGCCGATGGCAAAGGCATCGTGGCTGTGGCGGCCGAACGCCTGACCGGAGAAGTCGGCGTGGAACAGCTCGACGCCCGGCAGCCAGGGCTTGGCCAGCAGACTGTTGGCGTCCATCTCAGCGCTCGGCGAGGATCGCCGCATAACCTTCGCGATAGCTGGGATACTGCGGCGCCCAGCCAAGGGCGCGGGCGCGGGCATTGCTGCAACGCTTGCTGCCGGCGCGGCGCACGCGCTGCTCGTCGCTCCAATGGCTGACGCCCAGGCGCTCGCGCAACCAGGCCACCACCTCGTGCAGCGGCGCCGGCTCGTCATCGACGCCCAGATAGCAATCGGCCAGGGGTACGCCCGCGGCATCGGCCTGCAGCAGCGTGGCGAGCAGCCCCGCTGCGTCATCGACATGAATGCGATTGCCATAGAGCGGCGGCGTCTCGTTGACCTGGTAGCCACCGCGCACTTGCCCCAGCAACCACTCGCGGCCAGGGCCGTAGAGGCCGGTCAGGCGCACCGTGGTCGCAGGCAGGCCACTTTCGAGCGCGACGCGCTCGGCCTCGCGCATGATCACCGCAGAAAAACTCTGGGCTTCGGCCGCAGATTCCTCGTCTACCCATTCGCCGTCCTGCTGCCCATACACCCCGCTGCTGGAGGCGAACAGGATGCGCCGCGGTCGCTGGCCATGCAGCGCCAGCCAGCCCAGCACGCGGCGCAGGCCATCGACATAGGCGGCGCGGTAGCCGGCTTCATCGTGCTGGGTGGCGGCCGCGCAGTACACCAGATAGTCCAGCTGCCCCTGCGGCCAATCCGGCGGGCAGGCATCGGCATGCAGATCGCCCGCCAGCGGTTCGATCGCAGCAGGCAGCGCGGCTACGTTGCGGCGCATGCCCAGCACGCGCCAACCCTGTTCGGCCATACGCAGGCCAAGACGGGTACCGACGTCCCCGCACCCGGCAATCAGCAGGCTGTTGCATCCCGACATGCTGTTCTCCATGACTTAAGCAAAGGCGCAGTGTAACAGCCCGTTTGAAGTCGTCAGCGGAGGGCATGGACGCGGGATATAGGACAGCGCAGAGGCGCAAGTCGAGATAGTTTTGCAACAGTCTATTAGCGCGGTTGGTTCATCTGTTTGCAAAGGCTATGCTTGGCAGCAACTTAATGGATAAACACTATGACCCTCACCGAACTGCGCTATATCGTCACCCTCGCCCAGGAACAGCATTTCGGCCGCGCCGCCGAGCGTTGCCATGTCAGCCAGCCGACCCTGTCGGTCGGCGTGAAGAAGCTGGAGGATGAGCTCGGTGTGCTGATCTTCGAGCGCAGCAAGAGCGCGGTACGCCTGACCCCGGTCGGCGAAGGCATCGTTACCCAGGCACAGAAGGTGCTGGAACAGGCCCAGGGCATTCGTGAGCTGGCTCAGGTCGGCAAGAACCAGCTGGCCGCGCCGCTGAAGATCGGCGCCATCTACACCGTCGGCCCTTATCTGTTCCCGCATCTGATCCCACAGCTGCACCGGGTCGCCCCGGACATGCCGCTGTACATCGAGGAGAACTTCACCCACATCCTGCGCGACAAGCTGCGCACCGGTGAGCTCGACGCCATCATCATCGCCCTGCCATTCCAGGAGGCCGATGTACTGACCAAGCCGCTGTACGACGAGCCGTTCTACGCTCTCCTGCCGGCCGGCCACCCCTGGGCAGCGATGGAAACCATCGACACCAAGCTGCTCAACGACAAGAGCCTGCTGCTGCTCGGCGAAGGCCACTGCTTCCGCGATCAGGTGCTGGAAGCCTGTCCGACCCTGCGCAAGGGCGGCGATGACCACGGCAAGCACACCACGGTGGAGTCCAGCTCGCTGGAAACCATCCGCCATATGGTCGCCTCCGGACTGGGCGTGTCGATCCTGCCGTTCTCGGCGGTGGACAGCCATCACTATGCGCCAGGCGTGATCGAAGTGCGTCCGCTCAGCGCGCCAGTGCCGTTCCGTACCGTGGCCATCGCCTGGCGCGCCAGCTTCCCGCGGCCCAACGCCATCGAAGTGCTGGCCGACTCCATCCGCCTCTGCTCGGTCGCCCGCAGCCCGCAGACCAAGAGCGCCTGAGGCCGGACGTGAGCGAGCTGTCAGCGGTTTCCGTCACCGCGCTGAAAGGCGTAGGCGCCGCGCTGGCGGAAAAACTGGCCAAGGTCGGCCTGGAAAACCTGCAGGACGTGCTGTTCCACCTGCCACTGCGCTACCAGGATCGCACCCGTATCACACCCATCGGGGCACTGCGACCGGGGCAGGATGCGGTGGTCGAGGGCATCGTCGCCGGTGCCGACGTGGTCATGGGTCGGCGGCGCAGCCTGCTGGTGCGTCTGCAGGACGGCAGCGGCACGCTGAGCCTGCGCTTCTTCCATTTCAGCCAGGCGCAGAAGGAAGGCCTCAAACGCGGCACGGCGCTGCGCTGCTATGGCGAAGTGCGCCCCGGCGCCACCGGCCTGGAGATCTACCATCCGGAATACTGCGCGCAGAGCGGCGACGAGCCGGCCCCGGTGGAACAGAGCCTGACCCCCATCTACCCGACCACCGAAGGCCTGACTCAGCAGCGCCTGCGCCAGCTCAGTCAGCAGGCACTGGCGCGCCTGGGCCCCCGCAGCCTGCCGGACTGGCTGCCTGACGAACTGGCCCGCGACTATCGCCTGGCGCCGCTGGATGAGGCCATCCGCTACCTGCACCGACCGCCGCCGGACGCCGATCTCGAAGAGCTCGCCGAAGGCCGTCACTGGGCCCAGTATCGCCTGGCCTTCGAAGAGCTGCTGACCCACCAGCTGTCGCTGCAGCGTCTGCGCGAACAGGTGCGCGCGCAACAGGCGCCGGCCCTGCCGCCAGCGAAGAGGCTGCCGCAGCAGTATCTCGCCAACCTCGGCTTCGCCCCCACCGGCGCGCAACAGCGCGTCGGTGCCGAGATCGCCTATGACCTGGCGCAGAGCGAACCCATGCTGCGTCTGGTGCAGGGCGACGTCGGCGCCGGCAAGACGGTGGTCGCCGCCCTGGCTGCATTACAGGCGCTGGAGGCCGGTTATCAGGTGGCGCTGATGGCACCGACCGAAATTCTCGCCGAGCAGCACTTTCTCAACTTCAGCAAATGGCTTGCACCGCTGGGCCTGGACGTCGCCTGGCTGGCCGGCAAGCTCAAGGGCAAGGCGCGCGCCAGCGCACTGGAACAGATCGCCGGCGGTTGCCCGATGGTGGTCGGCACCCATGCCCTGTTCCAGGACGAAGTGAAGTTCAGGCGTCTGGCTCTGGTGATCATCGACGAGCAGCACCGCTTCGGCGTACAGCAGCGCCTGGCCCTGCGCCAGAAAGGCATCGACGGACGCTTGAGCCCGCATCAGCTGATCATGACTGCCACGCCCATCCCGCGCACCCTGGCGATGAGCGCCTATGCCGATCTGGACACCTCGATCCTCGATGAGCTGCCGCCGGGGCGCACCCCGGTCAACACCCTGGTAATCGCCGACAGCCGCCGTGACGAGGTCATCGAGCGGGTGCGCAACGCCTGCCAACAGGGACGCCAGGCCTACTGGGTGTGCACCCTGATCGAGGAATCAGAAGAACTCACCTGCCAGGCCGCGGAAACCAGCTTCGAGGAACTCTCCGCCGCGCTCGGCGAGCTGCGCGTCGGGCTGATCCACGGGCGCATGAAACCGGCCGAAAAGGCCGCGGTGATGGACGAGTTCAAGCAGGGCCACCTGCAGCTGCTGGTGGCCACCACGGTGATCGAGGTGGGCGTAGACGTGCCCAACGCCAGCCTGATGATCATCGAGAACCCGGAAAGATTGGGATTGGCGCAACTGCACCAGCTGCGCGGCCGGGTCGGTCGCGGCAGCGCCGCCAGTCATTGCGTGCTGCTCTATCACGCGCCATTGTCTCAATTGGGCCGCGAACGCCTGGCGATCATGCGCGAGACCACCGATGGTTTCGTCATCGCCGAGAAGGATCTGGAGCTGCGCGGCCCCGGGGAAATGCTCGGCACCCGACAGACCGGTCTGCTGCAATTCAAGGTCGCTGACCTGATGCGCGACGCCGACCTGCTGCCCGCCGTGCGCGATGCCGCGCAGGCACTTCTGGAACATTGGCCACAACATGTGGCTCCATTGCTGGAGCGCTGGTTGCGTCACGGCCAGCAATACGGTCAAGTGTGAACCTGTTCACAGGACAGCCGTCGCCACGAACCTTTGCACAAAGCCTCGCTGGTTATACTCCGAGGCACATGCGCCAACGCTGGATACCGATATGACTGAAGTCGCCCTCGCCGCCAACGCCAATCCGCAACCGCCCGCCGTGATCGTGCAACTGCTGGAGAAACTCGCCGTGCCCTATCAGGTACGTGCCGAGCGCCCAGGCCAGCCGAGCGAGGCGCGCCTGCAGGCCGTGCTGGTAGACGACGCCGTTGGCGCCCTGCTGGTGCTCTACCCGCGCAGCCACTTGCTGGATCTGTCGCGCCTGGCGGAACTGACCGGGCGCCAGCTCACTGCGGTCAAACCGGAACGTCTGGAACGCATGCTCGGCAAGCACAATCTGACTGCCCTGCCCGGCTTGCCGCCGCTGACCAGTTCGCCCTGCCTGTACGAGGAACGCCTGCTGCAGGTACCGAACCTGCTGATCGATTCCGGCCTGCCCGGTGTGCTGCTGGAAATTCCCACCGAAGCCTTCAAGACCCTGCTGAGCAAGGCCAGCGCGGCGCGTTTCGGTGAGCCGGTCAGCGCGATCAGGCCGAACCTGGATCGCCCGCATGATGACCGCGAGGAGATCACCCAGGCCGTGCGCGCCTTTACCGCACGCCGGATTCAGCAGCGTCTGGAAGAAACCATCGAGATTCCGCCGCTGCCGGAAACCGCCCAGAAGATCATCAAGCTGCGGGTCGACCCCAACGCCACGGTGGACGACATCACCGGCGTGGTGGAAACCGACCCGGCGCTGGCGGCCCAGGTGATCAGTTGGGCGGCATCGCCCTATTACGCCGCACCCGGCAAGATCCGTTCGGTAGAGGACGCCATCGTTCGCGTGCTGGGCTTCGACCTGGTGATCAACCTGGCGCTAGGCCTGGCGCTGGGCAAGACCCTGAGCCTGCCCAAGGATCAACCGCAGCAGGCCACGCCCTACTGGCAGCAGGCGATCTATACCGCTGCAGTGATCGAGGGCCTTACTCGCGCCATGCCCCGCGCGCAGCGCCCGGAAGCCGGCCTGACCTACCTCGCCGGTCTGCTGCACAACTTCGGCTATATGGTCCTGGCGCACGTCTTCCCGCCGCACTTCTCGCTGATCTGCCGGCATCTGGAGGTCAATCCGCATCTGTCGCACAGCCATATCGAGCAGCACCTGCTGGGTATCACCCGCGAGCAGATCGGCGCCTGGCTGATGCGTCACTGGGATATGCCGGAAGAGCTGGCCAGCGCCCTGCGCTTCCAGCACGACCCGAGCTACGCTGGCGACAACGCCGCCTTCCCCAACCTGGTGTGCCTGGCCGTCAGCCTCCTGCGCAACCGTGGCATCGGCGCCGGACCACAGAGCGAGATTCCCGATGAGCTGTTCGAGGCTCTGGGGCTTAGCCGGGAAAAAGCCGAGGACGCCGTAAGCAAGGTGCTCAGTGCCGAAGTCGCCCTGCGCGAGCTCGCGGCGCAGTTTCAGCATTCGCACTGACAGGCGTCCGGCCCGGTAATTACCGCTTGCTCGCCGTCTTGCGCAACTGCTCGCGGCGCTCGGCGAACAGCTGCGGCAGAACTGCCAGACTGACGTTGAGCAATTGGCTGACGCTGGGATGCTCGTATAACGCCGCATACTCGGCCAGCTGATCGCTGGGCATCTGCCGGTAGGCATAGAACATGAAGGTTTCCACCGCCTGCCCGCTGGACTGGCGGATGGCGTCGGCCTGCTTCTGCGTCTGCGCCTGCAGCTCGGCCTCGCCGAGGCTTTCCCCCCGCGCCCTTAGCGCCTGCAGCGCCTGGGTCTTGCCGACTTCGTAACGCAGCAGGCTGGCCAGTTCGGTGGTGCGCGCGGCGGCATCGAGGCGTTTGACCAGTTCCAGACGCGCGCCTCGTGGCGGCTGTGCCTGCAATCGCTGGCGGTATTCAGCCAGCCCTTGCGGCTGCTCACCGACTGCACGTTCGGCCGCGGTGAAGCGCTGCGCCAGCGGGCTGTCGAGACGCTCATGCGCCTGCTCGGCTTGCGCAGCATCGAAACGGGAGCCGACCCGTTCAGCCAGTTCGAGACAGAACGCCTCGCTTGCGAACAGCTGCGCAAGGCGTTTCTGTTCGGCATCAGCCTGGCCGCGCTGCAACAACGGCGCGCTCTGCTCGCAGAGTAGGTGGATACCCGCCAGCTCGAACAACGGCAACAGGGTTTTGGCGGAGGCCGGCTCGGCTCGCGCAGTGACGGCGACCAGCAACAGCAGGGGCAGGAGGAAAAGGCGCATGCTCAGGCTTTCCACAGGAACGTGCCTGGCAGCCTAACCAAAGCGTAGCGTCGCGGCCAGCCGCGACGCGAACTGGTGCTATCAGGCAGCCTTTTTCGGTGCTTCGGTCTTCTTCTTCGGCGTCAGGTACTTGGTCAGCCCCTGGAACCACATGACCAGTGCCGGATTGCCCTGGATCTGGATGTCCTTGTTCTGGATACCCTGCATGAAGGCCAGCTGTTTGTTCTTCGCAGTCATGGTCTCGAAGCCGTAGACGGCGTCCTTGAAACCAATGGCGAAAGCAGGCGCTTGAGCCACACCGCGTTTGCTGGTGACACGCTGACCGGCGACGATGAAATGGCGGGCAACCTTTCCATCGAGAGTGTGCAGCTGAAAGACCATGTCGCGACCTTCGAGCTGCTGGCGGAATGCCGGGTTTTCACGGCTGGCCTTGGCCATCAGGCGACCCAGCATCCACAAAAGAAAACGGAATTTCATGCACAGGCCCTCGTGATCGAAGATGATGGGCGCGCATTGTAGTGGTTTTTCCGCAGGACTACAGCCTGTCGAAAGCATGGCTGCGATGACGGTGGGGTAACCAGGCTGCTTAGGGTTCCCGGAGCCGAGCGGCTCCGGGCAGCGGGCTCAGTTGACCGCGTCTTTCAGGGATTTGCCCGGCTTGAAGGCCACGGTGTTGCTGGCCTTGATCTTCACCGGTTGGCCGGTTTGCGGGTTCTTGCCCGTGCGGGCACCACGGTGGCGCTGGACGAATGTACCGAAGCCAACCAGGGTCACACTGTCCTTGCGGTTCAATGCACCGGTGATTTCTTCCAGTACGGCGTTGAGTACACGATTGGCCTGATCCTTGGTCAGATCAGCCTTTTCGGCGATGGCGGCGGCGAGTTCCGGTTTACGCATAGATGCCTCTTTGACGGTTTTTTGTTGTTGTGTCCGTGCTGTTCTTCCAGAACAGCGCCCAAGGCGCCGCAACAGCTCTGCGCTGCGGCAGACCCTTGGGAGAATGGCATGCCGCATCGCGCTGCGCCAGTGTCGCCCGCCACTTTAACCAGGCAAATTCGTGGCGTATCCGACAGAACGGCAGGCGATCATGCCAGCAGCGCGGGCAATTCCTTGTTCAGGGCCAGTTTCTCCTGCACCGCGGCGCCGGTCAGGGCATAACCGAGCAGAGCTCCGGAAGCCTCGCGGCAGAGCGCCTTGATATCGCTGCCGCTGCCTTCGACCGTCCATTGACCCTCGCGCCCACGCGGCGGCGGCGAAACCACCAGCGGACACACCGGCGTCTTGACCGTCACCGGCATCGGCCCGTAGCTGACCGCCGTCGGCTCGCCGGCCAGGGTCTTGGCCAAGGCACGGGCGCAGGCCATCAGTGGCATGACGTAAAGCAGGTTGAGACCATCGACCTCGGCGCAATCACCCAGGGCGTAGATATTGGCGTGCGAGGTGCGCAGGTGGCGGTCGACCATCACGCCACGGTTGATGTCGAGACCGGCAGCCGCAGCGAGCGCAGTCCGCGGGCGCAGGCCGACGGCGGAGACCACTGCGTCGCACGGGATCAGACGGCCATCGGACAACGTCGCCTGCAGCGCATCGCCCTGACGATCGAGGCTGGCCAGCACCGGGCCGAGGTGGAAACGCACGCCCAGCCCCTCCAGGCCAGCCTGGACGGCGGACGCCGCAGCCGGATGCAGCAGCCCGGGCATCACCTGCTCACAGGGCGCCAGCAACTCGACCTCGTAGCCGCCGGCAGTCAGATCGTTGGCGAACTCGCAGCCGATCAGGCCGGCACCGAGGATCAGCACACGACGCTTGCCGGCCACGGCGGCGCGAAAACGCGCGTAGTCCTCCAGATCGTTGATCGGGAATACCGCGTCCTGCGCGTCACCTTCCACCGGGATGCGAATCGGCTCGGCGCCCCAGGCCAGGATCAGATCGCGATACGCCACGGCCTCCTCGCCAATCCACAGGCGCTTGTGGCCGGGGTCGATACCGGTGATGCGGGTGTGGGTGCGAATCTCTGCGTTGAGCTGCTCGGCCATGGCGCCGGCCTCGGCCATCGCCAGGCCATCGGCGTCCTTGTTCTTGCCGAAGCCGGTGGACAGCATCGGCTTGGAATAGGAACGCCCGTCGTCGGCGGTAATCAGCAGCAGGGGCGTCTGCGTGTCGAGCTTGCGCCATTCCTTGGCCAGGTTGTAGCCGGCCAGGCCGGTCCCGACGATGACGACTGGTGCATTCATGCTGTGATTCCTCGCTACACAAACGACGCAACGGCCTGCTGGCCGTCACCATTGATTCATAGGTTCAGGGGCGCTCGATAGGTTCGTAGTCGACCTTGGCCACAGCTCTCCAGGACCGTGTCAGTCAGGTGACAGGTCTTCACGGGCGGTGGCGGATTCACACCCTACTGGATCGGGCAGCAGCTGGCCAGAAGCGGCTCGGCAAGCCAGACAGAGGTTGGGGATGGCATACACGGATGCAGCGGCGCGGTGAACAACAGCGAGGGGAAACCGCCCGACAGCGCGGGCGGTTCTTCAAGTGCGGCTTGGCTTAGAACGCCAGACCGACACGCAGGCCGACCTGCTCCTGCTTGAGCTTGCTGCGCTCAGCCAGCTCGCTGTTGCTGTCGAGCTCGTAGCGGGTCTGGGTGTAGTACAGGCTGGTGCTGATCGGCAGGTTGTTGATGCCCTTGTTCCACAGCATGGTCAGCTCGCCGTAGGGGTTGACCTTGTTCTTCAGGTCCACCGAGTCGCTGTCACCGTCGACCTTCAGGCGCGCCTCGGAGTCGATGGAATAACGCGCGCCCACTTCCAGGCGCAGGGTGTAGTCCGGCGTCAGGTAGTTGTAGCCGAGCCCGGCCTTGGCGAAGGGCGATTTGCTGGTCAGCTTGACGTTGCTGTCGAACGGGCCGACATCATCCTGCTCGATACGGCCCCAGTCGTAGCCGCCACCGACGATCAGATCGACGTAGTTGTTGGTGCTCAGTGCGGCACGCATACCCAGATCGATATCGGCACGTGCGGACTTGTATTCCACATCGTCCTTGTCGCGGTACTGGCCTTCGATGCCGGCCTGGTAGATGAAGCCTTCCTGTCCGGTCAGCTTGTTGCCGAAGTGGTAGAACAGGCCGCCCTGATTGAGCCGTTCCTTGTCGCTTTCATCGTCCACGGTGAGTTTGTACTGGTTGTGCGAAGCGATGACACCGAAGGTGGAGATGGGGTCGGTGACCGAGTCTGCGTAGGCCTGCGAAGCGCCCGCCAGGCAAAGGGCGAGTGTTGCTTTGGGGGTTATGCTGGACAGCTGCATGACGATTTCCTTGGCAATGATTGACGAGCGCCACCACCCAGAGGTGGGACGCAAGTACCTAGACTGTCGATGCAACGAGTGATTCGCCAAGCCTGACAAGCGGTCGCGAAACTGAACGAGACCTGAACAGGCCTGGGTTTGAAGAAAAAAAGCTGACCGAATGGACACCCCCTCCGGCCGTATTTTCTCCGGCCGTGGCGCTTTGCCAATTCAGTCCAGCTTGACCACCTTGGCCAGGACCACCTTCGGCCCTTTCATCTTCTTGACGATGATGCGCAGGCCATCGGTTTCCAGCACCTCCTCTTGCTCGGGCATGCGCTTGAGGGTCTCGTAGATCAGACCGGCGAGCGTCTCGGCCTCGATATGGTCGAGGTCGACGCCGAGCAGGCGCTCGACCTTGGCCAGCGGCGTGTCGCCGCGCACCAGCAGCTTGCCCGGCTGGTAGGCGAGAATGCCGCGCTCGGCCTTGCGGTGTTCGTCCTGGATATCGCCCACCAGCGCTTCCAGCACATCCTCCATGGTCAGGTAGCCGATCACCTTGCCGTCGGCCTCCTCGACCAGGGCAAAATGTGCGCCGCCCTGGCGGAACTGCTCGAGCAATTGCGACAGCGGCATGTGCCGGCTGACGCGCTCCAGCGGGTGCATCAGGTCCCCCAGCTTCAGCGCCGAAGGCAGCATTTCCAGCAAGGACAGGTGCAGCAGCAGATCCTTGATGTGCAGCACGCCGACGAACTCGCCCTTGCTCTCGTCGAAGATCGGGTAGCGGCTGTACTTGTGTCGGCGGAAGGTGGCGAATACCTGATCCAGGCTGGCATTGAGCTCGAGGAAGATCAGGTCCTCACGCGAGTTGGCCCAGTCCACCACCTCCAGCTCGCCCAGCTCCACCGCCGACGCCAGCACGCGCAGGTCCTGGTCGTTGTCGCTGGTGGCGCGGCTGGAATGCAGAATCAGCTTGAGTTCTTCACGGCTGTAGTGGTGCTCGTGGTGCGGCCCCGGCTCACCCTGCCCGGCGATGCGCAGGATGGCGTTGGCGCTGGCATTGAGCACGAAGATCGCCGGATACATCAGCCAGTAGAAGGCGTACAGCGGCGCGGCTGTCCACAGCGACAGCAGCTCGGGTTTGCGGATGGCCCAGGACTTGGGCGCCAGCTCGCCGATGACGATGTGCAGGTAGGAAATGATCGAGAACGCGGTGAAGAAGGCGATGCCGTGAATCAGCTTCGGTGACTCGACGCCCACCGCCACCAGCAGCGGCGTGAGCAACTCGGCGAAGGCCGGCTCGCCTACCCAGCCCAGGCCCAGCGACGCCAGGGTGATGCCCAGCTGGCAGGCCGAGAGATAGGCATCCATCTGATTGTGTACGGTGCGCAGGATGTGCCCGCGCCAGCCGTGAGCCTCGGCCAGCGCGTCGACCTTGGTCGCGCGCAGACGCACGATGGCGAACTCCGCAGCGACGAAGAAGCCGTTGAGCAGAACCAGAAACAGGGCAAACAGCATGAGGCCGAAATCGGCAAAGTAGGCAGAAGCGGGGAGACTCGCGGAGGGGTCCATGGAGGTTCGGATTGGCCAATGATCGCTAGAGGTTGGAGCTTCGTCGTGGCGAATGCAAGCATTCAGCGCGCGCGCTGCACCACCTGCGCTGCGGCGAAATGGCAGGTAAAGGTGCTGCCCTTGCCGAGAACGCTGCTGATTTCCAGATTGCCACGATGGCGCAACAGCACGTGCTTGACGATGGCCAGGCCGAGACCGGTGCCGCCGGTGTTGCTGGCACGGCTGGAGTCGACCCGGTAGAAGCGCTCGGTCAGGCGCGGCAAATGCTTGGCCTCGATGCCCATGCCGGTATCGCTGACCGCCAGGTGCGCGCCCTGCTCGTCGCCCCACCAGCGAATGCGGATATCGCCGCCGGCCGGGGTATACTTCACTGCATTGAACACCAGGTTGGAGAAGGCGCTGCGCAGCTCCGCCTCGCTCCCTTTGAGTTTGAGGTGCGGATCGGCCTCCAGGCTGATGCGATGCAGCTGATCACCGGATAACGCCTGGGCATCGTTCTTGATCGACAACAGCATCAGATCGACCGCCACCGGCTGGTTGTCCGAGGGGTAGTCGGTGGCCTCCAGCTTGGCCAACAGCAGCAGGTCGTTGAGCAGGGTCTGCATCCGTGCGCCCTGCTGCTGCATCTGCTGCAGCGCACGCAGCCAGCGCGGATTGACTGCCTCGACGTTGTCCAGCAGGGTTTCCAGGTAGCCGGCGATCACCGTCAGCGGCGTGCGCAGCTCGTGGGAGACGTTGGCGACGAAATCCTTGCGCATCTGTTCCAGCTGATACAGGCGGGTGACATCACGCACCAGCAGCAGGTGCTCGCGATTGCCGTAGCGGGTGATATGGAACTGCAGACGACGGCGGTCATTGACCGGCGAAGGAATCTCCAGCGCATCGGCGTAATTGCCGCGTTCGAAGTACTCCTTGAAACGTGGATCGCGCACCAGGTTGGCCAGTTGCTGACCGCTGTCCTGCGGCGTCTTGAGGCCCAGCAGGGTCTCGGCGGCGCGGTTCCACCATTCCAGATTGCCCTGGCTGTCGAGCATCACCACGGCATCCTTGAGCGCCGCGGTGGACTCCTGTACGCGATCGATCACCGCCTGCAGGCGGCCGCGGGCCTTCTGATTGCGACGCTGCAGGTGATAGATGCTGTCGAACACCTCGCCCCACAGGCCGTAGCCATCCGGCGGCGGCTCATCGGGTTTGTGCTCACGCAGCCATTTATGCAGGCGCAGCAGTTGGCTGAGGGTCCAGCCCAGGTGGATGGCCAGACCAAAGGCCAGCACCCAGGCGTACTCGCCGGTGATGAAGCCCAGCAGCAGGCAGGCGCCGATCAACAGCAACAGCCGGCGCACAACGGCGCCACGCCAGTCATGATTCACGATGAAGCGCATCCTTGTGAGAAGCGCGAGTGCGCAAAAGCACCGCGCCCGCGATTAACCTTTCGTGGAGAAACGATACCCAGTCCCGCGCACGGTTTGTACCAGGTTTTCGTAGGCATCGCCGAGGGCCTTGCGCAAGCGGCGGATATGCACGTCGACGGTGCGCTCCTCGACGTAGACGTTGCCACCCCACACCTGGTCGAGCAACTGGCCGCGGGTGTAGGCGCGTTCCTGATGGGTCATGAAGAACTGCAGCAGACGGTATTCGGTCGGGCCCATCTCGGCCGGTTTGCCGTCGATGGTGACACGATGGCTGATCGGGTCGAGCAGCAGGCCGCCGACCTCGATCGGCGCCTCGCTGTCGCTGGGGCCGGCACGACGCAGCACGGCCTTGAGACGGGCTACCAGCTCACGCGGCGAGAAGGGCTTGGTGATGTAGTCGTCGGCGCCGACCTCCAGGCCCTGGATCTTGTTGTCTTCTTCACCCTTGGCGGTGAGCATGATGATCGGGATATCGCTGGTCAGCTCGTCGCGCTTCAGGCGTCGGGCCAGCTCGATGCCACTGGTACCGGGCAGCATCCAGTCGAGCAGGATCAGATCGGGTTTGCGGTCGACGATCACGGCATGGGCCTGCTGGGTATTCTCCGCTTCCAGGCACTCGTAACCGGCCATCTCCAGGGCCACCGCGATCATCTCGCGGATCGGTGCTTCGTCATCGACGATCAGGATGTTCTTGCCAACCATGGGGCCTTAGCCTCTATTCGTTCTCTGTCTGCGCCGCATTAGATAACGGAATTATTGCAGCGATATGACAGGTAGGCGGCAGTGCCTGGAGCGTAGTCACGATTTTGCGAGCTGCAGCACTACAAGGCACAAACAGGCGAGGAAAGGTCGGGGTCGCGCTCGGCTTTACTGAAGTAAATGAGCATTACTCGTTTCCCTCGCTCTTCGGGCCGCCCCTTGGACGTTCAGTGACAGGTCACGGTCCGAGCCTGTTTTTAACACAGCAGGGCCGACGCGCAGCAGATCGTCATCACCCGCTCAACGCAATGCGTAGTCCAGCACTATGCCGACAAAGATCGCCAGCCCCGCCCAGTGGTTGTGCAGGAAGGCGTTGAAGCACACCAAGGGCTCGCGGCGGCGGGTCGCGTGGAACTCCCAGGCGAAGCATGCGGCGGCCACCAGCAGACCGAGATGGAAGTAAAGGCCCAGCTCGAAACGTGCGCCAGCCAGCAGCAGACAGAGCAGCGCCAGACCCTGCAGGCTGGCGATGATCAGACGGTCGGCGTCGCCGAACAGGATGGCAGTGGACTTCACCCCGATCTTCAGGTCGTCCTCGCGGTCGGCCATGGCGTAGTAGGTGTCGTAGGCCACGGTCCACAGCAGGTTGGCGATGTACAACAGCCAGGCTTCCGGCGGCAGGCTGCCGGTCTCGGCGGTGAAGGCCATCGGCATGCCCCAGGAGAAAGCCGCGCCGAGCACCACCTGCGGGTAGAATGTGTAACGCTTCATGAAGGGATAGCAGGCGGCCAGGGCCAGGCCGCCGAATGACAGCCAGATGGTGGTGGCGTTGGTGAACAGCACCAGCACGAAACTCATCGCCACCAGCACGGCGAACAGCACCAGTGCTTCGCGCGGCCGGATCTTGCCGCTGGCCAGGGGGCGTAACTGGGTACGGCTGACGTGGCCGTCGAAGTTGCGGTCGGCGTAATCGTTGATCACGCAACCGGCGGCGCGCATCAGAATCACGCCGAACACGAAAATGAACAGGTTCTTCACGCTCGGCACGCCTTCGGCGGCCACCCACAGCGCCCACAGGGTCGGCCACAGCAGCAGGTAGATGCCGATGGGTTTGTCCAGGCGCATCAGCTGAATGAAGTCCCAGGCGCGCGGGTGCAGGCGAGTGGTTGATTGCAGCAGGCGGGTGTACATCGAAGCGTCTCCGTGCAGGTTGCGCGGATTATAAGGGGAAAGCGTCTCGACCGAGGCGCTCGGGTCACCCGCACCCCGGCCCTTTAAGGGGGGCAGCTACGCGTCGATCGTGGCGGCTTGCCAGAACGCCGGCAGAAAGACCTCAGCCACCAGCACCCCCAGCGCGCCGCGGCTGAAGCAGGAACGGCGCGCCCACAGCCGCTCTTCGCGCACCTCCTGCGGCAACCAGGCCGCTGGATAACGACAGGCCTGCAACTCGCCGCGGTCGAAGGCGCGGTCACTGAACAGCAGCTCGCCAAGCGAACGACTGCCCAGCTCGGCCAGGTTCAGCCCGGAGCCTTCCAGCGCACTGCGCGCGGCGACGCTGCGGGCGAACACCCAAGGCTGCCCGTGGCCGCGCAGGTACACCTCACGCACCCAGCCCTGGCTGCCATCGGCCACGCCGAGCAACGCACACTCGTCAACGCGCAGGCGCTGCCAGCCCTCCTGCAGCGGGGTCACCGAGAAGCCGTCATTGGACAGCGCCGTCAGACGGCGGGTCAGCGAGTCCTCGTTGAACAGCCAGTCGCGCACGCCGGCAGCCGGCTGCGGATGCAGCTGGGCGTGGGTCAGCCAGCGCGGCGGATGAGCAAGAGCAGCCTGAGGCACGAAGATAAGTCACCAAAGATCGGAAGCGCGCGAGTCTAGCACGGCACGCTTTGAGGCCGGAGCACACTCGGCTCAATAGGGCTGCGGCGCGTACAGCTGGCCGGCGCCCGGTTCGCCAAGCAGCTGTTCGAGAATCTCGTTGTGCATCGCCAGCAGCTTGCCGTTGCGCTCGTTGAGGCGCTTGCACTGGCCGGCCAGTTGACCGAGCTGCTCCCAGGTGAGTTCGAGGTGTTTGCGCTGAGCCTGTGGATAACGCGCCAGCAGCTTCTGCATGGCGCTGTTGCCACTCCCCAGCTGAAAGGCGGCGAGCACCTTGCTGCGACGCTCAGCGCGGGCCTTGGCCTGATCGACCAGCTGCAGGATCTGTTCGTTGAGCAGGTCGATTTGCCTGCTGTCGCGCTTGAGCAACTGCTGATACAGCTCCTGCATCAGACCGCGCAGGGTCAGATAGTCGGTGCAGTCCTGATGCAGGTCCTGCTCGACGATCTGCAGCAACTGTTGCTCACGCGCAGTGGTCACGCATCGCTACCGCTGTGGTAGGTCAGCATGCTGCCGGCCAGTGCAGCCGGATCGCTGCTCAGCTCGCCGCGCGCCAGGGCGGCCTTGAGCTGAGCGACCTTGTCCAGGTCGACGTCCGGCAGGCTGCGCAGGGCGTCCTGCAACTGCTCCAGACGCGGTTCCTGGCTGACGCTGGTGCGGACATTGGCGCCTGGCTGCGGGCGGGCGCTCTGCACCTGCGCCGGTGCGTCGCTGGGCAGGTTGAGGCTGGGCTTGAGATGCCTGCTGATTTCCATGATTCGAATCCAACTCGCGTGGTGTTATGGCCTAAGAGCGACCGGGCACGGCAAGAACTTAAACACGTCGAATAAAATTAGCTGACCTGGGCGCGCCACCAGGCCTGCGCGGCCAGCCCATCCTGAATCTTCTGCTCCTGACGGGCAAGCTGCTCCTGCCACTGCCCCATCTTGCCCTCGAGAAACTGGGTGATGACCTTCTCGCTGCGCATCGCTGCCAGCAGCTCGCGCTGAATGCGCACCAGGTTCTCCTCGGCCAGCGCCAGTTCGCGACGCTGCAGTTCGACCATCTTGTACAGGGTCGCCTTGTAACGCTGCTGGTTGTCGCGCTGCAGTGGCGTCGTCATCGGCACGGTGAAACCACACAGGCGACTGAGCCCGGTGATGTTGTTGCGGTAGCGCTGGCACAGGTTCTGTTGATAACTGACCCGGCCGAGCATTTGCTGCACCTTGCTGCCGCGCAGGCTGGCCAGGCGTCCGAGCATTTCCAGCTGTTCTTTCATTTGATGATGCTCTGCAAGGTGGCGATGCTGGCGCCAAGCTCGGCGCTGGCACCGACCTCCTGGCGCAGGAAGCGTTCGAGGCTGGGCGCCAGCTGCACGGCGCGGTCGGTCTTGGCGTCCATGCCCGGGGTGTAGCCACCCAGCGGAATCAGCTCCTTGATCTTTTCATAGGTGCTGTAGAACTCCTTGAACTGGCGCCCGGCAGCCAGGTGCGCAGGCTCGCCGACCTGGCTCATGCAGCGGCTGACCGAGGCGGAAATGTCGATGGCCGGGTAGTGGCCGACATCGGCCAGGCGCCTTGAGAGCACGATATGGCCGTCGAGGATGGCGCGCGCGCAGTCGACGATCGGGTCCTGGTGGTCGTCGCCCTCGGCCAGCACGGTGTAGATGGCGCTCAGGCTGCCACTGCCGCTCTCGCCGTTGCCGGCGCTCTCCACCAGCTCCGGCAACATGCCGAACACCGAAGGCGGATAGCCCTTGGTCGCTGGCGGCTCGCCGAGGGCCAGGGCGATCTCGCGCTGGGCCATGGCGTATCGGGTCAGCGAATCGACCAGCAGCAGCACGTCCTGGCCCTGATCGCGAAAATAGGCGGCGATGCTGTGGCACAGCTCGGTGGCCTTCAGGCGCATCAGGGGCGACTCGTTGGCTGGCGCCACCACCACCACGGCCTTGCGCAAGCCTTCCTCGCCAAGCGAATGGAGAATGAATTCCTGCACCTCGCGGCCGCGCTCACCGATCAGCCCGACCACCACCACGTCGGCCTTGGTCTGCCGGGTGATCATCCCCAGCAATACGCTCTTGCCCACCCCGGAGCCGGCGAACAGGCCGACGCGCTGGCCCTTGCCGAGGGTCAGCAGGCCGTTGATGGCGCGCACGCCGACATCCAGCGCGGCCTCCACCGGACGGCGCTTGAGCGGATTGACCGAAGGCAGCTCGACCGGCAACGGGTCACGCCCGGAGAGCTTGCCGCGCTCGTCCAGCGGCTCGCCGAGGCCATTGACCACGCGGCCGAGCCAGGATTCGTCGATCTGCAGCAGCGCCTCGTCCTTGGCCGGGAACACCCGCGAGCCGGCAGCCAGGCCGACCGGCTTCTTGAACGGCATCAGGTAGGTGATGTCGCGGTTGAAGCCGACCACCTGCGCATCCAGCAGGCTGCCGTCGGCCTGCTCGACGCGGCAGCGCTGGCCGGTGCTGCGCTGACAGCCGAGGCTCTCCAGGAGCATGCCGGAGACACGCACCAGGCGCCCGGCCACCTTGGCCAGTTGCACGCCGTCGAGCGAGCGCAGCGCTTCGTCGAGTTTGTAGTCGAGCATCGGCGTCCGCTCCTGCTCAGGCTTCGGTCAGGTGCAGGTGTTCGGCCAGAGTGTCGATGCAGGCATCCAGACGCTGCTGGCACCCCACGTCGGCTTCGGCCTGCGGCGTGACCACGCGGCACTCGCCCAACGCCAGGCGCTCGTCGGCCACCAGCTTCCAGCCGGCGGCACGCTCCGGCGCCACGGCCTTGATCCGCGCGTATTCCTCGGGACTGAGCAGGACCTGCACGTCTTCGGGCTCGCCCGGCATGCTGGCCAGCGCTTCCTCGACCAGCGCCAGCAACTGGGTCGGATGCAGCGTGAGTTCGCAGCGGATCACCTGCTGCGAGACCTTCTTCACCAGCTCGAGCAACTCCTGGCGGCGTTTGTGCTCGAGCTCGCCGAGATACTGTTCGACCTTCTCGCTGATCTGCTGCAGCGGCTGCGCAGCCAGCTCGAACTCACGACGCCCTTCGCTGCGGCCTTGCTCTCGCCCGAGTTGCAGACCCTCGTCGCGCCCCTGCTCGAAGCCGGCCTGGCGCCCGGCTTCCTCGCCCTGCTGCAGGCCGTCCTGATAGCCCTTTTCGATGCCCTGCTGAAAGCCGTCGGCCATGGCCCGCTGCAGGCCGGCGGCATCGCCGCTCCAGTCCGCGGCCGGCTGGCTGCTGCGCGGCGGGAAGCGGTAGGCGCGCCACTGGCGGGCGTCGCCCTTGATCACCTTGACCGTCATCTCATTCCACCGTCTGTTCGCGGAACAGCTGCACCTGCAGCTCGCCGCTGGCCGACATTTCGCGGACCACGGCCATGATGTCCTTGCGCACCTGCTCGACGCGGCTCAACGGCACCGGGCCCTGGCGGCGGTTGATCGACTCCATCTGCTGCGCCTGGCGCTTGGGCATGGCGCCCTGGATGGCACGCACCAGTTCCGGCTCGGCGCCCTTGAGGGCAACCACCCACTCCTCCAGCGGCACGGCTTCGAGCAGCGCCTGCAGCACGTCCTGGTTCTGCCGCGAGAGGATGAAGAAGTCGTACATTTCGTCCTCGATGCGCTCGACCAGCTGGTCGTCATGGGCACGCAGCAGCTCGAACATCTGCCCGCGGTCGCCCTTGAAGCGGTTCATGATGTCCGCCGCCTGCTTGATGCCGCGCACCTGAGAACCCTGGGTGCTGAGCACCGCCAGGCTGCGTTCGATCAGCTGCTCCAGCTCGGCGATGACGTCGCTGTTCACTTCGCTGAGGTTGGCGATGCGGTACAGCAGCTCGTCCTGGCGCTCCTTGGGCATGCACTCGATCACCTCGCTGGCCATGCCCGGCGGCAGGAAGGCGAGGAACACCGCCTGCATCTGCGCGTGCTCCTTGGCGATCAGCGCGGCGAACTGCTTCGGGTCGAGCCACTCCATCTTGGCCATCTTGGCGCGGATTTCCTCGCCGTAGATGCTGTCGAGCAGCGAGCGGGTGATCTCGCTGCCCAGCGCCTTGCTCAGCATGCCGTCGAGATAGCCACGCGAGGCGCCCTTGATGCTGCTCTGCTCCTTGTAGTCCTCGAAAAAGCGGCCGATCACGTCGGAGACCATCGGCTGCTTGACGTTGGACAGTCGCGCCATGGCCTGGCTGATGCTGACGATTTCCTCGCGGGAGAAGTGCTTGAGCACGCCAGCGGAAATCTCGTCGCCCATGCTCAGCATGAGGATCGCGGCCTGCTCGGAAGAACTCAGCGAACGCTTCTGCACGCGCAGGCGCATTTCCTTGGCGGTGGAACCACCGCGGCCGTCAGGCTGGGTTGAGGTCTCGCTCATTGCGTCCTATCCATTGTTTGATGACTTCCGAGACGCGCTCGGGATCGTTCTTGGCCAACATCTGCAGGTGTTCGATCTGTAGTTCCAAGCCCGAGCCGGGCGCCGGCAGGCGAATCTCCGACAAGGGGCTTAGTTCGCCGAGCACGGTAGCCCCCGGCGCGTCGTCACCGACGCGGGCCAGCAGGCGTTCGGCCGCCCGCTCGGCATGCAGGGCGAGCTGATCATCGCCCTCGGCCACCGCCGGCAACCCCGTCTGGTTGCGCTGGCTCAGGCTGCGCACCGCAGGACGCACCACCATCAGCAACAGCAGCAGGCTGATCAGGGCGAACACGCCGAGCTTGGCCAGGTCATGCACCTTGGAGTTTTCCCACCAGGGCAGCAGATCCTCACCCGCACCACCAATGCCGGCATCGGTGAAGGGGAAGACGCTCAGCGTCAGCAGGTCGCCGCGCGCCTGATTGAAACCCACGGCGCTCTTGACCATGGCCGCAAGCTCCTCGCGCGCCTCGGGCGTCCAGCCGCCTTCCGGCGCCACCGCCGCATTGAGCACCACGGCGATGCTCTGCTGACGCAGGCTGAAGGGCGCGTGTTTGACGTGGGTGATGCTCTGGTCGTAATCGAGCTGCCGGTTGGATTCCTTGCGCAGCGAAGTCGCCGCCTGGTTAGCGTTGTCGCCCTGGGCGCCTGCCTGCGCCTGCTGGTTGGCGGCCTGATTGGCCGGCGGAGCCGGTTGCGGCGGGCGATTGGCCAGCGAACCGGGCACGCCGAGAGCCAGTTGGTCGAGTACGCTTTCGTCACGCAGCACTTCATTACGCAGGCGCGGGTTCTCGCCATAGGCCTGGAAGGTTTCTTCCTTCTGGCTGAAGTCGATGTCGGCCGACACGCTGATACGGTAGTTGCCGCCTCCGAGCACCGGCGCCAGCACCGCTTCGGCATTGGCGACCGCCTTGCTCTGATAGTCATCGACCACCTGCCAGTTCTGCACCGGGCCGCCGAGGGTATCGATGCCGCGCGAGAGCAACGCGCCGTACTGATCGACCACCTGCACGTTGCCGGCCTCGAGCTGCGGCACGCTACCGGCCACCAGATTGACGATGGCGCTGACCTGTTCCGGCGTCAGCTTGTAGCCGGGCGCCAGCTGCAACATCACCGAGGCCTTGCCCGGCTCGCGCTTGCCGACCACGAAGGAACTGCTCTCCTGCAACGCCAGGTGCACGCGTGCGCCCTCAACGCCCTTGAGCGCCATCACGGTGCGGGCCAGCTCGCCCTCCAGGCTGCGCTTGAGGCGCACGTCCTGAACGAACTGACTGGTGCCCAGCGGCTCGTCCTTGTCGAACAGCTCGTAGCCCGCCGGCACCTTGACCTGCACGCCCTTGGCCGCCAGCAGCATGCGCGCGCGGCCGAGCTGATCCTCGCGCACCAGCACCTGACCGCTTTGCGGATGCAAGCGGTAGCTGATGGCGTCGCCGTCGAGCACCTGCATCACCTCGGCGGCCGGATACGCCTCGCCGGTGCCGTACAGCGGGCGGAAAGAGCCCTGGTCACGCCAGAGGTAGAACACCACGCCAACGGCCAGCAACGCGGCGATCACCGCGAGGCCGATCAGGGTCATGCGCGGATCGAGTTTCAGCCCGTGTTCAGGCAGCTTGCTTCTTATGGTCTGCAGCACGCGTCAGTCCCCAATCCGCTTACAGCGGCATCTTCATGATGTCGTCGAAAGCACTGGATAGCTTGTTGCGCACCTGCATCAGGGCGCTGAAGGAAACGCTGGCCTTCTGGCTCTCGATCATCGCTCCCACCAGGTCATCGCTCTGCCCGCTGTCCACGGCTGCCATCAGCTCGCCGGAGCGATGCTGCTGCGCGTCCACCGCACGCACCGCATTGTCGAAAGCCGCAGCAAACCCAGGCTCGCCAGGCTGCACGGCAAAGGCTTGCGCCGGCTTGATCGGCGAGGCTTCGCCGAGGTTCTTCATCTGCTCCATGCGGCCCAACAGGTCCTGCTGCACCTGGCTAATCGGATTCATCCTTTGCTTCTCCTAGACGGGAATCTGAACGCCCTGCTCACGCATGGCGTTAAGGCGATAGCGCAGCGCGCGCGGGGTCATGCCAAGGCTTTCGGCGGCCTTGGTCTTGTGCCCGCCGAAACGGCGGATGGTGTCGATCACGTGCTGGTACTCGGCCCACTTGCCGCTCGCGCGCAAGGCTGCCTTGCCGCCTTCGGGCACCTGCGGCTGCAGACGTGGCGCCTGTTCTGCCGCGCAGCTCACAGGGACGCTCAGACCCAGGTCCTGAGCCTGGATGTACAGGCCATTGCGCAGAATCAGCGCACGCTGCAGGCAGTTCTCCAGCTCGCGCACATTGCCCGGCCAGTCATGCGCCAGCAGCGCGCGGCAGGCATCTTCGGTGAGCAGTTCATGGCGTGCATCCTGCGGCGCGTACTGGCGAATGAAGCGACGCGCCAGGGCCAGCACGTCTTCCTTGCGCTCACGCAGCGGGCTGATGTGTAGCGGCAGTACATCGAGACGAAACATGAGGTCGGCGCGGAAACGCCCCTCGGCCACTTCCTGCTGCAGATCACGGTTGGTGGCGGCGATGATGCGCACGTCCAGGGCGATTTCGCGGCGCCCGCCCAGGCGCTCGACACGCTGCTCCTGCAGCACGCGCAGCAGCTTGGCCTGCAACCCCAGCGGCAACTCGCCGATCTCGTCGAGCAACAACGTGCCGCCGTTGGCCAGTTCGAACTTGCCCGGCTGGGCGCTGACCGCGCCGGTGAAAGCGCCCTTCTCATGGCCGAAGAGAATGGATTCGAGCATCTGCTCGGGAATAGCCGCGCAGTTCACGGCAATGAAGGGCGCATCGTCCTGAGCCGAGAAACGGTGGATGTAGCGCGCCATCAGCTCCTTGCCGGTGCCGGTCTCGCCGGTGATCAGAATGGGCGCACGGGTCATGGCCACACGCTGGGCCATGGCCAGCAGGCGGCGGCCGGCCTGCGAGCAGGAAACGAAACCCTCTTCGCCGGAGCTGGCCGACTCCTGACGACGCAGCAAGGCACTGAGCTGGGCTTCGCTGAATGGCGCCAGCAGATAATCGACGCAGCCCAGCTCGAGTAGCGCGGCGGCCTTTTCCTGATCGACATACTCCACCACCGGCACTACGCCGACGCGACCGACCTGGCGCAGGATAGCGCCCATCTGGGCATACAGGGTGCTGCCGGCCAGACTACTGACGAACACCAGCACCAGGCTGGCATCTTCAAGCGCGGCCGGATCCAGCTCCAGGCAGCTGGCAAAACGCCGAACCGGATAACCCTGGCGCTGCAGTCCGCCGGTCAGCAGTCGTTCGCTGGCGGCATCGGCCTGGCCGATCACGACTATATGTTGCTGCCCCAGCTGTTCATCGAACAGCTCGTCGCAGGCGTAACTTACCGTTTGAGTTGAATGCTTCAAGGTAAATCACCCGATGTCTTTCATGAGCCAGGCGGCGGCATACGACCCCGTGTTCAAAACTGCCAAACAGATGACAGATTTTTTTCACATGGCCCCTTAATCTTTCGAAACTTTCCGTCGCTCTTATTGGTCAACTTCGGCAGCACTGGATGGCCTGCCTATGTGTGCGCGGCGGATCACGGCGCGAACGTTAACAAGCGCACAAAAAATCGCCGAATTACTTGCTGTTATTTTCTATCAATGCTGGCAAGCCGCCATCAAAAACAGCATTTGATATCTATTGATTTAATTTCCCGACCTCCCTCCGCCTAGACTCCCCCTCGTCATCACTGGGCTGCAGCGCTGCGCCCGGATGATTTTCGACGCCATTGCCCCTGCGCTGCTGCTGCGGCCCGCCGGCACATCAAAACGTCCTCTGCACGCCCAGCGAAGTGCTCGTTGGTGCACTCGCAGTTACAACCAGGAATACAGCCCACAACATGACCGGGATTAAAAAAGTCCTTCATGGCGTGCCCGCCGACAGTCTGACCCGGTTGAAACCGCAGAAACTTGGCCGGCACTATCACAAGATCCCCAACTATATTCGCGAGCTTTCCAGCAAATATCCGCGAATCATCAGCGACTACTTTCTGCGCAACTATCGAATCAATCTCGAGCTGCTTCGGGTCGATGTTCACGAGCAGGTAGATAAAGAAGCCGAGTGTCTCTATCGCTCGCCACTGGGCAAGGTCGGCTTTGCCATGGACCGCCCTCTGCTGACCGAAGCGCTGGAGTGCTACTACGGCGGCACCTGTCTGCCCAACCATGAAGAGACACCGGTAAGCACCTCGGAACAACGCATGCGCACGCGTCTGGGTCTGGACGTGAGCCAGCTGTTCGCCCGCTCGATTCTCGCCGGGCAGACCTTCGGCAAGCTCGAGCCGTACGACAACACCTATGACGAGACCACCTGGGAGTACGTGGCGCAATTCCACTTCACCAGCCACATCACCGGCAGCCAGGCATCGATCTTCATCTATCTGGATACACAGCTGGTCGATGAGCTGACCAACCGCCTGACACCTCCGGCACCGGTGGCCCAGAGCGGCAACTCGCTCAATCAGATTCGCCAGCTGCCGGTACGCCTGGACTGCGTGGTGGCCAGCCTGCAGATGCCCTTGTCGCAGGTCCTCGCCCTGCGCCCCGGCGACATCCTGCCGATGCGCCTGCTGGAGCGCTGCGACGTGCAAATCAACCAGCAGAAGCTGTTTCGCGGCGCCATCTTCGAAGACGACGGCTCCTTGTTCCTGACTTCTCTTGAGAGCGTGAAGACCCCATGAGCAGCCCCATTTCCGATAACGATTTCGACAGCCTGATCAACGACGCCGGCCTTGTCATTGACGAGCCCGTCAGCGACGCCATGCCAGAGCAGGCTCCGGTCGGCCTGCCGCAGCAGGACCTGAGCTTCTTCGGCAAGATCCCGGTCAATGTCACCCTGGAAGTGGCCTCAACCGAGATCACGCTCAAGGAGCTGATGGATGTCGATGCAGGCAGCGTGATTGCCCTCGACAAGCTGGCCGGCGAGCCGCTGGACGTGAAGGTCAACGGTGCGCTGTTCGCCAAGGCCGAAGTGGTGGTGATGAACGGCAACTACGGCCTGCGCATCGTCGAGCTGTCCGGTAGCGGCCTCAGCGGGCTGGGCGTGTGATGCTGCGCCGGCTGCTGCAACTCGGCCTGCTGCTGGCGGCCCTGTGCTGCCCGCTGCTGGCCCAGGCGGCTGGCGGCGACATCACCCTGTTCAACTTCAACGATACCGAAGACGGCCAGACTCTCAGCGTCAAGCTGCAGATCCTGCTGATCATGACGCTGCTGGGCTTTCTCCCGGCCATGTTGATGATGATGACCTGCTTCACCCGCTTCATTATCGTCCTGGCCATCCTGCGTCAGGCCATCGGCCTGCAGCAAAGCCCGCCCAACCCGGTGTTGATCGGCATTGCCCTGTGCCTCACCCTGCTGGTGATGCGCCCGGTGTGGCAGGAGATGTACACCGAGGCCTACGTGCCGTTCGAAGCGGATCAGATCAGCCTCGAGCAGGGCCTGGGCGAAGGCAAGCGCATCATCAGCCAGTTCATGTTGGCGCAGACCAGCAAGAACTCGCTGGAAACCCTGGTCGCCCTGGCCGGCGAAGAGCTGCCTGAGGACCTGGCCCAGCTGGACTTTTCCCTGCTGCTGCCGGCCTTCGTACTGAGCGAGCTGAAGACCGCCTTCCAGCTCGGCTTCATGATCTTCGTGCCCTTTCTGGTAATCGACCTGGTGGTGGCCAGCGTACTCATGGCGATGGGCATGATGATGCTCTCGCCAATGATGATCTCGCTGCCGTTCAAGCTGCTGGTCTTCGTTCTGGTCGACGGCTGGACGCTGCTGGTCGGCACCCTCACCACCAGTATCCAGCCCTATTAGCGAGGCCTTGCGATGCTCACGCCCGAACACGCCGCCCAGCTGGTGGCTCATGCCGTCTACATCACCGGTCTGATCGTCTGCGTACTGGTGGTGCCGAGCCTGCTCGGCGGCCTGCTGGTGAGCATTTTCCAGGCGGCTACGCAGATCAACGAGCAGATGCTCAGCTTCCTCCCACGCCTGTTGATCACCCTGGCGATGCTGGTGTTCGCCGGCCACTGGATTCTGCGCACCCTGGGGGATCTGTTCATCGAAACCTTCAAGCAGGCCGGGCATCTGGTGGGCTGACGCATGTCCGAACCCGTGCTGCATGCCAGCCAGTATCTGACCAGCCTGCAGGCCTACTGGTGGCCGTTCTGCCGCATCGTCGCGCTGCTCAGCATGGCGCCCTTGTTCAACCACAAGGCGGTGTCGGTACGCGTGCGTATCCTGCTCGCCCTGGCGCTGACGGTGGCATTGGGTGCGGCATTGCCGGACATGCCGCCGATCGACCCGCTGTCGCTGAAAGGGCTGATGACCGCACTGGAACAGATCGCCTTCGGTGTGCTGCTGGGCCTGACCCTGCAACTGGTGTTCACCATCTTCATGCTGGTCGGCGAGGTGGTGTCGACGCAGATGGGCATGAGCATGGCGCGCTACAACGATCCGGTGAACGGCGTGTCGTCGTCATCGATCGTCTATCAGCTGTACTTCATCCTGCTGGTGCTGCTGTTCTTCGTCATCGACGGCCATCTGGTCACCGTCAGCGTGCTGTACCAGAGCTTCCTGTTCTGGCCGGTGGGCAGCGGTCTGCATTACCTGGGCGCGCAGAGCTTCGTCCAGGCCTTCGCCTGGGTATTGGCCGCCGCCGTGCTGGTGACCTTGCCGATCGTGTTTTGCCTGACATTGGTGCAGTTCTGCTTCGGCCTGCTCAACCGCATTTCGCCGGCGATGAACCTGTTCTCCCTGGGCTTTCCCATCAGCATTCTGATGGGCCTGCTGTGCATCTACCTGACCCTGCCCAACCTGCCCGACAGCTACCTGCACCTGACCCGCGAACTGCTCAACGGCATCGGCGTGATTCTGCGCGAGGGCGGCGATGTCTGAGCAAAACAGCGGCCAGGAAAAGACGGAAGAAGCCTCCGCACACAAACTGAAGAAGAGCAAGGACGACGGCCAGGTCGCGCGCTCCAAGGACCTGTCGACCACCATCTCGCTGATCGCCACCCTGTTCATTCTCAAATTCAGCGCCGGCCTTTTCATGGAAGGGCTCAGCGACAGCTTCCGCCTGTCCTATATCCAGTTCGGCCACAGCGAAATCGGCCTGGACGATCTCGACACCCTGCTCGGCTACAACATACTGGTGTTCATCAAGCTGCTGGCGCCGATGCTGCTCACCTCCGTACTGGTGGTGGTGCTGTCGCTGGTACCGGGCGGCTGGGTGTTTTCCGCAAAGAACTTCGCGCCTAAATTGAGCAAGCTCAATCCCATCACCGGCCTCGGCAAGATTTTCTCGGCACAGAACTGGAGCGAGCTGCTCAAGTCGGTGCTCAAGGTGCTGGTACTGCTCGGCATTGGCTATGTGCTGGTGCGCGCGGCCTTGCCGGAACTGATCGCCCTGCAGCGCAGCAGCGTGCTCGAAGCCATCTCGGCGGCCTTTGATTTGACCTTCAACCTGATCCTCTGCCTGATGCTGGTGTTCGTGCTGTTCTCCTTCATCGACATCCCGCTGCAGCGCTACTTCTTCCTCAAGAAGCTGCGCATGACCAAGCAGGAGCGCAAGGAAGAGCACAAGAATCAGGAGGGCCGCCCGGAGGTCAAGGCGCGCATCAAGCAGTTGCAGCGGCAGATGCTGCAACGGCAGATCAGCAAGGTGATCAAGAACGCCGATGTGGTCATCGTCAACCCGACGCACTATGCCGTAGCGCTCAAGTACGACAGCAAGAAGGCCGCCGCGCCCTTCGTGCTGGCCAAGGGCGTCGACGAGACCGCGCTGTACATGCGCCAGATGGCGGCCAAGCACGAGCTCGAAGTGGTGGAGATTCCGCCACTGGCACGCGCCATCTACTTCACCACCCAGATCAACCAGCAGATCCCGGCCCCGCTCTACACCGCAGTGGCCCATGTGCTGACCTACATCCTGCAGCTCAAGGCCTGGCGCCAGGGGCGCAGAAGCAAGCCGCAACTGGCGAGCAACCTCCCGATTCCCGACAGCTTGGCCAACAGGGGCTGATTCATGAACCTACTGCAGCAACTCGCGCCCACCTTCCGCAGCGGCCGCATCGGCATTCCGGTGCTGATCCTGTCGATCCTGGCCATGGTCATCCTGCCGCTGCCACCGGTGCTGCTCGATGCCCTGTTCACCTTCAACATCGCCATGGCGATCCTGGTGCTGCTGGTCAGCGTGTCGTCGAAAAGCCCGCTGGATTTCTCCCTGTTCCCCACGGTGATCCTGATCACCACCCTGCTGCGTCTGTGCCTGAACGTCGCCTCTACCCGCGTGGTGCTGCTCGAGGGTCACACCGGTACCGGTGCGGCGGGCAAGGTGATCGAGTCGTTCGGCGAGGTGGTGATCGGTGGCAACTTCATCGTCGGCCTGGTGGTGTTTGTGATCCTGATGATCATCAACTTCATCGTCATCACCAAGGGCGGCGAGCGTATTTCCGAGGTCACCGCGCGCTTCACTCTCGATGCGCTGCCGGGCAAGCAGATGGCCATCGATGCCGACCTCAACGCCGGCCTGATCGAGCAGCACGAAGCCAAGCGCCGCCGCGCTGACGTGGCCAAGGAAGCCGACTTCTACGGGGCCATGGACGGCGCCTCGAAGTTCGTCCGCGGCGATGCCATCGCCGGCATTCTGATTCTCTTGATCAACCTCTTCGGCGGCTTCGCCATCGGTTTGTTCGTCTACGACCTGAGTGCCGGCCAGGCTTTCCAGCAATACGCCCTGCTCACCATCGGTGACGGCCTGGTGGCGCAGATTCCGGCGCTGCTGCTGTCCACCGCGGCGGCGATCATCGTCACGCGGATCAACGAATCCTCGGACATCACCGATCAGGTGCACCGCCAGCTGCTGGCCCAGCCGGCGCTGCTCTACACCGTGGCCGGCATTCTCTTCACCCTGGCATTGGTGCCGGGCATGCCGCATCTGGCCTTTATCAGCTTCGCCGCGCTGGTGGCCTTCGTCGCCTGGATGGTGGCGCGCAACGGCCCGCCGAAAGAAGCAGCGAGCCTGGAGCAAGTGGAAGCTCTGGGCAAGGCGATGGACCAGGAGCGCGCGCAGAACCTTGTGTGGGAGGACATCCCGCTGGTGGAGCGGCTGTCGGTTTCGCTGGGCTACAAGCTGGTGGGCCTGGTCAACGAAGCCGCCGGCGCGCCGTTGACCCAGCGTGTACGCGGCGTACGCCAGACGCTTTCGGAAAACCTGGGTTTCCTCCTGCCGGAGGTGCACATCCGCGACAGCCTGCGTCTGAAGGCCTCGCAGTACAGCATCCAGATCAATGGCGAGAAGATCGACGGCGCCGAACTGCATGCCGACCGCATGATGGCCATCCCCTCACCGGAGCTCTATGGCGAGATCGACGGCATTCTCGGCGTCGACCCGGCCTACCGCATGCAGGTGGTGTGGATTCAGCCGGAGGACAAGGCGCGTGCGCTAAATCTCGGCTACCAGGTGATCGACTGTGCCAGCGTCATCGCCACGCACCTGAACAAGGTGATCCGCGAACATCTGCCGGACGTGTTCAAGCACGACGATGTCGACCATCTGATGCAGCGGCTGCAGGTGCAGGCGCCGAAGCTGGCCGAGAGTCTGAAGAACCAGCTCAGCTACACCCAGCAGCACCGTGTCTATCGTCAGCTGCTGCAGGAGCAGGTGCCACTCAAGGATATCGTCACCATCGCCACCACCCTGCTGGAAGCCAGCGAGTCGACCAAGGATCCGGTGCTGCTGGCGTCCGACGTGCGCTACGCGCTGCGCCGCAGCATCGTCGGCATGATCGCGGGCGAGCGACAGGAGCTGTCGGTGTTCATCCTCGAGAATGCGCTGGAAAATACTCTGCTCAACGCCCTGGCCATCGCCCAACAGGCCGGTCCGGTGAGCCTTGACAACATCCCGGTAGAACCGAGCCTGCTCAACCAGCTGCAGAACACCATGCCGGTGGTAAAGGAAAAGCTGCGCAAGGACGGCCACCCTCCGATCCTTACCGTGATGCCGCAGCTACGCCCTCTGTTGGCCCGCTACGCCCGGGTGTTCAGCCCCGGTCTGCACGTGCTGTCGCAGAACGAAATTCCGGACAGGGTGGGCGTCAATATCCTCGGCACTCTGGGCTGATCGAGATTGCGAAGGTGGATGCGTCCTCGCATCCACCATGCCGCGCTAGCAGTCAGGAATAATCACTCCGGCATCAGATCGCCGTTACGCTGCGTCACTGCCCAGCCTACCTAAGCCTTCTCCTTGCGCACCTTGCGCATGCCCTCGATCAGCTGCACGTACTCAGCCGAGTCCCCCTGCAGAGCGAGCCCTGCCTCGAAAAAGCCGGTGCGGATATTTTCCTGCGACCACTGACAAGCCATGTCTACGTCTACCTGGCGCATCTCTCCGTGGCGGTCACGCATACGCACACGCAGTTTCAGTTCGGTTCCTGGCTCTACCGCGGTATCGGTCAGCAGTTTCATTCCGCACTCGGAAACGTCGCCGGCATAACCGATCAGGGTGTCGCTTTCCCGATCGCTGATCTTGATGCGAAAGGTGGAACGGAAGGTGATTCGGCTCGATTGACGCATAAGAGAATGCCTTAGTGCTCGCCACGTCTGATGGGATCGCTAGGATCAGGCGTTATCAATGGATCATTCGAAACCTAATCGCGCATCGATAATGCCTGTGACTCATCACAGCAAGGCGACCATGGCGTGCAGACAGTTAAATCCGCCTAAGTCGCTGGAGTGATACATCGCCGGTAGGAGCGAGCTTTGCTCGCGAATGCGCACCAACCCGCTGGATGCGCTCTGTATTTTCCGCGCCACAAAGAAGAAACCCCAGACCGCGATTGCGATCTGGGGTTTCGTATAGGAGCTTGACGATGATCCGGCCGGCGTTCCGGTGGCCGGCACTCCGGGACTCTCACAGCCACACCATCATTCGAGCAGAAAAGAGAAAGCCCTGATCAGTAAACTGATCAGGGCTTTCGTATAGGAGCTTGACGATGACCTACTCTCACATGGTGAAGCACCACACTACCATCGGCGATGCGTCGTTTCACTACTGA
>NZ_QYYB01000013.1:0-75852 GCF_018221585.1 Pseudomonas sp. KB-10
CTGCTTGGGTTTTGAGAAAACCCTAAACTTGGCTCAGCAATCGCAAATCTCTTAATTAAAAGAGTAACTCTCGAATTCACGAGCGTTGCTTTGTGATGCTGATAATCTGTCGACTACCAGTCTTACCCCACAAGCACCCACACGAATTGCTTGATTCAGTTGTTAAAGAACAGTTGGTTAAGCTTTTCGTCTCAACCGAGGCCGCGCATTCTACAGCAGCCTTTCTTTCTGTCAAGCTGTTTTTCGAAGAATTTTTTCTTTTTACTCAACCACTTGCGCTTTCGATCAGAACTTCTTCTCTCCAGCGGGAGGCGCATTCTACAGCGTTCAAAACCGCTGTCAACCACCTCTTTCAAACCGCTTTCGATCCATTCGACCGAACCACCAACAGGATCAAACCGCCACCCTGTCGACCGGCGCGCATTATACACGCCAGATCCAGCTTTGCAAGCCCTTCATTCAACTTAACTTATTGATTAACAAGAAGTTTTTGAAGCGCTTCATCGCTGAAGTGGCGCGCATTCTACATCCAGCAGAATGCGCGTCAAGCTTATTTTGCAGTTTTATTACTTATAGCGCTTCAAGCGCCTCGCGCAGACCGCTGCGCCGTTCAACGCGGCGCTGTACGGCCTGTTCGAAAATGCCGGCACGGCTCTCGATAAGACTGAACCAATCGCGAGCCCGGGTGATGCCAGTGTAGATCAGCTCCTTGGTCAGCACAGGATTGAGACTGTCAGGCAGGATCAGTGCGCAATGGGCGAACTCCGAGCCCTGCGACTTGTGCACCGTCATGGCGAATACGGTCTCCACTGCGCTCAGACGACTGGGCAGGATATGTCTCAAGGCGCCGCTGCCGTCGTTGCGCGGGAACACTACTCGCAACACCTTGCGCATAGGTGCGCCTGGCGACTCCGGCGGCTCCGGCAGACGCAGTGCGATGCCAATATCGCCATTCATCAGCCCCAGGCTGTAGTCGTTGCGCGTTACCAGCACAGGCCTTCCTTCATACCAGCCATGCGACTGCTCCAGCAGGCTTCGGCGCACCAAAGCCTGGGCGATACGTTCATTGAGAGCTTCCACACCCCAGGCCCCTTTACGAACGGCGCACAACAACTGGAACTGATCGAACGCAGCCAGAACCCTGCCTGCCCAATCATCCCAGGCTTGCTCACCCGCATCAGGCTCCGGTCGCTGCGCCTGCATCAGTTGCAGGTAATGGGCATACCCCTGAGGGCGTGGCTCGGCTTCGCCCAGCCCGCCGATCAACAGTCGCTCCAGCGCTCGATCCTGCTCGCCGGACAGGCGCAGCACATGCAGGTCACCCGCGCCGGTTGCCAGAGTCGCGCGGGCCGACTGCGCATCACCCTGGTTCACCGCCCGCGCCAGACGCCCGATACCCGAGCCACTGCCGAAACGACGTGAGTGGCGCAGCATGACGATATGCTGCGCCAGTGCCTTGTTACCGGATATCAGCGCCGGATCGTCCAGCCGCTCGCCCGTCTGGCTTTCCAGCCAGGCACGCGTCGCCTCGCTGTAGCCACCGCTTTCCGCCTCCCGGCACAGGTCGCCCAGTACCGCGCCGGCCTCCACTGACGCCAGCTGGTCCTTGTCGCCCAGCAAAATCAGACGCGCATGCGCCGGCAACGCCCCTAGCAGGCTGGCCATCATTTCCAGGTCGATCATCGAGGCTTCGTCGACCACCAGCACATCCAGCGGCAAGGGGTTGGCGGCATCGTGACGGAAATGGCGGCTGCCGGGACGACTGCCCAGCAGACGATGCAGCGTCGTCACCAGGGTAGGAATCTGTTCACGCACTCGCTCGTCCAGTGCCAGGGACTGCACCTGCGCGCCGATGGATTCGGTCAGCCGCGCGGCTGCCTTGCCGGTCGGCGCTGCCAGGCTCAGGCGCAGCGGCTCGCCAGTGGCCATGGCGGCTTCCTGCAACAGCGCCAGCAAGCGCACTACCGTCGTCGTCTTGCCGGTTCCGGGCCCCCCGGTGATCAGGGTGAAGCGCCCCTGCGCGGCCATGGCGCAGGCCAGCTTCTGCCAGTCGGTCTGGCGCTGGCCGTCCACCACCAGCGCGTCGGGAAAGAGTGAAGCCAGGCGCGTGGCCAGATCGCTCGGGGCCGCAGCGCTCGCCTGCAGACGCCGGGCGATATCGCCTGCCACCTGACGCTCGTAGTTCCAGTAACGCCTCATATATAGACAGGCGCCGCTGAGCACCAGCGGCGCACCTTCGGACTCCAGCAGCGAGCTGCCGGCACAGGCCGCCAGCCAGGACTCCAGGCTGAGCCCGGCCAGTACCTGCGACGGCAGGATCAGCGCTTCTTGCGCGTCCTCGCCTTCCGGCGGCAGAGACAGGGTGAAATCCGGGTTGGCCAGCGTGGCCGCCAGATCGAGGCAGACGTGGCCCTGGCCCAGTTGGTGGCTGGCCAGCGCGGCGCCAAGCAGCAGCAAGGGCGAAGCGTCCGGATCCAGTTCGGCGAACAGCTGCGCCAGCGCACGATCCAGCTCACGCAGCCAGCCACGCTCGCTCCAGGTGAAAAGCAGGGCAAAGAGTTCGGCGCGATCATGCTGCGCCGGTGCAAGCGTCGTACTCATGCTGCGCCCTCCTCTGCTTCGCCCCTGAACAACGCGTCAAGCCGCTCGATCAGCTCACGAGGCGGCCGGGCCAGATAGGCGCCCTGCTGCGGTGCGCGCAGAAACACATAGAGCGCGCCCCCCACATGCCGGTCGTAGTCGTAATCCGGCAGGCGCAGACGCAACTGCCGATGCAGGGCCAACACGTAGAGCACGTACTGCAGATCGTAGCGGTGGCTGGCGATGGCGACATCCATGGCTTCACGGGTGTAGGCGCCATCGTCGCTGCCGAGCCAGTTGGATTTGTAATCCGCCACGTAGTAACGCCCCTGATGTTCGAATACCAGATCGATGAAGCCCTTGAACATACCGTTGAGGGTGTCAGCCCGCAGCGGCTGCCTGGCGACACCCGGTAACTCGCACTGTTGCACCCACTGATCCAGCAGCCTGACATCCACCCCACGCGCCTCGAACCAGAACTCCAGCTCGGGCTGATACTGCGTCAGTTGCGCCAGCACGACGGTATCCGCGCCCCCCAACGGGAGCGGCTGGCTCAGCAGCGCCAGCAGCCAGTCCTGCAGCGGATCGATCCAGCTTTGCAGACCGCGACGCTGGCAGCGCCTGGCCAACGCCTCACGCAGCCTGGGCGGATCCTGCGCCATGGTGGCGAAGCCTTCCTGCGCAGCCATTTCCAGCAGACCGTGGAGGAAGGTGCCGGGGTTGGGCCCGCGCGGGAAGCGATGCAGGCCCTGAGCGGATGCCGGCAGCGGCGCCAAGGCCAGCAACGGATCCTCGTCATCGATGGCGTTCTGCATCGCCGGGCTGTCGGGCGCGGCGTCTTCATGACGGCTGACCTGACTGGGGGCGTCCTCGTCCAGACGCAGAGCACTGTAGGAGGCGATCCACCAGTGCTCGGCAGCGCGCCGCGCCGGCGTGCGCCAGTGCGGCGCGAACTGTCCTTCTTCGATCATTTGATAACGCTGCTCACTGGCCGGCGGCACAAGCGACACGGCGCTATCGAGTCCGCTGGCGAACGGCGCGAGCCAGTTGGCAAGCTCGCCGCTGGCCGCCAGAGGCAATCCGCCCCCGAGCAAGTAGCCCAACGCCGATTCATGCAGACGCGACTTCTTGCCGTTGCCGATCTTCAAATCCGCCACGCCCAGCCAGCAGGCATGTCGGGCACGGGTCAACGCCACGTAGAGCAGGCGCAGGTCTTCACCCAGGCGTTCGCGCTCGGCGCGCAGCAGACTGTCTTCATCGGCCTTGAGCACCAGGCGGCGGCGCTCGCCGTCGTGAATCTGCAGCGGCTTCTTGTCATCCACCGGACGGAAGGCGCAAACGAATGGCAGGAACACCAGGGGGTACTCCAGCCCCTTGGATTTGTGAATGGTGACCACGCGCACCAGCGCCTCGTCGCTCTCCAGGCGTAACACCTGCTCATCGGCAGCCTGCCCCTCACCGGTCAACAGCTCGCCCAGGTGGCGAATCAGCGCCAGTTCGCCATCGAGTTCGGCGGCAGCCTGCTGCAGCAGCTCGGCCAGATGCAGCAGATTGGTCAGTACCCGCTCGCCATCGTCACGCCCCATCAGGCGCTGCGGCAGCTCGAAGTCCTGCAGCAACTGACGCAGCATCGGCAGCACGCCCTGACGCTGCCAGCGCTGGCGGTAGTCGCGGAACTGCATGACCCGGCGCTCCCAGGTGCGCTCATCGAGGTTGAGCTGCTCCAGCTCGCTCAATGCCAGCCCCAGTGTCGCGCTGGCCAGTGCCGCACGCAGCGGGCGATCCTGATCCGGCTCGGCGCAGGCACGCAGCCACAGCAGCAGGTCGCGTGCCTCCTGGGCGGCGAACACCGAATCCTTGTCGGAAAGATACACGCTGCGTACGCCGCGTACGGCCAGCTCGCCGCGAATGGCCTGCGCCTCGTTGAAGTCACGCACCAGCACCGCAATGTCGCTGGGCCGCAGAGCACTCAGCACGCCGTCCTTGATGAAACCCGCCTGCCCACGCTGGCCCAGATCCAGCAGACGCACGATTTCGCTGGCCGCACCGGCCGCCATGGCATCCAGATAAACGCCCTTGGCAACCGGCTCGTCACTCGCCAGCTGCCACACCGTCAGGGCGGGTTGCGCCTGCCCCTCGACGCTCCAGACTTCGCCTCGCCCCTGCGCGCCCACCTCGATAAAAGGCAGGTCATCGCGCAGCAGGAACGCCCCCTCACCGCCGTCACGCTGCTCGGCCCGCAGGAACACGCCGTTGACGGCATCGACCATGGCCTGGCTGGAACGGAAGTTCTTCTCCAGGTTGTAGTGCCGACCCAACGTCGCCCGGCGCGCGCGCAGGTAGGTATGAATGTCGGCGCCACGGAAGGAATAGATGGCCTGCTTGGGGTCGCCGATCATGAACAGGCCGCAGTCGCCGCGGTTGGCCTCGACCTCGTAGAGCGTATCGAAGATGCGGTACTGCAGCGGGTCGGTATCCTGGAATTCGTCGATCATCGCCACCGGGAACTGGCGGCGAATCACTTCGGCCAAGCGCACGCCGTTGCTGCCCTGCAGGGCAGCGTCCAGGCGCACGAGCATGTCGTCGAAGCCCATCTCCGCGCGCTGGCGTTTCTCCCAATCGAAGCGCTGGCGAACCCAGGCCGCCGCGTGGCGCAACGCCGCGTCAGTGGGATCAGGCAGCGCATCGAGTTGCGCCTTGAGCAGAGCCATGGCGTCCAACGCGGGATGAGCAGGCGCCTCGCCTTTCCAGGCTTCGGCCAGGCCATCGGGGGTCAGGCGGGTGAAACCGGTGCCCAGATCGAGGCGCGGTTCTTCGCTACCGGCCCACTCGCGCAACTTGGCCAGCCAGGGATTGTAGAAGCGCGCCTGGAGTTTCTTGCCGTCCACCTGCTTGGCCGCCACAGCAGCATCCAGCAGCAGCTGCAGTTCATCGGCCCACGTCAGCCAGGGCGCCTTGAGCTCGGCAAGCGCCTGCTCGCGCTGCTGCAGCGCGCCATCGAGCAGTTCGCCCAGCGCTTGCGTCGCGATCTCCGCCTCTTCGCCCAACAACGGTCGCAGCCGCGCCCCCAGCCCTGCAGGCGTCCCCCAGACACCCGCGACCCACTGCAGCGACGCGCCCTGCAACGCATAGCAGTGCTGCCGCCAGTAATCGCGCACCACTTCGGCCAGCAGTTCGCTGTGATCGGTCTCAAGGGTCTGGCTGAACAGACTGCCGCTGTCGAAGGCATGTTCACGCAGCATGCGCTGACACCAGCCGTGGATGGTGGACACGGCTGCCTCGTCCATCCACTGCGCCGCCAGCTCCAGACGGCGGGCGCACTCGTCCCACTGCGTCTGGGCGAAGTCACTGCGCAATTCGCGCAGCAGATCATCGCCCTGGGCATCACCACGAAATACGGTCGCGGCCTCGACCAGGCGCGCACGAATCCGGTCGCGCAACTCGCGGGTGGCTGCATCGGTGAAGGTCACCACCAGAATCTGTGGCGGCAGCAGGGGCTCGCGGAACGCGGCGTCGCCGCCATGACCGAGGATCAGCCGCAGGTAGAGCGCGGAAATGGTGAAGGTTTTGCCCGTGCCGGCGCTGGCTTCGATCAGGCGACTGCCATGCAGGGGAAACGTCAGGGCCAGAGGACGCTGTCGGTTCATGCTGCGTCCTCCTCGAGCGCTTGCGGATGGCTGTCGAGCAGCGGCTGGTAGAGCCGTTCGCTCCATGTCGGAAACTGGCCATCGGCGGTGAGCGCGGCGTAGTCCGGGAACTGCCTCGCCAGGCTGGCGCTATTCTGGACTTCGCCGGCGAGGTTGTAGCTGCCCTCGTAGACGCTGCGAGCCTTGTCCTCATTGTTGTCCTGCAACCAGGCCAGCGAGGTTTTCAAGGCAACCGGCAACGGCGCCTGCATACCGGCACTCCAGGCTTCCAACCAGACCGTCAGAATGCGCGCGGCATGCTCGGTCGCTACAGGTTCGAAGGCCAGACTGCGATCTTCCCCCACCAGCAACGTGGTCAGCGGCACGCCGCAGGCCGCGGCGATGACGTGCAGCACGTAGGGGCGCAGCAGGCGATGCCACTTCCAGCTCTTGTCCTTGTGCAGTGCACCCGGCAGCAGCTCCAGGCGCGCCAGGCCGCCATCGGCTTTCTGCCGCAACCCGGCAAGCCAGCCGTCGAGCTGAGCACCGGATGCGGCGAAAGTCAGGCGCTGCGGTGACTCCAGCAGGGTCGGCCAGCACAGGCAAAGCCCCTGATAGCGCTGCACCTGTACCGGCAGCGGCTCCAGCAGGGCGTTGCGGTACTGCTCGCCAAAGCCGGCCAGCGGCAGCACGCCGCTACGCTGCAGACGGTCGGCGGCCGACCTCAGCGCATGGTCGCTGTTCCCCTCGCCTGCGACTGCCGCCTTGAGCAGCGCTTCCTGCAACTGGTAGCGCTGCAGACCGTCTAGGGCGAATGGCTCGCTGTCGAGCTGCGCCTGCTCTTCTTCGTCGAGATACACCTTGAGCCGACGGGTGAAGAAGCACTTCACCGGATCGCGCAGGAACGACTGCAACAGCTCGGGCGTGAGCTGCACTCCCTCCTCCCAGGCGGGCAAAGACGCCGCACTTTCGCGGGTCGGGGCCTGGCCATGCAGGGCTGCCCACTCGTGGGCATAGCTGAACAGCTGTCCCTGGCCATCGAAGTAGCGGCGGCTGAAGGGTTGTAAGGGGTGCTCGGTGGTCAGGCCATGCAGCAGGTCGCCACCACCGTCCAGCGTCCAGGCACTGGCAAGATGGTCACGCAGCTGGCCGACCAGCACGGACGGCGGTCGCTCGCTGTTGTCGCGAATGCTGCGCCCCACCCAGCTGATATACAGACGATCGCGCGCCGCCAGCAGCGCCTCCAACAGCAGATAGCGGTCATCCTCGCGGCGCGAGCGGTCACCGGGGCGGTAATCGCCCGCCATCAGGTCGAAATCCAGCGGCGCCTGGCTGCGCGGATAATCGCCATCGTTCATGCCCAGCAGGCAGACCTGGCGGAACGGAATCGCGCGCATCGGCATCAGGGTGCAGAAGTTCACTGCACCGGCAAGGAAACGCTGACTCAGCCGCCCCTGGTCGAGCCCGCCCAGCCAGGCCTCACGCACCACCGGTAGAGTCAACGCTTCGTCCAGCGTCGCCGCCTCGCACAGCTCCAGCCAGGCATCCAGTGCATCGAGCAGTTGGGTCGTCAGTACCTCTTCACGGTCGCTCTGCGGCTGAAAGAAGTCGTCGAGCAAACTGCGCAGACGCTCGCCCCACTGCACCGGCGTGGCCGGCTCACGCAGTTGCTGCAGATGCCGGTCGAGGCTCTGCAGCAGCCGCGTCACCGGACCGATAAGCGCGGCATCGAGTCCGCCAATTTCGTCGTACGGCTCGATGCCGGCAAAGGCGTCGGCCGTACCCACGGCATAGCCCAGCAGCATGCGCCGCAGACCGAAGCGCCAGGTGTTCTGCTCCAGATTCTCGCCCAGGCCGAGCGCCTGCCGCTGGGTCGAATCCAGCCCCCAGCGCACACCGGCGCCTTCCAGCCAGCGGCGCAGGGTGGGCAACTGCTCCTCGGCGATGGCGAAGCGCTGACGCAGCGCAGCGACATCCAGCAGATCGAGGATCTCGCTGACGCTGAAGCGGCTGTCCGGCAGGCGCAGCAGGTGCTCCAGCGCGATGACCATCGGTTCCTTGCCGCGCAGCCCCTGGTCGGCCAGGGTGAAGGGAATGAAGCGCGGATCGTCGCTGCCGAACTGGCCGAACACGGCCCGGATATGCGGTGCGTAGGCGTTGACGTCGGGCACCATGACGATGATGTCGCGCGGCCGCAGCGTGGCGTCCTCGCTGAAACAGGCCAGCAGCTGGTCGTGCAGCACCTCCACCTCGCGCTGAGCGCTGTGGGCGATATGAAAGCGCAGCGAATGATCTTTAGCGGGGTCGACGGGAGGCCAGGTGCTGCGTGTTTCCGCCAGCGGGCGCAGGTCGAGGATGTCATTCTGGAGTTGGCCGAGCAGGCTGTCTTCACTGGCCGGGCTGAACAGGTCGATACGGTCGAACTGCTCGCGGTAACGCTGCGGCTCGTCGTACTGATCCAGCAGGTTGATATAGTCGCGCCCCTGTTTGCCCCAGGCTGCCAGCAGCGGCTGCCCGTGCTGGTGCATGTCCTCCTGTTCGAACAGACCGATCTGCACGCCCGGCCTGCCCTTGCGCTGCTGGCGACGGTACTCGTGGCGCAGCAGGTCCTTGTCCTCGACGATATCGCCCCAGTGGTGCTGACAGGGGTTGTGCACGTAGAGCATGACCTGGCTGAAACGCGCCATGGCCGCCAGCGCCTCGAGCACCTGGGCCGGCAACGAAGAAATTCCGAAAACGGTAATGCGTCGCGGCAGCCCGGCGGGCGGCGCGTCCAGCTCGGCCAGACGCGCGACGAAGCGTGGATGCACACCGGCACGGCTTTCGGCCAGATGCTGCTCGCCAACGTCCGCCAGCAAGGCGCGCCACAGCGCGGGTTGCCAGCGTGAATCGCCCTCCAGTGGCCGCTCGCCGCCGCGCGAGGTGCGCAGGCGATCCTGCCCTGCGGCCCAGTCGGCCAGCCAGTCGGCACGGTAGACCTGATACTGGTCGAACAGATCGGCCAGACGCTCGGCCAGCTGGTGGCGCTTGCGCAGGTCTTGGTCATCAGCAAGGAAGCGGCGCAGCGGAGCGAAGGCCTCCTCGGCCAGCAAGCCCGGCAACAGCCGCATCAGGCGCCAGGTCAGCGGCGCCTTGTCCAGCGGCGACTCTTGCGGAATAGCCTCATTGCCCAGCACGTTACGGTACGCCTGCCAGAGAAAGCGTGCCGGCAGATCGACATCCAGCGCCGCCGCGATGCCGCAGCCATCACGCTCGGCCAGTGCCAACTTGAGCCACTGCGCGATGCCGTTGCTTTGCACCAGCAGTACTTCGTTTTCCAGCGGCCGCAGCGGATAGCGCCGCATCCACTGCACCGCCAGCGCACGCAGCTCTTCGAGGTGGTTACCGTGAATGACGATGAGGCCGGGGGACAGCTCCGGGCTGGCGGGCATCGACTGACTCCTGTCGAAAATCGAAGCGCAAGTTTGCCAGCATTTGGCGACAAGGTGAGTCATCAGCGGCTATGTCGCCTCTGAGGCCCCGCCAAAAAACGAAAAGGCCGATCAATGACCGGCCTCGAGTGGCAATGACAACTGCTGGCGTCAATCGACCAAGAGCTTGTCGCGATTCTTATCCAGAGTCGCTTCACCAATACCTTTGACCTCGAGTAACTCGTCAACCGAAGCGAAGTTACCGTGAGCCTCACGATAAGCCACGATGGCTTGCGCCTTGGTCGCACCAATACCAGCCAACTCGCGCTGAAGTGTCTCGGCATCAGCGGTATTCAGATTGACGGTTACCGCCTCGACAACCTGTGCGGAGGCTGCCTTGTCGGGTTCGGAGTTCGAAGTTTCTACTGCCGAAGCGGCCAGGGAGAGGGAGGTCAGAACAGCGAAGAGAACGGAGGAAAGGTAGATTTTCATCATCTTAACGTTCCTTGTAAGTGAGTTAGACGAGCACGTTAGGCTCGATCTTTAACCTAGACGCTATTCCCTCCCTGTCAAATTCTGAGCCATGCCGAACAAGAGCAAATCTGATATCCAGCCGCCACTTGCGCGGTTTTTGGCGCGGCGAACTTAGGGTGGGTGGTCAGTGCGGATAATCAATCGGATGAACATGCGCCAAGCTCTCATGCCAGTACCCGCTTATCCTGAAGCCACAGCTCGAAGGCATGGCTCTGTGGCAAGCCGTCCTTCGCCGCGTAATAGACCAATCGAAGATGGCGATCTTCGTCAACGGTCAGCGTGGCGTGCTCGAACACCACATCTCCAACCGCCTCGATCTTCAAATGGCGGATTCCGTGGCAAGGGCCATGGACGTCCTGCTGCCGCCACCAGCTCTTGAATTCCGGCGAGGCCTTTTCCAAATCTTTTACCAACGCGGCGATATCGGGATCCTGGGTAGCGCGTACGAAGTCGCGGCGAAAGCTGGAAAGGATCTGCAGCGCCTGTTCATTCCAAGGGTTGAACAGTTCACGAATGACCGGGCTGGTAAACAGCATCCACAGCAGATTACGGCAGTCCGCCGTATGAGAAGAGAAGCCGAACAACCGATCCGCAGCCGCGTTCCAGGCCAATACATCCCAGCGCAGATTGAGCACATAGGCCGGCCTCAACGGTAGGTCGTCCATCAATCGATGAATCAGCGCCGGAACCTTGCACCAAGTCTTACCCGGCTCAGGCGGCAGGCGCTGGTGAGCAAGCAGAAACAGGTGTCGACGCTCGGTAGCGTCCAGCTTGAGCGTGCGCGAAAGGTTGTCGAGAAAGGTCGCGGAAACACTGATATCTCGCCCTTGCTCCAGCCAGGTATACCAAGACAATCCCACCCCGGCCAACGCCGCAACCTCCTCACGACGCAACCCTGGCGTACGCCGCCGGCTTCCGACGGGCAGGCCCACCTCCTCCGGTGAAATGCGCTCGCGGCGACTACGCAGGAATTCGGCCAGTTCTATTCGCGTGCGTTCAGCTGTACGAGGTGCGCTCATTCAATTACCTCAAGTACCAGGATAAACAGTCAAATTGTACCCCCTACAAATCACGATAAAAATAGTCCGCCCGGCCGCAGTTACCCGTGGGCTGGGCTTTCGCTTATGACGCGCAGAGAGACGCGCTATCAACTGGCTAAGGAATCAAACGATGCTGCAAAGCGCTTTCGGGACCAATGCATGGCCTTCGGGGTTGAAGTGCGAACGCCCCTTTGTAATCAGCGCCTGGTCGAGATCGCCTTCAGTGTTCCAGGGCGATGAAGGCCTGGCAGCTGGGAGAACAGCACCCTGCTCACCGCGACCTGCTGCTGGAATCGATCCGCGAGCGTCAAGAGTCCCTACCCCTCGCCCCTGGATCCAGCCTACGAGCAGGTGCTGCTTGACGCCCTTGCTCCACAGCGGCCGTATCCAGCAAACCCTGGCCAAGCCGTTCAGCAGCGTTTCGCCCATTAATGAGCGCACGGGCATGGAGCTGGCGGTCGGCCTCAACACCTGGCTGAACGAGTACGACGTCGACCTCGAACTCTAGTCCCCCACCGGATGTGGCCCGGTGCGGGGCCGCATCCCTTCGCCGTACCACCCACGCGTTCCTGCAACGCAAGCGAGTCCAAGCATGCACACACCCAACCAATCACCCATCTACCTCATAGCGCTGGGGGCCTTCGCCCTTGGCATGGCCTCCTACGTCACCGCCGGGTTGATCCCGATGATCGAGGCCTCGTTCGCGGTTTCCGTCGCGGTGGCCGCGCAGCTGGTCACCGCGTTCACCCTGGCCTACGGCCTGGGTTCGCCGATCTTCGTTGCCCTGACGCCGGCGCATCGCCAGCGCGCCGGCCTGCTGCTGGCCCTGGGGCTGTTCGTCATCGCCAACGCCGCCAGTGCGCTGGCCGAGAGTTTCACCGCACTGATGATCTGGCGCGCCATCGCGGGTATCGGCGCGGGTGTCTACCTGGCCATGGGCATCGGCGCCTCGGCCGCGGTATCCGCCCCGGAGCGCCGCGGCAAAGCCATCGCCATCATCATGGGTGGCATGGCCAGCGGCGTGGTGCTCGGCGTGCCGCTCAGCCTGCTGATCGCCGAACAGCTCGGCTGGCAGGCCGCCCTGTGGCTGGTCAGCCTGCTCGGTTTGGTAGCCTTCTTCGGCTTGCTGCTGAAGCTCCCTTCCCTGCCGGCGGCCACCGCCACCACGCTGGGCCAGAAGCTGGCGATCCTCGGCGACAGCCATGTGCTGGTCATCCTGCTGGTATCGCTGCTGGCCGCCATCGCCAGCCTGGGCATGTACACCTTCATCGCCCCGCTGCTGGCTGACCCGGCCTACGGCGCGGTGCGTTCGGTCACGCCCTATCTGTGGGTCTGGGGTATCGGCGGTGTGCTGGGCAGCTTCCTGATCGGCCCGCTGGTGGATCGCATCAAAGGCCCGGTGCTGACCTTCGCCATCATGCTGATCCTCGCCGTTTCGCTGTTCGTTCTGCCGCTCGCGGCGACCCTCAACACCTGGCTGGTGATGCTGCCCATCACCCTGTGGGGCGCGGTCGGCTGGGCGCTGCAAGTGCCGCAGAACAACGAGCTGATCCTGGCGCGCCAGGACCAGGGTGACGGCAACCTGGCCATCGCCCTGAACGAGTCGGCGCTCTACCTGGGCAGCGCTATCGGCGCCGCGGCGGGCGGCCTTGTTCTGTTGTTGCAAATGCCCAGCTGGACCCTGGCCGCCAGTGCTGGTGGTGTCGCAGCCCTTGGCGCCCTGCTGCAAATCATCAACCTGCGTCGCCGGCCAACCTGGAGCGGCGATGTGCAAACCACTCCCTAGCGGGCCCCGGTCATGTTGGCATGACCCTCGATACGTTTTGCTGCGGCAACCACATCGTCATAGGACGGAGCATTGATCATTTGAGGTCTCTCTCATCAGTTACCATGGCCAGACAACGCTGGTGCCTGTACCGGCAGCAGAAGCTTTCTGGAAAATGAGCCGCGCCACGGTCAGGTCTTGCAGCGCGAGTCCGGTCATGTCGAATACGGTGATGTCGGAATCCGTCCGGTCAAAGGTGACCTTGCCATTAAGCAGATCCCCAAGTTCTACGCACGCAGTGTCCGGCGCCCATTGCAGTTCGCCCAGGCTTCGCGCCTGTTGAAGGTCGTCGACTATCAGACGACTCTCTTGTAGCAACCCTTCGGGCAATTCACGCTTTCCATGCGTGTCAGCGCCGACACAGTTGATGTGCGTGCCAGGCCGGACAGCATCTTTGTCGAACAAGGGGCCGCTGCCTGGGGTGGCAGTGATCACTACATCGCTTTGAGCAACGGCAGCGTTCGCGTCGGTTGCGCAGTGAATCTGGCATCGCTGCTCGAACTGGGCCTCAAAGGCAAAATCAGGCTTGCGATCCGCGGAGACGTATCTGACGTAGCGCAGATGGCGCAGTGTGCGTAGAGCGAACGTAAGTTGCGATCTCGCCTGAACGCCGGTGCCGAACACGGTGACCTGTTCGCTATCGGGACGAGCAAGAGCGTGCAGCCCGAGCGCTCCTGCAGCCCCTGTGCGTACGGTGGTTATGGTGTTTCCGTCGATAACGCATAGGGGGCGACCGGTGGCAGGATCGAATAGCAAGATGGTGGCTTGATGCGGCTCCCCTCCCCTCAGGCGGTTCGACGGCCAGAAGCCAGCCGCCTTCAGACCGAGAAGGCCTTGAGATTGCACATCGCCTGACTTGATCCCGAATATGCCGCCCGTGATCAGTGGCTCGCGCACCACTGGAAACACGCGACCTTCGCGTCCACTGTGCAGGGCGAAGGCTTCCCGCACTGCGTCAAGAACGTTATCGGAAAGGAGCAAAGCGTCGACGGTGTTTTTGTCGACAAGCAAAAGACTCGCATCACTTCGCATAGCCGTACACCGAAGCACGAGAAACGCCCAAGTGAGCTGCGGTCGTTTCCATCGCTCGACGCAGATCGAGCAGACCGGCCGTCTTGAGCTCCTGGACTAACGCACGACGATCGCTGGCTTTGAGTGCCCGTGGCGTAGTGGCCAGACTCGCTGCGTATTGGTCGATAAAGGCACGGATGGCCTCTGAGCCGGTGGGGTCGAGCGTCTCGCTGGTAACCGAGTCAGTCTGCGTTGCAGCGAACTGATTCAACATTCCCTGAAAACCCTGGAACATTGTGAGGTCTATGTTCATGCATAGAGCGGCGATATATCGCCCTTCCGAATCCTTGATGCCGATTGACGTGCTCTTGACCTGACGGCCATCGGAGAATCGGTTCGGGTAGTTGGCGATCACTTGCTCGAAGTCGGGATCCATGATGCGGGCCAATCCAAGCTCGGTGGCGGGACAGCCAACTTCCCGACCAGACAGATTGTTATGGATCGCCAGCAGTGCGTGAGACGGATCCAACAGATCGTGCACCACCACTTCGCAGAACGGAGCGAAAGTCTTGGCGAGCCCGTCTGCGACCTGTTTGATTTGTTCCAGCAGGCACTGCTGTTCGTGAGTTCGTTTGATCATGCGCTAGGGTCCGTCGTTGTTTTTGACAGAATGTCCAGCATTAGACATTTTGTCAACATCGCAACGCGCGGGATCCTGGCGCCGCCTTCATCCCGGCAAGACCGATTACCTCCAGGGCACGGGATCGAGCGCTTGCCTGCAAGCCTCAATGAACAGTCGCAGCCGCGCGGATGCGCCTTTACGGGTTGGGGTCAGGGCGAACACCGGAGCCTGTTCCATATGCCAGTCAGGGAGAAGGCGAACCAAGCGTCCTGAAGCGATCAGCGGCCCGGCCTCCCATTCAGAGCGCGCCATGATGCCAAGGCCGTCCAAAGCCCACTGCGTAACAGCCATACCATCGTTGGAAGACAGAGGCCCAGCCACGCGGATCGAAACCTCATTGCGAGGGTTTTTTCTCGTTCCACGTCCGGGCATGAACCGCCAGCGCGTCAAGTCTTCATCGTTTTCCTTCAGACACAGGCAAGTCTGGTTGGCCAGCTGCATTGGATGCGACAGCGGCTCTTTCAAACGGGCAACGAATGCGGGGCTTGCGCACAACACCCGGTCATTAGGCGCCAGCATGTGGCCGACCCAGGAAGAATCATTCAACTCACCGATGTGGATCACCACGTCATGTGTCGCCGCGTCACGAAGCGGGTTGTCGCATAGATTTAAAGCGATATTCAGGGACGGGTGAGTCAGGTGTAGGTCCCGCACGATACGGGCCATATATTGGCGTCCGAAACCGAACGGAGCGACCACACGAAGCCGGCCTGCCATCGAACGGGCTTCGCCGCCAATGCGCTCCGGAAGTGCCTCAATTCGGTCGAGCACTTCGACAGCCTCCTCCAGCAACCGACGGCCCTCATCGGTGAAGGTGATCCCGCGGGCTCCGCGCACCGCCAGATGCACGCCAAGCGTTTCTTCCAGACGCCTGAGACGCACTGTCAGAGCAGGGGGCGTCAGATCCAACAGGCGGGCCGCACTTGCCAGCGAGCCGCCACTGCCGAGCGCCCGGATCATGCGAAGGTCATCGAAGCTAATCATTAAATCAGCCTTAATCCTGAAGTTAAACCTGGTTAAGCGCAGATGCTACATCCACCTATACAGTTGCGACACCAGTTTCCGGAGGCCACCCGATGATCACAATCAAAGAACTGAACACGCCTGCCGCCGTCGTTGACACGCTACGGATGCAGAACAACATCAATCGTATGCAGAAGCACATGGATGCTTTGGGGGTGCGCTTCCGTCCGCACGTGAAAACCACTAAATGCCTACCTGTGGTACAGGCCCAGATCGCTGCCGGAGCGAAAGGCATCACGGTCTCAACCCTCAAAGAAGCCGAACATTTTTTCGAGGCGGGCCTTACCGACATTTTGTATGCCGTCGGAATGGTATCGAGCAAACTTCCTCAAGCGCTGACACTTCGCCAGCGCGGTTGTGACCTCAAGATCGTCGCTGACAACGTCTCCGCCGCTCGGGAAATCGTCAGGTTCGGCAAAGCCCATGACGTCGTGTTCGAAGTCTGGATTGAGATCGACACCGACGGCCACCGCTCGGGCATCAAGCCCGAGGAAGACACTCTGCTCGAAGTAGCCCGTGAGCTAAGCGACGGGGGCATGCAAGTGGGGGGCGTTATGACTCATGCCGGGTCGAGCTACGACTACGATAACCATGCCGCGCTGCTGCGCATTGCCGAGCAGGAGCGCGCTGGTGCCGTGCGGGCAGCAAAAAGGTTGCGCGAAGCTGGCCTGCCATGCCCCCTAGTAAGCGTAGGCTCAACGCCAACGGCTTTGGCCGCCGAGAATCTCCAGGGTGTGGACGAGGTGCGGGCCGGCGTTTACGTGTTCTTCGATCTGGTAATGCATAACGTGGGCGTGTGCAGCACCAGCGACATCGCATTGAGTGTTCTCACGACTGTTATTGGCCATCAGCAAGAAAAAGGATGGGCGATCGTCGACGCGGGGTGGATGGCAATGAGCCGTGACCGCGGCACGCAAAAGCAAAGGCATGACTTCGGTTTTGGCCAGGTGTGCACGGAAGACGGAGAAGTTCTGGACGGCTACATCCTCAGCAGCGCCAACCAGGAGCACGGAATCATTTCCCGCAGCGGCACGCCCGATGGCGACATGGCAGCACGTTTTCCTATCGGAACACGACTGCGCATCCTTCCTAATCACGCATGCGCAACGGGCGCGCAACACCCGGTGTATCACGCGCAACTGCCCGATGGCAGCACCGCCTCTTGGCCTCGTTTCTACGGTTGGTGATAGGAGCCTATGCGATGACGACTACTTCTTTTTCCGGCGCTCGCCGCTATATCGCAGTACTTGGAACAGGCGGCACCATCGCAGGTTCCTCGGCCCAGGCGGGGGCCAATCTCGGCTACACCGCCGGGACAGTGCCGGTAAGTACCTTGGTCGCCGGGATCGAGGTGCCGGATGGTTTCATCCTTCACACAGAGCAGGTCGCGCAACTGGATAGCAAGGACATGGACCTGGACACCTGGCATGCCTTGCAACTGCGCTGCGAACACTGGCTGGCACAGGACGAGGTGGCCGGATTGGTCATTACCCACGGCACGGATACCATCGAGGAAACATCGTTTTTCCTGCACTCGGTGCTTCAGTCGTCGAAGCCCGTCGTTCTTACGTGCGCCATGCGGCCGGCGACCTCATCGAATGCCGACGGGCCGCAGAACTTGCGGGACGCGTTGGCCGTGGCTACTGCCGCTGACGCAACCGGCGTGGTCGTAGTGTGCGCCGGCGAGGTGCACTGCGCGACTGACGTTCGCAAGGTGCATCCCTACCGCCTCAATGCATTTGGTTCCGGTGACGCCGGGCCGATCGCCTATGTGGAGGAAGGCAAAGTACGGTTGTTACGCAGCTGGCCATACAAGGGAATGCCGGAGCCAAAGAGTGACCGCAAATCCCGGCCGGCCAGCGATAAATGGCATCGTGTCGAGATCGTTCTAAGCCATGCCGGCGCTCGCAGCGACCTGATCGACGGGCTTATCCGCGAACGGCAAGACGGGCATCCTGAAGCGGTGGCAGGGATCGTGCTGGCGGCGACGGGCAATGGTGGGGTTCATCACGTGCTGGAACAAGCGGCACTTCGCGCTCAGGCCGCTGGCATTGTAGTGCTCGTGGCAACCCGCTGTGCCGAAGGGCGCATCATCCCCGCTCCGGATTCGCTGCTGCCGATGGCTGTTGATCTGTCGCCTGTGAAGGCCAGGATCGCGTTGCTTTTGCAGCTCCGAGATGAAGTCAAAACCAGCCATTGAGCCAATGCTTAACTCGATGCTTCCAGGCCCCACCTGGGCACCTGAGGAACGGTGAGAGAAGTCGCAAGACAGCATTGGTGGATCGAGCAGGCGGCACGCTATCGGCGCTGCCGCCCTCCGGATAAGTGTCGGATCATGCAGTCCGTACCGCGTGCCGGCCAAGCCATTGTGCCTAAGGCATGGGCGATGCAACAAAACTGGCCAAGAGCCGGACGGGCCGGTGAGCACAACCCTATCGTGTGCTCACCTCAAACAACCAGTCGCGAAAAGCCCTGAGGCGAGGCAGGTTCGCGTAGTCCTGGCGGTACACCACGTAATAAGCCAGAGCGGACTCGAACTGTATTTCGGGGAAAAGCCGCACCAGCCGCCCGGCCGCCAGATCGTCGCGCGCCATCACGCTGCGGGCCAATGCAATGCCCTGGCCGTCTATTGCTGCTTGCAGTACCGCTGCCGAGTTATTGATCTTCATCCCGCGGCTGGTGGAAACGCCTGCCAGCCCCGCCTTTGCCAGCCAGGTTTCCCAGGTTGGAAAGCCGGTTTGGCTATCCATCGACAGGTCATGAATCAGCGTCTGCCTGGTCAGACTTTCCTGGACTTGCAGGCGGGAGGACTCGATCAGCAGGCTTGGCGAGCACACCGGGTAAACCTCTTCCTCCATCAGTTTTTCGGCCACCAACCCCGTCCACTCGCCAGCGCCGTACCGCACCCCGATGTCGACCCGCTGGCTGACAAAGTCGACCGCGCGCAGGTTGGTGTCCAGACGTACATCGGTGTCTGGCCAGGCACTATGGAAACTGTCGATACGCGGCAGCAACCATTTTGCGGCGAATGCCGGACTGACCGTAACGGTCAGAACGCCGCTGGCGGAGCTTTCCTTGAGCTTCTCAAGCCCCAGGATCAGACGGTCGAACCCCGCCCGTATGTCAGGCAGCGCGCGCTCTGCCGCCTCGGTGGGCACAAGGCGTACCCGGCCACTGGTCGCTCTGTGAAACAGCGGTGTCGACAGCCAATCCTCCAGCGTACGCACCAATTGACCGACGGCCGCCGGAGTGACGTTGAGTTCGCGCGCCGCTGCAGAAAAGCTTTGATGGCGTGCGCTTGCCTCGAATGCACGTAGGGCATTCAGATGAACCGGACCATTCATGGCAATAAACTTTTTCTTTAGTGAAAAGACACTTTATCTGGTTTGTCCGCGTAGGCGGAAGCGCCGAATATCTGTTCACGATCAGGGCCGATCAACAACTTCAGCCCTGCTTGTCATCAACACTTATCCGGTGCTTGCCGTCAGCAAGCAAAGAGGTTTAGCCATGAATACAAGATTTGAAGGCAAGAAACTGTTGGTAATCGGCGGTACAAGCGGGATGGGTTTCGAAACCGCACGTATCGCTCTTTCCCAGGGCGCAAGTGCCGTCATTGTCGGCAGTCGTCCCGGCAAGACCGAAGAAGCCCTTGAAGAACTTTCGGCATTCGGCCCGGTGACAGCTCTGGTCGCGGACCTCGCCAGCGATGAAGGCCGGCACAGCGTGATCAATGTCATCAGCGAGCAACACACCGACATCGATCTGCTGGTCAACGCCGCTGGCGTATTCTTCCCCAAACCATTCCTGGAGCATCAGGACGCCGACTACGACCAATACATGGCCCTCAACAGGGCGACTTTCTTCATCACTCAGAAGGTGGTCGCGAACCTGGTCGCCCGCGGCCGCCCTGGCGCCATCGTCAACATCGGTTCGATGTGGGCCAAACAGGCGATTGCCGCCACCCCGTCCTCTGCTTACTCCATGGCCAAAGCAGGTCTGCACTCCCTGACACAGCACCTGGCAATGGAGCTGGCCCCTCACAACATCCGCGTAAATGCCGTTTCGCCAGCGGTCGTGCAAACCCCGATCTACGAAGGGTTCATTCCCAAGGCGGAAGTTCATAACGCGCTGCAGGGCTTCAATAGCTTTCACCCCGTTGGCCGCGTGGGTACGCCTGAAGACGTCGCCAGCGTCGTCGCCTTCCTGCTTTCCGAGCAGGCCAGCTGGGTTACCGGCGCGATCTGGGATGTCGACGGCGGCGTCATGGCTGGTCGCAACTAAACCTGCCCATGGAGCGGTTGATCACGCCGCTCCATCACTCTGCACCAACCATGCCCGGCCACCTATCTTTGCGGAGACACAACCATGATGAATGACTGGAACGCCTACTTTGATGCGCTGCTGGATCGCGTGGGAGATCTGGCCAAGCAAAGTCCCGATATCCTTCGAGGTCTGACCACCATCGAGGGTGCGGCGGTCAAGACTGGACAGCTGGAGCCCAAGATACATGAGCTGATCGCGCTCGCGGTTGCAATTACCACACGTTGTGACGGTTGCATCGCGGTACATACCAGCAAGGCAGTCGATCAAGGCGCAACCCTGGCGGAAATCACCGAAGCACTGGGGGTCGCCATTGCCATGAATGCGGGCGCAGCGCTGACCTATTCGGCGCGGGTAATCGAAGCCCATGCACAACTGCGCGACAGGTAACTGCCCTGCCGTCACCTCGGCCTTGCAGCCGCCTTCCCCAGGCTCGCTGCTGACGCACATGCGGGTCGCTCCCGCTGTGCTCATCCAGCGCCTGGCTGCGCCAGAAACTGTCGATGACCTCGCCTCCATCGGATATCTGGCGCTGTGAAGGAGACGAGGAGTACCGGTAGAAGACCGTGCAATGTCCGGCGCCAGCGCCGAAGCCACGGTCGGTGATCAAACCAGTGCGATGACCTTTTTCAAAACCTTCTTGAATGCCGAGATCTCGCCCTCGCTGCAACCGGCAAATACCCTGTCCTGTTGGGCCTCTGCTATCTGCCAGAGGACTTCTGCCTGTTCAGCCCCCATTGCCGTCAACGAATAACGCCCGTCTTGATCATTCACAAAGCCGCGGCGTTTGAGATTGTTCAGGGCCTCATCGATCTCGCGCACCGGCATACCGACGAGCGCCTGCAATGCTTCTATCCCGGGGCAAGCGTCGTACTCCAGCACCATCAGCATGCGTGCTTCGCTGGTGCGCAGACCGGTCGCCAGTTGCCGGGGCTGGTAGTCGCTCTGATAACTGCGCACGGCCTGCGTCATGAGGTAATAGAGATTTTCGCCAAGCCGTCCTTGAAACACCGTGCTCACAACCCCTTCGTTTTTCTTGATCGCGCGGGGGTGGGGCAGCACCGAGGAATAAGCACCCTGGTGATACAGCAGCGGCGCGCGGCCAAAGTCATCGAACGCGACGACTCTGCCGAGCAAAATCCAATGGTCGCCGCCATCGATTTGCTGATAAAGCTCGCATTCGAAACGGGCAGCACAATCGGCAAACAGCGGTGCGCCGCCAGCGCCCTCCTCTACCTCGATGCCAGTGAATTTGTCATCACTGGGCCGCGCAAAATGGTTGGATAGATCGATCTGGTCAGCGGCCAGGATGTTCACCGCAAAATGGCTGGAGGCGTTGAACACCTCGTAGCTGGCCGAGCGTTTGTCGATACTCCAGAGAATCAGTGCCGGATCCAGTGATACGGAGTTGAAACTGTTCGCAGTCACGCCGACACGCTTGCCATTGGCGGCAGCGGTCATGATGGTCACGCCGGTAGCGAAGTTACCCAGGGCACGGCGAAAGGCACGCGGATCGAAGCCCGCTTCTTCTTGTTCGTTCATGACGTTATGTTCCTAAGCGCCGGGCAGGCACCGGCGCATCGATTGGTAATGGGTGAAACGCGTAAGGGTGATGTGGCTCAGACCATACTCGGGTCGGGGTCGAGCCCCATCAGTTCGCGCCCAAGGATCTGCGCACAAACGTCGTAGTCGGTGTAGGCGTGAGCACCGGTCATATGGGAATCGCGGAACAGCCGCTGCATCTCGTTATGGTCGAACCAGCTGGTGCCGCCTGCCGCCTCGAACAGGCGATCCACGGCCTGGATGCACATTTTCACGGCATAGGCCTGATTGGTGCGCCAGAAGGCCAGCGTGCGACTATCGGGATACTGGTGTCGCTCGCCGTATTCGGCATGCTCCTGCCAGGTTTTTTCGAGAAAGGCACGGGTGGCGCCTACCTGATGAGTGGATTCGGCAAGGCGCATCAGTGCTGGGGTCGCTGCACCGACATGAGCGCCGGTGTAGGCACGTACCCGATTCCTGGTCTTTTCCGCATAGACCACCAGCATCCGCTCGGCGATGCCCAGGCTGATCGCTGCAAAACCGCTGGCAAAATAGGGGCGATAAGGCGCGTAGAAGATCTTGCTGTCGGGATACAGACCGTAGCCTGCCGAGCGTCCCTCCATCATGTCCTTGGCGGCTTCGATCCGATGCTCGGGAATGAATACATCCTTGAGGATCAGCGTCTTGGTGCCGCTGGCCTTCATACCGGCCACGAACCAGTCATCACGAATCTCGTAATCGCTACGCGGGACGACGCCGAAACAATAAGCCGGAGGCTCCCCTTCTGCCATCGGACGGCGGAAGCCTACGATGGCCCATTCGGCGTGATCGCAACCGCTGCTCCAACCCAGCTCGCCATTGAGGATGATGCCGCCCTCGACATTCTGGGCTTTGCCGAACGGAGCAATGCTGCTGCTAGCCGTGGCGTCGCGATTGTGCCCCCACACGTCTTCCTGCAGCTGCTTGGAAAACATTGCCATCTGATGACTGTGAGTGCAGAGCAGGCTGAACGCCCAGGCGGTACCTGCGCAGGCGCCCGCCAGTGCTGCGACGCAGTCGGCAAATTCCGGCAGGGAGATCTCCAGGCCTCCGTAGGCTTGGGGCTGAAAGGCCCGGTGCATGCCGATCCCCTTAAGCATGGCGATGTTCTCTGGCGGCACCATCCGTTCCTTTTCGGCCTGGGCAGCATTGGCGGCGATTGTCGGAAGTATTTCCTGCAGAGCATCAAGAAGCGGATTCGGCTTTTTCATCGTGGGGCCCTTTCTTGTTAGGAGTTCGTTCACTTCGCTCATGATCAAATGAAGATGACGCGAAGCAGCGCACCGTAGCGGCTTTACGAAAAGGATTATGCGCAGCCTCCGCAACGACAAAAATGGACATTACAAAGTCTCTATTGCACTTTTCATGGTCCATCCAGCGGCCCGATACAAGGGATCACATGCCCGCCCGAATAATTGTTAATAACGTAATGAAAAGCTATCATCACGCCCCTTTCTCGGCCCTGGAACCACGCCTGTATGCGTCACTGGCCCGACTCCCTGCGCGCCCTACGCCACCGCAACTTCCGCCTGTATTTCATCGGTCACGCCATTTCCACGCTCGGTACCTGGGTGCAGCAGGTGGCGCTGTCCTGGCTGATCTACCGACTGACCGATTCGGTGGCCCTACTTGGCCTGACCACCTTTGCCGCCTTGCTGCCGCAACTACTGGCTGGCCCTTTTGCCGGCGCGTGGATCGACCGACACGACAAGCGGCGCCTGCTGATTCTGGTAGAAGGTGCATTGGCGATGCAGGCGCTGGCATTGGCCTTGTTAACCGCCAGTCAGATGATCAGCCCGGCACTGATCGTGGTTATGGCCGCCCTGCTCGGCTTACTCAACGCGGTCGATACACCGCTGCGCCAGTCGCTGCTCAGCCAGTTCGTCGATGATCGAGAGGACCTGCCCAACGCCCTGGCGCTCAACGCCATGCTGTTCACCTTGTCGCGATTCATCGGTCCGCCACTGGCCGGGCTTCTGCTTGGCTTCGTCAGTGAAGCGGTTTGCTTCGCGCTCAACGCGGTGTCCTACCTGGCACTTATGGTTGGCCTGACCTGTATTCGGCTGGCCCCCTCACCTCGTGCTAGCGGTTCGTTTCGCAACATTTTTGGCGAGGGACTGGGTTACGTGCGCAGCAATTCACGAGTGCAGCGCTTGATGCTCAGCGTGCTGGCGGTGAACCTGACCGCCTCGAGCTATGTGGTGCTGTTGCCGGTTTTCGCCAAGGACATCTTTGCCGGAGATGCCACCACCCTCGGCTGGTTGTGGGGAGCGGCGGGCCTCGGCTCGCTGGGCTCGAGCGTTCTGTTGGCAGGCAGGCGTACGACCACGGCGTTGCCAGGCCTGATTCTGATATCGATTGCCGTCAGTGCCCTGGCCATGATGATGTTGGCCGTCAGCACCCAGTTGTGGCTGGCACAGGCCGCCATGCTACTGCTGGGCTTCGGCATCACCGTGAGCAACGTCGGCACCAACATCATCTTGCAGAGCAGTGCTCCTGAGGCGCTGCGCGGACGAATCGTCGCGCTGTACACCTCGACTCGCTTCGGCTTCGACGCCATTGGCGGGCTGTTGGCCGGCCTGCTGGCCACCCGCTTCGGCGCACCCTGGGTGCTGATCGGTGCGGGCTGCCTGCTGCTGTCGTACTGGACCTGGGCCAGTTGGCAGCATCGCCGTGTGCAGCACGGCTGATCAGAATGCAGACCTTCTAGGCTGGGCGAAGCTGGCTCAAACGGTAGGCCAGCATCACCCCCATCCCCGAAAGACCGACCACCAGCGCCATTGGCCAGGGTGTACCGTCGTACAGTGCGCCGACCAGGGCGCTGCACAGGGTGCCGATGGCGAACTGCGACGCCACCGCCAGGCCGGCCGCCGCCCCCGCCTGACGCGGGAAGAGCGCCATCAGACAGGCCAGACAATTGGCGCCGAGCATCCCCGTGACACTGACGTACACCAACAGGCACAGCACCAACGCCGTCAGTGTTCCCCTACCGCCAGCCGTGACAGCCAGCAGCGCCAATCCGGAGAGCAGCGCAACTGCTGCGCCAAGGCACACCATGCGTTGCGCCCCAAGCCGCCCGACCATCCGCGCATTGATAAAACTCATGATCATGATGCCGGCGATGTTGAGCGCGAACAGCCAGGCATAGTGCTGCGCAGAAACGCCGAAGTACTGGATATAGACGAAAGGTGAAGCGGTGATGAACGCGAACATGCCGCCAAAAGCCAGGCCCATGCACAGAATGTAACCGAGAGCCTGGGGCTGCCGGGCAATCTCGCCGTAGGCGCGGAAGGCATTGAGCACCGATGTTCCGCGAGCAGCCAGCGGATGCGTCTCGGGTATGCGCCAGAGCACCAGCACCAGACACACGCCGGCAAACACCAGCAGGAAGATGAATACCGCTCGCCAGCCCTCCAACAGGATCAGATAGCTGCCGAGTATCGGCGCCAGCAGCGTGGCGATCATGGTTACCTGCTGCATCAGCGATAGCACGCGTGCCGCATCGTTGAGCGGAAAGAGGTCACGCACGATGACGCGCCCCAATACCGAAGCCGCCGCACCTCCGAATGCCTGCAATACCCGCCAGAGCAGCAGTTGCTCGACACTGGCTGCCAACGCGCAGCCCAGACTGGCGAAGATGTACAGCACGATGCCTCCCAGAAGCAAACGGCGTCGGCCGTAGCAATCGGACAGCGGGCCATAGAACAGCATGCCCATGCTGAACCCGGCCAGGAACAGGCTGATGCTGAGCTGCACGCGACCTTCACTCGCCTCAAGACTGCTGGCGATCAATGGCAGGCTGGGCAGATACATGTCGATCGACAAGGGACCAAAGGCTACTAGAGCGGCCAGCAGAACGATCAGGCGCCGCGGTTTATCGACGAACGACATATTGGCTCCGCAAAAAATGAAAGGCCGCCCGCAGGCGGCCAGGAAATGGCGTGCAGATCAGAGAGACAGCAGCCAGAGACTGAGGCCGGGAAAGGCCACCAGCAGCACGATGCGCAGCAGATCCGAGCACAAAAAAGGAATCACGCCACGCGCGGTTTCCATCAGCGGCACGTTGCCTGCGGTGCGCTGGACGATCAGCAAGTTCATGCCCATCGGTGGCGTGATCAGACCGATTTCCACCACCATCAGGGCAAGAATCCCGAACCAGATCGACTTGTCCACCTGACTCATGCCGAAGAAGTCCAGGCCCATGATCACCGGATAGAAGATCGGGATGGTCAGCAGGATCATTGCCAACGAGTCCATCACCATGCCCAGCACCAGGTACAACAGCAAAATGGCGATGAGCACCAGCATTGGCTGCAGGCCGCTGTCCAGCACCCAGGCCGCCAGTTCCGCCGGCATCTGCGTCAGGGCTAGGCCGGAATTGAGCAGGTCGGCCCCCAGTAGCACCAGAAAGATCATCGCCGTGGTCTCGGCTGTCCCCAGCAAGCTCGCGCGAACCCCTGCCCAGCGCATACCACCCTGGAAGATGGCGAGCAGACCACAGGCGGCAGCACCGATGGAGGCTGCTTCGGTAGGATTCGACCAGCCGCCATAGATACCGACGATCACCACGATGAATACGCCGATCACAGGCACTACGCTGGCGAAGGCCTTTAGCCGTTCGGTCGGACTGGCCTTGGCCTGTTCATGCTCATGGTGCCCTTCGCGTGCCACCATGATGCGCAGTACCAGCATGTAACCGACTACCGCAATCAAGCCAGGAACCACCGCGGCAACGAACAGGCTGGCGATCGATTCCTGAGTCAGCACGGCATAGATGATCAACGGCACCGAAGGCGGAATGAGGATGCCCAGGGTACCGCCAGCCGCCACGGTGGCCGTGGCCAGGCGTCCGGAATAGTTGTAACGACGCAGCTCGGGCAGTGCGACATGGCTCATGGTGGCCGAGGTCGCCAGCGAAGAACCACAAATCGCACCGAAACCCGCACAGGCGCCAATCGCGGACATGCCCATGCCGCCACGCCAATGACCGATGAACGCCGCCGCGCAGCGGAAAATGGCCCGCGACAGCCCGCCATGAGTAGCGAACTGGCCCATCAGCACGAATAGTGGAATCACCGCCAGGTCGTAGTTGGACAGGCGCGAGTAGACAAGATTGTTGAGCGTGAACAGCAATGCCGAGAGGTCGCCATCATTGACCGCCCAGAAGCAGGCGGCGCCGCCGACCAGCATGGTGATGCCGATGTGTACGCGCAGCACCAGCAAGGTCAGGGTGATGGCCAGCGCGATCAGGCCGAGACTCAGACCGCTCATGGACGACCTCCGTGGCGATGATACAGTTCGAACACACGCGCCAGGGCACACAGAGCCAGGAGCAGCAGGCTGGGCACTATAAACAGCAGCGGGATCCACAGCGGAACCGACAGCAGCGTGGAAACATCGCCATATTCGAGGCTGTCGAGCATCTGCAGGCCCGTGCGCCAGGCCAGTACCAACGCCACGAGCAGACAGGCGAGATGGGCGAAGGTGTCCAGCAGACGCCGTAATGAGCTGGAAATGCGCAAAGTGAAAGCATCCACCTTGATATGCGCACCACGCAGTTCGCATAGCGGCAGGAACGCGGCAATGGCGATGGCGGAACCGATTTCCATCAGTTCGATATCACCCCGAATGGGGGCTGACAACAGCTTGCGGCCGACGATGGAAACCAGCGACATGCCAATGAGCAATAGCAGCAGCATGCCACCGGCCAGGGCAAAGCCCTGGGCCGGATAGTACAGGGCACGGTACAGACGACCGTGACCTGCGGGCGAACTGCTGTCGAAAGACAACGACTCGTTCATGATCAGGATTACCGCTTACCAGCAGCCAGATTGCGCACGCCGTCGACCAGCGCCTTACCGTCCAGGTTCTTGCCGTCGGCCTCGCTGATCCACTGCTCGATGGCGCTGGCCGAGGCGCGTTGCATCTCGGCATAGGCAGCGTCTTCGATGCGCACCAGGCCGGCCTCAGGCGTGGCCGCCTCGGCCGCCGCAGTTGCCTTGTCCCACGCCTCGCCGAAACGCTCGGACAACGCCTTGCCACTGTTACGCTCGATGACCTGTTGCAGATCGGCCGGCAGGCTGTCGAACTTGCGCTGGTTCATCAGCATGGTCAGCACGGTGTAGCCGAAGGCTGGCTGACCTTCTGGAGTGACACTATGGAACTGGGTGACTTCATCCAGTTTCGTCGCCGGCACCACCTCCCAGGCCGCCAGCGCACCGTCGACTACGCCCTTGGAAATGGCCTCGGTCATCTGCGCTGGCGGCATGCTCACCGGCGTCGCCCCCAGGCTTTCGATGGTTTTCGCAGCGGTACGGCTGGATGCGCGCAACTTCAGCCCGTTGAGATCGGCCAGCGCACTTACCTGCTTGCCCCGCGTGTGCAGGCTCATGCCGCCGTCGCCATGCACCACCAGCACCTTGTAGCCCTTGAAGTCGTCCTTGGCGTGCTGCTCGTAGTAATCCCAGATGATGGCGTTACCGGCCTTGCCGCCATAGGGCAGGACGAAGGGCAGCTCAAGCGCCTCGACTCGCGGGAACTTGCCGGCGGAATAGGCCGGAGCGGTCCAGACGATGTCTGCCACGCCATTGCGCGCCATGTCCGCCAGCTTCGCCGGGGTACCGCCCAATTGCATCGATGGGTAGATCTGACACTGGATGCGGCCTGCGGACTCCTCGCTCAGTTGCGCACACCAGGGCTCGATGATGTTGGCCTGAGCATTGGAAGTCGACGGAAGGAAGTGAGCGATCTTCAGGGTAATGGTCTGTGCCTGGGCACAGGTGGCAGCAGTGCTCAGTGCCACGCACAGCATGGCAGAGTTGAGGAATTTCATGCGGTAGCTCCGTTTTGTTGTTGTAACCATGCACCGGTGGCAGCGCGCAGGTCTGGGTGAAGCAGCTTTACGTTAATAAGCTAATTAATTTATGGACAATGTCAATCTCCGGCATCGCCTAGCGGCCGCTGACGATGACCAATCCTGGCCAATAATCAGGATAATTCCTTTTAGAATCAGAAAATTAACTTCAAAAAGCGCCTTTATGCCGCAACTTCAATTCACGACCAAGAACCTTCAAGCGTTGTTAACATGTTAATACAATGCTAGGTTCTGCCCGCCTACCCTGTTCCGTAGCCGTAGAGCAGAGGGCATCAACATGGTCTCAGAGATAACAACAATGACTCGAAAAGCACCTTCACTGGCACGCCTCTCGTGCCTACTCGCCGGTTCGTGGATAGCCAGCGGCAGCGCCTTCGCCGCCCTGCTGGACGACAGCAAGGCCAGTCTCGAACTGCGCAACATGTACCTCAACCGCGACTACCGTGAGCCAGGCACCGCCACCTCCTACGGTGAAGTCTGGGCCCAGGGCTTCATCGCCCGCCTGGAATCCGGCTACACCGAGGGAACGGTCGGTTTGGGGGTGGATATGGTCGGCCTGCTCGGCGTGCGCCTGGATTCAGGCAAGGGCCGTGTCAACGGTGCCAGTGGTGGCGGCGGCATCGGCATGCTCCCGCTGGAACGCGATGGCAGCCCGGTGGATGACTACAGCGAGCTGGGGGTTACCGCCAAGGCCCGAATCTCCAGGAGCACCCTGCACCTGGGCACCCTGCAGCCCACACTGCCAATCGTGCAGTACAACAACACCCGCCTGCTGCCAGGCACCTATAGCGGTGGCCTGATCACCTCGCAGGAGATAGAGGGCCTGACACTGCATGCCGGTCGCCTCAACCAGTACAACCTGCGCGATCAAAGCCACCGCCAGGGCTTTCCCGGCGACATCGACAATTTCGATCTGCTCGGCGGTAGCTACACCATCACCCCACAACTGACCGCCAGCTACTACTACGGGCGCTACGACAACACCTACAAACAGCACTTCACCGGCCTGGTGCACACTTTACCGCTGGGCGAGGGCCTCAGCCTGCGCAGCGACCTGCGTTACTTCCGAACCGACTACGATGCCAGCGGGGTCGGCAGCAATCATTTCCTCAACGGCATGTTCACCCTGGGTGCCGGGGCCCATAAATTCGCCGCCGGGTTCCAGCGCATGTCCGGCGATTCGGTGCTCGGCCTGATCCCCGGCGCCGACCCGTACAGCACCAATCTGTCCACTTACTGGACCTTCAATCGGCAGAACGAGGACGCCTGGCAACTGCGCTACGACTATGACTTCGCCGGCCTGGGCATTCCCGGCCTGGCGTTCATGACTCGCTACATCAGCGGCTACAACATCGAAAGCGCGGCGGGTAAGGATGGCACGGAGTGGGAGCGCAACAGCGACCTGGTTTACACCTTTCAGGACAGCAGTCTCAAAGGCCTGCGCGTGCACCTGCGTAACGTGACCTATCGCGCCGGCCAGGTTACAGGCCCCGGCGCCGTGGACATCGACGAGAACCGGGTGATACTCAGCTACACCCTATCCCTGCTGTAGCACGCAAGCAGCCCGGCTGGTCACGCAGCCAAGCCGGGCCCCTCACACTACTGAACGGCAGCCTGCGCCCGGTACTCACGCGGCGACATGCCGAACTGACGGCGAAAGGCACGGCTGAAGTGCGCAGCGTCAACGAAGCCCCATTTGAATGCCACCTGCGTGATCGGCTCGGCGGCACTGGCGCCGGCCGCCAGCTCTTCGGCCGAGCGCTGCAAACGACAGCGCTGAATGACCCGACAGACACTCTGGCCTTCAGCTTCGAACAGGCGATACAGGCGCCGTACCGATACGCCGAGACGTTCGGCCAGCCTTACCGGGCCGAAGTCGCAGTCCTGCAGCGAACTGTCGATCAACTGCAGCGCCAACGCGTAAAGCCCCGAAGGCTCGCATAGCACGCTGGCCGGAGGCATGCCTTGCTCGCCCAGCTCGAAGGCCGGCGCCATCAAGGCAATCAGCGCACCTTGCAACGCCCGGCCCTCGCCGGGCAACGCGCAGAAGCGAAGATCGTCATCCTGAATTGGCTGGATCAGCGCGGTCAGCAGGCGGCAGGCATTGCTCGTGCCCGACAACTTACCGAACAGCGAACGCCCTGCCACACGCCGACGCACCTCGTCCCGGGCCAAATGAATGGAGATATTGTCGATCAGTCCCTTCGGCTCGATCTCGAAGGGCAAGGCAGAGTCGATCAGAGCCAGGTCCCCTGGCGCCAGCTCCAGGCTTCGCTCGCCCTGACGGACGATCTGCCGGCCGGAGCGCTGCAGGACCAGGAAACAGTGACGATCATCATTGACGTACGAGGAACGCGGATGACGCCTCAGCAAGCCGGCATTCGTGCGGATCCTGGCGATCTCCAGGCCATCGAGCTCCTGCTTGCCGACGTCACCGATGAACAGTGAATGCTGTCTGGAAGGCTGCACATCGAAATCGCCGCAGACGTCACGCATGCAAGCGCGCCAACCTTCGACGGCGCTCGCCGTTGTGGTATTCGACGACATGGGGTCTCCACCGCTCTCTAACTGCCCATGTAATTAACATGTTATCCAAATGCTCGCAATTAACCTCTGTGGCACAAAATTTCAGATCCGCGCCCAATAGAACAGGGCCTTCAGTGATGGCCAATCATGAGCGAAAGCGACTCGATGGCAAAACGCCAGGCATTTCATGGTCCACGAGTCGCGGTTGCTCGACTGATTAAAGCCTCGGTGAAGATATCCACGGCGTTTCAATCAGCGGCTGAGGAACACCTGCCTTACTCGGGCCCGCTTCATCTCGCCCAAGCCAGCCAGCGCCATGATGAAGCTTAAAACCCAATGCCATTGCATGACCGGATCGAACAGCAACCAACCCAGCGCATGCAGGAATACCATTAAGATCAGTACGGGGCTGACGTAGCGCACCATGAGCAGCCACAACGCATAGCCTCCGGGCGCTAGGCCGAGTTCGTCGCGCATGATCTCACTGCGCAGCACGTAGCCAGCAAGTATCGCCATGAAGATCCCTCCCAGCGGCATCATCCAGCGCGAGGTGAGGTAGTCCAGCCAGTCGAAAAAGTTCTTGCCCAAAGGCGTCCAGTCCGACATTAGGTTGAATGACAACATGGCCAGCAGACTGATGACTAACAGTACCGATCCGGATGCGACGGCGCCCTTGAAACGGCTGATGCCATGCTTCTCGTTGAGATAGGCAACGGTCGCCTCAATCATGCCAATCGCCGAGGTCAGAGCAGCAATCGACACCATGGCGAAAAACAGCACTCCGAACGCCGTACCGAACGGCATCTGCTGGAAAGCCAGTGGCAAGCTTATGAAGATCAGACCCGGTCCTGCGCTCGGATTCATACCGTTGGCGAAGATGATCGGGAAAATCGCCAAACCGGCCAGCAGCGCCACACAGGTATCGCAAATGGCGACCAGGAAAGCGGTGCGGGCGATGGACTGGCCGTCGGGAATGTACGAGCCATAGGTCAGGATGGCGCCCGAAGCCAGGCTGAGGGTGAAGAAGGCGTGTCCCAATGCAGCCAGCAGCGCCTCGCCGGTGATCTTCGAAGCGTCGAAGTGGAACAGGAAATCAAAGCCAGCGCGGAAACTGCCGCTGGAAAGGGCGTAACCGACCAGCGCTAGAAGCATCACCGCCAGTCCTGGCATCATCCAGCGAACTGAACGCTCGACGCCTTGCTGTACGCCCTTGGCCACGATCCACAGCGTCAACAGCGCGACCAGCACGCTCCAGCCGCCGAGCTGCCAGGGATCGGCGTTGTGTGCTTCGAACACTCCGCCGAGCGCTTCGACACTGGTGGCAGCCAGCGAGCCATCGAGCATTTTCCATGTATAGGCGAAGGCCCAACCGGCCACCACCACGTAGAAACTCAGGATCAGAAAGCCGCACAGCATGCCCATGCCGCCCACTACTTTCCACAAAGGGTTGCCGCCGTTCTCGCGCACTACGCGACCGATGGCGTCGATGGGGCTGCCACGGCCACGGCGGCCGAGGGCGATCTCGGTCATCATCACCGGAATACCGATGGCCAGGATGCATGCCAGGTACATCAGCACGAAGGCGCCACCGCCGTACTCGCCGGTGATGTAAGGGAATTTCCAGATATTGCCCAGGCCCACGGCCGAGCCGGTTGCAGCGAGGATGAAGCCCCAGCGCGAGCGCCAGAGGTTCTTCGGTTTTTCACGAGTCATGCGTCACCTATTGTTTTTTTCATTGACGATCAAAGCCGCCGCACGCGAGTGCGGCGCCGCAAGCAGGTAAAGAACGGATAAGGGGCAGCTTCAGAAGCGAAGCTGCCCATCACTCATATGCATACGTCGCCCGGGAGGGGACGCTGAATTGACCGAAGGTCAGGACAGAAGACTGTCGGACGCGGCGCGCTGGATCTGCTCCCAGAGCGCGGCCACATGCTGGCGTTCGGTTGGCAACGCACCGATGGAGATGCGCACCATCCAGCGCCCGTCGAGCGTGGCCGGAGTGACGTAGGCGAGACCGGAGCGATTGAGCGCATCGGCCCAGCGTTGCGTGTGCAGGTCCAGGGCTTCGCCACTCAGGCCAGCCGGTTGATGGCGGATGCACAGCGTCTGCAGGTTGACTGGCGCGAGGACAGCCCAATCGTCATGCGGGCGAATCTGCTCGGCCAGCCACTGAGCATTGTCCAGATCCCGACGCAGACGCTGCTGGAGCCCCTCGATGCCTTCACTGCGCAGAAGGAACCAGAGCTTGAGAGCACGGAACCTGCGCCCCAGAGGGATACCCCAGTCGCGCAGATTCTTGACTTCATCGTCGACACTGGAGCGTAGGTAGCTTGGGTTGGTGCTCATCACCCGGATGAGGTGCTGCGGATCGCGGACGAAGTACAACGAACAATCGAACGCCACTCCCAGCCACTTGTGCGCGTTGACTACGATGGAGTCGGCCCGCTCGATGCCCTCCCACATCCAGCGGCATTCGGGCAGGATCATCGCGGAGCCGGCCATGGCCGAGTCGACGTGCAGCCAGATGCCATGTTCGCTGGTGATCTGGCCGATGGCGTCGATAGGATCAACCGCCGTGGTAGTGGTGGTGCCTGTGGTCGCCACCACAGCACAGGGCGTAAGACCGTCGGCTATGTCGCGGGCGATGGCCGCGGCCAGTGCCTCGGGGCGCATGGCATAACTGGCATCGGTTTCGATGTAGCGAATGTTGTCCTTGCCGAAACCGGCCAGCAATGCAGCCTTGTCCACCGAACTGTGCGCATGGGCGGAGGTGTAGATCATCAGCGGCCGCTGTTGCGCCTGCAACCCACCTTTGACCAGCGCATAGTTCGAAGCCTTTTCGCGTGCACAGATCAGCGCCACCAGCGTGCTTGTCGAGGCCGTGTCTTGAATCACGCCGCTGAAGGCATCGGACAAACCGACCATTTGCCGCACCCAATCGACGCTGGTTTCCTCCAGTTCGGTCAGGGCCGGGCTCGATTGCCATGACAGGCCAAGCACGCCAAGGCCGGTGCTCAGGTAATCACCCAGCACCGAGGCCAGACTCCCGTTGGAGGGGAAGTAACCGAAGAAGCCCGGATGCTGCCAATGGGACAGACCCGGCATGATCAGGCGGTCGAGATCGCTCAGCACCGTCTCGAAGGGCTCGGCTTGCTGCGGGGCGGAAATCGGCAGAGCATCTCTTAGCTCTCCGGGCCTGACCTGGGCCATCACCGGCAGTTCGGCCACACCGCTGCGGTAGTCAGCGATGCGGTCGATCAGCTGGTGGCCATACTTGCGAAACTCTTCTGGGGTCATGCGTGCTCTCCTGGTCCTGGTTCACGTACGCCGAACGTTGCGCCCGGTCGATACGCTGGAGTCTATCGAGGCACTGCCCATGCAAGAACGGTCACACCCGCATAGCTGCTATGGCGTCTGCGCATACTTCTGGACACACCCGTGCTCACCATCGCTCGCATAGCAATGGATACCGAACTGTGACTCCTGCCAAAGCTCGTAGACCAGATTGCGAAACCACCGGTGTGCCGGGGCATGCTGGGTACGACGATGCCAGAGCACCCAATAGCGGTGTCTGTGCTCGATAAAGGGCAGCGGGCTCCACGTCACCGGATACTGCGTGGCCAGCCTTACGGCTATATGCTCGGGCAAGGTGACCAGCATGCGGCTGTCGCTGATCACCTGCATCGCCGCGGCATAGAAAGGCACCTGCAGACGAATCTCCCGGCGGCGGCCGGTTTGTTTCAGATACTTGTCGACGAAACTGTCCTTGTCGCCGCCACCGGAAATGCACACATGCGCGCAGCTCAGAAATTGCGCCTCACTCAGCGGCATACCGCTCAGCGGATGATCTCTGCCCATCACGCAGACCGGGCGATCTTCCCCGAGCATTCGGCCATGCAGTTCGGCCGGCGCATCATCGAGCATGGTGGTCACCAGATCGAGTTCGCCACCAGCCAACAGATCGAAGCGCGTGGGCTGCCAGGTCAGGTACTCGATCGAGACCTTGGGCGCCACCGTCTGCAGGCGCTTGATCAGAATGGGCAGCATGTGTTCGGCGATATAGTCCGACGCCGCCAGCCTGAAGGTCCGTGTGCAGTCCTCGGGCGCGAAGCGCTCCGGATCGCTCAAGGCTTCGAGGTCGACGATGACCTGCTTGAGCGGCGCGATCAGCGCTTCGGCACGAGCCGTCAAAACGTAGGTCCGTCCCTGCCGGACCAGCAGCGGATCGCCAAAGGCCTCTCGCAGATGAGCCAAGTGGCGACTGAGCACGGACTGACTGCTATCGAGGCGCAGCGCCGCATGGCTGAGGTTCCGCAGTTCCAGCAAAGTATCGAGAGTACGCAGCAGCGACAGGCTGAGCGTTGAAAACTGAGCGTTCATGGATTGGCCTGCCTCATCGATATGCAGCGCTGCAGCTCATCCCGCACCGCTCCGCTCCAAAAGGGCTTCATGCCCGTGCAGCCAACATTCATGGCCGTCCACTTCCCTCACCTCGGCTCATGCGGTATTCGCCCGGTGTAAGCCTTGCATTGCGCGTGAAGAAGCGACTGAAGTAGGCAGGGTCCTTGAAGCCCAGCTGATAGCAGATCTCGTTGACTGAACTGCTGGTGAACAGCAGCAGGCGCTTGGCTTCCTGCATGAGCCGGTCGAATACGAGACGCTTGGACGGCAGATCGGCGATACGCCGGCAGACATCGTTGAGCCGCGCCTCGGTCACCCCCAGCTGCGCGGCGTAGCGCTCCAGCGACCAGTGCGCCTGGTAGTGCGCTTCGATCAGGGCATTGAAGCGCTGGAAGATCTGCAGGTCCTCGCTACGCGCCGGCTGCGCCTGGATCGACCGGGCAGACAGGCGTAACAGGCTGATGAAGATCAACCGGGTCAGCGCCACCAGGCTCAGCCTGCGGCCAGGCCGGTCATCGGTGAACTCGCTGCGCAGTTCGTCGAACAACAGGTTCAGGCGCCTAACCTCACCGGCATAGTGCTCATCCAGCTCGCCGATGGCCACGCACATGGGGGCGATTTGCGGCCCATGGGCCAACCCCTGATGGCCTTCCAGCAGAGGCCAGACCAGCTCCTGACGCACCGTGAGCACGTGCCCGTCGCTGTCGGCGTCGGTCACGAACGCGTGAGGAAAGGTCGGTGGCGTCAGGAAGAACATCGGTCCCTGCTGATGATAGCGCTGGTCATCCAGGTACACGCGCACGACCCCGCTGTTGACGTAATGCACCTGGAAGAAACGGTCGTGCCGGTGCACCGGCATATTGCGCCCAAAGAAGTCGGCGAGCTTACCCAGCGCATCGTAATGCACCTCGGCATCCGCATAGCGCTGGTCGTAGACCTGGCCGATGTCGATGTTGGGAATGGGCGATTGGGTCGCCATCTTCGATCAGGGTTTGATCTGCTTGAGCTCGTTGAGCAAGCCCAGCAACTGCTGAAGCTTCTCGGCGCCGAACTGCTCGAGGATACGCTGGTAGTTGCGCTCCATGTCGTCGCTCATCGACACGAAACACTGCTGCCCCCGCTCGGTCAGGCCAACGAAGACGCGACGCTGATCGTGCGGTGATTTCCAGCGACGCACCACACCATCGCGCTCCATGCGCGCCAGCACACCGGTCATGCTCGGCTTGAGAATGCAGGCCTGGCTGGCCAACTGGTGAATCTCCATTTCACCGAACTGGCGCAGGATCCGAATGATCCTCCACTGCTGTTCGGTCAAACCCTGCTGGTTGAGCGAGGGACGAAAAAATCCCATGGCCGCTTCGCGAGCCTGCAACAGGGTCAGAGTCAATGAGGGACGGGGATCGGCCATGGACGGGTTAACTCTTCGGTGACGATGAAATAGATAGGAATTTAAACAATTTCTCGCTGACAGACGCAAACGCCGCGTAGAGGACGCCTGCGCTCTGGCAATCCCGAACAAGCATGCTGGCAGTCCCAGACAATAAATGTCGGACGAAGAACCGTTTAATGAGCGCAGGTTTGAGACGCGGTAGAGACCATGACTTGACCATCGTTAACATATTAATTATAACATTAGCATGTTAACTATCAGCTGGTGACCATGCCCCTCCGGCACCACCAGCCTCTATGAACTGGGACTCCCGCCCGATCCAGGAGTGAAGCATGCCCCACGCCGCTAGCGAAGTAGCCACTGGCACCCTGTTCGGCATTGCGCTGAACTACAAAGGCCTACTGGAAAGCCGTCTGGCCGAATTCAACGAGCCGCCTTACCAAAAACCTCCGGTCAAACCGGTGCTGTTCATCAAGACACCCAACACCCGCAACGGCGACGGCCAGGCAGTGGTCGCACCTGCCGGCGAACGCCTGCAGCCCGGTCCGGCGCTGGGTGTGGTGATCGGCAAGACCGCCAGCCGAGTGGCTGAGCAGGATGCCCTGACCCATGTCGCCGGCTATGTGATCGTCAACGATTTCAGCCTGCCGGAAGAGAGCTACTACCGCCCCGCGGTCAAGGCCAAATGTCGCGACGGTTTCTGCGCCCTGAGCGACGAAGTGGTCGAGCTGAACGACCCGCACGATCTGACCTTGAAGCTGTGGGTCAATGGCGAGGTTCGTCAGGAAAACACCACGGCCAATTTCGTACGCAGCATCCCGCGCCTGATCGCGGAGCTCAGCGAGTTCATGACCCTGCATGAAGGCGATGTGCTGATCACCGGCACGCCGGAAGGCCGCGTCGACGTGCAGCCGGGCGATGAAGTGATCGTCGAAATCAGCGGTCTTGGCCGCCTGACCAACCACATCGTGGCGGAATAAGGAGAGCAGCATGAAACACGCCCGTATTCGCTACGAAAACCAGATTCACGCCGTTACCGTCGAGGCGGACAACGCCGTACGCCTGGCCGATGGTCGCCTGCTCGCTGAAGCCGACGTCGAGTGGCTGCCGCCTGCCGAAGGCAGCATGTTCGCCCTCGGCCTGAACTACGCCGACCACGCAGCCGAACTGGCCTTCAAGGCGCCAACCGAACCCTTGGCCTTCATCAAGTCGCCCGGCACCTACACCGGTCACAACCAGGTGACCTGGCGCCCGGACAACGTCAAGTACATGCACTACGAGTGCGAACTGGTGGCAGTGATCGGCAAGCCGGCAAAGAACGTCAAGCGCGAAGACGCCCTGCAGTACCTGGCCGGCTACACCGTCTGCAACGACTACGCCATCCGCGACTACCTGGAAAACTACTACCGCCCCAACCTGCGGGTGAAGAACCGCGACTGCACCACGCCGGTCGGTCCGTGGATGGTCGACGCCGCCGACGTGGCTGATCCGTCGAAGCTCAAGCTGCGCACCTGGATCAACGGCGAGTTGAAGCAGGAAGGCACCACCGCGGACATGATCTTCGACATTCCCTACCTGATCGAATACTTCTCCAGCTTCATGACCCTGCAGCCGGGCGACATGATCGCCACCGGCACGCCGGAAGGCCTGGCCGATGTAGTGCCGGGCGATGAAGTGGTGGTGGAAGTGGAAGGTGTTGGCCGCCTGGTCAACCGCATCGTCAGCGAATTCGAATTCTTCGCCGCACGCGGCAAGTGAAAAAACACGAGGCAAACAAGATGATCAAGCACTGGATCAACGGCAAGGAAGTCGAGAGCAAAGAGACTTTCACCAACTACAACCCGGCCACCACCGAAACCATCGGCGAAGTCGCCAGCGGTGGCGCCGAGGAAATCAACCTGGCCGTGGCCGCGGCAAAGGAAGCCTTCCCCAAGTGGGCCAACACGCCGGCCAAGGAACGCGCCAAGCTGATGCGCAAGCTGGGTGAACTGATCGACCAGAACGTGCCGAAGCTGGCCGAACTGGAAACCCTCGACACCGGCCTGCCAATCCACCAGACCAAGAACGTGCTGATTCCGCGCGCCTCGCACAACTTCGACTTCTTCGCCGAAGTGTGCACGCGCATGGACGGTCACAGCTACCCGGTCGACGACCAGATGCTCAACTACACCCTGTACCAACCGGTAGGCGTGTGTGGCCTGGTATCGCCGTGGAACGTGCCGTTCATGACCGCCACCTGGAAGACCGCCCCCTGCCTGGCACTGGGCAACACCGCAGTACTGAAGATGAGCGAGCTGTCGCCGCTGACCGCCAACGAGCTGGGCCGCCTGGCACTGGAGGCCGGCATTCCGCCGGGCGTACTGAATGTGGTTCAAGGTTATGGCGCGACCGCAGGTGACGCTCTGGTACGTCACCCGGACGTGCGTGCGATCTCCTTCACCGGCGGCACCGCCACCGGACGCAAGATCATGCAGACCGCCGGGCTGAAGAAGTACTCCATGGAGCTGGGCGGCAAGAGTCCGGTGTTGATCTTCGACGACGCCGATCTGGACCGCGCGCTCGACGCTGCGCTGTTCACCATCTTCTCGCTCAATGGCGAACGCTGCACTGCAGGCAGCCGGATCTTCATTCAGGAAACCGTCTACGACCAGTTCGTCGCTGAATTCGCCGCACGCGCCAAGCGCCTGATCGTCGGTGACCCGACCGATCCGAAGACCCAGGTCGGCTCGATGATCACCCAGGCGCACTACGACAAGGTTACCGGCTACATCAAGATCGGTATCGAGGAAGGCGCCAATCTGGTCGCTGGCGGCCTGGAGCGCCCGGCGAACCTGCCGGCGCATCTGGCCAAGGGTCAGTTCATCCAGCCGACCGTGTTCGCCGATGTCGACAACCGCATGCGCATCGCTCAGGAAGAAATCTTTGGCCCGGTGGCCTGCCTGATCAAGTTCAAGGATGAAGCCGAAGCGCTGAAACTCGCCAACGACACCGAGTACGGCCTGGCCTCGTACATCTGGACCCAGGACATCGGCAAGGCCCACCGTCTGGCTCGCGGCATCGAAGCCGGCATGGTGTTCATCAACAGCCAGAACGTGCGCGACCTGCGCCAGCCGTTCGGCGGGGTCAAGGGCTCGGGTACCGGCCGCGAAGGCGGGGAGTACAGCTTCGAGGTGTTCGCCGAGATCAAGAACGTGTGCATCTCCATGGGCAGCCACCACATTCCGCGCTGGGGCGTCTGAAAAGCCGTTCGCGCCGTCCCGCCGTTGCCTTAGCCGCAACGGCCTGCACGGGCGGACAATGAGCTGGAGCTCCCCCTCCGCCCAGCCGGAGGGGGATACTAGAAGCGGAACACGATTTTTGCCGGACGTGCGAACAACCACAATCAAGCACGAAAGCGCCGTCAGACCGGCCTTTCCAGCAGGAGAATAACCATGGGCAAACTCGCTCTGGCTGCCAAAATCACCCACGTCCCCTCGATGTACATTTCCGAGTTCCCCGGTCCGCGCCAGGGTTTTCGCAAAGCGGCCATCGACGGTCATATCGAGATCAGCAAGCGCTGCCGTGAGCTGGGCGTGGACACCATCGTGGTGTTCGATACCCACTGGCTGGTGAACGCCGGCTATCACATCAACTGCGGACCGCATTTCAAGGGCCGCTACACCAGCAACGAACTGCCGCACTTCATCAGCAACATGGAGTACGAGTTTCCGGGCAACCCCGAGCTGGGCAAGATTCTCGCCGAGGAATGCAACCGGATGGGCGTAGAAACCCTCGCCCACGACGCCACGACTCTGGCACCTGAATACGGCACCCTGGTACCGATGCGTTACATGAACCAGGACCAGCACTTCAAGGTGATCTCGGTTTCCTCGCTGTGCACCTCGCACTACCTCAACGACAGCGCGCGTCTGGGTTGGGCCATGCGCAAGGCCGTTGAAGATCACTACGACGGTACCGTTGCCTTCCTCGCCAGCGGTTCGCTCTCGCACCGTTTCGCGCAAAACGGCCAGGCGCCGGAATTTGCCACCAAGATCTGGAGCCCGTTCCTGGAAACCCTGGATGAGCGCGTGATCAAGATGTGGCAGGACGGCGAGTGGGAAGCCTTCTGCGCCATGCTTCCCGAATACGCGGCCAAGGGTCATGGCGAAGGCTTCATGCACGATACCGCCAAACTACTGGGCGCGCTGGGCTGGTCGAACTACGACGGCAAGGTCGAAGTGCTGACCCCCTACTTCGCCGCCTCCGGCACCGGACAGATCAATGCAGTATTCCCGGTAACGCCACAGGACGGCTCGGCCATTCCGGCCCCGAGTGCCTCGAACCCGGCAGGCGTGCCCTCCACCAGCCGGCTCTAAACCCATGGCCGCCACAGTTTCTGTGGCGGCCATCAGCGAACACAGGATTCCAGTCATGCCCCATCTGGTGCTGCTCTATACCCCCGATCTGCAAGATCAGGCCGACATGCCCGGCCTGTGCCGCGCGCTGGCTGACACCATGCTCGAGCAGCGTGACGAAAGCGGCAAAGCGGTGTTTCCCACTGGCGGCACCCGGGTACTGGCTTATCCGGCTGCCTACAGCGCCGTAGCCGACGGCCAGGGTGATTACGGCTTCCTCTACGCCAACCTGCGCATGGGCGCCGGGCGCAGTGCCGCGGTACACGAGCAGGTCGGCGACAACCTGCTGAACACGTTACGCAGGTATCTGGAACCGCTGCAGCAACAGCGCCCGATCGGTCTTACGTTGCAGATCGACGAAAGCCCTGGCCAGGTCTACGACGGCAAGCACAGCACCCTGCACCCCCTTTTCAATAAATAACGCGGGCACGCATCGCCCCGCGTCATCCGCCTGGCGTGACTGCCTGCCGCATCGCGCCCCACTGTTCAAGAGAGATCCGCCATGCTCGATTCGACCCTTATCCAGCAGGCTGCCGCCCGCCTCGACGCCGCCGAGCGCTCGCGCCAGCAGGTCCGCCAGTTCTCCCTGGATTACCCGGAGATCACCATTGAGGACGCCTACGCCATCCAGCGTGCCTGGGTCGCGCAGAAGATCAAGGACGGCCGCAAGCTGGTCGGCCACAAGATCGGCCTGACCTCACGAGCCATGCAGGTTTCGTCGAACATCACCGAGCCGGACTACGGCGCCCTGCTCGACGACATGCTGTTCGAAGAAGGCAGCGACATTCCCTTCGAACGCTTCATCGTGCCGCGTGTGGAAGTGGAACTGGCGTTCATCCTCGGCAAGCCGCTCAAAGGCCCGAACGTGACCATCTTCGATGTCCTGGATGCCACCGAATGGGTGATCCCGGCGCTGGAGATCATCGACGCGCGCATCCAGCAGATCGACCCGCAAACCAAGGTCACCCGCAAGGTGTTCGACACCATTTCCGACAACGCCGCCAACGGCGGTGTGGTGATGGGCGGTCGCGCCGTGCGCCCGACCGAAATCGACCTGCGCAAGGTACCGGCCGTGCTCTACCGCAACGGCGTGATCGAGGAATCCGGCGTCTCCGCCGCCGTGCTCAACCACCCGGCCAAGGGTGTGGCCTGGCTGGCCAACAAACTCGCGCCGTACGACGTCACCCTGCAACCGGGTCAGATCATCCTCGGCGGCTCCTTCACCCGCCCGGTGGCGGCCAGTCCGGGCGACACCTTCCACGTCGACTACGACATGCTCGGCAGCATCGCCTGCCGGTTCGTATAAGGCGGCAGGCTACAGGCCTCAAGCTGCAGGCAGGAGCATTCGCCTGCAGCCTGGAGCCTGCCGCCTGAAGCCAAGGAGCTTTTTATGGACATGCCCATCAATACCTTCAAACAACGCCTGCAATCGGGCCAGGCGCAGATTGGCCTGTGGCTCGGTCTGGCAGACCCGTACTGCGCCGAGCTGGCGGCCAACGCCGGCTTCGACTGGCTGTTGATCGACGGCGAACATGCCCCCAACGATCTGCGCGGCCTGCTCGGCCAATTGCAGGCAGTGGCGCCCTACGCCTCACAGCCGGTGATTCGGCCGGTGATCGGCGACACTGCCCTGATCAAGCAGATCCTCGATATCGGCGCCCAGACCCTGCTGGTGCCGATGGTGGAAAGCGCCAACCAGGCCCGCGAGCTGGTGCGCGCCATTCACTACCCGCCGAGCGGGATTCGTGGTGTCGGCAGTGCCCTGGCACGTGCTTCGCGCTGGAACAGCATTCCCGGTTACCTGGACAAGGCCGACGAACAGATGTGCCTGCTGGTGCAGATCGAAAACCTGGACGGCCTGGCCAAGCTGGATGAAATCGTGGCAGTCGACGGCGTCGACGGCGTCTTCATCGGCCCGGCGGATCTCAGTGCCTCGATGGGCCACCGTGGCAACCCCGGACATCCAGACGTGCAGGCGGCCATCGAAGACGCCATCGTCCGCATCGGCAAGGCCGGCAAGGCCGCCGGCATCCTCAGCGCCGACCAGAAGCTGGCGCGCCGCTACATCGAGCTGGGCGCCAAGTTCGTCGCCGTCGGCGTCGATACCACCGTCCTCATGCGCGGCCTGCAGACCCTGGCGGCAGCGTTCAAGGACGCACCGGCACCGTCCACCAGTGGCGGCGGCGTTTACTGAACCATCCAGCATTCCAAGAGAACGACATGAAACTCACCGATCTGAACCTGCTGCGTGAACAGGCCTATATAGATGGCCAATGGGTCGAAGCCGACAACGAAGCGCGCTTCGCCGTGACCAACCCGGCCAATGGCGAGCTGATCGCTGAAGTGGCCTCCGTCGGCCAGGTGGAAACCGCCCGCGCCATCGCCGCCGCCAAGGCCGCCCTGCCCGCCTGGCGTGAAAAAACCGCCAAGGAGCGCAGCGCCATCCTGCGCAACTGGTACAACCTGATCATGGCCAACCAGGAAGACCTGGCCCGCCTGCTCAGCTGGGAGCAAGGCAAACCGCTGGCCGAAAGCCGTGGCGAAATCGCCTATGGTGCCAGCTTCATCGAGTGGTTTGCCGAGGAAGCCAAGCGTGTCTACGGCGATGTCATCCCGCACGACAAGCAAGGCCGCCGCCTGGTGGTGATCAAGCAGGCCATCGGCGTGGTTGCAGCCATCACTCCCTGGAACTTCCCCAATGCCATGATCACCCGCAAGGTCGGCCCGGCGCTGGCCGCCGGCTGCACCGTGGTGCTCAAGCCCGCTTCGGAAACGCCGCTGTCGGCCCTGGCCCTGGCAGTGCTCGGGGAGCGCGCCGGCATTCCGGCCGGTGTGCTCAATATTGTCCCCGGCAACAACTCGCGCGCCATCGGCGGAGAGCTGACCAGCAACCCCGACGTGCAGAAGCTGTCCTTCACCGGCTCCACCGGCATCGGCAAGCTGCTGATGGCGCAGTGCGCCGAGACCATCAAGAAGGTGTCGCTGGAGCTGGGCGGCAACGCGCCGTTCATCGTCTTCGAGGACGCCGATCTGGACGCCGCCGTGCAAGGCGCTCTGGGCTCGAAGTTCCGCAACAGCGGGCAGACCTGCGTCTGCACCAACCGCCTGCTGGTGCAGAACAGCGTGTACGAGGAGTTCAGCAAGCGCCTGGTGGCTGCGGTCAATGCGCTGAAAGTCGCACCTGCCGGGGAAGAAGGCGCTCAGCAGGGACCGCTGATCAATGCCAAGGCGGTACTCAAGGTTCAGGAGCACATCGAAGATGCCGTGAGCAAGGGCGCAAAAGTACTGGCCGGGGGCAAACCGCATGCACTGGGCGGCAGTTTCTTCGAGCCGACCGTGCTCGGCGACGTCACTCCCGAGATGCTGGTCGCGCGTGACGAAACCTTCGGCCCGCTGGCACCGATCTTCCGCTTCGAGACCGAAGCGCAAGCCATCGCCATGGCCAACGACACCGAATTCGGTCTGGCTTCCTACGTCTATACCCGCGACCTGGGCCGCGCCTGGCGCGTCAGCGAGGCTCTGGAATACGGCATGGTGGGCGTCAACGAAGGGTTGATCTCCACCGAGGTGGCGCCGTTCGGTGGCATCAAGCAGTCGGGCCTGGGCCGCGAAGGCTCGCACTACGGCATCGACGACTACATCGAACAGAAATACATGTGCCTGGGCATCGCCTGATTCCCGGCGCGAACGGATGCTTGTAACCCTTGTGGCCCTTAACCGGGCCATTTTTTTTAGTCACCCGATGCCTCGGTAGTAGCGTCTTGGCTGGCACTTGCCGCCCAGGCCGTCATTACCAGGCTGCCCGCCTACGAGGACGATATGCCCCGTTCCCACAAACTTCTCGCCCCGCTACTTTGCCTGTTTGGCCTGGCAAGCACTGCCCAGGCCGGTGACAGCGCCTACCTGATTGCCTTGGACAAGGAACTGGCCAACCGCGCCGTTGCCCGCCAGGTGGTCCCGCAACTGGCCGAGCGGCACAGCGGCTCGGATCAGGGCCGTTTCTGGAGCGCCTATGCAAAGCTGGAAGCCCTGCAGCAGCCGCGCTACGCCAAGCAGGCCGAGCGCCATGGCCTGGCCAATAATCACAGCGGCGGATTCAAGGCGCACGCCTCGCTGCTGTTCGCCAAGCTGTTCAACGGCGCCTTCATCAAGATGCTGGCCGGTGCCACAGATGAGTATCTGCAGGAGCTCGAAGCCCTGCCGGCTCAGACCAACGCTGACGACCAGGCGTTCTGGGACTATGTGATCGCCCAGGAACGCGCCCAGGTCGAGGCACTGGCGCTGGCGGCGCAAAAGAACTTCAACGCCGCGACACGGGTACTGCAGGCCTTCTCCCGAGAACGACTGGGCAGTGAGTGATCCGGTGATCAGGGTTTGACGTCGCGCAACTCGCTCAGCAGTTCCAGCAACCTGCTGAGCTTATCCTCGCCCATTTGCTCCTGAATACGCCGGTAGTTGTTCTCCATCTCGGCGCTCATGGAGGTGAAATATTGTTCCCCTTGCGCGGTCAGGCTCACCTTGATCCGGCGCTGGTCTCCGGCCATCTTGCGCCGTACAACCATCCCATCACGCTCCAGGCGCGCCAGCACGCCACTCATGCTCGGCCTGAGAATACAGGCCAGGCGGGCCAGTTGGTGACTCTCCAGCGTGCCGTGCTGGCGCAGGATACGAATCACCCGCCACTGCTGCTCGGTGAGATCATGCAGGTTGAGCTGCGGACGGAAGAAGCGCATGGCAGCTTCACGAGCTTGCAGCAGAGTCAGGGTCAGAGAGGGACGAGGCTGGGGCATATTCGGCGTGACCGATGATTTATTAATAGTTTAATTATAAGCAGCAGCACAGGTCATGGGCTGCCCTTCTTCACAGTGCTCCAGAAGCGATCCAGTGCCTGTTTCTGCTCGATGGTCAGGTTCTGCAGCATGTACACACGCCGCCGCTCCTCAGCCCCCAGCACCTGCAGCGGCCGCTCGCGGGCCAGCTCCTGGTGTACCGGCAGTTCGGGCTTGAGCGGTGAGTAGAAGAAGGTCGTGCGTGCGTTGCGAATCGCCTGCTCGGGTTGCAGCAGATAGTCCATGAAGCGATAGGCAAGATCCGCTCGTTCGGCGTTGGCAGGAATCGCCAGGCTGTCGATAAACGCAACTGCGCCCTCCTCCGGCACCTGAAAGCGCAGGTCAGGGTTGCGCTGCGCGGCGGTCAGTGCGTGACCGGCCCAGGCCATGGAAACGCACAGGCGACGGTCGCCAAGCGCCTCGATATAGGCTTCGTTGTCCAGTGCACTGAGATGCGGCACGATCTTCAGTAGCGGCTGCAGGCTGCGCTCGATCTGGCGCGGCCCGTATTGCGGCAAGTTGCGCCCGCGGAAGTTGAACCAAAGCGAGGCGGTCTCCTCCGACGCATCCAGCATGCTCAACCCGCAACCCTGCAGTCGTGCGGCCTGGCTCTCGTTGAACAGCAGGCTCCAGCTATTGGGTAGCGGCGCGCCGTAGCTGGCCTCGGCGCGCAGCGGGTCGACCGCCAGGCCCACCACGCCCCACAGATAAGGCACGGCATAGTGATTGGCCGAGTCGACCCCGGCCAACATGGCGAGAAGCCCAGGCGCTACATTGTCACGGTTGGGCAGGCGCGCCATATCCAGAGGCAGCAGCTGACCATTGCGGATCAGGCGCGACAGCTGGAAATGCGACGGCACCACCAGGTCATAAGCCTTGCCGGAAGCCAGCGCCGCGTCGAGCTCCTCGGCAGCCGTGAACGTCTGGTACTCGACCCGGATATTGGTCTCGCGCTCGAAGGTCTGCAGCACCTGCGGATCGATGTAGTTCTTCCAGTTCAGTACGCGCAGCACCTCCTGAGCCTGTGCCTGGCAGCACAGCGACAGGGTCAATAGAGCGAACAAAAACCTCATGGCGAAGCTCCTGGCTAGCGATGAGCGCCTATTTAATCCAGCCGCATCCGGCGCTGCATGCGCACGCCTGCCAAGGGCTTGCCCGAGCCTGACATGATGACCGCAAACGGTCCGGCGCCTGAATATTGCAGCAACTCATTAACCTGTTCATGATCAACCTTTCAGAACAGGAAACAGCCACGATGCAGCAACTGATTCGTCAATCGCCCACGCTCAGCCTCGCCCTGGCCATGCGGGCGCTGCAGGCAGCGCTGGACAAGGCTCTCAGCACTCAGGTCAGCATCAGCATCGCCGTAGTCGATGCCGCCGGTCACATGCTGCATATGGCGCATATGGACGGTGCCCCACTGTTGTGTCGTGACATCGCTCTGAACAAGGCCCGTACGGCGGTCAGCTTCGGCCTCCCTACGAATGCCTGGCAGGAGCGCCTGGAACGCTGTTCCCCTGCGGTACGCCAGGGTCTGCCGCTACAACCGGGTATGGCCCTGTTCGGCGGCGGCGAGCCGTTTCGTCACGCCGGCCACATCATTGGCGCCATCGGTATCTCCGGTGCTTCAGAGGCGGTCGACGGTGAGTGCGCCAGGGCGGCGCTAGAGCGTGTGGAGCAGTTACTGGGGCTTGTCAGTCCCGATCAAAACTAACGGCAGGCAGGAACAAGACGAACAACCGCCCGCCAGCGCTAATATCCCCTGCAACGCAACGCTCAAACCAATCCAATACCAGGCAGTTGTCATGATCAATATCGAAACCCCCACCTACTACACCGCCACCAAAAAATACGACCTGAGCTTCCCCTGCCTGACGGAAGACCTTGAAGCGGACGTAGTGGTCATCGGAGGTGGATTCTCGGGGATCAACACCGCACTGGAACTGGCGGAAAAAGGCATCACCAATATCGTCGTGCTGGAAGCACGCTATCTCGGCTTCGGCGGCACCGGGCGTAACGGCGGGCAAATCATGGCCGGCATCGGCCACGATCTGGAGAAGATCAAGAAGGACGTCGGTGAAGACGGACTGCGGCAGATCTTCGAGATCAGCGATACCGGCGCCGACATCATCAAAAACCGTATCGCCAAGTACAACATCGACGCCGACTTCTGCCACGGTTACGGCTACATGGGCTTCAACTCCCGTCAGGAGAAAACTCTTCGCGCCTGGGAGAAGGAGTTCAAATCCCTCGGCTCGAACCATGAGATCCGCTTTATGGCGGGCTCCGAGGTCAAGCAGATCATCGGCTCCGACGCTTACAGCAGCGCCCTGCTGCACATGGGCGGCGGTCATGTGCACTCGCTCAACCTGCTGCTCGGCGAAGCCAAGGCACTGGCCAGCTACGGAGTGAAGATCTTCGAATACAGCCCGGCGCTGGAGGTGAAGTACGGCGAACGCATCACCGTGCGCACCGGCAAGGGCTCGGTCAAGGCCAGCAAACTGCTCTGGGCCTGTGACAGCTTCCTCAACAAGCTGGAGCCGGAACTGCACCGCACCACCATCAACACCTACGCCTTCCAGATGATGACCGAGCCGCTGTCGGACGAAATGATCCAGCGCATCAGCCCGATCCGGGGCGCCTACAGCGACATTCGCCCGGTCATCGACTACTACCGCGTAACCAACGAAAACCGCCTGCTGTTCGGTGCTGCCACGCCTTTCATCGAGCATATCCCGAAAGACCTCAAGGCCTGGAACCGCAACCTGATGCTGAAGATCTTCCCCTACCTCAAGGACGTGAAGATCGACCTGGCCTGGGGCGGCCCCATGGCGACCAGCGCCAACCTGTTCCCGCAGATCGGCAGCCTCCCTGGTCGCCCCAACGCCTTCTACGTACAGGGCTATTCCGGGTTCGGCGTCACCCCCAGCCACATCATTTGCAAGGTGCTGGCCGAAGGCATCAGCGAAGGCTCGGCGCGTTACGACCTGATCAGCTCGGTGCGTCGCATCAACATCGTCGGCAAGGACCACATCGCGCCGCTGCTGCTGACCGGTGGCAAGACCCTGCACCAGCTCTCCGGCTACTTCAACGGCCGCCGTTAACCGAACAAGCGGCGCCTGCGACGGCGCCACCCGACCCCCCAACTAGGAGTTACTGCCATGTCCCTTACCGCCATCACTAACGGCATCACCCTCGACCAGCTGGACGCCTGGGGCACCGTTGCTGACCTCGGCTCGGAAATTCTCGAAGGCGAAGTCAAGTGCTTCGGCAAGATGACCTCCGGTGCCCCGACCGACCCGGTCAGTGCCGCCTACTTCGGCACCACCAAAGGTAAGTTCCGCATGACTTACCCCTTCAACGAGCAAGCCACTGTAGTCACCGGAGAAGTCATTCTGACCGACGAAAGCACTGGCCAGACCACCCGTTTCAAGACCGGTGACACCTGGTTCGTCACCAAGGGCACCCCGGTACTGTGGGAAATCGTCAGCGACAGCTTCGTCAAGCACTACTACGCCGTAGCCTGATGAGACGGGGCGGCGGCAATACTGCCGTCGCCCACCCGGCTCTCGATGCCAAGATGAATCCCGTCACCTACCAGACCCTCGGCCAGCACTGTCTCGGCGCCTTCAAGCATTTCGTGCCAGCCTCCCTGGCTGTGTTCTATCGCATCGACGCCAACCTGCAGGCCTGCGACTTCCAGTTGCGCGGCATGCAACCACCGATGCATGACGCCTACCTCAATCACTACCGCGAGCTCGATCCGCTCAGCCCTGAGGCCTGTGCGGCATCCGGTCTGCCGGTGATCTCCCTGAGGCAAGGCCTGCGGCGTCAGGCCACGGCCAGGAACGAGGTCTATCAGGGTTTCCTTCAGCGCTATGCGGTAGTCGATGTGGTCGAAGTGATCGCCAACGTAAATGGGCGCCCGGCGGCCGGCATCTCGTTGCTGCGCCATGCCGATCTCGGCTCGTTCAGCGCACATGAACTCGAAGGTCTGCTGCCACTGCACGGACTGATGCAGATGGCGGCACGAAGCCTGCCTGTCGAACATGATCGCCTGCAGCATCTCACTCCACGTGAACGCCAGATCGCTCTTCTGCTGCGCGACGGCGCCAGCAACAAGGAGCTGGCCCGTGAACTTGGTCTCGGCCTGCCCACGGTAAAAACCCACCTGCTCAACCTGTTCCGCAAGCAGGGCGTGAGCAATCGCACCGAACTGGTCACCGCCCTGTTCATTTGACGGCCTCAGACAACGCAGCATGCAGCAGCGCAGGCCCCACGTGCTTGTCCCGTAGAACCACTGAGCAGCATGCCGACGAGCTAAGCTACGTCGGCAACCTGAGGATGCCTTCGGAAGGGATACGCCACTCGGGGTCGTCAGCCCCTGGCGGCCAGGGTCATCGAGTCGCCCAGCAAGCGAAAGAGCGCCACGGTACGGCGCTTGCAGGTGTCCGGGCTGGCGTAGAACAGTTCCACATGCAAGCTGTCGATGATGCCAAGGTATGCCTCGGCGTACGTCTCGACACGCGACTCGTCATGCGCTGCCCAGGCATGACGCATGCGCAGGAGGCCGACGAAGGCGGTCCGAATCCGCCCGAGGTAATGCTCATAACCGGCACTCACCGCTTCACGTAGTTCCGCCGGCGGCAGGAAGGCGGTGCGCAGCAGAAAACGCAGGTGCGCCGACTGCTCGTAACGCCCGATCAGATGCTGCGCATAGCACAGACCGACGATGGCGCTGCCACCGGCCTCAGCCTCGAAACAGGTCGCGACGTGATCGAGCTCATGCGCCAGCGCCAGCTCGAAAACCTGATGAAACAAGGCATCCTTGCTGGCGAAATGTGCATAAAGCGATGCCTTGCGCATGCCTGCCAGAGCAGCAATCTCATTCAGCGAAGAGGCGTCATAACCATGATCGGCAAAATGGCCGACCGCCATGGCACAGATATTCGCGGCGGAAGGGGTCAGAACTTTCGGCAAAACGATCTCCATCTTTCCTTGCGGGTACTGCCGTCGTGCAACGGGCAGGCTCATCTCAAAACGACCGCACGGCCAACGCCGCGGCACCGGTCACATCATCCGGCAATGCGGGAACGGCCCCGGAGAATGATTCTCCCTGCCAGGCCTGTTCGATTTCCCGGCACCGCTTGCTGCCCTGAAATTGCATGATGAAGGCATCAACCTTGGCCAGCAGGGTCGCATTCTCCGGGCACGCTGCCACGCCCACGCTGTAGCACCACAGTTGCTCGCCTACATGCTCTGGCAGCACCTCGATCTTGCCGTACCAGGGACTCTGCCGGCTGGTCGCGGCCCAGTGATAGATGGGCCGCTCGACCACGAATGCGTCGACCACACCCTCGGCCAGCGCATCGTGAATGCGGCTCTGATCGGAAAACACCACCAGATTGGCCAGCTCGATGCGCCCGCCTGCCTGACGCTGGTTGGCCGACCAGCGCACACCGAGCTGCGCCAGGGTGTCCAGCACCAGTGGATCGTTGCCGCAACCGAGCACCCGTCCCTGCAAGTCGGCAAGGCTACGGATGTGCGTCTCACCACAACGCCTGGCCAGGATCAGCGGTGACACGCTGTAGGGCCGGGAGAAGGCCACGCCTTCGAACGCCGGCAATGCGGGCAGCGCACTCCACATCAGGTCTGCAGGCGGCTCGCCGACACGCAGGCCGAAGTCCAGTGCCGACAGGCATTGCTCCCAGCTCTGCTCGACGAACTCGACCTCGACCCCCAGCCACTGGCCAAAGGCCCGCGCGTAGTCGGCGTCCAGCCCCCGCAGCGGCTCGCCTGGCGTGGTACGAAATGACAGACCGATAAAGGCCGGCTCGATCGCCACGCGAATACGCCCACGCTGCTGGATGGCCGCCAAGGCATCATGTCCCGGCTCCACCACGACATGCTGGCTACGCAGCAGTCGCTTCAGCCCGGCGTCGCCTTCATCCAGAGAGGCCGCCTCACCCGCGAGCCTGGCCGCACGCCCGGCCAGATCGGTAAGGCCATCGAGCCGCTGATGAAGCTGCGGTACGCTTTCGAGAATGACCCGATTAGTCTGCTGCAACCCCTCGACATTGCCCGATACGGCGCTGAACAGGCCGTCCATCTGCTCCAGCGACAGGTTGAGCTGCTCAGCCAGTGCCACGAAACGCTCCTGGCTGAGCGTCGAGACAGCCAGCATGCGCCGCTGCAGTTCACTCAGGTCCATGCGTGCGGTGGCATCCTGAGCACTGAGCAGGGTGCGCTGGGCCAGACGCCGAACCTCATCGGCGACTACCGCAAATCCACGTCCGGCCTCCCCCGCGCGAGCCGACTCGATGGCCGCATTGAGTGCCAGCAGGTTGACCTGCTTGGCGATGTCGCCGATATCCTGCAATACCGCGATCACCTCTTGCGACTTCGCCGTGACCTGCGCAACGACCTCGTCCAGACGCGAGCGAATGTCGCCTTCTGCATCCTGCAAGTGTTCGCTCAGAGCCTGCTGCATGGTTACGGCCAGCGCCCTACTGTCATGCATGTGCTGCGCCGATTGTCCCAGCGCTTGAGCCATCTGCTGGCTACGCCGGTCGATTTCGACGCAGGCCTGACGCCCACTCGACAGGCCATTGGCCACAGCGCGCTGCAAGCTTGTGAGCAAGCGCAGCAGGCGCGAGAAAAGCCAGCTAGCAGGTCTATCGGGGGCTTCGGGCCGCTCCGGTTCGGGCAACACGGCCAGCGCCATTGGCAACTCGGGCTCGGGCCGGGAGAACCAGTGTTTGAACATGCGTGTCACTCCAGAATACGGCGTAAGTCGAGCCTACGACCTGACGGACATTCTCGGGTGACACTCATACCTGCTGGCAGGCAGGTAAACATGTATCTGCCTGCCAAGGCCTTTGACCTTGCCTGCCGCCTCCTTAGCGGAGCACCTCAACGCCTGCGCGCTTCGCTGGGCGTAAGACCAAAGCGTCCTTTGAAGACACGGGCGAAATGCGCCTGGCTGGAAAAGCCGGTGCGATAGGCAATTTCGGCGATACCAAGGCGCATACCCTGAGGTGAGGCAAGCAGCTGGCGGGCGCGCTCCAGGCGCTTATCCAGAAGATAACGGCTAGGCGTACGGCCTTCCTGAGCGAACAGCCTGGCCAGATGACGACTGGAGACGCCGGTGGCCGCCGCCACCTGTTCACAGCTCAGCAGCGGGTCATCGAGGTGCTGCTGGATGTACTGCTTGGCCGCCAGCAAGTAAGCCGCGCTCAAGCCGCTGGCGCGGTGTACACCGGAATGGTCGGTGATGATGCTGGCCAACAGGTCATAGGTCTCCTCCTGAAAGCGCTCGGCCCCCTCATGGCTTGGCGTATCGAGAAAAGCGCTGGCGCGCTGCCCGAGGGAATGCGTCAACAACCGCTGTACAGGGCTCTCGCTGCCGATCTTCAGCGGTCCCTTCAGATCGCGTAGGCAATGCTCGGCAAAATCGCGCTGAGGCATGTCGAAGATGAACAGACGCATCGGTCCGGTAAAACCGAACAGATAGGGTTGGTCATTGCGATAGATGATCAGCTCGCCCGGCTGCAGCAACTGGCAGTCACGCCCCTGGTAGAAGAACGACTGGCTGTCTTGTACCAGCGCGACGAAGATCGATTCGCTGGGCAGCGCCTGGATCATCGGCGAGGTGCGTTCGACCACATGCTCGTTGCCGCGGATACGCGCCACTCGTAGCCGTTCCAGATGCAGATTGTCCTGCGTTGCGGTGAAGCCGGTTTCGGCATAGGACGAACACCTGAGACCGACCAGGATCGACGCGTTGTAGTCCTCCCAAAAAGCCAGGCGCTGCTCCGGAGGAATGTCCAGCGTGCTGGCTCGTTGGGTTTCGAGTACATGAGTGGCGGGCATTGTTGTTCTTCTCGTTGGAAACGGCGCTCCCCGATGACAGGCGCAAGGTCTGGAGCGCTCGCACATATCATTAACATATGAACGCTATGCTGCGTCAATTGCCCAACTGACGCCCTGGCCGCCGACATCAGGCGCGATGTCTGGAAAGCGCAAACATCCTGGCCGGCTCGATCAAACCTGTACTGCAGCTGCGGCATACAGTCGCCCCACCAATAACAAGTACAGGGTTTCTCCCATGCCTGCTCCCCACCCGCGCAGCTTCGCTCTGCGCCTGCCCGCATTCGCCACGCCCGGATCAGTGCCGCACGCACCTGCATCACCTGCGGCCCGGTCACGGATGCTCTAGCTCTCACCGGGCTGCCACTTCATTCGCGTACCCGTTTCACCTGACCGGCCACCTGGCCTGGAGACCGTTATGGCGCATAAAAACAATTTCGCCAGTTACGAAAACGTCCTGCTCTGCGTACTGTTCCTGTCGTTCGGCTTTGTCTTCTTCGACCGCCTGGCCCTGTCGTTTCTGTTTCCCTTCCTGCAGGATGAACTGCAGCTGAGCAACAGCCATCTCGGCATGCTCTCTTCGGCGCTGGCACTGGCCTGGGCCATTTCCGGCGTGGTGGTCGGCGCCTGGTCGGATCGTCGCGGCATCCGCAAGCCGATCCTGATCGTCGCGGTCATTCTGTTCTCGCTGTGCTCGGCGATGTCCGGCCTGGTCGGCGGCTTCCTCAGCCTGCTGCTGTTTCGCATCATCATGGGCCTGGCCGAAGGGCCGATCCTGCCCATCTCGCAGTCGCTGATGGTAGAAGCCTCCTCGCCCCATCGCCGGGGCCTGAACATGGGCCTGCTGCACGGTTCGGCGGCTGGTCTGCTCGGCGCCGTGATCGGCCCACCGGTGCTGGTCGCCCTGGCCGAAGCCTTCGGCTGGCGCCAGGCCTTTATCGCTTCGGTGATCCCCGGTCTGCTGATCGCCTGGCTGATCTGGCGCTACGTCAAGCCGGATCAGTTGCGCCAAGCAGCCAGCGAAACCCGCGAAGAAGTACAGAAGGTCAGCATTCTCGGGTTGCTCAAGCAACGCAATATTCTGCTCTGCACGCTGATCAGCTGCATGCTGGTGACCTGGTTCGTAGTGCTGATTTCCTTCACTCCAACCTTTCTGGTCACGACTCGCGGTTTCAGCGCCAGCACCATGGGCTCGCTGATGAGCTGCCTGGGCGTGGCCTGGGTGGTATGGGGCTTCGTCGTACCGGCCATTTCCGACCGCATCGGCCGCCGACCGACCCTGGTGCTGTTCTCGCTGATCGCCGCCACCTGCCCAATGGTGCTGCTCTACGCACCAGATGCCAGCAGCCTCGGTGTACTGCTGTTGCTGACCTACACCGGCCTGGGCTGCTTCACCCTGTTCATGGCCACGGTACCAGCGGAAACCGTGCCACGCGGCTATATCGCCACAGCACTTGGCCTGGTGATGGGCCTGGGCGAACTGACCGGTGGTTTCGTCGCACCGACCGTTGCCGGCTTCGCCGCCGACCGCTTCGGCCTGCCTATCGTCATGTGGATTTCCTGCGCCAGCGCATTGCTTGCCGCTGTGACAGCCCTGTTCCTGCGCGAGACCGCTCCGGCCGTACTACAGCGCCGCGGCCTGATGAGCAGTTCCGCACTGCAGACCAGCCAGCACTGAGCCTTGCCCGGGCAGATCAGGAGCGGCCTGCCCGGCACTTCATACGAAACAACAACAACAACAACAACAACAACAACAACAACAACAAAAACAAGATGAGTGACCCGATCATGCAAACACTTCGTACCCTGCCGGCGCTGCTCTGCGCCAGCCTGCTCTGCCTGTCCGCTCACGCCGGGGATAGCCCCCGCAGTGGCCCGTTGGCCGAATTCGGCGACTACCTCGAAAGCCATGGCGTGAAAACCCATGCGCAGTTCTGGAACCTGTCGCTGAAGAACCTCGACACCGGCACTCGCCAGCACAGCTTCGGCAACAGCGGCGACCTGTTCCTCGGCGCCGACTTCAACCTCGACACCCTCGCGGGGCGCGATGGCAGCTCACTGCACTTCGAACAGAGCATCTTCATCCTCGACCATGGCACCGGCGTACCCACCGGGCCGAACTGGCAGGGCGCCGCCGGCAGCTACTTTGCCGGTGCGCCGATCCACAACGATATTGCCGCCAACCAGTTGAGCCTGCTCACCTGGCAACAGCAGTGGCTGGATGGTCGAATCAATACGCACCTGGGCCGCACCAACGCGCGCCGCTATTTCCTGATCTATAACTGCGAGGCCATTGTCACCTGTAACGACCCGGTGATCGACGCCTCCACCGGAATCCTGCCGCCGCCCTACGGCTCCTGGGGCGGCTACCTGAAGTACCGGGCCAGTCCGTCGCTTTACCTGCATGGCGGCGCCTTCGAGTCCAACCCGGTGGATTACCTGAAGAAGCGCCGCGGCCTGGACTTCAGCACCACCGATGCCAGTGGCACCACGCTGCTGCTCGGTGTGGGCAGCAAGCGCGACGAGTCGCTCGACCCCTATCGCTCGCACTACGAGCTGAACGCCTACCTGAACACCTCCAAGCAGGTCGACCCGCTCACCGGCAACAGTGACCACGGCAGCGCCGGCGCTTTCTTCAAGTTCCAGCAACTACTCTGGCGCGCGGACGGCGGCGAGCTTACCTCGCCGCAGGCATTGGGCCTGTTCGGCTCGCTGTCGGCTGCCGCCGATGACAAGCAACCGTTCAGCCATTTTGCCGAACTGGGGGTGACCTACTACGCACCGTTCGACCGTCCGCACGACAAGCTCAACCTCAAGGCCCGCTACCTGCGGCAGAACGCCCAGCAGGTCGAATTCCAACGTCAGGCACGCATCGCCAACGGCGGTGATCCACGTTCCGGCCAGCGCGACGTATATGCCCTGGAAACCAACGCGGTGATCGCCCTGGCGCCGCACGTCATGGTCGAGCCTTCCGTGCAGTACATCTTCAACCCCGACAACTACTACAACCCCGAAGCCACGGAGCTGAGCAACGACGGCTTGGTCATCGGCGTGCAACTGATCGTCGACATGGGCTCGCTGCTCGGCCTGTAGTACCAGGCGGCTGACCGTGTGGCCAGCCGCTTTCCAAGAAGAAAGAGGTAAAACGCATGACGTCCACTGCCCACCACTCGTTCGACTACATCGTGGTCGGCGCCGGCTCCGCCGGTTGTGTATTGGCCAACCGGCTGTCCGCCGACCCGTCCGTTTCGGTCTGCCTGGTCGAGGCAGGCCCCAGCGACCGTACGCCGCTGCCGGGCGGTTACATCCGCACGCCGGCCGGGATCATCCGCCTGATTGCCAATCCCAAGTGGAACTGGATGCATCGCTTCGCCCCACAAGCCGGCACCAGCGGGCAGCCGATCCCTTGCCCACGCGGCAAGGTGTGGGGAGGTAGCAGCGCGATCAACGGCATGATCTACATTCGCGGCGACCGCAATGACTACGACCAGTGGGCCGCCGCTGGCAACCAGGGCTGGAGCTATGACGAACTGCTGCCGTACTTTCGTCGCTCCGAGCACTTCGAACCGGGCGCCTCGCATTACCATGGTCAGGGCGGCGAGCTGAACATCGCCGCGCTACGCAGCCCCAGTGCGGTCAACGACGTGTTCTATCAGGCGGCCAGGGAAATGGGCTGGCGTTACAACGCCGACTTCAATGGCGAACAGCAGGAAGGCATCGGCCCGTTCCACGTCACCCAGAAGAACGGCGAGCGTTGCAGTGCCTCGCGAGCCTTCCTACACCCAATACTCGAGCGGCCCAACCTGACCATTCTCAGCAGTGCCCTGACCCGGCGCGTGCTACTCGATGGTAAGCGCGCCCGCGGCGTCGAAGTTCATCACCAGGGCCAGGTACGTCAACTCGAAGCCAGGCGCGAAGTGATCCTCAGCGCCGGTTCGATCAACTCGCCGCAGTTGCTGTTGCTCTCCGGTATCGGCCCGGCCGCCGAGCTGGCCCGCCATGGCATCGTCCAGCAGCATGACCTGCCGGGGGTCGGCGAGAACCTGCAGGATCACCAGGACATCGTGCTGATGTACCGCAGCGAGCCACGTCTGGGTTACGGCTTGAGCGCCACCGGCTGGTGGCCACTGTTGCGCTCGCCGCTGCAGTACCTATTCGGCCGACGCGGGCCGATGACCTCCAACACCGTGGAATCCGGCGGATTCCTGCGGCTAGACCCGAACGCCCGCTCACCGGAGCTGGGCGTGATCGTCGCCCCGGCGCTGAAAAACCAGCCGCAGCGGGTGATCCCTTTCGGCCATGGCATCAGCCTGCACGTAGCGGTCATGCACCCACGCAGCCGTGGCCGTATTCGCCTGAACTCATCCGATCCGCATGAAAAGCCGCTGATCGAGGCCAACTTCCTCAGCGACCCGGCCGACCTTGACCTGCTGGTCCAAGGCTTCCAGTTGATCCGCAAGCTGGTCGCAACCCCGAGTTTCAGCAAGCATCTCAAGGGGGAACTGGTGCCTGGCCCGCAGGTCAGCAGCCGTAGCGAGATCGAAGCCTGGATTCGCGCCAACCTCGGCACGGTCTACCATCCAGTCGGCACCTGCAAGATGGGATCGGACCCCATGGCGGTGGTCGACGATCAGTTGCGCGTACATGGCATCGAAGGCCTGCGTGTGGCCGATGCCTCGATCATACCCAGCCTGATCACCGGCAACACCAATGCCCCGGCGATCATGATCGGTGAGAAGGCAGCCGATCTGCTGCGCGGCAAAGTCCGGGCCGATTGAGCTCCTCAGAAAAGCGCCATGTCGTCGCTCCCGCGCAGGTGTGACGACGCCCCCTGTCAAGACGCGAAATGCGCCTGCCGCTCCCGGTTGCGCAGATACTGGGCGAGTGCCTCGATGGTCACCAGCACCTTGGCTGGCAATGCGTCACGTCGAACGGTCACCGCGTACAAGCTGAACAACGGCGCCTGCCACTGGGGCAACAGACGCTGCAGTGCGCCGCTGCGCAGGTGGTTGCGAATCTCCGGTTCGGGCAGCACCGCGCAGCCCATACCATCCAGGGCGAACTGTTTTACCGCGAGGATGCTGTTGGCACTCAACTGGCTGCGCATGCGCATTTCGAAGACCTCGCCCTGTTCACCGTGCAGACGCAGCAGGTTGGGCTGCGGATCCGTGCTCATCAGCAACCAGTCCATTTGCTGCAACTGGCGGGGCTCACGCAGAGGCGCGAAACCGGCCAGGTAGGATGGCGAGGCGCAGGGCACGCTGGGCCAATCGACGAGATGACGCGCCACCAGGCTGGAATCGGCCATCGGCCCGACCCGGATTGCCAGATCAATACGGTGCTCGACCATATCGAGAATCTCGTCCTGGAACAGCAGGCTGATCTGCAGATTCGGGTGCGCCTGCAACAAAGGCTTGAGCGCCTCGCTCATCAGCGAACTGGTCAGGCCGGCAGGAGCGGACAGCCGCAGTTCCCCGAGTGGCGCCTCACGAAACTCATTGAGGCGCTGGCGCGCCTGCTCCGCCTGCTCCAGCACCCGCACGCAGTGCTCATGAAAGGCTCGACCGGCTTCGGTCAGCGTGAGGCGCCGTGTACTGCGGTGCAACAGGCTGACATTGGCCTCGCGCTCCAACCTTGCCACCTGCTGGCTGACCGCCGACGGGCTGACTCCCAATACCTGTGCGGCGCCAGCCATGCTGCCCTTTTCCACCACGGTGGCGAACAGGGCCATACCCTTGATGAATGCATCCATTCGTAAGCTCTTCTAAATATTGAAAGCACAAATAGCGCATTTAGATTAGAAAAATTGCCGATTAAAATAGCACGACCTATCAAACATCGCTGCCGCCAATCATGCCCTTCAGACGACCTTGGTCGCTCGGGCCTGCTGTCCACTACCGTTAACTCGCCCTCCATTCAGGCGACAGCGGCCGCCCGGGTTCACACCGGCCGAAGTGGCTGCGCGGCAGCCGCTCTGCTGAGCTTTTTCTGCCGGAAGACAATCCATGACAACCTATGCCGTAGCGGCGCCACGCCGTACCTTGCTCATCGTCCTGCTGGGCGTTCTGACCGCTCTGGATGCCATTGCCATCGACATGTATCTGCCGGCGATGCCGGCCATGCAACAGCACTTCAGCACGACCAGCGGCTGGGTCCAGGCCAGCCTGGCGATCTTTCTGATCGGACTGGCCGTCGGCCAACTGGTCTATGGACCGATTGCCGACCGCTACGGTCGGCGCAAGCCGCTGTTGGTCGGCATGGCCTGCTTTGTACTCGGATCGCTACTGATCCTTTCGGCAGATCATATCGAGACCGTGCTGGCCGGGCGTCTGCTGCAAGCCATCGGAGGCGCCGCCGCGCTGGTCATTCCGCGCGCCATCGTCGCCGATCTGTTCGAGGACGCTCAGGCAGCGCGTGTCTACTCGATGCTGATGCTGGTCATGGGGCTGGGCCCGGTGCTGGCGCCCAGCCTGGGCGGCGTGCTGGCAGAGTACTTCGGCTGGCAGGCGATCTTCGTCACCCTCTCCCTGTTCGGCCTTCTCTGCCTGGCCGCTGTCTTACTGTGGGTCGAGGAAAGCCTGCCGAGCCAGCTGCGCAACCGCGACAGCCTGCTGCGCAGCATGCGCGGTTACCTGCGCCTGCTCGATGACCCGCACTACCGCCGCTACACCTGGATCATCAGCCTGTTCTGCGCCAGCCTTTTCACCTACATCAGCGGCGTGCCCTTCGTACTGATCGAACTGTACGGGCTGTCACCCGCCCATTTCGGCTTGCTGTTCGCTGCCAACGCCGTGGGCATGTGCCTGCTGAGCTTCCTCAACATTCAGTTGCTGCGCCGCTTTCGGGCCGAGCATCTTCTTCTGGCTGGCGGCGTACTGCACCTGGGCTTTCTGCTGCCGCTGCTGCTTGTGCAGTTCTTCGCCGCCAGCCAACTGACCTCCATTCTCCTGCTCAGCGGTGCGGTGTGCAGCCTGGGTCTGGTCTGGGGCAATGCCATGTCACTCGTCATGCAGGGCCAGCAGGCGCAGGCTGGACGCGCTTCGGCGTTGGTCGGCGTGGCTCAGTATGTACTGGCCAGTCTTGCCGGCGTGGCTCTGGGCCTGTTGAGCGGACAGGGCGCCTGGCCCATGTTCGTACTGATGACACTGATCGCCGGGCTAGCGTTATACGGCCTGCGCCATGCCATCGCCCTGGAGCGGACTCAACCATCCGGTTGATACCCCCCCTGACCCTGTCGGTGCAGCATGAGGACGTTCAATCACCACAACAGGAAACGCCTCATGAGCACCACATCCGACTGGATCACCGTCGGCGCACTCGCCGACGGGTTCGCCCCCGAAGCCTTCATCCTGCCCAATCTGGCCGACCTGGCCGGCAAACGCTTCAACCTGTTCTTCGAGAACGGCTGGGAAATCGATCATCGCTTCGATGCCGAACAACTGCACTGGGTCGCAGCCGATGGCCACTCCAAAGGCAGCGCGCCTTACCGTGCCACGTCAGTGCGCGAAGGCATCTACCTGGTCGACTTCATCAAGAACGAAGGCGGCAAGGACTATTCCATCAGCCTGGTGCTCGACACCCACAGCCAGTCGTTCACGGCAGTCATCGGCACTCTGCCCAGCGCCGAAGAAACCCGCGAAGGGTTGTACGCGCGCGCGCTGGCCGGCAAAACGCTGACCAGCGTACAGGCCCACTTCTATCACGGCAGCCTGGATAAGCCCTGGCAATCCGGCGCCTGCCCGCACGCCCCCACCAGCGAGCTGGTCGGCATCCGCAACCGCTATCGTTACAGCCCGACCGAGGTCTACGAGCATATTTACCTCAACGACAACTACTACAGCTGGCAGTGCCTGAAGGGTGTCGAGAAGGGCCTTTGCGACACCGACCTGTGCCACTACTACAAGATCACCGATGAGCTGTACCTGTTCGTCTGGCGCGAGAAAATCGTCCCAACCCTGGGCCTGGTGATGATCGACCTGAAGAACCACCGCAGCGACGGCAAGATCTTCGGCTACGCTGGCGACAGCTTCGACAAGCTGTCCAATTTCCCGGTGTCCTCGTACTGCAACCTGCTCAACCGCACGGAGTATGGCGATGCCTAAGACCGTCGTCATCACCGGCGCCGGTACAGGAATCGGCGAGGCCTGTGCCCGCCGACTGGCTGCCGAGGGCGCCAATCTGGTGCTCATCGGCAGACGCGCCGAACCACTTGAGCGAGTGGCCGCCGAAACTGGCGGCCTGGTACTGGTTGGCGATGCCGCCGACAGCGCCACCTGGGACCGCTTCATCGCCACCATTCGTGACCGCTTCGGCGGCATCGATGCCCTGCTCGCCTGCGCTGGCGGTCATGGTCTGGGCTGCGCAACCGAAACCAGTGATGCAGGCTGGCAGTCGGCCATGCGCAGCAACCTCGACAGTGCCTTCTACAGCGCCCGCGCCTGTCTGCCGCTATTGATCGAGCGCCGCGGTAGCGTCGTCCTGCTCGGATCCATCGCCTCCCTGGCGGCGGGTCCGGAGGTCTGCGGCTACACCACAGCCAAGCACGCTCTGCTCGGTCTCAATCGCTCGCTGGCGCGGGACTACGGCCCGCAGGGCGTGCGGGTCAACTGCGTGTGCCCGGGCTGGGTACGTACCCCGATGGCCGACGAGGAAATGCAGCCGCTGATGCGCCACTACGGCGACGATCTCGATGCCGCCTACGCGCGGGTCACCGCCGACGTGCCGCTGCGCCGCGCCGCCAGTGCCGAGGAGATTGCCAATGTGTGCCGTTTCCTGATCAGCGACGAGGCCTCGATCATCACTGGCGCCGCCATCGTCGCCGACGGCGGCTCCACGGTTGTAGACGTACCGACCCTGGCCTACACCCATATGGGAGGTGCTTGATGGCAACTGTATTCGACTATGGCGGGCAGACCGTACTGGTCACCGGCGGTGCCCAGGGCATCGGTCGTGGCATCGTCGAGGCCTTCGCCCTCAGCGGCGCTCGCGTGCTGATCGCCGACCTGCGCCTGGACAGCGCCCAGGCACTGGCCGATGAACTGAATGCCAAGGGGCTGGTGGCAGAGGCACGAGGTATCGACCTGGCCGACCGCGACGCCATCGGCGCACTGCTGGCCTACCTGCCGAGGCTGGATGTACTGGTACACAATGCCGGGTATTTCCCCCTGACGCCGCTGGCCGAGATTACCCCGGAAATTCTCGAGCGCACCCTGGCGGTCAACCTCAATGCCTTGTTCTGGCTGAGCCAGGCTGCCCTGCCGCTATTCACCCGTCAGGGTGGGGGCAATCTGCTGGTCACCTCCTCGGTAACCGGGCCGCGGGTAGCCTATCCGGGGCTCAGCCATTACGCCGCGTCCAAGGCCGGCGTCAATGGCTTCATCCGTAGTGCGGCACTGGAGCTGGCGCCACTGGGCGTACGCGTCAACGGCGTGGAGCCAGGGATGATCCGCACACCGGCCATGGACAACCTGGGGGACAGCCTGCTCAGCGCCCGCATCGCTGCGGCGGTGCCGCTGGGCCGTCTGGGCGAACCGCAAGACATCGCCGGCGCCATGCTGTTTCTCGCCTCAGAGCATGCTCGCTACATCACCGGCCAGACCATCATCGTCGATGGCGGCGCAACGCTGCCGGAAACCCTGGCCACACTGGCGTAAGAGGCAACCGAGCCACTCACCCACTTCGGTCGGTGAGTGGCTCGGGCCGACAGCCCAGCAGAGCGACGCCGCTATCTTGTCGCACGACAGAGCGCGACGCTCAAGCCGCGCCGGCTGTTTCCATCAGCGCCATTGCCCGATAGTCCTTGGGCGACTGCTCGAACTGTTTCTTGAACGCCCGGCTGAAGTGCGCGGAGTCAGTGAACCCCCATTTGTAGGCGATGGAGGTGATCGACTCTCCCTTGAGGAAGGGGTTGGACAGGTCATCTGCACTGCGCTTTAGACGCGCGCGCTGGATATAGCGGCAGACGCTGTCACCCTGCTCTTCGAACAGGCGATAAAGATGTCGTACCGAGATGTTCAGCCGTGAAGCCAGGCCAACGGGGTTGAGGTTCGGCTGAGTCAGCGAATCGTCGATGATTTTCTGCACGTAGCTGCGCAGATTATTGCCCTGCAGCAGTTCAGCGTGGAGGGGTTTGTCGTGCGCACTGGATAATGCCGGCGCCAGCAGAGAGATGAACGCGGTGCGCAGCGCTTCGCTTTCGTCGCCGTCGCTATATCCACTCTGCGGCTCACGACAGAGCTGATCAACCAGCACGTGCAACATCTTGCCGCTGGGGCAGGTCGCACTGACCTTGCCGAACTTGTTGTCTTTGAGCACCCGGTCGACTTCCTGGCGCGGCAAAGACAACGAAGCATGCTCGATCAGGCCAAACGGGGTGATTTCGCAAGAGCCAACCGAGTCCATGAGCAGGAGGTCGCCCGGCGCGAGCTGAATGCTCGTACCGTTCTGGGATATCTGCGAAAAGCCGCTGCGCTGACTGACCAGGAAACAACTCTGGTCATTGTCATGGTCAGGCTTGATGGACTGACGAGCGATCAACCCGGCATTGGTGCGCAGATGAGCCATAGGCAGCCCAGCATGGCACTGCAGGGAGATCTCTCCGATGAATAGCGATCGGTTGAATGCCATCTGGGTCTCGAACCGACCACAGATCGCCTGCAGGGAAGCCTGCCAGCTTTCCAGCCCCTCTCGGGCCGCACTCAGGCCATTCATACGCACCTCCACGGATGACGTCTTGTTTTTGTTGCATAATAGTTAACATGTTATACATAGACGCGCAACACAAAACCGCTACCATCACGGGATGCAGGTTAAGTGCCAACCTACCGATAAAGAACATATTCACGTACTACCCTCCCCAGCGACGATGAAAGCCGGGAAGAACCCCAGCTGAAGCATCGACTGCAGTTCGGCAGGCAAGAAAGCGAGGCGCAGAAAGACGCAAGCCAGAGGCGCTGATAGCGGCCCTGGCCAGAAGAGAAAGGAAAGACGTGCCTCCGTTCGGTGCACAGGCAGCCGAAAGGGCTCTCAACAGGTGCGCAGAATGCGCTGCAAGGCCATGAAGGTGGCGATCAAGCCATCTCGCTGCTCATCATTGAGACGGATATAGCGACGGAAGCTGGGAACACGATTGACCACCTCGCTGGCAGCCATATGTTCGAGGCTTACCTGCCAGCCATCGCTGTCGCGCTCGATCGATAGCCGCTTGAAGTCCAGTGGCATAAGCGCCACGCGCAACGCCTGGTCTTCAAGCAAAGTCGCCTGCAGAGCAGCCAACTCATCCGTATCGCCCTGCCTCTGTTTACATAGCAGACCGGTACGAGTCAGCGCACCGCTGTGACGCACTTCGATACGCGCAGGCGCTCCGCCGGGCGAAGGCACCCGCAGTACGAAATCGGTCAGGACCAGGTGCATCAGCAGCTCGCTGTGCGTGCGCTCGACCACCTCGAAGCTCAGCGCGGCGCCGGGAACGCTGAAGCGTCCCCGGGCGCCATCCAGCGCCTCGAACGACAGCCCGGCAAGGTTACGCCGCACCTGTTCCAGGGTGGCCCCCGGACCGTAGCCGGAGGGCAACCGCTGACTGCCAAACAGATCAGACAGTCTTTGCAGCATGGAGCGAAGGCTCAACGTCGTGTACACCCGGTTCGTGGCTGAATTCCTTTTCCAGAATCTCTTCCACCGGTACCGGGCGGAAAGGGTTGACTCGCTGTACCACCAACGTCCAGAACAGCGCGTAGATCGCGGTAATCCCCAACATCAAGGCAAAAGGCACGTACACCGCACTCGGCTCGATGCCCGGCGGCGCGATGAACCAGATACCCAGTACCATACCGACGGTGGAGACGATCTGCGGCAGCGGGAACCAGGGCGACTTGTAGGCACGCGGCAGATCCGGACGACGGATGCGCAGGATGACCACCGACAAGGTCACCAGCAGGTAGGCGGTGGCCCAGGCACATACCGCAGCCAGGATCAGCGGCAGCATGCTGTCGGCATTGCCACCCAGCCACCAGGCATGCAGGCAGGGAATCGCCGCCACCACGGCGATGCACACCAAAGGTGTCTTGAAGCGCGGGTGCAGATAAGCGAACACCTTCGGCAGTGCACCATCGACTGCCATGCCGTACAGAATGCGCGGCACACCGGCCATCAGGGTGTTGATGGTGGCAGCGCCAGCGAAGAGAAAGCCAATACCCAGCCAGATCGGTCCGATGTCACCCATTACCTGCTGGGCGAACTGCGGAATCGCCATCGGCGTATCGAGCAGATGAATACCGGCTGCTTCGTCTAGCAACACGTTTTCCACCTGACGCTTCATTGCCGCGCCGTAGAGAAACATGCAGCTGCCGACGCCCAGCAGCCCCATGGCCATGGCTCGCGGCAACACCCAGGCGGAGCGCTTGAGGTCGGGCGCCAGCGGTGTCACGAACTCGCAACCCACGAACATGAACATGGCCATGCCCACCAGCGAAAGAATGGTGATCAGGTCGGAGCCCACCAGCGATGCGCCGAACAGACCATCGAGCTCTACAGCCGGCGCGGCGACCAGACCGGCAATGCCGAACACCATCAGCGTGCTCCACATCACGCAGGTGAGTATGACCTCAGCCTTGCTGAACACGCTGATGCCAAAGGCGTTGAGGATGCCGAAGCCAATCACGAAGGCGACCCCGAGCAACCAGGCACCACCAGCGGTTTCGGCCAGGGTATTGAGGTGTTCGAAGTTAACCAGCGCCATCGTCCCGGCCAGGATGGTCTCGGCCGTACCCGCGAATACATGCACGATCAGGTATGCCGACAGCGTACCGGTGATGGCGAAGAAACGTCCCATACCGGCGCTGATGTAGTCGTATACCGAGCCCGTGGTCGGCAGGATCGATGCCGCTTCGGCGAAAGTGGTCGACTGCGCGAGCATCATCAGCATGGCGATCACCATGGCCATGGCGAACGCGCTGCCACCGATACCAAAGCCCATGGTCGCGGTAAGAATGACTGGACTGGCCATGATCAGGCCGACGGTACTGGCAAGGGCAGTCGGGAAACCGACCGTTCCCCGCGCCAGGTGCTCACTGAGCTTGTTATTGATCGACATCGTGGGAACCTCGAAAGCAGATTTTTTCTGGTTATAAGTCGTGCCGGCACCCCGTCGATGCCGATCCGCCGGATCGTCGGCACTGCCGCCAACCCCCTCCCCTACCCACCGGAGGCAAGGCGCCCTGGTGGTTAGTCGACAACACTTTGCGCCCTGCTCCTGAAGCCGGTCTTGCCACTGGCTGCCGCCATTTTTGTTGCAGCCTGACATCCCTCCCCGCGCTGGCCGCCGCAATCAAAACCGCTGGCAGAGATGAACAAGACTTGCCTACGCCCCCGGATGGCTAATAGCTCGTCGCGCCAGAGCCTGGCGTTCGCGAACGTCTCGGAGCCCCAGAAACTCCGGGCCACCAACATAAGAAACAGGGGAGCAAACCCATGGCACATTCCACCCGCCGCCTACCGCTGGCACAGGCCATCGGCCTGAGCGTAGCGCTGTTGAGCGCCAGTCAGATCAGCAGCGCCTACGAACTGTACGCCGACGACGATACCCATCTGAACGCTGACTTTCTCGCGGTCTACGGCTGGATGAACAGCCGCAAGAACTATGACGGCAGGCCAGGCGGTTCGAGCTGGCGCGAAGGATTCATCAAGTACGGCATCAGCGGCGACCAGCGCCTGGGTGATTCGGGGACGGTCTACGGCGCCTTCAACCTGGTCAGCTCGGGCACCTGGGGCGACGGCGATGCAGCCGGCAACACCGATGGCCGCGAACGTACCACCAAGATCGAAGACGCCTACCTGGGCTGGCGCTCCGGCGACCTGTTCCCACTGCTGGGCACTGACGGTGTAGATGCCTCCTTCGGCCGCCAGGTAATCAAGCTCGGCAGCGGCTTCTTGATCAACGACGACGGTCCCAACCTCGGCAATGGCCCCGCCGACGGCGCTCTGGATCGTGGTGGGGCTTACTACATCGCCGCTCGCCACGCCTTCGACCGTACCGCCCTGCTCAAACTGGGCGGCCAGGACGGCCTGCACGGCAGTGCCTTCTGGCTGAAATCGGACAACCGCGCCCAGGCCGAAACCTCCCTGGCCGGCGGCACCCTGGACTACACCGGGAAAGCCGGCACCCTGGGCCTGACCTACATCCACGGCCTGGATGTGACTGATCAGTGGGCTAGCGACTTCCAGCAACAACGCGACGGCATGGACATCTACAGCATTCGCGGCGAAGGCGATGCCGGAATCGAGAACGCCAGCTTCGCCTTCGAATACGCCTGGCAGGACAAGGACGCGGGCGCCGAAAAAGCCTGGTATGCGGAGGCCGGCTATACCTTTGCCGACGTCGCCTGGTCGCCCAAGATCACCTATCGCTACAGCCGCTACTCGGAAGACTGGGATTCGCTGTTCAACGGCTTCAGTACCGGTTATGGCACCTGGTTCCAGGGCGAAGTGGCATCCAACTACTCGGGGCCGTTCAACAGCAACACCGGCATCCACCATGTCGGTCTCAAGGTGACCCCGCTGGAGAACCTGACCCTGGGCGCGCTGTACTTCGACTTCAACACGCTGAAGAAGAGCAACGCATTGAACCTCGATGGGCGCGAGCTGGATCTCTATGCGGAATGGGCGGTCACCGACCACCTGATCATCAGCCCGCTGATCGGCCTCTATCAGCCGAAGAAGGACGAGAATACCGGCGGCAATCAGGTTGGCGGCAACGGCACCAACGTCTACAGCCAGCTGACCGTGGCCGTACCGTTCTGAGTCATTCCCAAGGCAATCACGAACGCCGCGCGCCTCAGGGCTCGCGGCGTTTTCATTTATCGAATCCCGAGAACCGATACCCGGTACTGCCGCCATAAAAAAACCGCCGGCAGGTGCACGGCGGTCAAGGTATCAGTGTGTTGAAGCTAAAACCGTCGTCGCGGAGCAATGCTACGAAGACAGCGCCACTATGAGGCACAGCCGGTGCCTACGCTTGCATCTGACTGCCAGCGCGCTTGCATGGCTCTGCCAGCGCGATCGCCGTGCAGGCAGAGTCATATCCGTGCGGCAGGCACAGACAAGTCGCACCGCCTGCATTTCCTTATGCTGTGAAGACGCGCGCCATCGGCGTTTTCGTTATCAACCAGCCTCTGGAGCACCGCATGAGCACCCTCATCGAAACTCTTCCCAGTGTCGAGGCCTTCCTGGCCCGCACGCACGCTTCGTTCATCGATGGCGAACAGCGCCAAGCCAGCAACGGCAGTGGCCGCGACATCCACAACCCGGCAACCGATGGCGTCCTGAGCCAAACCGTGCAGGCGACTGCCGAGCAGGTCGAAGCGATCGTGCAATCGGCTCATCGGGCCTTCAAATCAGGCGTCTGGAGTGGCCTGGCGCCTGCCGAACGCGAGCGTATCCTGCTGCGCTTTGCAGATGTCGTCGAAGCTCACGGCGAGGAACTGGCGCAACTGGAAAGCCTCAACCAAGGCAAGTCGATCCACCTGGCACGCGCCGTGGAAGTTGGCGCATCGCTCAACTACATGCGCTACATGGCCGGCTGGGCAACCAAGATCGAAGGCCAGACCCTCGACGTCTCCATCCCGGTGCCCGCAGGCGCACGCTTCAATGCCTATACCCGCCGTGAGGCAGTTGGTGTGATCGCCGGTATCGTGCCATGGAACTTCCCGCTGATGATCGCCCTGTGGAAGATCATGCCGGCGCTGGCCTGTGGCAACACCATCATCATCAAGCCGGCTGACGAAACCCCACTTACGGCGCTGCGTCTGGCAGAGCTGGCCATCGAGGCCGGCATTCCGGCGGGCGTGTTCAACGTGCTGGTGGGCAAGGGATCGGAGGCGGGTTCGGCGCTGGTTGCTCACCCACTGGTGAGCAAGGTGTCGTTTACCGGCTCCACCGCCGTGGGTAAGCAGGTAGGTGTCGCCGCGCTGCAGAACATGACCCGCTTCACCCTCGAGTTGGGCGGCAAGAACCCCATGCTGGTATTGGCCGATGCCGACATCGAAAAGGCGGTCGCCGGGGCCATTGGCGGTGGCCTGCTCAACCAGGGGCAGGTCTGCGCCGCAGCGTCGCGCCTCTATGTGCATGCAAGCCGTTACAAGGACTTCGTCGAAGCACTGACCGCTCAGGTCGCCGCCCTCAAGGTCGGCGCGGGTATGGACGCCGAGGCTCAGATCAACGCGCTGGTTTCGCGCAAGCAGCAAAGCAGCGTGCTGAACTACCTCGACATCGCCCGCCGGGAAGGTGCCCGCTTCACCACTGGCGGTAGCAAGCCGGATCTTCCAGGTTACTTCGTGCAACCGACCGTACTGGCCGACGTTCAACAGACCATGACCAGCGCTCAGGAAGAGATCTTCGGCCCGGTGCTGTCGGTATTGCCCTTCGACGATATCGAGCAGGCGGTGGCCATGGTCAACGACAGTCGTTACGGCCTGACCGCGAGCATCTGGAGCAACGACCTGGGCCGGGTGATGGACCTGATCCCGCGTATCGAGGCCGGTACGGTGTGGGTCAACAACCACGTACCGGTCGACCCGAACATGCCGTTCGGTGGTTACAAGCAATCGGGGATCGGCCGAGAGTTCGGCAAGGCCGCCATCGAAGGCTTTACCGAAAGCAAATCGGTGTGCATCACCTACTGACGCCAGCCACGCCGCCCGACACAGCGGGCGGCATTCCCCGGAGCAGGGTAAAACCTGCGCCGGCGGCCCCTGACAACCTGAGCGCAACCTATCCAGGTCCGCGGGCCTGACACCTCATCGACAACACCGAGGTGCTATCAAGCATAGCCGGCCACCGGTGAGCGCGGAGCGGCGCAAGGCGCCACTCCTGCCCAACCGGATCCGGTTAAAGGCTCAGTTGCGCCACTCGACGTCGAACGTCTCTCCGGCCATGCGCTGCAGGTGGTCAACGACTACGCCCTGGAGCTCGACCAGCTCGGCGTGATCAGGTGACTGCAGAGTGACGCGCAGACCGCCGTCGATCACCTGCAGTTCGCACACGGCCGGGTCGAAGGGAATGTGCGCGCTGGTCTCATCGAAACGCACCGCGAACTTGTGACTCCAGTGGCGGCACAAGCGCGTCAGGCAACGGCCTGGCGCCGTCATGGGAATTTCAGCATGGCTATTGAACATGAATGTGTCCTCATAAAAATTTGAAGCGGGACGGTACCCAGACAGGGCAATCTACGCCACCAGCCGGTCCGGTCTTGGCAAAGTTAAAGCTAACTTGCCCGGTAGGCGCGACGTGAGCGGCAGATATCGGCGTGATTGGCATCGGCCCATTGCACCAGCGCCTGCATCGGCTGCAGAAATGACACCCCCAATGCCGTCAGCTGATATTCGACGCGCGGCGGCACCTCGGCGAACACTTCTCGCGAGATAAAGCCGTCCATTTCCAGACGCTTGAGCGTGCGCGAGAGCATTTGCTTGGAAATGTCATCGATCTCACGGCCCAGTTCGTTGAAACGCAGCCTGCGCCCAGCCAGCGCCTCCAGCACCAGCAGACTCCATTGATCGCCAATGCGGTCGAGCACATCACGGATCGGGCAAGGGTGATCGAACATTAGGGTTTCGGCAGTGGACATGGCGGCTCTCCGGTCAATCAAGGTCACTACGAAATGACCTGGTCAGACTATGCTGACTTCTTGTGCAACGGGGAGACGAACAGTAGCATCGGATCGCTCAAAGGTCTACAAGCCAGACCATGTCAAAAAAGTAGATTAAAAGGAGTTCGCATGTTACGCATCGCCCTGATTGGCGCCTCCGGCAACGCCGGCTCGTGCATCCTCAAGGAACTTTCCGACCGTGGCCACAGTGTCACGGCCATCGCTCGCAACCCTGAACGCATCGCCGCGCTGCCCGGCGTAACCGCCGTGCAGGCTGATGCCCAGGACAAGGCAGCACTGAGCAAAGTGCTGGCTGGGCATGACGCCGTGGTAAGCGCCGCCCCGTTCGTCAGCACCGACCCGCAGACACTGATCGACGCTGTACGTAACGCTGGTGTCAAGCGCTACCTGGTCGTCGGTGGCGCCGGCAGCCTGGAAATCGCTCCTGGCCAGCGTGTGATTGATCTGCCTGACTTTCCCGACGCCTATCGTCCTGAGGCTGCACGCGGTGCCGCGTTTCTCGAACGACTCAAGCAGGAACAGGAGCTGGACTGGAGCTTCCTGTCGCCCTCAGCAGAGTTCGTCCACGGCGAACGCACTGGCGTGTTCCGCCTCGGCAAGGATAGGTTGCTGAGCAACGAACAGGGCAGCCGTATCTCCTTCGAGGACTATGCCATTGCTCTGGTCGATGAAATCGAAGAGCCGAAACATTCACGTCAGCGTTTTACCGTCGGTTACTAAGGAGAAGCCCATGCCACACCTCGTGAAGAAATCACTGTTCGCCGCCACGCTGCTGCTGGCGGGCGTTACCGCCGTTTTCGCAGCCTCGGAGCAGCGTGATCTGGCCAAGGAGGAAGCCAACCGCACACTGGTCATCAACTTCTACGAACGCTTCTTCAATCAACATCAGGTCGAAGAAGCCGCCAAGATCGTGGCCGAGGACTACAAGCAGCACAATCCGGACGTGCCGGACGGCAAAGCCCCCTTCGTCGGTTACTTCGCCGGCTTCTTCAAGGAGAACCCGCAGTCCCGTGCCCGTATCGTGCGCAGCGCCACCGACGGCGACCTGGTCTACCTGCACGTGCACTCGACAAACGGCCCCGATGATCGCGGCCAGGCCGTGATGGATATCTTCCGCGTCGAAGACGGCAAGATCGTCGAGCACTGGGACATCATCCAGGACGTACCTGCCGAGTCGGCCAACGACAACAGCATGTTCTAATCGAGTGGCCGGGGCCTCCTGCCCCGGCTCTCACCCCCTCCCTGCCCCTACCTCATCACACAGCGCATACACCTCGCTGCCCCAGCACATGTCTGGAAGCCCCCTCTTCGTTGACTCATCTCATAGGGTGCAGCGGTTGCTGCGCTGACCGAGCAACCACATGCGCAGCTTGCCACCGGCCAGGGCGAGGATGACGTTGCCGTCAGGCACGATCACCTGAATGGATTGGATTGGCGAAAAGGTTTCGACGAGGGCGACCAGCAAGCAGCGAAGTACTTGTTTCGCCGAGCACAAGTGACAGGCAACCGCTCTGATGCGGGATCAGGGCGGCTGCCAATCCACACCTGTCACTCCCTTGCAAGGCTTGGCGTTGCGCCGCTGGGCAAAGCAGCTCCCATCCATGGGCTACCTGGCAGCGCCTGAGACCCAGCGGCGCAGCCGGACGCACCGCTACACCGGGGCCAGCCGACGACGCCCCGTCTGCAGCAGTAAAACTCACCCCCCCTTCGGGGAAACGAAGGGGTCACCAGCGCAGTGCGCGCCAGGTGCGCGGCTCCCACTCAACTAGTCAATATCGGGAGCGAACAACTTGCACTTCATGTACAGCTTGACCCACAGCACTGCAATGATGCTCACCAGCAGCAGAATGCCACCAAGAATCTTGTAGACCAGCACCGTCATGTCCGGCGAAGGCGAGTTGTGCAGCGCGACGTATAGCATGGCGGCGATGCCGAGAACCTGCGGCAAAGGGTAAAACGGCGTCTTGAACGGCCGCGGCAGATGCGGCATACGGCTGCGCAGCACCAGCACATCGACGTGCGCCACCACATAGGCAAGCAGCCAACTGGTAGACGCAGCGATCACCAGCGGGATCAGCGAATCGATATCCATCAGGATCAGCGGAATCGCGATGATGACAGCCATGAACAGGATGCCCACCCAGGGCGTGCCAAAGCGCTGGCTGATGATCTTCATCTGCGGGAAGGCCTGACCGTTCTCGGCCATACCCTGCAGCATGCGCGGTACCGCCGCAAGCACCGTATTGACGGTGCTGCAGGTAGCGGTCACCGCCATCACCGCAGCGATGATCAGACCGGCCTTGCCAAACACCGCATTGGCATAATCGAGATAAGGTAGAGGCGAGCCGGTAAGCGTCTCGACGTTCAGGTAATAGGTGGCGCCGTAGACGAACAACAGGAAGATGGCGAGCATGGCGCACAGCGAGAGCATCATCGCACGCGGGATGTTGCGCTGCGGTTTGTCCACTTCGTTGATCATTGGGCAGATGAACTCCACGCCCACCATCAGCCACATGGCCATCGCAACAAGACCGATGAAGCTGCCATCGAGAACAGACTCAAGTCCCCAGCTAACTGGGGTACCGCTGATTTCGACATGGGGTTGGACGGCCCCACTGACCGCGCATAGACCGATCAGAGTCAGCGCCGTAACCAAAACGAATGACAGCAGGTTCTGTACCTTGGCGAATACGTCTGCACCAAGGATATTGGTCACCACCAGAACACAGAGAATAAAAAGCGGCAGTAGCAGGGGCGGGAACATACCGGGCAGCAGCTCATGGATGATCGCATCTACCAGGAACATCTCTACCGGAAGGGCCAGCATCGCGACCACCACGTAGCCGGCGAAGACCGCGACAATGGCCGGAAAATGGCCGATGGCTTTCTGGGTGTAAGTCGCCAGCGTACCCTCTTGAGGGAACATCAACGACAGCTCCGCAAAGCTCATGGCATTGAACTGTGCGAGGACGAATGCAACCAGCATCGCTGCGATGAAGCCCAAGCCACCGATGCCGATTCCTTGGGTCGCAGTGATCATTGAGCCCTGCACGATCACCAGCCCCACGCAAATGGCCATCATGGTGATGAACCCCAGTTTCTTGCGCTGCATAACAGTGGCGCTCCCGATCTTCGGCGCCTGCATTGAGGCAATGTCCGGGGCATTGGTCTTGTTCATTTGTTTATTCTCCCGCTCGGACCTCTCGGCCCAATGGCGCCCATAGATATGACGTCAGTCGCGTACCGCGTCGAGCCTTACTTTGCTACCGCGGGCCGGGGAATTCTTGCACCAGGCTGCCGGCGCCTTGCCCTGGCGTGTCATGACCGATGATTGCGTTGCAAGAAGCAAGCGTGCTCGCCCGACGCCATCGGCACAAGGGATGGCCAATGCACAGAGCGAGCTCAGGTGTACACCATAAAACGGCCAGAGTAATGCCGGTCATGCGGCCCCGGACGATTGGGCACGGAAGAAGGCCAGGGTCAGAGCAGCGAAGAAGTTCCAGGAGCGTTTTCTGCGCCCTGCCCCAGCTGGATTTGCTTCAATCCGCGTTCACGATCTGAAGCACACCTTCGGCCGAAGACTTCGGGCAGCCGGAGTAACGGAGGAAGACAGGAAGGCTCTGCTGGGCCACAAGAACGGTAGCATCACCAGTCACTACTCAGCCGCCGAGTTGGGCAAACTGATCGATGAAGCCAACAGGATTTCGGCTACCGACTCGCGCGGTCCGGCCCTGACAATTTTGAGGAGAATGGCAGGATGAAAAAAAGTCCCGCAAAAGTCCCTACGCTTCTACGTGTGAAGCGCCCATAAAAAAAACCAGTCACCACTAAGTGACTGGATTTTCTAGGGATTTTTGGTCGGGACGGAGTGATTCGAACACTCGACCCCTTGCACGCTGAACAGGGAGCCTGCAATGAGCATGACCAAACTGCGTCTCGGCCCACTGCCGAAAACCGAGAACGTGAAGCTGGCCTTCACCTGCCCGGCCAGCCTGAAGGCTGACCTCGAGCGCTACGCGTCGCTGCACTCAAAGACCTACGGTGAAGAGGTCGACGCCCTGACGCTCATCCCGCATATGCCGGAGGCCTTCATGGCGAGGGATCGGGTGTTCAAAAGAACTAACAAGCCTGCACTATCTGCTGCGCCACAAACCACCGATCCACGCTGAACAGCGGAAAGTGGATTTTCTTATGCGCCCAAGTGAATTGATAGAAATCCTCAAGGTCGTGAGGTTTTTGATGCTATCAATGGTCTACCATCATAAATCCTTACGA
>NZ_QYYB01000014.1:0-22679 GCF_018221585.1 Pseudomonas sp. KB-10
TCGAGCTGACGCGATAGCCGGTCCAGGCGCTTGGCCATGGCCACCTCGCGCTGCTCGCCAGACTCGGGTGACAGCCAGGAGGCCAGCGCCGCAGCGATGATCGAGGACTTCGACACGCCCCTGGTGATCGCCAGTTCGTTCAGGCGCTTAGCATGCTCGGGTTGGATAAACAGGTTGAGACGGGCTCGGCTCATAGGACTATTCCATCGTCAGGGTCGAGGGCGGCCAGCCGCGCCACGCGTTGCAGGCGCGGATCCGGCTGGGTGGGGAAGGGCGTGGAAATGTCGTCCTCGTCGAGCAGCAGCAGGTCGCTGGCCAGCTCGTCGTGATCCGGCAACTGGGCGAGTTCCGCCAGCTCGGGCTGACGGCGCGGGCCGCCGTCCTCGATGGTCTCGTCATCGCTCAGGTCGGTCGGCGACGCGGCAACGGTTGCAGGCACGGCCAGGCCGCTCCAGTCGTCCGCGCGCGGCGCCGGTGTGTCGGCGTAGCGACCCGGCTGCAAGCGTGGCGCCGGCAGCACCCGGCTCTGGAAGTTGGCGTCGGTGAAGTAGCGCAGCTTCTTCGCGCGGATCGGTGCGAGGCCGGAGAGCATCACCACGGCCTCGTCGCTGGGCAGTTGCATCACCTCGCCCGGAGTCAGCAGCGGGCGAGCCGTTTCCTGGCGCGACACCATCAGGTGGCCCAGCCAGGGCGCCAGGCGGTGGCCGGCGTAGTTACGCTGCGCGCGCAGTTCGGTGGCAGTGCCGAGAGTCTCGGAGATGCGCTTGGCGGTGCGCTCGTCGTTGGTGGCGAAGGTCACTCGCACATGGCAGTTGTCGAGGATCGAGTGGTTCTGGCCGTAGGCCTTGTCGATCTGGTTCAGCGATTGCGAAATGAGGAAGGCGCGCAGTCCATAACCGGCCATGAAGGCCAGCGCCGTCTCGAAGAAGTCCAATCGCCCCAGCGCCGGAAACTCATCGAGCATCAGCAGCAGCTTGTGCCGGCGCTCGATGCCGTCGGAGCCGTCGAGCGACTCGGTCAGGCGTCTGCCGACCTGGTTGAGGATCAGGCGGATCAGCGGCTTGGTGCGGCTGATATCCGAGGGCGGCACCACTAGGTACAGCGACACCGGATGCTCGGCAGAGATCAGGTCGGCGATGCGCCAGTCGCAGCGCGAAGTGACCTCAGCCACGGTCGGGTCGCGGTATAGACCGAGGAACGACATAGCCGTGGACAACACACCCGAGCGCTCGTTGTCGCTCTTGTTGAGCACCTCCCGTGCCGCCGAGGCCACCACCGGATGCGGTGCATCGCCCAGGTGCGGCGTGGTCATCATCCGGTGCAGCGTCAGCTCGAAGGTGCAGGCTGGATCGGAAAGGAAATTGGCGACGCCGCGCAGGGTCTTGTCCTGGCCGGCGTAGAGCACGTGCAGGATGGCGCCGACCAGCAGCGCATGGCTGGTCTTCTCCCAGTGGTTGCGCCGTTCCAGCGCGCCTTCTGGGTCGACCAGGATGTCGGCGATGTTCTGTACGTCGCGCACCTCGTGTGCACCGCGACGCACTTCGAGTAACGGGTTGTAGGCGGCCGAGGCCAGGTCGGTGGGGTTGAACAGCAGGCAGTGCGAGAAGCGGGAGCGCCAACCCGCGGTCAGGCTCCAGTTCTCGCCCTTGATATCGTGGATCACCGCCGAGGCGGGCCAGGAGAGCAGGGTGGGTACCACCAGGCCGACGCCCTTGCCCGAGCGCGTCGGCGCGAAGGTCAGCACATGCTCGGGGCCTTCGTGGCGCAGGTACTGATCGTCGAATTGGCCGAGGAACACGCCCGCGGGCTGGGTCAGGCCGGCCTTGCGCACCTCATCCGCATCGGCCCAGCGCGCCGAACCGTAGGTGGTGACTCGGCGTGCCTGGCGCGCCCGCCAGATCGCCATGCCGATGGCCACCACCAACGCCAGCAGGCTGCTGCAGGCGGCGATGCTGCCGCCGACGTTGAAGACATCCGGCGCATAGGCATCGAAGACAAACCACCACTCGAATAGACGCCAGGGGTGATACACCGGCGTGCCCAGCAGATCGAACCAGGGTGCCCCCAGGCGCGCCTGATAGCCGAGCGTGGCCGCCGTCCACTGCGTAGCACCCCACACCCCGGACAGGGTAATGGCCAACACCACCAGCACTTGGCCGTACAGAACCGTTGTTGCATGCATCCCTGAACCCGACCTCCCAGGCAAAACGCACGGCACGCAGATGTGCCGCGGGCGAGAGGTTCGGTACTGGGGGAGTAGGGGTCAAAGACCGTTTCGGTGGGTATTAAGAGGGATGAGGTAACACAGTGTACTGTGGCGATTAGCGGGTAAGGCCGGCAAGGAATGGTGTCGATAACGGTTTGGTGATGTCCGGTAACAACTGGTCGGGGTAAACAAGGAACCTGTCATAAACGATAGTTATTGGCCCTGATTCGAAGTGAGCTATGAACGAGCCCCTTGAAACACAGGACACCGTTTCCCCCTTACCATAAGGGATAGGCAAACGACTGTGTTTATGACTACCAGCAAAGACAAGACCATCGAAGTGCTCGGCCAGGAGCGGCGGCGCCGCTGGAGCGTAGAGGAGAAACTGGCCATGGTGCGCGAGAGCCTGGAGCCCGGACAAAGCGTCTCGGTGGTGGCCCGGCGTAACGGCATCAATCCCAACCAGCTGTTCCATTGGCGCAAGCTCTACCAGGACGGCAGCCTGTCGGCGGTCAGTGCCGGTGAAGCGGTGGTGCCTGCTTCCGAGCTGGCCGATGCCCTTAAGCAGATCCGCGAACTGCAACGGATGCTGGGCAAGAAAACCATGGAAGCCGAAATACTCAAGGAAGCGGTGGAGATCGCTCGCTCGCGAAAATGGATTGCGCACTCACCCTTGTTGCCGGGGGACGACCAGTGAAAGCGGTCAGTGGGAGTCTCGGTGTGGCGCGCTCGCAATTGACGGCTCGACTCAAACAGCCTGTTCCGGGGCCGCAACCGCGTCGTCGCAGGACGCTCAACGATGCGGCCCTGGTCGAGCAGATCAAGCAGGCCGTCGGCACGTTGCCCAGCTACGGCTATCGCCGGGTCTGGGGCCTGTTGCGTCGGCAGCATGAGCAGCAGGCCCGGCCACCGGTCAATGTGAAGCGGGTTTACCGCGTCATGCGTGACCACGATCTGTTGCTAGAGCGGCGGCGTAAACAGCCGGGTGTAGCGCGGCGTCACGAAGGTCGTGTCGCCGTGGACATGAGCAACACCCGCTGGTGTTCGGATGGATTCGAGTTCCGCTGCAAGGACGGCGAAAAACTGCGCGTGACCTTCGCTCTGGACTGCTGCGACCGAGAGGCCATCAGTTGGGTGGCCAGCCCAAACGGCTACAGTGGCGACGATGTCCGCGACGTGATGTTGGAAGCCATCGAGCAACGCTTCGGAAGCGGGCTGCCGGCGGCGCCGGTGCAATGGCTGAGCGATAACGGCTCGGCCTATACCGCCGAACAGACCCGGGCCTTTGCCCGGCAGATCGGCCTGCTACCGCTGACAACCCCGGTGTGCAGCCCGCAGAGCAACGGCATGGCGGAGAGCTTCGTGAAGACCATGAAGCGTGACTACATCCGCCACATGCCCAAGCCCGATCGGGCGACGGCCCTGCGCAACCTGGCCATCGCCTTCGAGCATTACAACGAGGAGCATCCGCACAGCGCACTGAGCTACCGCTCGCCTCGCGAGTTCAGGCGCTTGGCTAAGACATCAACTTAACGGGGTGCCGGTGTCCGGTTTGATAGGGGCAAGTCCAAGCTAACTCCTTTTTTGAGGTCTGTTTCACTTGGCGATTTTTTCTCAATGATCATCTACCCTGTTCGTATAAATCTGCCAGCAGTAGGGCTTTGAATGCGAGAGACCCCCACCCAGCCGCAAACTCAGGCAGCCCTATGGGAGCAGGCCGAACGCCTCAAAAGCATCATCGATGGAACCAACATCGGTACATGGGAGTGGAACGTTCAGACGGGGGAAACCACTTTCAATGAGCGTTGGGCTGAGATCATCGGTTACCGCCTTGAGGAACTGTCTCCCGTCGACATCAATACCTGGCTAAACCACGCTCACCCCGATGACCTTGGTGAGTCAGGTGATCGTCTGGAGCGCCACTTCCGGGGGGAAACACCCTTTTATGACTATCAGTGCCGTATGCGCCATAAGTCGGGGCGCTGGGTTTGGGTGCAGGACCGCGGGCGGGTGGTGAGCTGGACCGATGAAGGCAAGCCGTTGATGATGTGCGGCACCCATGCCGACATCACCGAGATGCGCGAGCAGCAGAATGAGGCCCACCGCACCAGTGCTCAACTGCAGGCGATTCTCGACTCGGCTACCGGCGTTAGTGTGATCGCCACCACTCCAGATGGATTGATCACGCTGTTCAACTGCGGAGCCCAACGCCTGCTGGGTTATACCGCTGAGGAAATGGTTGGTATCCAGACTCCAGCGTTAATTCACCTGAGCGATGAGGTTGAGCAGCGCGGGCGCGAGCTGTCACAGCGAGTAGGTCGCGAGATCAGTGGTTTCGAGGTTTTCGTCCATCTGGCGCGGCAGGGAGAGCCTGAAACGCGACAGTGGACTTACGTTCACAAGGATGGAACTCAGCGCAGGGTGAACCTGACGGTGAGTGCCATATTCGATAGGCAGCGCACGCTATCCGGTTTTTTAGGCACTGCCAGTGATCTATCCGAACTGCAGTCCACCACCAGGGCGTTGCAGGAGAGCGAAAACCGTTTCCGGGAACTCGTTGCCAACCTGCCCGGAGTTGTCTATCGCTGCGAGAACGATGCCAACTGGACCATGCGTTACATGAGTGATGAAGTCGCTTGTCTGACTGGTTATCCGGCCAGTGACTTCATTGACAACCGTGTACGAAGCTTTTCCAGTGTTGTGCACCCTGATGATCTGCACATCACCCATCAGTCTGTCGCGGCCATTGAGCGGCATGAACAGTTCGAGCTCACCTACCGACTCCGGCATGTCGATGGTCATTGTGTCTGGGTGAGAGAGCGAGGTCGAGGGGAGTATGACGCCAACGGTGAGCTGCTCTGGATATCCGGTTTTATCTGGGACATCAGCGACCGCAAGGCTGCCGAGGACGCGCTGCGTGTCAGTGAGCGGCGCTTCAATGGCGCATTCAATACTGCTCCCCAGGGCATGGCGATCGTTAATCTTGACGGGCGATGGCTCGAGGTCAATGGCGCTCTCTGTCGCATGCTGGGTTACAGCCGAGAAGAGTTACTGCAACTCGACTTTCAGCATATTACTCACCCTGATGACCTGGCCAAGGATTTGGCGCTGCTGCAACAGCTCCTGGATGGTGTGATCGCCGACTATCAACTGCAGAAGCGTTACATCGACAAGCGCGGCAGTGTGCTGTGGATTCTGCTCAGTGTTTCGTTGGTGCGTGACGCCCAGGGTTTGCCCCTGCACTTCGTTTCGCAGATTCAGGACATTACGGAGCGCTTCGAGGCCGAGATGCGTCTGCGTGAGCGTGAAGAGTATCTCAGCACTCTGCTGGACAACGTCATTGACGCCATCGTGACCATCGACGAGGCAGGGCTGATTGAGACATTCAACCCGGCGGCTGAAAGGATTTTCGGTTATGCGAAGGCAGGTGCGGAAGGTCAGAGCTTTAAGATGTTGATGCCCGAACGCTACCGTGAGCAGTATGACGATCTTTTGACCGCTTACCGAGAGAACGGCGTGCCCGCACTACTGACGAAGGGAATGGAGTTACTCGCGCAGCGGCGCAATGGTGAGCTGTTCACTATGGAACTGGCCATATCGCAGATCATGCTCCGGGGGCAGCGCCGTTTTATTGCCGTCATCCGCGACATCAGCGATCGCAAGCGCATCGAGCGGATGAAGAACGAGTTCGTCTCCACCGTCAGCCACGAACTGCGTACACCCCTCACCTCAATTGCCGGAGCTCTCGGTCTGATCAATGGCGGGGCGCTGGGCGAGGTACCTGTGCCGATGGGTGAAATGTTGCGAATTGCTCAGAGCAACAGTCAGCGCTTGGCAGATCTTATCAATGACTTGTTGGACATGGACAAGCTGGTGGCCGGAAAGATGACCTTTGACCTGCAGGCGCTGCCACTCTGGCCACTGCTGGAGGCTGCCAGGGAGCAGAACCAGCCCTATGCCACGCAGCATTCGGTTGCGCTGCAACTGAAGCCGCAGCTGGATGTCACGGTGCGTGTGGACAGGCAGCGCTTTGCGCAGATCATGTCCAATCTGCTCTCCAATGCTGCCAAGTTCTCTGCACCGGGCGCTAATGTTGAGATTTCTGCTGCCCCGGCCAAGACGCGGGTGCGCATCAGCGTACGTGACTTTGGTGTGGGGATCCCTGATGCCTTCCGCTCACGCATCTTCGGTAAGTTTTCACAGGCTGATGCCACGGATACCCGGCTTAAAGGCGGTACAGGTCTTGGGCTGGCAATCACCAAGGAGCTGACTGAGCGAATGGGCGGGCAGATCGGCTTTGAGTCCGTCGAGGGCCAGGGCACCACCTTCTGGGTGGAGCTACCGGTGGAGAACAATTGTTGAATCGGCCAAACCAAGAGCCAAGGACTATGGCGGGGATATGGCTTCTGGTCATACTGCTGACATTGGGAGGCTTGGTTGAGCTTGGGCTTTGGCGCTACAACCAGAATCGCTATCAGGAAGAGCAGCGTTTTCTGCGTGCCCAGGCCTACGAGATAAGGGCGGTTCTTCTGGCTGAGCTGAATGCCACGCTGCACCTTGCCAGCGGGCTGGCGAGTTATGTACCGGCAAAGCAGGGGCGCTTGGATGCGGCCGAACTGCAACCCTGGTTACGTGGGCTTTTCACCCAGGGACGCTACATCCGCAATATTGGATTGGCACCCGATAACCGAATTTCTTACCTCTATCCACTTGAGGGGAATGAATCGGCCCTGGGCATTTACTACCCCGACCTAGCCGAGCAGTGGCCGCATATTCAGAAAATTATAGCTAACAAGAAGCCTCGGCTGGATGGCCCCCTGAATCTGGTACAGGGCGGTAAGGGGCTTATCTACAGGGTTCCGGTCTATTTGCAGGATCAACGCTATTGGGGGCTGATTAGTACCGTCATTGATTACGACCGGCTTATCGCTGACTTGGATGTCCTGGCACGCCAACGTGATCTCGCCGTTGCCCTCCTGGCTTTTGATGTCCCGGTCGCAACCTCAGCCACGCGAGATAACGTTCGCTTGCCGGTATCGCTGGCCGGGGCACAGTGGCAACTTCAGGTTTCGAGTACGTCACAGCCGATTGCTTCCTTGACCCCTGTCAGGACTCTGGGCTGGAGTCTCGCCCTGCTTATCACTTTGCTAACCGCCTGGATGATGCATTTGCATCGTCGTAGGGCGAGTCTGGCTCTGGCGCTGAGCAGGAGTCAGCAGGATTTCATGCAAGCCTTCGATCTGGCGCCACAAGGGATGGCAATGCTGAACGCCTCAGGGCAGATGCTGGAGGCCAACCAGGCGCTATGCCAACTTCTTGAGCGCAGCCGCGAAAAGTTGGTTGGCACAGCACTGGCTGATTTCTGCCTCCCGAATGATCGTGAAAAACTGCGCCAACATCTCGCCCAAGAGAACGCGCAAGCCCGGCTAGGCTGGTGGATACGGCTACTGGATGGTGAGCAGAACCCTGTCGACGTAGAGTGCAGCGCCTCATGGTTGGGGCTATCCGAGACTGAGGGTGCACTCTGCATACTGCATATTCAGGACATTACCGAGCGTCTGCGCCTCCAGCAAATGCAACGCGAGTTCATTGCCAGTGTCAGCCATGAACTGCGCACACCGCTGACCTCCATTGCAGGTTCTCTAGGCTTGATCAATGGCGGGGCTCTGGGCGAAGTGCCGCAAGCGATGCAGTCCCTGCTGCAAATCGCTCAGTCCAATAGTTCGCGCTTGCAAGAGCTGATCAATGATCTGCTGGATATGGAAAAGCTGGCGGCAGGAAAAATGCGCTACGACATTTGCGAACAACCTATTTGGCCGCTGCTTGAGGATGCCGTCACACATAACCAGCCTTATGCCAATGAGTATCAGGTTAGGCTCGAACTCGTCGGTAGCCCTATCGAGGTACACGTAGCCATCGACAGGCAGCGGCTGGCGCAGATTCTGGCCAACTTGATTTCCAATGCGGTCAAGTTCTCCGCACCCGGATCTGTTGTGACACTAAAGGCAAGTGTCGATAGTGATTGGTTGAGGATCAGTGTCAAGGATCGGGGTATCGGTATCAAAGAAGAGTTCAGGAGCCGGCTCTTCACTCGATTTTCCCAGGCCGATGGTGGCGATGCACGGCAGAAGGGCGGCACTGGCCTGGGGCTTGCCATCTGCAAAGAGCTGATCGAAGCCATGTCTGGGCACATTGGCTACGAGTCAAAGGAACGGATGGGCAGCACCTTCTGGTTGGAGCTGCCAATTGCCAATCAGGTGGTCAGGGTATGACGAAGCGCAAGTCCCAGGGGTTTCCTCCCATACCGTCTAACGAGAGCCGCCGCCTTGCCGCCTTGCTCAGATTTGAGCTGCTCGATACGCCGGCAGAGGCGATGTTCGACAACATCACCGCAATGGCTGCGCAGCTATGCGAAACCCCGATTGCGCTCATCTCGCTGGTAGATGCCGAGCGCCAGTGGTTCAAGAGTCGACAGGGTCTCGACGCCAGTGAGACACCACGAGAGCTGGCGTTCTGCGCACATGCCATCAACGGCGAGAGCCTGTTTGAAGTGGAAAATGCCTTGCTGGATCCACGCTTCAGGGATAACCCGCTGGTGACCGGCGCCCCGGATATTCGTTTCTATGCGGGTATGCCGCTGGCTGACAGCGAAGGCCATAATCTGGGTACCCTGTGTGTGATCGACCGCCAGCCACGTCAACTCAATGTTCAACAGAAGGGCGCCCTCAAACTGCTCGCGCAGCAGGCCATCAACCTGTTCGAGCTGCGCTTGCAGGCGCGCCAGCAGCGGGAGCAGGCGGCGCTGCACAAAGCGATTTTGAGCAGCGTGGGAACTGCGGTGCTGATCACCGACATGGAGGGCGTGATCCGCCAGGTCAGTCCGGGGGTGCTGCCTTTATTGGGCTATGAGGTGGATGACCTGATCGGTCAAAGTCTCGGGCTGGTGCTACCGGATGAGGATCGTCAGCTACAACCTGATCCCGCCAGGGCTTCTATCAACTGCGGCTCTGAACAGGCGAGTCAGCGTGAGACGAGCGCGCGACATCGCAAGGGGCAGCGCATTCCCGTACTGTTCAGCCTGGCGCCGGTTGCCATAGATGGCAGTCAGCAAATGGGCTATCTATGCATCCTCAATGACCTGAGCTACCGCGAGGAAGCCCTGCAGCGCCTGCAGCATATCGCCGAACAACTTCCAGGCGTGGTCTATCAGTTTCAGCTGCATTCTGACGGGCGCAGTTGTTTTCCTTACGCCAGCGAGGGGTTGAGGGATGTCTATGGACTGCAGCCCGAGGACGTGCAAAAAGATGCAAGCCTCGTTTTCGCGCGCATCTACCCGGATGATCTTGCCGCTGTGACTGCCAGTATTCAGGCATCAGCGGAAAACTTGAGCGTCTGGCATCAGGAGTACCGCTTTCTACACCCTACGAAGGGGCCCATCTGGCTGGAAGGTCGGGCTACGCCCCAGCGGCGTAGCGATGACAGCATTCTCTGGCATGGATTTATCACTGATATCACCCAGCGAAAACATCTTGAGCAGATGAAGAGCGAGTTTGTCTCGACCGTCAGCCATGAACTACGTACCCCCCTTACCTCCATTGCAGGATCGCTGGCTTTGATCAACGGTGAGGCGTTGGGTCCCGTACCAGATGCAATGCGAGAGATGCTGCTGATTGCCCAGAGCAATTCTCAGCGCCTGCGCCAGCTGATTGATGATCTGCTGGATATGGACAAGTTGCTCGCAGGCAAGATGAGCTTTGTTCCCCAGCGGTTGGATCTCGATAGTTTTCTCACCGATTGTGCCACTAGCCATCAAGGGTTCGCCCGACAGCATGATGTTCAGATTGACTATGCAGGAGGGGTAGTAACTTCTGTCATGGCAGATCCCTTGCGTTTGCAGCAGGTGCTGAGCAATCTGCTGTCCAATGCACTTAAGTTTTCCCCTGCAGGTAGTCGGGTACTCCTATCTGCGCAGGCGCTTGGCGGGCACGTCAGAGTTTCGGTCGCCGATCAGGGGCCGGGCGTTCCTGCAGATTTTGTTGATCGTCTTTTTGAAAAGTTCTCCCAAGCTGATGCCAGTGACCGCCGACAGAAAGGTGGCACCGGGTTGGGGCTTGCCATCAGCAAGGGGCTGATGGAGCGTATGGGGGGCTCCATCGGCTTCTATCCACGCCCCGAAGGTGGCGCTGTTTTTTGGATTGACTTACCCGCTCTACTTCAGGATGAAACGCTATGACAATGCTGGAACATACCTTGACCAAGGCGCCAAGGTTCATGCCTCTTTTGGTTCTTTTGTGCAGCGTCTTGGGTACGCTAGGGGCATGGTTCGCACTGAGTACCGCCCAAAAGCAGGCAGCAGATTATGAGTTCCAGCAGTTGGGTAACGAGGTGCTGGAGGCGATCGAGAAACGGATGAGCAATCATCGCCAGATCCTGCTGGGAGCGGCTGGCCTTTTCGACGCCAGTACTGACGTGAGCCGTGACGATTGGCGGCGCTATGTGCAGCGTTTGGACCTGGATTCCAATTATCCCGGAATTCTCGGACTTGGTTATAGCCAGGTCGTGCGGCCGGAACAGTTGCAGGCATTTGAAGAGAGCGTGCGCCAGCAGGGCTTTGCTGAGTTCGCCATCAAACCTGCAGGCAAGCGTGATCTGTACACATCGATCATCTATCTGGAGCCATTTAGCGGCCGAAATCTGGCTGCTTTTGGCTTTGACATGTTTTCCGAGCCTACGCGGCGAGCAGCTATGAGTCGGGCAGTTGAAACCGGTCGCCCGCAACTTAGCGGCAAAGTTACGCTTCTCCAGGAGAATAATGGGCCTGCGCAAGCAGGTTTGCTGATGTACGTCCCCGTTTATCAGCCCGGAGCTTCGTTGAACTCTTCTGTCGAGCGTTGGGATGCTCTACGTGGTTTTGTGTATAACCCCTATCGCGTGACCGACCTCATGCAGGCAATACTTGATGGTAGAGAGTTGCAGGTTGACTTCGCCCTTTACACCGGAGACAAGGCCTCTCCTGAAGAGAGGATATTCATCAGCCATCCGCGGCTTGAGCGGGCTGGCAAGCCTTCACGCTCCGAGCAGTTAGAGCTGTTTGGCAAGCCACTTTATGTGAGCTTCTATACGCAGCCAGGTTTCTACGAGTCCTTCAAGCAAGGCCAGGTACTGTTGCTGAGCCTGGGAGGCGTGATCAGTTTGCTCCTGTTCTTCCTGACACAGGTGCTTGCCAATAGCCAGCAGCGAGCCATCTCCTTGGCCAGTGACATGACGTCACAGCTAAGTCAAAGCGAGGCAAGGCTCCAGCGGGTATTGAAGGGGGGGCACGATGGCTGGTGGGACCAGGACGTAGAGGCAGGTCATTTCTTTGCCTCGAGTCAAATCTGGCAGATGCTGGGTTATCCGGAGAAGGGGCCGCAGACACCCTTAAATGACCTTGAACAACTGGTTCACGCTGACGATGTAGCGGCCCTTCGTGCTCAGCTTGTAGCACCCGAGGGAGTCAGAGAGCATTACCTCAATCATGAGTGCCGATTGATAAGGCAGGACGGACAGACTCTGCCCGTACTTCTGCGAGCGTTGATTCAATGCTCGCCTGACGGGCATATGCTCAGCGCGAGCGGCACTGCAATGGATTTGACCGAGCAGAAGCGTATCGAGCAACTCAAGAATGACTTCGTATCAACGGTCAGTCATGAGCTGCGTACGCCACTGACCTCGATTTCAGGCTCCCTGGGTTTGGTCAACGGTGGCGCACTCGGCGCGGTACCCGACAGCATGCGCCCCATGTTGGAGATCGCCCAGCAGAACAGTCAGCGCCTGTGCCACCTGATTAATGATCTCCTCGACATGGACAAACTGGCTGCCGGCAAGCTCAGTTTCGAGTTCACCAACCTTGATTTGGGCCAGCAACTCAATGAGGCTCTGCTTAGCAATACCTCCTACGCTGAGCAGCATCAGGTTCAGCTGGTGCTTGATCCCCCGCATCCTGTCAAGGTACGCGCCGATGCGCTTCGGCTACAACAGGTGCTCGCTAACTACCTGTCCAACGCCATCAAGTTCTCTCCCACCGGTGCTTCGGTTCGGGTGCACAGCACACTTCGAGATGGGCGTGTCAGAGTGAGCGTCACCGACAAAGGTCGGGGCATCCCCGAACATTTTCACCCGCATATCTTCCAGAAATTCTCCCAGGCAGACAGCAGTGATCAGCGGCAAAAGGGCGGCAGCGGACTTGGCCTGGCGATCACCAAAGAGCTTATCGAGCGCATGGGGGGGCAGGTGGGCTTCGACTCTCATGAGGGCCAGGGCAGCACGTTTTGGTTCGAGCTGCCGGTGCTGGCCGAGAGCCCTCCACTCATTGACATGCAACGCCCCACAATCCTGGTGGTAGAAGATGAGCCTGACGTAGCCCGGTTGCTTCAGTTAATGCTTGAGGGGGGGGGCTATCAGGCAGTAGTGGCAGCAAATCTGGCTGAAGCGCGATATATCCTGGCCAGGCACGATATAGCCGCCGTGACCTTGGACTTGCGTCTGCCTGATGGCCACGGCTTTGAGGTCCTATTGGAGATGCAGCGTTTACTACGCAAGAAGGACTTGCCTGTTATTGTCATAACCGCCGCTGCTGACCAAGGGCAGCTCAATCTCCAGGGGGGTATGCACATCGTTGACTGGTTGGATAAACCCATTGACCCGCAGCGACTGCTGAACGGCCTACGCCGGTCACTCGGCAACCCGAGAAATAAGTCCCGCATTCTCCATATTGAGGATGACTCCGATCTGCGTATGGTTGTTGCCGAGCAGGCCAGAGGTCTGGCTGAGTGCGAGGGCGCCGGCAACCTCATGGAGGCTCGGCAGCAGTTAGCATGTGGTACATGGGATCTGGTGCTGCTCGATCTGCACCTACCAGATGGTGATGGCTTCAATCTGATTGAGGAGATCCATCAGGCCCATCCCGGGCTACCGATAGTGGTTCTGTCTTCGACAGAGCTCTCGACGGAACAGCTCAGCTTTGTCGAGGCGGCACTGGCCAAGTCTCGAACAGAACCACAGGCATTTCTTGATGTGCTCGCTCGCCTACTACCGACAAGGGAGAATAACCATGCGTGAGCTGAAGCGCATATTGCATGTGGAGGATGACCCCTCCATTCAGACCGTTGCCAAGGTTGCTCTGGAGGCTGTTGGTGGATTTGAGGTGCTGAGTTGCAGCAGTGGTCAGGACGCTATCGATCAGGTGTTGGGTTTTGCGCCGGACTTTATTCTGCTGGATGTCATGATGCCCGGAATGGATGGCCCGCAGACGCTTGAGCAATTAGTAAACCTGGTGGATATCAACGTTATCCCAGTTGCGTTTATGACTGCCAAGGTACAGTCTTCAGAAGTCGAGCATTATCTGAGCCTCGGTGCACGTGACGTAATCATCAAACCCTTCGATCCGATGCAGTTGGCGAGTCAGATACGCGCCATTTGGAGTCGCCCCAATGGATAGACAGAAGCAGTTGGCTGACCTACAAGTCCAGTTGCAGCTACTGGGCGAGCAGTTCGCCAAACGGCTCAAGGAAGAACTACCGCAACTGGCAGATAGGGCGCGGCAATTAGAGCGCTCATCTGATCCAGCGGAACAGCTTGAGCACCTGCAGGAGCTGCGCAACCAGCTACATAAGCTGGCGGGGAGTGCCGGTACCTTCGGTTTCAAGGAGCTGGGCGATCAAGCTCGATCGCTTGAGCAGCAGTCGCAACAATGGCTCAGTAGCCTGGAGCTGCAACGCAAGGGGCTCGAAACATTTATTGATGACATCCAGATGCTGGCAGGCACCTCGGATCTTTGTGCTGCGGTAGTTACAGCTCCTAGCTCCGTTGAGATGTCGCTCAACAGCTCCCCAAATGAAGATTGCCATCTCATCTACATTCTCGAGGATGAGGAAAGTGTCGGTGAGAGTATCCGTCGAACGCTCTCGACGTTCGGTTATCAAGCCAGCCACTTTGCCAGCACTGCCGAACTTGACGAGGCGATTGCTCGACTGAGCCCAGACGCACTGATTGTCGATGTCAATCTTGGCAATACTCAGCAGAGTGGTCTGGAGTATGCGTCCTCACTGCTTGCTCGTCTCCCGAAAGTGCCGCCGTTCCTGGTGTTGACGACGCAGAATGACTTCGATACTCAGCTACAGGCGGCACGCCTAGGTGCCGTCGGCTTTTTCAGCAAGCCTGTTGATGTGGCCAAGCTTGAGAGTCGCCTTGAACGATGTTTCGCCCAGCAGGGTGGGACTCCCTACCGCGTGTTGATCATCGATGACGACTATGAGTTGGCCAGTCACTATCGCTTGGTGCTGAGCAGCGCAAATATGCTGGTTGAGGTAATCAATGAGCCAAACCGGATACTTGAGACGATTGCTCGATTCAATCCTGAGGTGCTGCTGCTGGATGTGAATATGCCAGACTGCTCGGGTCCCGAGCTTGCTCAGATGATTCGCTTCAACGATGACTGGATCAGAATACCTATCATCTATCTTTCGGCTGAAACCGATATCGGCTTGCAGATGAATGCCCTGCTCAAGGCGGGTGATGACTTCGTCACCAAGCCTATAGCCGACAAGAGCCTGGTCGCTACGGTTTTTGCCAGGGCACAAAGGGCGAGGTTACTCAGCAATGCGTTGTCACGAGACAGTCTGACGGGACTGCTGAAGCACGCGGATATCAAGGAGCAGGTTGCAGTTGAGAAGGAGCGCGCGTTGCGCACAGGTAAGCCTGTAAGCGTCGTGATGCTGGATATCGACCATTTCAAGAAAGTCAACGACTTACACGGCCATGCGGTTGGGGACAACGTGATACGGGCACTCGCCAACCTGCTCAGGCAGCGACTGCGCAGAGTCGATGCAATTGGTCGTTACGGTGGCGAAGAGTTCCTGGCAGTGCTGCCCGAGTGCAGTGGTACTCAAGCAGTACAGATCCTGGACGAAATTCGTCAGCAGTTCTCGCGAATAAGCTTCTCCAGCGGGATTGGCGATTTCAATGTCAGCCTCAGTGCTGGCGTAGCGTCGTGTGTTGAACTAGAAGCCGATGCGCTTATCTATGCTGCAGATAAGGCTCTCTACGCTGCAAAAAATGCTGGCCGAAACAAAGTATGTTTGGCTGAGGCGTAAATTCTAGCTCCCAGGATTAGGAACGGTCAGGGAGAGGCAGTAATGTGAGTATCGGCGGTATGTGCTTATCTCGTTGAAGGCTCAAGGTTCGGAAAGGAACGCCAATGCGTGTAATGGTTGTAGATGACGATCCTTGGCTGGCAGGTTTGCTCAAACAGCTGGTGTTGAGTAGAAGGCCTGGCGCACAGGTTGACTGTTACGGAGATGTCAAAAGCGCTTATGCCGGGTGGCAGAGCCATATCTATCAACTGGTACTAGCCGACTGGAACCTTCCCGGAGACTCTGGCCTGACGCTGTTGCAGTTGATTCGAAAGCAGGATAAGGGCACGCCGCTGGTCATGATCACTGGTCGTGCTGATCGCGAAAGCGTTCTGGCAATCAGGCCGCTGGCAATTAGTGCCTACATCACCAAACCCTTCGACGTGCCAAAAGTGCTTGAGTGCCTGGAGAGCCTGCTGCCGGCGGATCATACGACTGTGGCTCATGAACTGTTTCCTGAGGACCTGAAGACGTTTTTGTCCGGTCGTTCCGCCGCGGATCTGGATTTACCGTTGATGCTTAAGGTCAAGGATCGGTTGATGCTGGCCGCCCGAGGTACACCGCTGGATTTTCGAGAGCTGGCCGAGGAGTGGCAACACGACCCCGCCCTCAGTGCTTATCTGATTGCTGCAGCCAACAGTCCAGCTTATCTCGTAGGGGAACAGCGCTGTACCAGCTTGATAGATGCACTTAAGCGCTTGGGCGGGCGCACCAGCCTCAATCTGGCAATTGCTCTGGCATTGCGGCATGCCGGCGGTTGTGTAAATCCACTGCTCTCTGTTTTCATGCAGGAGCATTTGGATGCCTCGGAACGACTGGCTGAAAGGGTTGTGCAATTAGCCCGGCAGTCTGGTGTAGAGCATGGCGCCCTGCAGACGGCGGCAATACTGCATCGACTTGGCGAATTATGTGTCTTGCAGCAAACGCACATATGGATGGAGCGAGGCAATCCTATGGACGACGGTGCAGTCATCCAGGCATGCGATGACTATGCTAAGTCCTTTGCTATCGCTCTTAAGGCGCATTGGGGGATGCCAATAACATTGCGTGAGCTGATTGGTGCGATTTATGTGTTACCGCAGTTTCAGGTTCGTCGTGACCAGGTGCTTATGCGTTTAGCGGCTGCTATGAGCAATAACGAGCCTGAGCATGCGATCGAGAGCCTGAAGCGTCTTGCGGGCATAAGTTGAGGTATCCGCTCGAATCGCGAAAAACTTCAGGATGAGCGCGGGTCTGAATTGAACTCGACGTTGCGATATATTCGCTCGCCGCAAAGGATTGAAAGCAGGGTGGTTGCAGGATCTTGCATTCGATTTTTTGGGTAAGTCGCGTACGTTTGCACACTCTTGCTGCGGCCAAATCGTCGAGCCCTTCGATCAGCTTGGAAAAATATCTCATTTGGTCATGGTGCCTGTCTCGCCTTCAGTTCTTACTCAAGAAGTGCCTTCAACTGCATAAGCTGGTCTGGTCACCGCTCAGCTCATCGTGCTCGTCCTTCTCATCCAGATGGCTGGGCTGCCGATAATGCGTTCTGCGTAGTGTGCTTGGTGTGAGTGAGGAGATCTTGTGCCTGGGGCAATCAAGCGATTTCCTTCTGTGATGTGTGATCCGGCAGCAACGCCTGGGTTTCCGCCGGGCTCACCCGCCCAATGAATCGCGCCAGTTGCTCGGCCGGATCGCCTTTGCGCCTTACCAAGTAGGTGGTTAGCATCGATGCGCAGCCGTCTAGCGGCCGGGCCACGACGTCCGGATTGTTGAGTTCGTTAATGCGCGCCAGGCTGGAGAAGCCGAGGCCGTAACCCGCGGCTACCAGCGCCATCATCAGATCCAGAGTGGGAACGTGGTCGGCAATGGTCAGTCGTGTATCCACGGCGCCCAGCACCCGCTGCAGTTGTTGCCAGAAGCCTTCGCATACCTGCGGATCGCAAAGTACTAGCGGGTAGCGCCCAGTTCGGCGACGATGTCGAATCGCTGACCAACATGCGCCTGGGCACACTGGCGTTCAGCACCAACTCCCAGGGCAGCACCGCCGGCGTGGTGCCGGAGTTCAACCTGGTCGGCCTGCCGTTCCTGTTCCGCGATCTGGAACACGCCTACAAAGTGGTCGATGGCCCGGTCGGTGCCAAGCTCGACGAGGCAGCCAACAAGAAAGGGCTGGTGGTGCTGGCACTGTGGGATAACGGCATTCGCCACACCAGCAACAACAAGCGTCCGATCGTGAAACCCGAAGACCTGCAGGGCATCAAGGTGCGTACACCGCCGGATGCCATGACCCTGGATATCTTCAAGGCACTTGGCGCCAACCCCGGTCCGCTGGCTTTCTCCGAGCTTTACATCGCCCTGCAGCAGGGCGTGTTCGACGGCCAGGAGAACCCGCTGATGAACGTCTATTCCTCGAAACTCTACGAGGTACAGAAGTACATCTCGCTGACCGGGCACAAGTACGAGACGACGCCGCTGCTGGCCAGCAAGATGATCTGGGCCTCGCTGTCCAAGGCCGACCAGCAGGCGGTCAAGGAAGCCGCGGTCGAAGCCGGTAAGCTCAACCGCGAGATGTCCCTGGCTGCCGATATCGAGTTGCGCACCAAGCTCACCGAAGCCGGAGTCGATATCAACGAAATCGATCAGGCCGAGTTCGCCGCCAAGACCAAGCCGGTCTATGACAAGTGGTCGAAGCAGTACCCCGAGCTGGTCGAGCTGATCGTCACGGAGGCGAGCAAGCAATGATGGCCGCTCAAAACCCCGGCAAGGAAGCCGCGCAGGCCGGTGCTCTGACGCAGGTGGTGAAGTGGGTGGACAGCGCAATCGTGGCCGCCAGCGTGGCGGTCGTGATTGCGGCGCTGGTGGCCATGTTCGTATCGCTGATGGCCGAGGTGGTTGTGCGCTACCTGACCAATCAGGGCATGGGCTGGCCCACCGAGATGCCCAACATCCTGTTCCCTTGGCTGGTCATGGGCGGCATCGTGCTGGCTGCCCAGCGTGGTCAGCACATCGCCGTCACCGCCATCCAGGGCTGGTTGGGGCGGGGTGGCAATCGGCTGTTGCTGATCGGCCATCAACTGCTGATCACCGTCACGTTCTTCTACCTGGCCTGGGTCGGTCTCGACGTGATCGAGATCACCGGCAGCGAGATCTACCCCGTCACCGGCATTTCGGCGAGATGGGCTTATCTGGCCATGATCACCGGGTTCGTCGGTCTTGGCCTTACCGCGTTGACCACGCTGGTTCATCTGCTGCAAGCCGGCGATCCGCTCGCCGTCCGTGCTCATAACATCGAGGATGACCTATGACTCTCATGATGCTTCTGGTATTCGCCGTGCTGCTGGCACTGGCAGTACCGGTCGGCTACGCGCTGCTGATCAGCTCGGGGCTGGCGGCTGTCGTCGTCGGCGGCATACCCAGCGTGGCGGCGATCGTGAAGATCTTTCAGCCCACGCAAAGCTTCCCGCTGCTGGCCATCCCGTTCTTCATGCTTTCCGGCAGCCTGATGATGGGCGGCACGCTGGGCAAGCGCCTGATCGACTTCGCTACCATGCTGGTCGGTCGCTTCCACGGCGGGCTTGGCCAGGTCACGGTGGTCGGCTCGACCGTATTCGGCGGGGTGTCCGGATCGGCCGTGGCGGAGGCATCGGCGCTCGGTTCGATGCTGATTCCCTGGCAGAAGCGCGAGGGCTATCCGGGCGCCTTTGCCGCCGCAGCAACGGCGTCGTCGGCGACTATCGCCGGGCTGATTCCGCCGTCGATTCCGCTGATCCTCTACGCCGCCGTGTCCAACCAGTCGATTGCCGCGCTGTTTCTCGCCGGCCTGGTGCCGGGGCTGCTGCTGTGCGTCGGCTTCATGTTGACCTGCTACCTGTCCGGCCGTCTGCGTGGCTTCAAGCGCTTGGCCAGTGAGATTACCTTGAAAGGTGTGCTGCGCGTGACGGTCGCTGCTGCACCGGCGCTGGCCATGCCGGCCTTCATCGTGGTGTTGCTACGCGCCGGTATCGCCACACCGACCGAGGTCAGCGTGCTGGCCGTGTTCTACGGTTTGATGGTGAGCATGCTGGTCTATCGCGACCTGACCCTGCGCCGGCTCTACGACGCGCTGGTACACACTGCGATTACTACCGGTGTGGTGATGTTGGTGATCGCCGCTTCGAACCTGGTGGGCTATGTGCTGACCGTCGAGTCGGTGCCGACCGCCGTGGCCGAGTGGACCGCGCGAACCTTGAGTTCGCCGTGGATGGTCATCCTCATGCTCAACCTGATCATGGTTGTTGTGGGCATGTTCCTCGACCTGCCGGCGGCGATCCTGCTGCTGGGGCCTACCTTCGTCGCCATCGGCAACGCCATCGGTCTCGACCTGACCCAGCTCGGCATCATGATGGTGGTCAACCTGAGCATCGGCCTGTTTACCCCGCCGGTGGGTACCACGCTGTTCATCGCCTCGGCGATTTCACGCGAGAAGGTCGGAGCAGTGGTGCGCGAGCTTTGGCCGTTCTACCTAGTGGCGATCATCGTACTCGGCCTGGTCTCCTTTATTCCGGCTTTCACCCTGTACTGATCAGCGCAGCCCCGGCGCATGCTAGGGCTGCGCCATGCAAGGAATTCCCATGACTACGATTGCATTTGCCGGGCTTGGCTCGATGGGCCTGCCCATGGCCAAGAACCTGCTCGCCGCGGGCCACGTTGTGCGTGGTATCGATCTCAATTCTGCGGCGCTCGCCACACTCGCTGAGGCGGGCGGGGAGGCGGCAGCCGACGCTTCCTCTGCCGCCAGCGGTGCCGATGTGCTGATCCTGATGGTGGTCAATGCCGCCCAGGCCGAGCAGGTACTGTTCAATGACGGTGCGCTGGAGGCACTGGCCGAGAATGGCGTCGTCTGTCTGATGGCGACCTGTCCACCGGCTGCCGTAGAGCGTATTGCCGAGCGGGTCAAGGGTGCGGGGCGGCGCTTCGTCGATGCCCCGGTATCCGGTGGTACCGCAGGCGCCATCGCCGGCTCGCTGACCATCATGGCGGCCTGTGAGCGCACCACCTTCGAAGCGGTACAGCCGGTGTTTGAGAGCATCGGCCAGCGCATCTTCCATGTCGGCGAGCTAGCCGGGCAGGGCGCCACGGTCAAGGCCGTCAACCAGTTGCTGTGCGGTGTGCATATCGCCGTGGTCGCCGAAGCCTTCGCCCTCGCCGCCAAGGTCGGGGTCGAGCTGCCGGTACTGCTGGAAATCATGGGCGGTTCTGCAGCATCGAGCTGGATGCTCAAGGATCGCGGCCCGCGCATGCTGCAGGCCGAGCCCGAGGTCAGCAGTGCGGTGGATATCTTCGTCAAGGACCTGGGCATCGTGCTCGAGGCCGGTCGCGACGCTCAGGCCGCGCTGCCGATTGCCGCCGTGGCGCACCAGCTGTTCCTGGCCACTGCCGGGCGTGGTGAGGGGCGAGCCGACGACAGCCAGGTGATCCGCAGCTACTACGCCCTCAACGGCACGCCCACAAAGGGCTGAGTCGCCCAGCACCACCCACTCGCCAGCGGCTAAGGTTGCCCCATGCTCGTGCAGATCGTGAGCATCGTTTTCCCCTTGTTCACGGTCATCGCGGTTGGCTACCTGTATGGTCGCAAGCATCGCCCGGACATGATCGCCACCAACCAGGTCAACATGGGCATCTTCGTGCCCGCGCTGATCTTTTCGGCGCTGGCGGGCAAGAGCGTCGATCTGGCCGAAGTGCAGATGATCGCTCTCGGTGGCCTGGTCATCGTGCTTGGCTCCGGCCTGCTCGGCTGGCCCATTGCCCGCCGGCTGGGCTATACACCGAAAACCCTACTGCCACCGATGATGTTCAAGAACGCCGGCAACATGGGGTTGCCGCTGCTGCTGTTCGCCTTCGGCGAGCAGGTGCTGCCGGCGGCGGTGGTGCTGTTTCTGGTAGAGAACGTCCTGCATTTCGCCATTGCCACCTGGTGGCTTGGGCGCAACGCCAGGGTGTGGGGGCTGCTCCGTGAGCCGGTGATCATCGCCGGAGTTGCCGGCGTGCTGGTGAGTATGTCGGGCATCGCGATGTGGCCGCCTTTTCTCTCCGCGATCAAGATCATTGCCGACGTATCCACGGGCCTGATGCTGTTTTCCCTTGGCGTGCGCCTGAACACTGCGCCCTTCGCGCATTGGCGCATCGGCACGGTCGGTGCTGTGGCGACACCGCTGACCGGCATGCTGATCGCCTACCTGTTTTGCCTGGCGTTTGGCCTGTCGAATCGCGAGACGGACATCCTGCTGATCTTCGGCGCGCTGCCGCCGGCGGTGCTCAACTTCATGTTCGCCGAGCGCTATGCCCAGGAGCCGGAGAAGGTCGCGTCGATCGTGATCCTGGGCAATCTGGTCGCGCTGCTGTCCATCTCGCTGGCGTTGGCCTTGCGGCTGGCCTAGATGCATCTGCCATGAACCTAAATTTCACGCAAAGCAGTTGGGGCTACTCCTGTCACAGACCAACTGCTTGTGACCCTAGCGCGTAGTAATGCAGCAGCAGGAGCCGGCGCTGGTATAAGCTCCGGCGCCTGTTGCTCAACCAATCGACGGTCCGCGCTGGCGACCCAGTTGCCATGACGCGCTGTTGCCCTGAATCACTGCCGATACGCTCTGCCCGAGCTTCTGCTCGATCACCGGCTTCCACGGCACCAGGCTAAAGCCGATGCCATCGTCGAGCAGGGCAAAACGGCCGCTGGTCAACTGCACGCTACGTCGGTAGATCCCATTGACGCGCTGGCCATCGACTGCCGGGCGGTACTGCAGGCCCGTCTGCGCCGAGATCTCGCGCGCTACCGCGGTCAGCTCCCTTCCGCGCAAGGTGGCCAGCAGGTTGCGTGCGAGCACCACGCGTTGGCCCTGGCGTTGGGCCAGTCCCTGTACCACCAGGAAGTCGGCGCGCTGCCGCAACGCTTCGCGCACCTCCTTGCCGAAGCCCGTGTCGACCAGCTCTCGGCTGCCGCCGATCAGCTGTTGGTCCAGCCAGGTCGCACCGACGGCGCGCACCTGCTGCTCGAGGGGCAGCGGCGTGCGCAGCTGGACGGCGACATCGCCCAGGCGGCGAGCATCATGCTGCCGGCCTTGCTCGGGCAGGTCGGCCGGCACCCGCCAGACACCCTCGGCCAACCGCTCGACGATACCGGCCCGGCGCAGGGCTTCCAGACGCCGTACATGGCGCTCGACCAATGCCTCGGGGTCATGCCCGTCGCTCGACTGCGAGCGTGCCAAGGCTAGGTGATGATCGGTGCGATACAGACCATCTGCAGCCAGCGCGGTAATCGACCGATCGACTGTGCGCGGCTC
>NZ_QYYB01000015.1:0-16799 GCF_018221585.1 Pseudomonas sp. KB-10
GCCCGCGAACTGGCGCCGGACAGCGCCGCCGCGCGCGAGGTCAGCAGTCTGGTCGACGAGTTGCTGAGGTGGTCGCCATGAGCGGCAAGCGCATCGGTATCGGTGCACGCCCGCTTGTCGATCCGCAGGCCGAAGCCTGGATACGCAAGGGTGCTGGAGTCGACAACGGCAAGGTCGAGCGCTATAGCGCCCGGCTGACGCTGGATGTGACGCCGGCACTGCGCACGCGCATCAAGCTGGCAGCCTTCGACCGCGGCGTGACGATGGCGGAGATGCTGCGCGAAGTGCTGGAGCGGCAGTTTCCGGAGGCTACGTCGTGACCTTGGGTACTCGCGGTGTGCGGTGGCCACCGGCGCTGCTCGCCGGCAGTCTGATGGCCCTGGGTTGGGCGGCGCTCACAACGTCGCCACCACGGCTGGTCTACAACGCGTCCGACAGCGTGCCCGTCGGCTGGTACCGCATTGCGCCGGCCAACTCGTTGGTGCCGGGCGATCTGGTACTGGTTCGCCTGCCATCAGAGGTGAGGTCGCTGGCGGCGCAGCGTGGCTACCTGCCGGTGAACGTGCCGCTGCTGAAGACCGTGGCGGCAGTGGCGCCGCAACGGGTGTGCGTGCAAGGCAGCCAGGTGCGTATCGATGGTGAACTTGTCGCCAGGCGCTTGAAGTGGGATCTACAGGGCCGCGCGCTGCCAGCCTGGCAGGCATGTCGGCGCCTGGTTGGCGACGAGCTGTTCCTGCTCAGCAGCAGCAACCCGGTGTCGTTCGACAGCCGCTACTTTGGCCCGGTGTCTGTCGACACGGTGATCGGCCGGGCGCAGCCCCTGTGGCTGGAGTCGCGTCGATGAACTGGCCTTCTCCGTGTCGATCCGCCTGCCGACTGCATGCGCCCGGTGTGTGCGGTCGCGGGCCGCCTGGCTGCAGATACCTCTGCCCTCGCCTGCCGGCCAGGAGCTTTGGAAGTCGCCGTCCCGCCTCTCCTGATTACCCAGCTCAGCAGCGCAAAGGCACGGAAAAAGCGGAGGGCAAGATAAAAGGGGGCGGCACTTCGCTGGCCCGGAAAGCAGTCTGCACGGGGGTTGGCGGCGACACAGCGTCGGTGTCGCCAGGTGCCGAAATGGTGCTCGCCCTGCAGTTTCACTGGCCTGGAAGCGTGCCTGATACGCCGTATCACGATCAACTTGGAGGAGTCTTAGACATGAGCAAGGGAAGCCGTCCGGATGACGAATTGCGCTTTCGCCCGCAGCCGGGTAAGCCGCAGCAACGCGGCCAACCCTTCGTCAACCGGGTGCTGCGTCAGGCCAACAAGGCCGGCACCGGAAAGCCGCGCAAGGCGGGCCAGCAGCCCGGCGCCCGCCTCGGCCGCGGGCATATCGCCGCTCGTTTCAGCGCGCAGCAACTGCCGTCCAACGCCCGTCGCGTCACCATCAAGGCGCGCCTGGTGAACCTGCGCCAGGCCGGCAAGCGCTCGACGCTCAGCCACCTGCGCTATATCGAGCGCGACGGCGTCAGTCGCGAGGGTGATCCGGGTCAGGCCTACGGGCCACTGACCGACCAGGCGGACCTCAATGCGTTCGAGGAACGTGGCCGGGACGACCGCCACCAGTTTCGCTTCATCGTCTCGCCCGAGGATGCCGAGCAGCTCGACGACCTGCGCACCTATACCCGCCACCTGATGAGCCGGATGGAGGCCGACCTCGGCACCCGCCTCGACTGGGTGGCGGTCGACCACTGGAACACTGACAACCCACACACCCATATCGTGTTGCGCGGCAAGGACGACACCGGCAAGGACCTGGTGATCGCCCGCGACTACATCGCCGAGGGCATGCGCAACCGCGCCTCGGAGCTGGCCACCGAATGGCTGGGACCGCGTACCGAGCTGGAGATCCAGCAGAGCCTGCAGCGCGAGGTGCAGCAGGAGCGTTTCACCAGCTTGGATCGCACCCTGCTTCGCGAACGCCTGGCCGGCGGCCTGAGCCTGAAAACACTTGCAAACCATCCACGTCGGCAACTGCTGATCGGCCGCTTGCAGCATCTGCAGAAGCTTGAACTCGCACATGAAGTTCGGCCAGGAGAATGGCTCCTGCGTGACGACGCCGAGGTAACTCTGCGTGCCATGGGTGAGCGCGGCGATATCGTGCGTACGATGCAGCGAGCCATGGGAAGCACGCAGCGCGAGCTGGCGGTCTTCGAGCCGGGCAAGGATGGCTCTGTTGTGGTCGGTCGGATCGTGGCCAAGGGGCTGGCCGACGAGCTACACGACCGCGGCTACCTGGTGGTCGACGGTCTCGACGGCAAGGCTCACTACCTGGCCTTGCCTGCCCGCGCGGAACTGGCCGACTACCCAATAGGCGGCCTGGTGGAAACGCGCAGCCTGAGCGAGCCGCGCACAGTCGATCGGTCGATTACCGCGCTGGCTGCAGATGGTCTGTATCGCACCGATCATCACCTAGCCTTGGCACGATCACAGGCAGTCGAAGAACAGGATCCCGATGCATTGGTCGAGCGCCATGTACGGCGTCTGGAAGCCCTGCGCCGGGCCGGTATCGTCGAGCGTCTGGCCGAGGGCGTTTGGCGGGTGCCGACCGACCTGCCCGAGCAAGGCCGGCAGCATGATGCCCGCCGCCTGGGCGACGTCGCCGTCGAGCTGCGTACGCCGCTGCCCCTCGAGCAGCAGGTGCGCGCCGTCGGCGCGACCTGGTTGGATCAGCAACTACTCGGCGGTAGCCGCGAGCTGGCCGACAAGGGCTTCGGCAGTGAAGTACGCGAAGCGTTGCGACAGCGTGCGAACTTTCTAGTGGAACAGGGCCTGGCCCAACGCCAGGGCCAACGCGTGGTGCTCGCACGCAACCTGTTGGCCACCCTGCGCGGGCGGGAGCTGACGGCGGCAGCGCGCGAGCTCTCGGCGCAGACGGGCCTGCAGTATCGCCCGGCAGTCGATGGCCAGCGCGTCAGTGGGATCTACCGGCGTAGCGTGCAGTTGGCCAGCGGCCGTTACGCCCTACTCGACGATGGTGTCGGCTTCAGCCTTGTGCCTTGGAAGCCGGTGATCGAGCAGAGGCTCGGGCAGAGCGTGTCGGCGGTGATCCAGGGCAACAGTGCGTCCTGGCAACTGGGTCGCCAGCGCGGGCCGTCGATTGGTTAAGCATTCGGCGCCAGGGCCTAGACCAGCAGCGGCTCCTGCTGCAGCCACCGCTCGAAGTCACGGCTCTGCGACATGCCTTCCTTGGCCGCGTAGTAGACCAGACGCAAGTGGCGATCCTCGTCGATGGTCAGCGTGGTGTGTTCGAACACCACCTGGCCGACCGAATCGATCTTCAGGTGACGGATCCCCTGGCACGGGCCATGGATGTCTTGCTGCCGCCACCAGTCTCTGAAGTCCGGCGAGGCCTTCTCCAGATCCTTCACCAGCGCGGTGATATCCGGATCCTGAGTCGCCCGAACGAAGTCGCGGCGGAAGCTGGAGAGTATCTGAAGCGCCTGCTCATCCCAAGGGTTGAACAACTCGCGCATGGTCGGGCTGGTGAACAGCATCCACAGCAGGTTGCGGCGGTCCGCCGGCAGCGCGGAGAAACCGAACACCCGATCTGCCGCAGCGTTCCAGGCCAGCACATCCCAGCGCAGGTTGAGCACGTAGGCCGGACGTGACGGCAGATCCCCTATCAGGCGATGAATCAGCGCAGGCACCGTGCACCAGGTCTTCCCCGGTTCTGGCGGCAGACGCTGGTGAGCGAGCAGGAACAGATGGCGACGCTCGGTGGCATCCAGCTTGAGCGTGCGCGAAAGGTTGTCGAGGAAAGTCGCGGACACGCTGATAGCCCGTCCTTGTTCCAGCCAGGTGTACCAAGACAAACCCACCCCGGCCAGGGCTGCGACCTCCTCACGGCGTAGCCCAGGCGTGCGCCGCCGACTACCGGCAGGCAGGCCCACCTCCTCCGGCGAAATTCGTTCGCGGCGACTACGCAGGAATTCGGCCAGTTCTACCCGAGTGCGTTCAGCTTTGCGAGGCGCGCTCATCCAGTTACCTCCAGTAATAGGATAATTAGTTAAATTGTAACCCCCATAAATCCCAAGAAGAATACTCCGACCTGGCCGCCATTACCCGTGCCGGGCTCTCGCTTGATGAGGAACCACACAGAGATGTGTCATCAACTCGCTAAGGAGATAAACGGATGTACCAAGCACTTCTTCGGGAACAACTGGAGACATTGAAGTCCTCCAACCAGTACCGCACCTTCACCACCCTGAGTCGCATCTGTGGCCAGTATCCATTGGCCAAGCTGGACGGTCGCGAGCAGGAACCGGTGGTGGTCTGGTGCAGCAACGACTACCTCGGCATGTCGCAGCACCCAGCCGTACGTGAACAGATGCACGACGCGCTGGAGTCCTACGGTGCAGGCTCCGGCGGCTCGCGTAATATCGGCGGCTCGCACGAGGTGTATTCCAGCCTGGAGGCGAGCCTGGCTGACTGGCACAGCAAGGAAGCGGCGCTGGTCTTCCCCACCGGCTTCGGCTCCAATGACGCCACCCTCCAGTGCCTGCTGCGGCGCATCCCCGACTGCGTGGTGATCAGCGATGAGCTGAACCACGCCTCCATCGTCAACGGCATTCGCTCCACGCCCAACGAGCGCAAGATCTTCCGCCATAACGACGTCGAGCATCTGGAGCAGATTCTCGCCAGCTACCCGCTGGGTCAGCCGAAGATTGTGGTGTTCGAGTCGATCTACTCGATGGATGGGGACATTGCCCCGATCGCCGAAATCGTCGCGGTCGCCAAGCGCTACAACGCCCTCACCTACCTCGACGAAGTGCACGCCGTGGGCATGTATGGCCCGCGCGGCGCCGGTATCGCCGCCGAGCTGGGCGTGGCCGATCAGGTAGACATCATCCAGGGCACCATGGCCAAGGCCATCGGCGTAATCGGCGGCTATATCACCTCGACCCAGGTAATAGTCGATGCCGTGCGCTCCTTCGCCACCGGCTTCATCTTCACCACCTCGCTCCCGCCGGCAATTACCGCAGGCTGCCTGGCCAGCGTCGAGCACCTCAAGGCCAGCAGTACCGAGCGTGATCGCCTGCATGCCCAGACCGCCAAGCTGCGCGAGCGCCTCAAGCACCATGACGTGCCGGTGATGCCTTGCTCCCAGACCCACGTGCTACCGGTGCGGGTAGGTGAAGCCAAGCGCTGCAAAGCGGCAGCCGAACGTCTGCTGCATAACCATGGCGTGTATCTGCAGCCAATCAACTATCCATCCGTGCCGGTAGGGACGGAGCGCTTCCGGGTCAATGCTACGCCGAACCACAGCGATGCGCAGATCGAACATCTGGCGGTGTCGCTGCGCGAGACCTTCGATCACTTCAGCATCCCGCTTGCGTCCGAGGTGTTTGCTGCGGAGGTGGCCTGAGATGGAACAGTCCTTCTTCACAGTACGTCCGGCGAACCAGGCCGACCTGGCCAGTTTGGTTGAACTGCGCGCATATCTGCTGGACGGCACCAACGCCAGCTATTCGAGCAAGACGCCGGAGGACGCGGCGCGCTGGCGGGCGGCCTACCGCAGTTGGCTGAGCGGCCGCCTTAGCGAGAGCGACTGCGTACAGATCCTCACCGCCGAGCACAAGGAATCCGGCCAGGTGCTGGGCTGCGCGACGGCCATCATCGACCAGCGCGCGCCGGCACCGGGCTGCCTCAATGGCCTGTCCGGCTGGGTGCAATCGGTGGTGGTGGAACCACAGTGGCGCGGTCACGGTATCGCCCGGCAGCTGATGCAGCATCTGCTGCGCTGGTTCGCCAACCGCGGCGTCAGCTGCGTGGTACTGCAGAGCACCGCGGCGGCCGGCACGCTGTACCAGACCCTGGGCTTCGCCGTCAGCGACGAGCGCCTGCTGATCCGTCAGGAGGCCTCGGTATGAAGATCCTAATCATCGGCCTGGGCTACGCCGGCAACCGCTACCGTCGCGCCTTCGAGCATATCGCCACGAGCACCGGCCTGCCGCTGTCGCTGGCCTATGTCGGGCGTCGGCAGAAGACGACCGAACTGCCCTACTTCGACAACGTTGGCCGCGCGCTGCAGGTCTTCGATCCGGACATTGTGGTGGTCAGCGTCAACGACCACAGCCATGCGCCCGTGCTCAAGCAACTGGCCGGCTACCGGGGCTTCGTGCTCTGCGAGAAGCCGCTGGTCACGCCCGGTGACAACCTGGACGAACTACTCGGTGCGCTGGATCAGGTCAGTGGCTTTGCCCTGGATCTGGTGGAGCGTTATTCGGACGCGACCCAGCAGTTGCGCGACTGGGTAGAGCGTCATGACTGGCAACTGGTACGCGCCAGCTTCCACTGGGGCAAGGACCGCATCAACGACTACCGCCCCACCTGCGGCGTGACCAGCGAGGTGATCCATGCCCTGGATCTGGTCGGCTGGATCTGCCCGCGCGCCGGCCAGCTCAAGCTCGATGGTGTGCTCGGTGTGCGCTCGGACTTCTCGATCTCCGGCGCAAAGGTACTCGACACCGTGCAACTCACCGCCAGTCTGGGCGAGGCGCGGGTCACCGGCTACGCCAGCTTCGTCAACATCGTGCGCCAACGCACCGTGGATTTCAGCTTCGTCGACCGCGATGCCCGGCTGATTCATGCGCGCCTGGTATTCGATACGCCGCGCTGGGATCACGACCAGTTGCGTATCTGGACGCGCGCCGCCAACGGCACCGAGGAACTGCTGCACGAGTTCGCCACCGCTCCCGACGAGCCAGGCCTGAACACCCTGCACAAGCTATCGCGGCTGTGCCGGCAGGTGGTGCGCGCCGTGGCGCTCAATGAACCGCCCTGCCAGCCCTTCGCCGGCCTTGATACCGCCGTGGTGCTGCAGCGACTGCTCAACGACCTGGAAACCCATGCCCAAACCCCAGCACCGGCGCGCTATGTCCATGGCGAGACGCGCGTGCTGCTGGCCGAGGACAGCGACCTGGAAAGCCTCGGATAACCCAATCACAAGGAGAACGACTATGTGTGGAATCGCTGGATGGCTGTCCTACAGCCAGAACCTGGAAACGCAACGCGACACCCTGCAGCGCATGACCGACACCATGGCCCTGCGCGGCCCGGACGCTGGCGGTCTGTGGATCGAGGGCCCGGTGGGCCTGGGCCATCGGCGCCTGTCGATCATCGACCTGGAGGGTGGTCGCCAACCGATGACCGCCAGGCACGGTCGCCCGCGCGAGGTCGCCGCCATCACCTACAGCGGCGAGGTCTACAACTTCCGCGAGCTGCGCACCGAGCTGCAACGTCTCGGCCACCGCTTCGAGACCCGCAGCGACACCGAGGTGGTGCTGCGCGCCTATGTCGAATGGGGCGAGGCCTTCGTCGAGCGGCTCAACGGCATGTATGCCTTCGCCATCTGGGATCTGCGTTCGCAGGAGCTGCTGCTGATCCGCGACCGCATGGGCGTCAAGCCGCTGTATTACTTCCCCACCGCGGACGGTGTGGTGTTCGGCTCCGAACCCAAGGCGCTACTGGCCAACCCGCTGGTACCGCGCAAGGTGCGTGCAGACGGCCTGCGCGAAATCCTGGAGATGGTGAAGACACCAGGCCATGCCGTGTTCGATGGCATGCGCGAAGTTATGCCGGGCGAGATCGTGCGCATCAACCGCCAGGGCCTGGGACACCGCCACTACTGGAAGCTGGAGGCGCGTGAGCACAGCCACTCGCTGGACGAGACCATCCGCCATACCCGCGACCTGCTGGAGGACATCGTCGATCGCCAGATCGTCGCCGACGTGCCGCTGTGCAGCCTGCTCTCCGGCGGCCTGGACTCCTCGATCATCACCGCGCTGGCTTCGAAGAAGCTGCTCGCCGCCGGCAAGGAGAACATCCGCTCCTTCTCCGTCGACTTCGTCGATCACGGCAGCGGCTTCACCGGCGACGCCGTGCGCGGCACGCCGGATGCGCCCTTCGTGCGCGACCTGGTGGAGAAGATCCGCTCCATCCACCAGGAGATCGTCCTCGACAGCCGCGAGCTGGCCGATCCGGCTTTGCGTGCGCAGATCATCAGCGCCCTCGACCTGCCACCGGCGTTCTGGGGCGACATGTGGCCTTCGCTCTACCGGCTGTTCCAGGAGGTGCGCAAGCACTCGACGGTGGCGCTGTCCGGCGAGAGCGCGGACGAGGTGTTCGGCGGCTACCGCTGGTTCCACGACCCGGAGGCGATCCAAGCCGACACCTTCCCCTGGCTGACATCGGTCACCGGCAAGTACTTCGACGGCAAGACCCTGTTCGACCCGGGCCTGCTGGCCCAACTGGACATGCACAGCTTCCTGCGCGACAGCTACGCCCAGGCCATTGCCGAGGCGCCGGTGCTGCCGGGCGAAAGCGCGGTCGACCAGCGCATGCGGCAGATGAGCTACGTCAACCTGACACGCTTCGTGCAGACCCTGCTCGACCGCAAGGATCGCATGAGCATGGCTGTCGGCCTTGAGGTGCGGGTGCCTTTCTGCGACCACCGCCTGGTCGAGTACGCCTTCAATATCCCCTGGGCGATGAAGGCCTTCGACGGGCGAGAGAAAAGCATCCTACGCGCGGCGACCCGCGACCTGCTGCCAGAGTCGATCAGCGAGCGGGTGAAGAGCCCATATCCCTCGACTCAGGATCCAGCCTACGAGCAGGCGCTGCGTGATGCCCTGGCCGCTATCCAGGCGGATCACAACGCGCCGGTGACGCCCCTGCTCGACAGCGGCCGTATCCAGCAAACCCTGGCCAAGCCGCTCGGCAGTGTCTCGCCCATGTACGAGCGCATGGGCATGGAGCTGGCGGTCGGCCTCAACACTTGGCTGAACGAGTACAACGTCAGCCTCGAACTCTAGTCCCCAACCGGATACGGCCCCGCTGCGGGGCCGCATCCCTCCGCTGTCCCACCCAAGCGTTCTTGCAACGCAAGCGAGTCCGAGCATGCACACACCCAACCAATCACCCATTTACCTGATAGCGCTGGGGGCCTTCGCCCTCGGCATGGCCTCCTACGTCACCGCCGGGCTGATCCCGATGATCGAGGCCTCGTTCGCAGTCTCCGTCGCGGTTGCCGCACAGCTGGTCACCGCCTTCACTCTGGCCTACGGTCTGGGTTCGCCGATCTTCGTCGCGCTGACGCCGGCGCATCGTCAGCGCGCCGGCTTGTTGCTGGCCCTGGGCCTGTTCGTCATCGCCAACGCCGCCAGCGCGCTGGCCGAGAGTTTCACCGCGCTGATGGTCTGGCGCGCCGTCGCCGGTATCGGCGCCGGCGTCTACCTGGCCATGGGCATCGGCGCTTCGGCCGCGGTATCCACCCCGGAACGCCGCGGCAAGGCCATCGCCATCATCATGGGTGGCATGGCCAGCGGCGTGGTACTGGGCGTGCCGCTCAGCCTGCTGATCGCCGAACAGCTCGGCTGGCAGGCCGCGCTGTGGCTGGTTACCCTGCTTGGCCTGGTGGCGTTCTTCGGCCTGCTGCTGAAGCTGCCGGCCCTGCCGGCGGCCACCGCCAGCACCCTGGGGCAGAAGCTGGCTATCCTCGGCGACGGCCATGTGCTGGTCATCCTGCTGGTGTCGCTGCTGGCCGCCATCGCCAGCCTGGGGATGTACACCTTTATCGCCCCGCTGCTGGCTGACCCGGCCTACGGTGCGGTTGGTTCGGTCACTCCTTATCTGTGGGTCTGGGGCATCGGCGGTGTGCTGGGCAGCTTCCTGATCGGCCCGCTGGTGGATCGAATCAAGGGCCCGGTGCTGACCTTTGCCATCATGCTGATCCTCGCCGTGTCGCTGTTCGTGCTGCCGCTGACGGCTGCCCTCAGCACCTGGCTGGTGATGCTGCCCATCGCCCTGTGGGGCGCGGTCGGCTGGGCACTGCAGGTGCCGCAGAACAACGAGCTGATCCTGGCCCGCCAGGCCCAGGGCGACGGCAACCTGGCCATCGCCCTGAACGAGTCGGCGCTCTACCTGGGCAGCGCCATCGGCGCCGCGGCCGGCGGCTTCGTGCTGCTGTTGCAAATGCCCACCTGGACCCTGGCCGCCAGCGCCGGTGGTGTCGCAGCCCTCGGTGCCCTGCTGCAGGTCGTCAACCTGCGTCGCCAGCCAACCTGGAACGGCGACGTGCAAGCCGAAACCTACAACTGACGGAGGAAAGGCCGTGGAACTGCGCCACCTTCGCTGTTTCATCGCCGTCGCAGAAGAACTGCATTTTGCCCGCGCCGCCGCGCGTCTGCATATCGAACAGTCGCCCCTGTCGCGGATCATCAAGGAACTGGAGTACCGCCTGGGCGTGCAGCTGTTCGAGCGCACCACACGGCGCACGCGCCTGACCTGGGCCGGTAAGGTGCTCTTGGAAGAAGCGCGCCGGGTACTCGCTGTGGTCGACCAGGCCAAGGCCAGCGTCAAGAGCGCGGCGGCCGGCTACCGCGGGCGTATTCGCGTCGCACTGTCCGACGGTATTCCCCAGGCGCGCCTGGCTGCCCTGCTCGCCAAGTGCCGCGCGGAAGAACCGGACGTCGAAATCTGCCTGTCGGAGGTCACCTTCAGCGAACAGGTCAGAGGCCTCAACGATGACCTGTTCGACATCGGGCTCGCCCAGTCCGACGAAGTGGGTGAAGGGCTGGTGGCCGAGCCGGTCTGGTTCGATCCATTGGTTGTGGCGGTACCTGCCCGCCACCCACTGCTCAGCTACCGGCGTGTGCCGCTCGATGAGGTCGTGCGCTATCCGTTGGTCCTTTGCGATCCGCAAGTTTGCGAAGGGTTCTGGCAACAGTTGCAGCGGGTGCTGGGCACCGTGGATACACGACTGACCATTGCCGACCGTGTTCCCACCTTGGATCTGATGATGGCGCTGGTAGCCGCGGGTTACGGGCTGGGTTTCTCCAGCCTGGCGCGCATCAACGAACTGAACAATCCGGACGTCGTGACCAGGCCGCTAGACAGCTGCGCAACCATGCTGACCACTTACTTGGTGCGGCGCGAAGGCGATCCGGCCGAGCAACTGGCCCGGTTTATCGGGCGGGTGAGTCCGGCGGAAAGCCAAGCGTTGCTGCCGGATCACTCATTACAGAAGGAGATCGCTTGATGAAAAAGATGTCATTACTTCTGGCTGCATTGCTGCTCAGCGCATGTGACAAGCCGATGCCGTTTGAGTCGGCTGAAGCGCTTGCAGAGAATCCGAACCGGCTCAAGGAACTGCGGCTGCAGTGCCGGGACAGTCGAGCAAAATTGGGTGAGGCTCAATGCAACGCAGTCAGCGATGCCCAGCGCATACGTTTTATGGGCAAAGGCACACCCTACACTCCTCACCCCGTCCAATTCTTCCACCCTGACACTAGCGAATAGGGAAACTCTGAAATAGCCGTCGCTCCCGCGCAGACAGGAAACCGTAGTACCAGAGCCTCCGCCTTCGCGGGAGTGGCAGTAAATGGCTTTTTCAGAACTTCCCTAGCGGGGGAATAAGTGACGGATAATCTCGAGTTAGCACTTTGTCTGCAGCGCGTGTTCCAAGCTATGGAGAATGAAGGGTGTGAGTGGCCCACTGATCCTACATGCAGCTGAACGTGAAAAACCTATTTGGCCTTTTAGTCCCTTATGGGTAACTTCGTAAGAAGCCGAATCAATAAGAAAATCCCCTAAGCCGAGAGACTTAACATGCTCCACCTTAATACCATCTTTAGATGCCAACTCGACACGAGCAAGCGCATTAACCTTAGAAATCGCCCCTGAGACCCTTAAGCTATTAAGAGTTCTAGCAGTAGTTTTCTCTAATGCCACTTGTACAAGGTCGTCAGTAATAATAATTTGCTCACAACCAAAACCAAACCCAACGCCCCCCTCCAACGCATTCATCACTTCGCGCATAGATCTTGAGGGATTTTCGAACCGAAAAATCGCCCCCTGCTCGCCTAAAACAGTAACAACCTGCGAATTAACTGTAACAACTTGCTGATACTCAGCATTACCCTCACCATCTAGACGAATAGCATTAATTATTGAGGGCCACATATAGCGAAAGGTCAGCTCCTCTTCATTACACAGAAAGCCTGTATTGCTAGAACTATTGTACCCTGCAACTCTAAGCCTAGCGAAAAATTCGCTTATCGTGCAGGGCAGTCGCACCCGATACCACTTATAACGTGTAATCACAGTTACTCATCTCCTTGAGTGCACTCGCCCCTCAGTTTCTGCATTTGTTTGCGCGCCGCTTTTTCAATCAATCTAGACATAGAATCAATCTCAGATTTCAAAGGGGCGCGCCTCTTACCCAACTTACCCTCAACATAAGGATATACAGACTTAATTAATATGGAGAATCCAGTACAATCTTTCGGATCTGCAAACATAACCTCAACGCTAACAACATCCCCATTCCCCATCACACGCTGCGCAGTCCAACACATCTTAAAAATATGAAACGCGTCAGATTGAACCAAATCAAGCAATAACTTTGACCTAGTCACCCCATTCCCTTTAAGAAGAACCTTTTCAATATGCGTCTCGTGCTCATCAGACGCCAACTCATCCTCATCATCAGAACTTAGCTTGGGCTTGTAAACATACACATCAGAAACATCGCGACGACTAAAGCCATCCAACCCAGTACTTAGATCAATAAAAAATCGCGTCCTCATCCCTGGATCAATAACATCATATAAATTAACCGTAATCCGCTCAATATCCTCAGGCACTAGCTTGTCGACTTTAGAAACAATCTCGTCACGCACAGCGTTCATAAAGTCGTTCTGTGCATTATTAACGAGATACCCTTCTTCCGTCTTTATGAACTCTACCAAACCATCCTTATTCTGCAGCTGAGCAAATTCGGTTTTTTTGTAATCAATCAGCGAGTACTGAACTCTCAGCGTAAAGTCATTACCACTGCGTGTAATATGAGCAACATCGCCGCTATCAGCAATTTCTTTCTTGACCTGCTCAAGCGCAAACCTCAACTCCTCCGGATCAATATTTCCAACGAGGTCCATGGACGTAGTCCGCTCTCGACGCGGAAGAATCCCAAGCTTCTCCGAAATAATATTATGATCATAGTAATCGTGAGGAAGCCTAGAGAAATATTCTGCCAGATCATCTCGAAGAGTCTTTTTTGAAGCAATAATATTTCGACGCTCAAATAACGTCGCGAGAGTAGGAGCATCGACGCGATGCTGAATCAACGCATCAAAGACATTCTTATCTGATGCGTAGTACATTGCAGGGCCAAAAGTCTTCTTTTTCAATTGCGCCACCCCATCCAACCGGGACTGTAGGAATCCGTAACGGCCGTCACTCGCTCAAAAGTAATCGCGTGCAGAATGGTTTCCCGAATCGGATCAAAGCCCCAAGCCTTGGCATACCTCTCTTTAGCAGCTTTAAAATTCGCCATCATCTGAGGGTCAGCATTAGGCGCAGTAACCCTAATCTGAACAGACTTTCCAGATTCAAGCATTTGATAACGCGACAGACTATCCAAGAAATACTCAAATTCTGTATGCGAAGCACCAGGGCGATTGTAATAAACCACGTACCCTGAATCGACCTTATCCGTACCTTTATGCTGAACAATCAAATACGGACTTGTAAGTGCCTCAATGGTTGCTGGCTGTCCCCATACATCCCCCTGGCGTCGATGCAACACAAGGTCGGGATAATAGAAACTGTAGTCAGCGGACATCTTTTTTTGGCTAGTCAGCCGCATCATGTCATTAACAATTGTGAATAGCCGATTTATATCGTGCGGCCCGAGATAGTGAAGATATACATTTGGCGGAATTGAAATAGAATCAAAACCGATCTTTCCAATCAGATCATAAAACGATTTCTCATAGCCATGATCATGATTATGCACAAAAAGAAGACCGCGAACTTCATAATTATCACAATCAGTAATCGCAAACTTACTACGCCAAGACTCCGAATCTTTGGCGCACTCAACAGTGACAGCCAAGGATTTAAACGCATCCCGCAATTTTTGTTTGCCAATAGTATCTTTCTTGTAGGCCTTCAGGTCGGTATGCAGGTAAATCGTGCTTCCAAGATAAGGATCCTCATAGAAGAAAACTGAATCACCAGGATGTTCAGTCTTTGGCTTGCCGTCACTACCCAAATGATTTGGACAATGGCAGTCAAAGTTCTCGTTCCACTTATCCTTCATCTGCCAAAAGAAGCTACTAAAAATATCTACTGATAGCTTCTCGGCAATCTCACCAACGTTTACGGTTTCCGACATGGCTCCTCCTAAGCAACCGTCCCTGCCACCTTGGTCAGGAACAAAGCATCAGGATAGCAGGATAGAGCCACATGAAGGCCATCTGCCATGCCAATCAGCATTCCCACTTGCTGCACGTGACAGATCTAGCTAAGGACAACGTCTTTATGCAGCCTCCTGAACAGCTCATACCGAGGCTCCCCCATCTCCTTTGCAAACGCCCCATCTAACGCACAAGCCGTTATACGCGTGCGCCACACCATGCTAATTTCATCTGCTACCCCACACAGCCTGAACTATCGCCGCCTCATTCTTTATCTTCCTCTAAACGGTCTTTGACCCCACCTCCTCCAATACCGAATCTCTCGCCCGCGGCACATCTGCGTGCCGCGTGCTTTGTCTGGGAGGTCGGGTTCAGGGATGCATGCAACAACGGTGCTGTACGGCCAGGTGCTGGTGGTGTTGGCCATTACCCTCTCCGGAGTATGGGGTGCCACGCAGTGGACGGCGGCCGCGCTCGGCTACCAGGCGCGCCTGGGGGCGCCCTGGTTCGAGTTTCTGGGCACACCGGTGTATCACCCCTGGCGTCTGTTCGAGTGGTGGTTCGTCTTCGATGCCTATGCGCCGGACGTCTTCAATGTCGGCGGCAGCATCGCCGCTTGTAGCAGCCTGCTGGCATTGGTGGTGGCCATCGGCATGGCGATCTGGCGGGCGCGCCAGGCACGGCGGGTCACGACCTATGGCTCGGCGCGCTGGGCCGATGCCGATGAAGTAATCAAGGCCGGCCTGACCCAGCCCGCGGGTGTGTTCCTCGGCCAATTCGACGATCAGTACCTACGTCACGAAGGCCCCGAGCATGTGCTGACCTTCGCGCCGACGCGCTCGGGCAAGGGCGTCGGCCTGGTGGTACCCACCCTGCTCTCCTGGCCTGCCTCAGCGGTCATCCACGACATCAAGGGCGAGAACTGGAGCCTGACTGCAGGCTGGCGCTCACGTTTCTCCCACTGCCTGTTATTCAACCCCACCGACCTCGCTTCGGCCGCCTACAACCCGCTGCTGGAAGTGCGTCGCGGCGCCCATGAGGTGCGCGACGTGCAGAACATCGCCGACATCCTGGTCGACCCGGAGGGCGCGCTGGAGCGGCGCAACCACTGGGAGAAGACCAGCCATGCACTGCTGGTCGGCGCCATCCTGCACGTGCTCTACGCCGGCCAGGACAAGACCCTGCGCGGCGTTGCCAACTTCCTTTCCGATCCGGCCTGCACCTTCGAGCTGACCCTGCACCGGATGATGACCACGCCGCACCTGGGCGATGCACCACATCCAGTGGTGGCCTCAGCCGCGCGGGAAGTGCTGAACAAGAGCGACAACGAGCGCTCGGGTGTGTTGTCCACGGCCATGTCCTTCCTCGGCCTGTATCGCGACCCGACGGTGGCCGAAGTCACCTCACGCTGCGACTGGCGCATCGCCGACCTGATCTCGGCCAAGCATCCGGTATCGTTGTACCTGGTCGTGCCGCCCTCGGATATCAGCCGGACCAAGCCGCTGATCCGCCTGATCCTCAACCAGGTCGGCCGGCGCCTGACCGAGTCCCTCGACGGCTCCGACGGCATCGAACGCCGGCACAAGCTGCTGCTGATGCTCGATGAGTTTCCGGCGTTGGGGCGGCTGGATTTCTTCGAGACGGCCCTGGCCTTTATGGCCGGCTATGGGCTGCGCGCCTTCCTCATTTCGCAATCGCTGAACCAGATCGACAAGGCCTACGGCCAGAATCACTCGATCCTCGACAACTGCCATGTGCGGGTGACCTTCGCCACCAACGACGAACGCACCGCCAAGCGGATCTCCGAGACCCTGGGCACTGCTACAGAACTGCGCGCGCAGCGCAACTATGCCGGCCACCGCCTGGCGCCCTGGCTGGGCCATCTGATGGTCTCGCGCCAGGAAACCGCACGCCCGCTGCTGACTCCGGGCGAGGTGATGCAGCTGCCCAGCGACGAGGCCGTGGTGATGCTTTCGGGCCTCGCACCGATCCGCGCGAAGAAGCTGCGCTACTTCACCGACGCCAACTTCCAGAGCCGGGTTCTGCCGGCGCCGCGCTTGCAGCCGGGCCACTACGCCGACGCACCGGCGCCACGCCCGGACGACTGGAGCGGCCTGGCCGTGCCTGAGGCCGTAGACGCTTCAGCGGCCGACCTGAGCGATGACGAGACCGTCGAGGAAGGCGGCCCACGCCGTCAGCCGGAGTTGGCGGAACTCGCCCAGTTGCCGGATCACGACGAGTTGGCCAGCGACCTGCTGCTGCTCGACGAGGACGACATCCCCACTCCCTTCCCCACCCAGCCGGATCCGCGCTTGCAGCGCGTGGCGCGGCTGGCCGCCCTCGACCCTGACGATGGAATAGCCCTATGAGCCGAGCCCGCCTCAACCTATTTATCCAACCCGAGCATGCCAAGCGCCTGAACGAATTGGCGATCACCAAGGGCGTGTCGAAGTCCTCAATCATCGCTGCGGCGTTAGCCTCCTGGCTGTCACCCGAGTCTGGCGAGCAGCGCGAGGTGGCCATGGCCAAGCGCCTGGACCGGCTATCGCGTCAGCTCGA
>NZ_QYYB01000016.1:0-11712 GCF_018221585.1 Pseudomonas sp. KB-10
CGTCAACCGCGATCTGGTGCTGCGCCCCTACCAGCCCATCACCGTTCAACAAAGGAGTTCGCAATGAGCACGACCAAACTGCGTCTCGGCCCGCTGCCGAAAACCGAGAACCTGAAGCTGACCTTCACTTGCCCCGCCAGCCTGAAGGCCGACCTCGAGCGCTACGCGGCACTGCATTCGCATACCTATGGCGAAGAGGTCGACGCCCTGACGCTCATCCCGCACATGCTGGAAGCTTTTATGGCGAGGGATCGGGTGTTCAGGAAGGCAGCGTCGAGTTGAGGACATGCTGTCGCCACGCTGTTAGGCTTCGTCACCAAAGCCGAGAGTACTGCCACGGTCGATGACGGAAGAAGAAGTAGGTATTGAGCAGCGGGCAATTGCCTTCGCAAAGGCAAACAGGACTCGCATCGCCAGAGAAATAGCAGATGTCAGGGCATATCCTGGGGAGGAAACGCCTGTCTCGGTTTTCATGGCAGGCTCCCCTGGCGCGGGTAAGACGGAGGTTTCCAAAGCCCTGATTGCAGGCTTCGAAGATGTCGGGGCGAGAGCTCTGCGAATCGACCCAGATGACCTACGTGTCTATTTTCCCGAGTACACAGGTAACAACTCTCGGCTGTTCCAACGAGCCGTGAACAGCATCGTCGAGCGCTTGCATGACCTTGTCCTTGAGCAACGCCAGTCATTTTTGCTGGATGGAACGCTTGCTAACGAGCAGGTAGCTCGACGAAACGTCGAGCGTTCCTTGAGACGCAACAGGGACATCACTATCGTATATGTCTATCAGGATCCCTTGCTTGCCTGGGAGTTTGTGAAAGCCCGGGAGCTCACTGAGGGAAGAAACATCCCGAAGGCCGAGTTCATCAGGCAGCTTTTCGCAGCGAAGGAGGTTGTGAAGGTGCTGAAACAGAGCTTTCGCCTGCAACTCAAGGTTGACCTGATCGTCAAAGACACTGACGGGAGTAACCAAGCCGTGGAGCTCAACGTCGGCGCTGACGAAATTGACGCTCTGGTCACCTTTGGATACTCTGCCACTGAGCTTGATCGAATTTTAACCGAGGCCTAATCGATGAAAAGAGTTCATGCGGGCAACCCGAGCCCTTCTGATGCTGCTAAGCGCGCCGCTTATGGCGCTGCATCTGCTCGCGCCATCGAAAGCCAGCGCAAGGTGCTCGAAGAAGCGAAGAGCATTAGAGAGACTCAGGCGCTTGCCTGAAATAATTGCCTCTCGCTGTATGCCCGCAGCATGACAGTGATGTTCTGCAAGAAGCCGCCTCAAAGGCGGCTTTTTTGTGGGAATTGAAAATCCATGGATCTACAGAGCGTAGAGACGCTTTTGAAGCCTCCCCATTCCTGCAACGCCTATATCGCTGCTTAACTCAACGAATCTGCCTTCACTACTCTGCATGACGCGCGTCAGAGGGTGCATATGTTGCCAAAATAGACACCGTTCATCTCTGAACTGGCACCGGTATGGTATTGGCGTGCAAAAAGTACAACCCGGAAATCTACTGCCCTCCAAGCCATCACTACCAGACACGGCCTATGCAGGTAGCGCAGTAGTCATTTTTCCGTGTTGCGCGGTCAACTCCAAGTTCCGATCAAACAACGACTGGACACGCTGCTGGTGACTGACTCCAATCACCGTGCACTCAGGCAACTCGCGCCGGAGCATAGCCAAAAGTGACTGGGCGGCCTGGTCATCAAGCTGGTTGGTCGACTCATCTAGATAGAGCGTGCTGGGCCGGTACAGCAGGACCCTTGCCAGCCCGAGGCGCTGTTGCTCTCCACCTGAAAGCTCCCGCTCCCATTCGGTCTGACGCTCAAGCTGAGTGACCAAGTGTTGCAACCCGACGAGCTCAAGCACCTCGCATAGGCGCTGATCTGCCACCTTTTCAACCGACGGGTAGACCAACAATTCACGGAGCGGCAACGCTGCCAGGTATGGTTTCTGCGGCAACAGCAAACTGCGCCCAGTAGGCAACTGCCAGACTCCACGACAGTAAGGCCACAAGCCTTGTAGCGTCCGCAGCAAGGTGGATTTGCCAAGGCCGCTGGGGCCTGCCAGACGTACCCACTCCCCCGACAGCACCTGCCCACGCAGGTCACACAACAAAGGTTCGCCGTTTGGCAGCAGGATATCCACCCGATCCAACCGCAGACATTCACCACATAACGGTTCCCGAACGTGATGACGGGTGCGCGAGATGGCCTCCTCAAACTGACCAAGACGCTCGACGGTTGCGCTCCATTCGGCCAGCGTGGTGTAGGCACTGATAAACCAGCTCAGTGACCCTTGTACTGCTGTAAAGGCAGTACGTATCTGCATCAGACCGCCCAGGGTGATGGTCTTGGCCAGGAACAGCGGCAATGCAGCGAAGATTGGAATGATGTTACTCACGCGATCGTAACCGACCACAAAAAAACCCAGGTTGCGCTCGCGCACCATCAACCGCCACCAGTTCTCGGCAATGGCCTGAAAGCGCATACGTAGCTGCTGATACTCAGCCTCCTCCCCCCGATAGAGCGCGATCTGCTCAGCATGATCACGTTTACGCAGCAGATCGGCGCGAAAGTCAGCTTCACGACTTTGCTGGGCATAATTGAGACGGTGTAAAGGACGCCCAAGCCAATGGGTAAAAAGTGTACCGATCAGTGTGTAGATGACGGCAATCCATACCAGATAACCCTCCACCTGCCACTGATAGCCGAACAGTTCGAACTCATGGGTGCCGGACAGCGCCCAAAGGATGCCGACGAACGCGATAACCTGAGCCATATTGGTGATGAAAGACACCAATAGGTCGACACTGCGCGTGACCAGCAGATTGACGTCCTCTGCAATTCGCTGGTCCGGATTGTCCGGCTCGCCGTCCAAGCCCAGCCGATAGTAGGCTTGGCCGTCTAGCCAGTCGCCGATAAGGCGCTCGCTCATGCTCTGTCGCCAGCGCAGCAGCAGAGCCTTGCGTAGCCAAGCCTTGTACACAGCGATCAGCACGAAAATGCCGATATACAGCGAGTACTCGCCCATCAGCCCATAGAGTGCATCAGTGTCGAACTCGCCCAGGGTATCGTAGAAGGTCTTGCTCCAGGCGTTGATCAGGACGTTGATCTGTACGATGCCCAGGCCGAGGCCAATGATACTGGCCAGCAACAGCCAGGCCTGCCAGTTGCGCTTATCCAGCCAGTAGGGGCCTACCAGACGCAGAAAGGTACGCAGCAGCCTCATGCCTCGGGCTCCGGACGCGGCAATACTTCCAGGCGAACGCGGTTGTCGGCTGGTAGCAACTGCTCGGCCAACCTTCGCAGCGCCTCCGGCTGCAAGGCATCGGCCAGGCCACCCTGAGTGGCCAGGTAGCGCGGGTCACCCCAGCGCCTGTCGCTGAGAATCAAGCGATGCAACTGCGTGGCCCCATCCTCCAACCGCTGCCGCTCCTCACGGCGCAGCTCCTCACGCAGGCGCGCGACCCTGGCGGCGTCGATCTGCTGTGGCAGTTCGCGCAGCACGGCATCGGCCTGGCGCCACAGTTCATCCAGGCGCTGCGGGTCACAACTGAACAGCAAGCGCGTCTCCAGTCGACCAGTGCGCGGGTTCAACTCGCTGTCGAAGGTCAGTTGATAGAGGCCTCGCGCCTCGCCACGCAAACGCGCTTTGAGCTCCTCGCTGGCGAGTTGGCGCAGGCTGGCCACACGCACGGCGTCTTCCGGCGTCCAGGGGTGTTCGGAGTAGCCCAGCACCTGCAGGGTGGCACGAGGTTCGATGGCGCCGAGCACGCGCTGACGGCGTGCGCCCGGAAGCTGCAACAGGGGCTCAGCACCTGCCACGGCAGTACGCGGGATGCCGGCCAGCTCGCGGCTGACCCACTCACGCAGTTGCGCCTCCGGCACATCGGCCACCAGATAGTAGGTGACCGGCGCGGCCATCTGTCGCTGCCAGGCAGCCAGGAGCTGCTCGCGGTTCAGGCCGGCCAGCTCGGCGGCATCGGGCAGGCCGCTTGGCTGCGGGCCGAAACGCAGCTGCGCCAGCGCCTGCTCCTGAGTCTGTCGAGCGGTCGGCTGCTGCTTGTGCAGGCTGCGGCCCAGGTCATTGCGTACCTGCACCACGGCCTTCAGGGGCAGTGAAGGCAGAGTGACACGCGTGCGATAGAGTGCGAACAGCTCGGGCAAACGCTGTGCATCCACTTCGGCACTGAAGCTTGTATGCAGAGCCTGCTGCTCTTGCCCCAAGTGCAGGCGCTCGCGCTGCTGCCAGGCTTGCCATTGCGCCTCGTCGAAGCCTTGCGGCGCGCTGGCCCAGACCATCTGGCTGGCGCTCTGCTCCAGCCAGGGCTGGGTGCCGGGACGCCGGTAGCCGCTGCTGGCATAGATCTGCAGGTATGCCTTGCCCGCTGCATCGGGGTGCCGCAGCCAGACCAACTGATCGCCGTTGCTCAGCGTCCAGTACTGCACCCGCTCCGCCTCGTAATGCCGCGTGCCGAGCACGCTGCCTTGCCGCACCGCCGCTGGCAGCTCTGGCACGCTTACCGGTGCAGGCGGCACGTAGGGTGTAGGCTCAGCCAGGGCTGCAACATTTATAGCGGCCAGCAGCCGCTGATAGCGCGTCGCATCGGGAAGCTGCAGCGGCCGACCGTTAGGCGCGCTCATCTGCAGTACCAGATCCTGGCTGTCAGTCCAGCGCCGCAGCCGCTGGTCAATCTCATCGAGTCGAATGGACTCGAGCAACTCTAGGCTACTGCGGGCAATCGTGCTGCGCCTCTGGATACGCCGCTCAGCCTGGCTCGGATCGTTCAACAGCTGCACCCAGTCGGTAAAGTCACGCTCGTCACCACGCTCCAGCATGTTCTCCGCGACCTTGCGCAGCTTGTCTTTCTCTCGATCCAGGTCTGCCTGGTAGAAGCCGAAGCGGCGGATGCGCTGCACCTCCTCCAGTAGCGCCTGCAACGCCTGCTCATGTACCGATTCGTCCAGCGCGGCAGACAGCGCCAGCACCTCGGACCGCGTACCGAACTGGGCGCGCTGCATGCTGAAAGTGCGCACGCCTTCCGGCACCGCCTGGCGCTGCAGCTGTACTTGCAGCATGCGCGTGGTTAAACGGTCAAGCAGGCGCTCGCGCTGTCCCGCAGACGAATCGGCACGATTGGCTTGGTAGTGGCCACGGAATAGCAGATTCACCTGGTGGCTGCCGCTTTCACTGTCGTGCAAACGGAACGCCTTGAGGCCAGGTTGATACGGCAAATCGAGCTCTCGCCGCGGCAGCTCGCGGCGCGGTGCGTCGCCCAGCGCTCGGGCAATCTGCGCCACCAGCAGCGCCGGCTCGAAATCGCCGACGATGTTCAGCTGCATGTTGTTGGGCGCATACCAGCGTTGATGGAAGTCCCACAAGCTGGCCACCGTAGCCTGGCGAATAGCCGTCTCGGAACCTATCGGCGCGTGCCCGGCATAGCGCGAGCCGACACGCTGACTGTCACGCCGCTGGTCGTTCATGCGCTGCGCCACACCCAAGCCGCCACGCCATTCCTCGATGACGATTGGCCGCTCCGACTCCAGTTCAGCCGCTCCAAAGTCGCGCTTCAGCAGCAGTTGCGCCAGCGCCTGCAGCGCCAGTTCGGTGTCCTGATTGCCAGCAGGCGGGCTCAGCAGATACAGGGTGCGCTCGGCACTGGTCATGGCATTGAAGTGACGGCCCTGCACCCATCCGGCGGCCTGCAGCCGCTGGCGCACGTTATGCTGTCGAGCGTCGAGGTTGTAGAACAGCATGTGTTCCAGCAAGTGGGCAACCCCGACCTGATCGGCATCTTCATCCACCGAGCCAGCATTGACGCGCAGGCGAATATCCAGACGCCCGGGCTGATCCTGGGTCGACACAAGGCGATAATGCAGACCATTTTCCAGGCGCCCCTCCAAGACTCGCTCATCACGGGGTGCAGAAGTGGGAGCCTCAGCGGAAGGCTGCTGGGTGCAGGCGACGCCGAACAGCGCCAGCGAGGCCAGCAGCCCCGTGCGTATCATTTTCATCAAGCGTTCTCGCTATGCTCAGAAGGTGTAGCCGACTTCCAGCCAGTACTGGCGGCCGATCTCGTAACTCAAAGTGCCGCTGTCGCTGACAATGTCATTGACCTCGTCAGTGACATTGGTGATATCCAGGGCGACATACAGGGCCTGCTCATCTGCTGTGGGAATCTCCCACTTGATGCGGGTATCCCAGGTAGGCGCTGCGCGCACCTGTTCAGTCTGGTAATAGTCGTAGGTGGTGCCGTCAATCACGATGCTGTCGGGATTGCTCTGGAAGATCTGCTCGTAGGCACCGCGATAGCGGAAGAAGTTGCTCCAAGTCAGGTTCAACTGCGGAAGGCTGGTCACGGTGCTCAAGCGTGCCGTCCAGGGGCGATTGAAGTTATCCGTAGGCAGCTCGCTGTAAGGCATCAACTTGCCATCGAAATACACGTCATCGTCGGCAAGCGCCTCCTGATTGAAGAGCTGCTCGTAGCTCGAGTTGTTGCTCTGTGTCTCGTTCCAGTCCAGCGCCAGCTGCCAGGTGGTGAGGGTGCCGGCAAAGCGCAGGTTGCGCAGCGGGGTGATGCTCAGGGTCACCGTCTCGCTGCGGCTCTCACCGGCATTGGTGTAGGTGTAATAGTTGGCAATGGTGTTGCTGCCGTCGCCCTCTTCCAGGCCCAGGTCCCGAGCGCGAGCACGCACCACCTGGTCATGGCCGTCGCGGTGCACGTACTTGAGGTCGAAGCGCAGACCGGCCAGCTCCTGAGCGAAGCCCAGGGTCCACTCGTCGTCGTAGGGGATATCCAGGCTACGGAAGCTGGACTCATCCACCCCGTAGTTCACCATGGTACCGAAATCGGTAATGATATCGCCGGTCGAGGTACCCCGAGTGGCACGCCAGCGCAGTGACTCACGGCCGTCGGCCAGGCGGTACTTGAACAGGTTGCGTCCGTAGTAGCGGTTGAGGCCGCCGCTAAGCACGCTGCTCTGGTCGCCGAAAAAGTCGTAGCTAGCGGCGAAGCGTGGTGCCAGGGTCTTCTTGTCCATGTAGTCGTCGCCGTCCAGGCGCAGACCCGGACGAAGATTGAGACGGCCGATCTGGATATCGTCCTGCAGGAACAGGGCGAAGTCGGTCTGCTCGACGTTGATCTCGCCGGCACGATAGTAATTGAGATTACGGAAATACTGGCGCTGCGCGGTGCCCGTGGCATTGACGCTGACCGAACAGTATTCGCTATCCTGCGCGCCGCTCGCGGTAGCGCAGGAAGTACTGCCGCTGAAGGTGGTCAGGTAGGGCGTAGAGGCAGTCCAGGAGTCTTCCGTGACTTCGTAACGGGCCTTCTGATAGCCAATCTCCAGCCCGCTGCTCACACGGTGTGTGGCACCAAGAAAGTCGAACGCCTGCAGCTCGCCCTTGAGGCTGTACTCGTAGCCGGTCTGGCTTTGCTCCAGATCTCCCATGCCGCCCTCGATACTAGTGGCGGTGTTCGACAGAGCACCGTTGCGGTAGGGATTGCCCCAGTTCTTTGCCTGCGACCAGCGCCATTGTTTGAGCACGTTGCTGTCGGCATCGCGCGAGGTTTGCACCATCTTGTAGGACAGCTTGTTGGTATAGGTCACCGCATCACCGGACCAGACGGCTTGAAGCATGGCGGTCTGCCCGCCCTGATCGATGGTGAAGCCGGAGTTCTTCTGGTTGGCCTTGTAGTACTGCCCCCCAGCGGGTGCATCCACCAGGCCAAATGTCAGATCGAGCCGATCGTTGGGCGTCCAGAATCCCTTGAGCATGTAGTTGTTGATCTCGCGGGTCTGCTCGCGTTTGCTCGAGTCGGCCTGACTCTGATAGCCGCCGTCATAGGAGTAGACGGGGATCTCCGAAGTCTTACGCACGAAGTTGCCGATCAGACCGAAGTTCTCCGTCACCATCCCTTCGAGCATCAGGCGCTGGGTGAGTTTCTTGAATTCCGGCTGGTTGGCCTGGTCGCTGGAAAGCTCGAACTCCTCGTCACTGATCTCATCGCCATTGAGGTGATACTCGGTCCACTCCGAGCGACTCATGCTGACCGAGGCCTTGCCGTGGAAGCCCTCGCGCGGGCGGCGGGTGATGGCATCGACCACCCCGCCGTTGAAGCGCCCGTACTCCGCCGGTACGTTGCTGTCGTAGACCCGCACCTCTTCCAACAAGTCGGCGTCGAGGGCGATGCCGAAAGCATTGCTAGGCAGGTCGTAGATACCGTTGTAGTTGTTGCGGCTAGCACTGCTGGCTGCGGGATCCAGGTCGTTGTTGATACTGACGCCATCGACCATGAAGTTGTTTTGGTAGAACCTGGCACCGTTGATACTGATATCCGCCGGGTTCAGCTCACCGGGGGTGTTTGAACTTTGCTGGGTGGTGTCGAAGCGCACGTTCGGATGCATTTTCAGCAGGCTAGTCAAGTCGCCATTGGCGCCAGGGAAGTTCTCGATGGCGCGTCGATCAATCCGCTCTTCGCCCTGATAAGGATTCTCCGCCTGCCCCAAAACAACCGTACTACTCAGGATAAGAGAGTCGTTTTGCTCCCGGCGCCTCTGGAGCGTCAGGACACCATGCTTAAGCTGCCATTCGATATCGGTGCTGCGTAGCAACTGCTGCAGGGCGTCCCCACCGCTCAGCTCCCCCTCGACTGGGGAGCTGCGTACGCCATCGAGCAGTCCGGCGTCCGCACTGACCTGCACACCACTCTGCTGAGCAAACTCGATCAGTGCCTCCGTCAGTGACTGGGCCTGGATAGAAAAGTGGCGGACCTGCACCAAACCCGCAGCACCATCCTGTGCCGCAGCGGCCGACATGCTGGATAACAGAGTGCCAAGGGTCAGTGCCAGTACGGATAGGCGTGGACGGCTGCGTGTTCTGAGCACCTGCATATACCGCGAACTCCCCGATAAAGTTTAATGCGAATCCGTATCAGTTGGATCGCTCGGGAGCAAAGACGCAGTGAGGCACCAGCTTTTTCAGAAATCTTCGAAAAAAATTTAACCCCTGCCGCCAATAAGCAAAATTGGCCCCACTCGTGACAGCTCGCCACCATGGATGCGCAGGATCGCGCGAAGAGCATTATCAGGGTCGTCGAGGTCGTACACGCCAGTGATACGCTTCTCGCCAAATTCGCTGTCACGCAACAGCAAGACGTCACTGCAGTAAGGGCGCAAAGCATCAATAACATCAGCGATGCGTTCCTGACGCAGGATCAGACGCCCCTGCCGCCACGCAGCAACCTGTCCAATAGGCTGATCATTTGACTGCAGAGCACCGTCAGCAGAGAGCTCCACACCTTGCCCAGGAAGCAGACTGGCTTCGGCAGAATGAGGTCCGGAGACGCGAACACTGCCCTCCGTAACATTGACCCGCTGGCGCATGCTGTCGACGTTGAACGCCGTACCAGTCACAGTCACGCTCAACTGACCGGTGAGCACACGGAAGGGGTGCGCAGAATCCTTCACTACCTCGAAGTAAGCCTGCCCCGTTAGCACCCGAACCTCGCGACGCCCATCAGCGAAGTCGAGGACAACGGAAGACTGCGCATCGAGGCTCAACTGGCTACCGTCCGGCAACTGTACCTCTCTGCGCTCGCCGGTAGCGGTCACTACATCCGCACGTAGAGTTGGGTGGAGCTGCTGCACCAGCAGCGCCAACGTGCAACATGCAGCCACAGCAGCGACTGCCCGTGCAAAACGTCGTCGACGGTGGGGCTCTGACCTAGCTGGTTGCACCCTCGAAACAGCTGAAGGCAACTCGACCGGATGCTGCCGTGGTGGCAGCAGGCCGGTGATTCCCCACACTCTCTCAGCCTTGCGATAAGCGATGAGGTGCGCATCATCACTAGCCAGCCAGTCAGCGAGACGCTCACGCAGCTGACTATCTTCCGGGTTCTGCTGCACCTGCAGCAGCCACTCCAGAGCCAAGTCCACTGGGTCGCGGTGATCGCCGGTCATTGTCGTTAGTCGCTCCGAAAAAGGTCGCACAGGGTCGCACAGGACATTACTGATGACCAAAAGACGTTGCAGGCAATGGAGACTTTCAACTAATAACTACTCCAGCGCGTCGACACAGCTGCGCAATGCGGTGTGCACCAGTTGGTGAACTGTGCCTATCGAGATATCCATGGCATCAGCCACTTGCTGGAGCGTATAGCCCTGCAGGCGGTAGAGCTCGAATGCACGGCGCGTGCGTTCCGGCAACCGTTCAAGCGCTTCACCGACACGCTGCAGCTCATTACGACTGACGGCGTGAGCCTCAGGTCCCGGAGCCTGGTCGGCGATGCTATCCAGCCAAGAAGCGTCGTCACCACTGCTCTCGCCGCGATCTCGACGGACATGATCGAGCGCAAGGTTACGCACGATGCGGTACAGGTAAGAGGCTGGCTGGGTGATCGCACCCTGGACAGCGACAAAGCGCAGCCACGCCTCTTGCACAACATCTTCCGCACCAGCGCGACTACCGACAATGGGGGCCGCATAGTCGACAAGCCCTGAACGGTGCGAGAGATAGAGATCGAGTCTGTGGCGCGAGTCGGACACGGAGCGGAAAGAGTTGAGGAAGGGATCAGCAAACTACCATTAATGCGAATTATTATCAATAAATAGCATTTAGCCTAACCTCAGAACTTATCCACCTCTCCTAGCTGAAAATAAATCAGTATCACAAGCACATGTGCTGGAGGAGGTTTAGTTTGAGTCTCCTGTTGAGGAAACTGGCCCGCGCCTTCAAGTCCGTGCTGCCCCTTCACCGACCTAGCGCAACAGATGCAACGGAGTGGTCGTAGTGCGCAACATGTGGGTAGTGGTGCTCCCCACAGGAACTGCCGGATTCGAGAATGCCAATAGGCGCCTGTCACGAGCAGGTCAATGCCGTGCTCTTCTTGGTAGGCATGCAGTGCCGGCTCTACTTCCCCCGCACGGATGGCGGTTTGCACCCTGCGTCCTGCCGCAGCGAGAGTGGAACTGGCCGCCTCCATCTGCACTGCCATCGCCCTAGCCTGCTGGCATTAGGGGTGGCCATCGGCATGGCTATCTGGCGGGCGCGCCAGGCTCGCCGGGTCACGACCTATGGCTCGGCGCGCTGGGCCGATACGGACGGAGTTCGCAAAGCTGGCCTGCCCCAGACGGCGGGTGTTTTCCTCGGCCAGTTAAAAGACCAGTACCAGCCGTCACGAAGGCCCCCAGCATGTTCTCACCTTTGCGCCGACCCGCTCGGGCAAGGGCGTCGGCCTGATGGTACCCACCCTGCTCTCCTGGCCAGCTTCGGCGTGATTCACGACATCACTGCGTCGCGGCACCCACGAGGTGCGCGATCTGCAGGACATCTCCGATATTCTGGTCGATCCGGAGGGCGCGCTGGAGCGGCGAAACCACTAGGAGAAGACCTACCATGCGCTGCTGGTCGGCGCCATCCTGCACGTGCTCTACGCCGGCCCAGTCCTTCCTCGGCCTGTACCGTGACCTGACGATGGCCGAAGTCACATCGCGCTGCGACTGGCGCATCGCCGACCTGATCTCGGCTAAGCATCCGGTGTTTTTGTACCTAGTGGTGCCGCCCTCGGATATCAGCCGCACCAAGCCGCTGATCCACGCTAAACGCGGAAAGTGGATTTCCTTTTGCGCCCAAGTGAATTGATAGAAATCCTCAAGGTCGTGAGGTTTTTGATGCTATCAATGGTCTACCATCATAAATCCTTACGA
>NZ_QYYB01000017.1:0-7734 GCF_018221585.1 Pseudomonas sp. KB-10
CCATGTCACGGGCCATAGCGCGGTAATCGATGTACATGACCAGGTGCTGCGGAATGCTGCTGGTTTCCTCGGTCAGCTCCTGGGCGTAGTCGGCCAGCGAGCTGTAGCAGCCGCAGTAATCTTCCTCGGCCGCCTTGCGCGCCTGCTCCAGGTCGTTGAAATGGTCGAGCAGGGCGCCGCCGAACGCGGGGTATTCCTCGATGAAGCAGGCGATCTCATGGGCGTTTTCGAGGCCCTCGTAGTCGCCGAGGCGGTAGCCGTCGAAGCCCTCGAAGTCGTGGATGGCATATTCCTCCGCACTCTCGACCGGTGAGGCTGCCAGCATGGCACTGACCTGCGCCTGAATGTCGTCCAGCCCCAGGGTGGCATCGATCCAGACGCCATGCAGGTGACCGGCGTTGTAGGCGGCCAGGTCGGCAACGTAGATCCTGATGTATTCGCTCATGGATTTCGCTCCTTCGTCTTCAGGGTTCTGCGCTTGCGCTGCGCATGAACCCCTGCCGACTAGGGCGACTAAGGCGGTCGTGAAAAAATCAGGAAAAATCGCGGAGGCTCCACCCAGCGCAGCGGCCGGGTGGAAACCGTCTATTTTTCTTGATTTTGAGGGGGCAAGAACCCCTGCTTTGGAAAGGGGAGAGCCGTCACCACGGGTGGTGACAGCAACGTGTCTCGTCAGTTGGTAACTGGCCGGAACCGGCCAAAAGCGGACGCTGAGTAGCAGCAATTGAGATGTACGCTTTCTTGCTGCTGAGCTCTTTTTTCCTTCGTTTGGAGCAAGCGCCTTAGCTTGATGCATTGCCGCTCGGCGAGCGGCAATGCCTCCAAAGCACAAGGCGTATGAGGCGATTATTATTCCTAATCGGCTCATACGCCTATAACGATCATGCTGGGCTCGATGTACGCTTGAGCTGACAGCAGTTCGGAAACTGATTTACTCAATCACAGCACGGATAGTGATTTCGATCAGTTGCTGAGGGAACGCAAGACTAGATACGCCAATCAGGTTGCTGGCGACTTGAGGTACTTCAGCGCCGTAGAATTCTTTGCGAACTTTACCAGCAGCCGCGAATGCTGCAGGCACGTCGATCACAAACAGTGTTTCCTCCACCACATGGTCCAGAGTCGCACCGAACTCAGCCAGCAGATCGACAATATTGCTGTATGTCTGCCGCATTTGGTCTTCCATCGTAGAGAAGTCAACGGGACTGCCACTCTCGTTCAGAACTGCCGGTGCTACGAGATTGCCCTCGGTATCATGACTCAACTGACCAGAGAGGTAGATTGTGTCCTTCACCTGAACGGCCTGCACATAGCCGTACAAGCCCTCCCAAGCGACGCCGAAGCCTGCGGTTTTCTTTGCCGGAAGATTCTTTTGGTTAGCCATTACATATTCTCCAATCGATAATTGCTTGCAGTAGGGGGGTAGCCATCAGCCAGTAAAAAGATGGCTGATGGCTCGCAGTAAACGGTTCTTTGCTCGAGTGTTCCCAGAGCTAACAGATGCTATACAGCTAGGAACAACGAAACCTTGTACATGTGTGCTCTAATTCCGCCCACCAAGGGTTCATTTGCTTGTAGTCAAGGCGCTGTAGCTGGTCATCAGGTTGTGGTAGTCCGGGATGTGATCGGTGCAGATCTTGGCCAGGCCTTCCACGTCGTTGCGCCAGTCGCGGTGCAGCTCACAGGCCACGGCGAACCAGTTCATCAGCTGTGCGCCGGCCTGAGTCATGCGCTGCCACGCCGAGTCGCGGGTGATCTGGTTGAAGGTGCCCGAGGCATCGGTGACCACGAACACGTCGAAGCCTTCTTCGATGGCCGACAGGGCCGGGAACGCTACGCAGACTTCGGTGACCACGCCGGCGATGATCAGTTGCTTCTTGCCGGTGGCCTTGATCGCCTTGACGAAATCTTCGTTGTCCCAGGCGTTGATCTGACCAGGGCGGGCGATGTACGGCGCGTCCGGGAACATTTCCTTCAGCTCGGGAACCAGCGGGCCGTTGGGGCCGGTTTCGAAGCTGGTGGTGAGGATGGTCGGCAGGTTGAAGAACTTGGCCAGATCAGCCAGGGCCAGCACGTTGTTCTTGAACTTGTCCGGCTCGATGTCGCGCACCAGCGAGAGCAGGCCAGCCTGGTGGTCGACCAGCAGAACGACGGCGTTGTCTTTGTCCAGGCGGTTGTAGGTGGCGTTGGTCATGGTGAAGTCCTCGAATTGTTTTCAATGTGCCGGCTACGCCGGTGAGTGGGTTTTCGTTCAGCAGTGCGTCACTGCATGGAAGAAAGATTAAATTCGAGACCCTTTTCCGACTAGACTGCGAAAATTGCCTCTAGCGTTCCATTTGGAGAACGATCAATGGAAGACCTCAACAGCCTCTACTACTTCACGCAAGTGGTGGAGCAAGGCGGCTTCGCCGCGGCGGGGCGTGCGCTGGACATGCCGAAGTCCAAGCTCAGCCGGCGCATCGCTCAACTCGAGGAAAGCCTCGGCGTTCGCCTGCTGCATCGCACCAGCCGACACCTGTCGCTCACCGAAATCGGTCAGGAGTATTACCAGCGCTGCCTGGCCATGCGCGTGGAGGCCGAAGGCGCGGCGGAGGTGATCGAACGCAACCGCGCCGAGCCGCGCGGCCTGGTACGCCTGGCCTGCCCGACCACGCTGCTCAATTCCTGGGTCGGGCCGATGCTGACGCGCTACATGCTCAAGTACCCGCTGGTGGAGCTGTACATCGAGAGCACCAACCGCCGAGTGGACCTGCTGCATGAGGGCTTCGACGTGGCCCTGCGGGTGCGTTTTCCGCCTCTGGAAAACACCGACATGGTGATGAAGGTACTGGCCGCCAGCACCCAGTGCCTGGTCGGTCACCCAGATCTGCTGGCGTCGCTGCCGAAGGATTTCCAGCCCGAGGACCTGGGCAGTTTACCGAGCCTGCATTGGGGTGGGTCGCAACGCGACTACCAGTGGGAGCTGCTTGGCCCGGACGACGGGCGTCTGTTGATCGCGCACCGGCCACGGATGATCACCGATGACCTGCGAGCCCTTCGCGACGCTGCGCTGGCAGGCGTTGGGATCGTCCACCTGCCCTGCATTGCCGTGCGCGAAGATGTGGCCGCCGGCAAGCTGGTGGAGATGCTGCCGGGCTGGGCGCCCAAGTGCGGCATCGTCCACGCCATCTTCCCGTCGCGGCGCGGCCTGCTGCCTTCGGTGCGCACGCTGATCGATTTCCTCGCCGAGGAATTCAGCCAGAGCGACATGGCCTAGAAATGCCGAAGGCGCCGTCAGCCAGGGCTAACGGCGCCTTCGGCGCATAAAGATGAGCCGCCCAGCGGGTGCTGGGCGGCCATGGTGTCACGACGCGGCCTGGCCAACCTCGGCTGGCTGAGCGGCCTGCCGGGCCGGCATCAGGAAGTGATCGATACGGATCGCCACGCCGGCCGTCTGGAACTGCCGGGCGGCAGCCTCGATGCGCTGCTCGGCACGCGTTACCCGGCCGTGGTGGCGCAGGTGCTCGAGCCAGGATTCGTCGAAGAAGAACTCCTGCCAGTGCCGTGGGTTCTCGCTGTTCTGCACCAGCCCCCAGGAGAAGGCACCGTTGCGCCGGCGCATGCGCGCCACTTCGCTCATCGCCTGGCGGAAGGCTGCAGCATGCTCGGCCGCGATGTCGTAGTGCAGGGTGACCATCACCGGGCCGCGCTCGAGATCGGCCTCGTCGGCGAGAATCGGCGCAGGCCAGTGCAGCGAGGGCGCGAGGTCTTCGCTTGCGGTGACCGGCAGCGGGAACCTGGCGCTCAGTAGCAGGCCCAGCACCAGGCAGCCGGCGGCCGCGAACAGCGCCAGCGGAATTGACGCATGGCTGGCGACGAAACCCCAGAGCGCGCCACCGGCAGCCATGCTGCCGAAGAACACCAGGATGTACACCGACAGCGCCCGTGCGCGTACCCAATCTGGCACCGAGGTCTGCGCAGCGACCTGCAGGCTGGACAGCACGGCGATCCACGCCGCGCCGCTGAGCAGCATCACCGGCAGCAAGGCGGCGAAGTGGCGCACGCTGGCCAGGGCCAGCAGCACCAGGGCGTAGAGCAGGCTGGCCAGCAGCACCAGGCGATCGCTGCTGATGCGCTCGCGAATGCGCGGCAACAGGGTGGCGCCGAGAACAGCGCCGACGCCGACGCTGCCGAGCATCAGGCCGAAGTCGCTGGCGCTGCCCTGCAACTCGCCCCGTACGATCAGTGGCAGCAGCGACATGCCGGCGCTGGCACCGATGAAGAACGCCGCCGCGCGCACCAATACCGCCTGCAAGGGCTTCGAGGCGCGGCTATAGCGCCAGCCGGCGCGCATGGCACCCAGCAGGCGTTCGGCCGGAAAGGTCGCGACCTGGCGCTCGCGCTTCCAGGTCAGCAGCACGATCATGACCGCGAAGAACGACAGGGCGTTGAGGGCGAAGGTCGCCCAGGGGCCACTCAGGCTCACCAGCACGCCGGCGATGGCCGGGCCGAGCGCGCGGGCGACATTGATGCCGAGGCTGGACAGGGCGATGGCCGAGGGCAGGTCGCGCTTGCTCACCAATTCCGGAGTCAGCGCCGACCAGGCCGGCATCATCAGCGCGGTGCCGACGCCCATGGCCAGGGTCATGCCCAGCAACAGCCAGACACTGGTCAGCCCGAGCAGGGTGAGCGTTGCCAGTGCGGTAGCCACGGCGGCCATCCACAGCTGCACGCCCAGCAGATAGCGGCGCTTGTCGACGATATCGGCCATGGCCCCGGCCGGCAGCGCCAGCAGGAACATCGGCGCCGACCCGGCGACCTGCACCAGCGCCACATGCATGGGGTTGGCCGACAGGCTGGTCATCAGCCAGCCGGCGCCGACTTCATGCATCCAGGTGCCGATGTTCGAGGCAATGCTGGCCAGCCACAGCCAGCGGAAGGTGCGGTGGTTCAGGGCGCCCCAGGGCGACGGTTTGGCGGTGGTCATCGCAGCGGACCTTGTCATAGTTGTTTAAGCGATCTGTGGCCTGGACATTGCTGTGCCGTGCATGATTGATGCTAGTGCGCGGCCCAATAACCGGGGCACTCGTGGATGATGACAGTCAGCGGCACGGCATTAGTTCCTGTCTCGACGCGCGTGGACAAGTTGGCAGGGGCAGCTTGTCGGCCGCGCTGGTGGCATCCACCATCTTGCCGACAACTGTGAGCATATTTCAGCCACTTGATCTGCCCCTTCTTGCCTTGCTCCATCGAGAGCCAGGCCCTGCCATGGTTAGATCGTTGTGCCTCCACAATCCTGCCGCTGACTAGCCATTTCGGCGCCTGGCTTACTTCTGTAAGAAGTCCAAAAGGTCCTGATTCAAACGCTCCTTGTGGGTGTCCGCCAAGCCGTGAGGCGCGCCTGCATAGACAATCAACTTGGCTCCCTTGATCAGGGATGCCGAGGCCTTCGCCGAGATATCTAGGGGTACGATCTGGTCGTCGTCACCGTGAATCACCAGAGTCGGCACGTCGAACTTCTTCAGGTCATCACGAAAGTCGGTGGCTGAAAATGCCGCGATGGAGTCGTAGGTGTTTTTATGGCCAGCCTGCATACCTTGTACCCAGAACGACTGGATCAGACCCTGCGATGGGGTGGCACCCTCCCGATTGAAGCCGAAGAAAGGACCGGAGGCGATATCGAGGTAAAGCTGCGAGCGATTGTCCACCGAAGCCTTGCGCAGACCATCGAATACTTCCATAGGCACACCGTTGGGATTGCTCTCTGTCTTAAGCATCAGTGGCGGCACGGCTGCCACCAGCACCGCTTTTTTCACGCGACGGGTGCCGTGGCGCCCTATGTAGCGAGCCACTTCACCGCCACCGGTGGAAAAACCGACCAGGGTAACGTCTTTGAGATGCAAGGCCTCAATGACGGCTGCCAGGTCATCGGCATAGTGATCCATATCATTACCATCCCAAGGCTGGCTGGAGCGGCCATGGCCACGACGGTCGTGTGCGATCACCCGGTACCCTTTGTCGGCCAGAAAAAGCATCTGTGCTTCCCAGCTGTCCGAATTCAGCGGCCAGCCATGGCTGAATGTAACGACTTGACCGTTTTTCGGTCCCCAATCCTTGTAATACAGCTGTACTCCGTCCTTGGTAGTGATGTAGCTGGTGGCCTGTGGCGTGGTGATATCAGCTTGGCTGATGTTTGCAGCCAAGGTGGCGAATAACGCGCTAGCTGCTAGCAGCAACTTGATTCTGTTCATTTTGTATCCTCGGTTTTAGAAGTTGGAATAACTTTGTTTGGGAACCATTGCTATCTGCGGCAAAACACTTTTTCGGGTTCAACGCAGCTCAGGGCGATTGCTTGGCGGTGGTCATGTCAGAGCAGGCCTTGTAGTGGGTATTCGATGATGAGGTAGAGGCGGTCGATGTCGCGTTGCGCCTGGGCGTCGTTGCCGCGGTGACTGACGTGGGACAGGCTCAGTCGTAGGTCCTTGGCTGGGCCTTGCTGCACGGCGTAGCGCAGGTCGATGTCACGCTCCCAGTGGCGCCCGCCGCTGTGCTCGCGGGTATCGGTGTAGGCGCCATCGGCCGGGGCGTGGCTGCCATCGATGCCATGGCCGCGTACATAGCGCGCCATCAGACTCAGCCCAGGGATGCCGAAGGTGGCGAAGTCCAGGTCATAACGCACCTGCCAGGAGCGCTCCCCGGCGCCGTTGAAATCGGCGTACTTGACCGAGTTGGCCAGGTAGATCGAGTCGCCGCCGACGAAGTCGAAGGGCGTGTCGCCGTCGACGCGCTGGTAGGCGACGGTGAAGGTTTGCGCGCCACGCTGATAGCTGCCCAGCAGGCTGTAGGCCAAGGTGTCGATCTCGCCGGCACGGGCCGCGCCCTCATCGCGGGTGCGGTAGAGGTTGCCGTCCAGGGTCCAGCCGGCGTGACGGGCCTTGAGATTGAGGTAGCCCTGACGCCAGGTGTCGTCGAGTTGCGCGGCGTAGACGGCGGCACTGACGTCGCGCGTCGCGAACAGGCGTGCGCCGGCCAGGCTGATGGCCGCGCCACGGGTCGATGCGCCTACGCCGCCGAAGTCGTCATGGCCGGAACTGCCGTCCTGGTTCCTGAAGCGGGTGAAGCGCCCGGCCTGCAGCTGCAGGTCGGGTGACAGGGTGCTGTCGAGCATCAGGCCGGTGGCGTACTCCGGTTGCAGGCGCTTGTCGCCGGTGTCGAACACCGGCGTCTCGACCGTCATCTCGCCGACGCGCAGCAGGTGGTTGCCGGCACGCAGCTTGAGTGCGCCACCGGCGGAGGCGTACCCATGGCTGCGGCCGTCGGAATCCACGGGCAGCAGCCCGGTGCCGGCGTGGCCACGGCCGCCGTCGAGCTTGATGCCGACGAAGCCGTGCAGATCCACGCCCAGCCCGACCGGACCGTCGGTGAAGCCCGATTGCAGCGTGCCGATGAAACCCTGCGCCCATTCCTGCTGGTAGCTCTGCCGACCGGCATCGTCGCGCAGGTCGTTGTGCAGGAAGTAGTTGCGCATCAGCAGGTTCCAACTGCCGGCGCTGGCCGGGTCGGCCGCAGCCTGACTGCCGCAGCCAAAGGCCAGCGTACCCAGCAGCCAGCCCCAAGGGGCTGGCCGGCAGGGGGCTAGACTCAGAACGCGAAGCACGAGCACCCGAACGCCCCCCAGAAGCCCTGATGATCACTGACCGGCACATTGCTGCGGCGCGCACGATCATGCTGGTGCTGATGCACGGCGCAGGAGCC
>NZ_QYYB01000018.1:0-5234 GCF_018221585.1 Pseudomonas sp. KB-10
TTTCGTATAGGAGCTTGACGATGACCTACTCTCACATGGTGAAGCACCACACTACCATCGGCGATGCGTCGTTTCACTACTGAGTTCGGGATGGGATCAGGTGGTTCCAACGCTCTATGGTCGTCAAGCAATTCGGTTGGGATGTCGCGGTTAGGCGCTATCCCTTGGATACGTGATAGAGGCTTGTAGCTCTCGCAAATTTTCGGCTTTCTGTCGACTTCACCATCGACACCCTCTACCTGAGGGCAGATTGTTTGGGTGTTATATGGTCAAGCCTCACGGGCAATTAGTATGGGTTAGCTCAACGCCTCACAGCGCTTACACACCCCACCTATCAACGTCGTAGTCTTCGACGGCCCTTTAGGGAGCTCAAGGCTCCAGTGAGATCTCATCTTGAGGCAAGTTTCCCGCTTAGATGCTTTCAGCGGTTATCTTTTCCGAACATAGCTACCCGGCAATGCCACTGGCGTGACAACCGGAACACCAGAGGTTCGTCCAACCCGGTCCTCTCGTACTAAGGTCAGCCCCTCTCAAATCTCAAACGTCCACGGCAGATAGGGACCGAACTGTCTCACGACGTTCTAAACCCAGCTCGCGTACCACTTTAAATGGCGAACAGCCATACCCTTGGGACCGGCTTCAGCCCCAGGATGTGATGAGCCGACATCGAGGTGCCAAACACCGCCGTCGATATGAACTCTTGGGCGGTATCAGCCTGTTATCCCCGGAGTACCTTTTATCCGTTGAGCGATGGCCCTTCCATACAGAACCACCGGATCACTAAGACCTACTTTCGTACCTGCTCGACGTGTCTGTCTCGCAGTCAAGCGCGCTTTTGCCTTTATACTCTACGACCGATTTCCGACCGGTCTGAGCGCACCTTCGTACTCCTCCGTTACTCTTTGGGAGGAGACCGCCCCAGTCAAACTACCCACCATACACTGTCCTCGATCCGGATGACGGACCAGAGTTAGAACCTCAAGGTTGCCAGGGTGGTATTTCAAGGATGGCTCCATGAGAACTGGCGTCCCCACTTCAAAGCCTCCCACCTATCCTACACAAGCAAGCTCAAAGTCCAGTGCAAAGCTATAGTAAAGGTTCACGGGGTCTTTCCGTCTAGCCGCGGATACACTGCATCTTCACAGCGATTTCAATTTCACTGAGTCTCGGGTGGAGACAGCGCCGCCATCGTTACGCCATTCGTGCAGGTCGGAACTTACCCGACAAGGAATTTCGCTACCTTAGGACCGTTATAGTTACGGCCGCCGTTTACCGGGGCTTCGATCAAGAGCTTCGCTTGCGCTAACCCCATCAATTAACCTTCCGGCACCGGGCAGGCGTCACACCCTATACGTCCACTTTCGTGTTTGCAGAGTGCTGTGTTTTTAATAAACAGTCGCAGCGGCCTGGTATCTTCGACCGGCATGGGCTTACGCAGTAAATGCTTCACCCTCACCGGCGCACCTTCTCCCGAAGTTACGGTGCCATTTTGCCTAGTTCCTTCACCCGAGTTCTCTCAAGCGCCTTGGTATTCTCTACCTAACCACCTGTGTCGGTTTGGGGTACGGTTCCTAGTTACCTGAAGCTTAGAAGCTTTTCCTGGAAGCATGGCATCAACCACTTCGCATTCTAAAAGAACGCTCGTCATCAGCTCTCGGCCTTGATTTCCCGGATTTACCTAAGAAACCAGCCTACCACCTTAAACACGGACAACCAACGCCGTGCTGGCCTAGCCTTCTCCGTCCCTCCATCGCAGTAACTAGAAGTACGGGAATATTAACCCGTTTCCCATCGACTACGCATTTCTGCCTCGCCTTAGGGGCCGACTAACCCTGCGTCGATTAACGTTGCGCAGGAAACCTTGGTCTTTCGGCGTGCGAGTTTTTCACTCGCATTGTCGTTACTCATGTCAGCATTCGCACTTCTGATACCTCCAGCAAGCTTCTCAACTCACCTTCACAGGCTTACAGAACGCTCCTCTACCGCTCATCCAAAGGATGAACCCGTAGCTTCGGTGTATGGTTTGAGCCCCGTTACATCTTCCGCGCAGGCCGACTCGACTAGTGAGCTATTACGCTTTCTTTAAAGGATGGCTGCTTCTAAGCCAACCTCCTAGCTGTCTAAGCCTTCCCACATCGTTTCCCACTTAACCATAACTTTGGGACCTTAGCTGACGGTCTGGGTTGTTTCCCTTTTCACGACGGACGTTAGCACCCGCCGTGTGTCTCCCGTGCTGACACTTGCTGGTATTCGGAGTTTGCATCGGTTTGGTAAGTCGGGATGACCCCCTAGCCGAAACAGTGCTCTACCCCCAGCAGTGATACACGAGGCGCTACCTAAATAGCTTTCGAGGAGAACCAGCTATCTCCGAGCTTGATTAGCCTTTCACTCCGATCCACAGGTCATCCGCTAACTTTTCAACGGTAGTCGGTTCGGTCCTCCAGTCAGTGTTACCTAACCTTCAACCTGCCCATGGATAGATCGCCCGGTTTCGGGTCTATACCCAGCGACTAAAGCGCCCTATTAAGACTCGCTTTCGCTACGCCTCCCCTATTCGGTTAAGCTCGCCACTGAATATAAGTCGCTGACCCATTATACAAAAGGTACGCAGTCACCCAACAAAGTAGGCTCCCACTGCTTGTACGCATACGGTTTCAGGTTCTATTTCACTCCCCTCTCCGGGGTTCTTTTCGCCTTTCCCTCACGGTACTGGTTCACTATCGGTCAGTCAGTAGTATTTAGCCTTGGAGGATGGTCCCCCCATGTTCAGACAAGGTTTCTCGTGCCCCGTCCTACTCGATTTCATTGATAAGAGCGTTTCGTGTACGGGGCTATCACCCACTACGGCGGCACTTTCCAGAGCCTTCCACTACACTCAAATCAACTTAAGGGCTAGTCCCCGTTCGCTCGCCACTACTTAGGGAATCTCGGTTGATTTCTTTTCCTCAGGGTACTTAGATGTTTCAGTTCCCCTGGTTCGCCTCTTGCACCTATGGATTCAGTACAAGATACCTAGGTTATCCTAGGTGGGTTCCCCCATTCAGAGATCTCTGGATCACAGTCTGTTTGCCGACTCCCCAAAGCTTTTCGCAGGCTACCACGTCTTTCATCGCCTCTGACTGCCAAGGCATCCACCGTATGCGCTTCTTCACTTGACCATATAACCCCAAGCAATCTGGTTACTGTCTCAATCGTGAAGACGACATTCGCCGAAAATTTGCGTCTTGAGAACTACAAATTTTGCCTTGATTAACAACGTGCAGTGAAACACGCTGTTAGTCACTTCTATCACATATCCAAATTTTTAAAGAACGATTTTCTTACCGGTCAAAAGACCAGAAATCAGCACTCGACAGGCTCACCCTGAAGCGCTCATTTCTGAACTCTCTACGATCATGCTGTAATGGTGGAGCCAAGCGGGATCGAACCGCTGACCTCCTGCGTGCAAAGCAGGCGCTCTCCCAGCTGAGCTATGGCCCCGTAAGCATCTGCACCTGAATTGGTAGGTCTGGGCAGATTTGAACTGCCGACCTCACCCTTATCAGGGGTGCGCTCTAACCAACTGAGCTACAGACCTATAACAGGGTCGCCGCGTTACAGCATCGTCTTCTACAGTGAATCAAGCAATTCGTGTGGGAGCTTATGAAGAAGCTGATGTCTTCGATTAAGGAGGTGATCCAGCCGCAGGTTCCCCTACGGCTACCTTGTTACGACTTCACCCCAGTCATGAATCACTCCGTGGTAACCGTCCCCCCGAAGGTTAGACTAGCTACTTCTGGAGCAACCCACTCCCATGGTGTGACGGGCGGTGTGTACAAGGCCCGGGAACGTATTCACCGTGACATTCTGATTCACGATTACTAGCGATTCCGACTTCACGCAGTCGAGTTGCAGACTGCGATCCGGACTACGATCGGTTTTATGGGATTAGCTCCACCTCGCGGCTTGGCAACCCTTTGTACCGACCATTGTAGCACGTGTGTAGCCCTGGCCGTAAGGGCCATGATGACTTGACGTCATCCCCACCTTCCTCCGGTTTGTCACCGGCAGTCTCCTTAGAGTGCCCACCATAACGTGCTGGTAACTAAGGACAAGGGTTGCGCTCGTTACGGGACTTAACCCAACATCTCACGACACGAGCTGACGACAGCCATGCAGCACCTGTGTCTGAGTTCCCGAAGGCACCAATCCATCTCTGGAAAGTTCTCAGCATGTCAAGGCCAGGTAAGGTTCTTCGCGTTGCTTCGAATTAAACCACATGCTCCACCGCTTGTGCGGGCCCCCGTCAATTCATTTGAGTTTTAACCTTGCGGCCGTACTCCCCAGGCGGTCAACTTAATGCGTTAGCTGCGCCACTAAGTTCTCAAGGAACCCAACGGCTAGTTGACATCGTTTACGGCGTGGACTACCAGGGTATCTAATCCTGTTTGCTCCCCACGCTTTCGCACCTCAGTGTCAGTATCAGTCCAGGTAGTCGCCTTCGCCACTGGTGTTCCTTCCTATATCTACGCATTTCACCGCTACACAGGAAATTCCACTACCCTCTACCGTACTCTAGCTCGCCAGTTTTGGATGCAGTTCCCAGGTTGAGCCCGGGGCTTTCACATCCAACTTAACGAACCACCTACGCGCGCTTTACGCCCAGTAATTCCGATTAACGCTTGCACCCTTCGTATTACCGCGGCTGCTGGCACGAAGTTAGCCGGTGCTTATTCTGTCGGTAACGTCAAAACGCTTGGATATTAGCCAAACGCCCTTCCTCCCAACTTAAAGTGCTTTACAATCCGAAGACCTTCTTCACACACGCGGCATGGCTGGATCAGGCTTTCGCCCATTGTCCAATATTCCCCACTGCTGCCTCCCGTAGGAGTCTGGACCGTGTCTCAGTTCCAGTGTGACTGATCATCCTCTCAGACCAGTTACGGATCGTCGCCTTGGTGAGCCATTACCTCACCAACTAGCTAATCCGACCTAGGCTCATCTGATAGCGCAAGGCCCGAAGGTCCCCTGCTTTCTCCCGTAGGACGTATGCGGTATTAGCGTTCCTTTCGGAACGTTATCCCCCACTACCAGGCAGATTCCTAGGCATTACTCACCCGTCCGCCGCTAAATCAGGGAGCAAGCTCCCTTCATCCGCTCGACTTGCATGTGTTAGGCCTGCCGCCAGCGTTCAATCTGAGCCATGATCAAACTCTTCAGTTCAATACTGCTTGGGTTTTGAGAAAACCCTAAAC
>NZ_QYYB01000019.1:0-3608 GCF_018221585.1 Pseudomonas sp. KB-10
CCGCGGCCGGAGATCGAGAACACGTCTTCGATCGGCATCAGGAACGGACGATCGATGGCACGAACCGGCTCAGGAATGTAGCTGTCCAGAGTCTCAACCAGCTTCTTCACAGCGGAAGTGCCCAGCTCGTTGGTGTCTTCGCCGTTCAGCGCCATCAGCGCGGAGCCAATGATGATCGGAGTGTCGTCACCCGGGAAATCGTAGGTGCTCAGCAGGTCGCGAACCTCCATCTCGACCAGCTCCAGCAGCTCGGCGTCGTCAACCATGTCAGCCTTGTTCAGGAAGACAACGATGTACGGAACGCCAACCTGACGGGACAGCAGGATGTGCTCACGGGTTTGCGGCATGGGGCCGTCGGCAGCCGAGCAGACCAGGATCGCGCCGTCCATCTGGGCAGCACCGGTGATCATGTTCTTCACGTAGTNCTCTTTAGCCATCTTGACCGTCTCCTAGCGAAGAATTGAGCAAGCTATGCCGCCATTAAAACAAAGGCAGATACTTTCATATCTGCCTTTATTAGATGGAGCTCATGAGCGGATTTGAACCGCTGACCTCACCCTTACCAAGGGTGTGCTCTACCAGCTGAGCTACATGAGCCAAACTCTATTGCGCCAACCACAAACTGGAGCGGGTAGCGGGAATCGAACCCGCATCATCAGCTTGGAAGGCTGAGGTTCTACCACTGAACTATACCCGCGGAGCCTGCAGCTCACGCTGAATCTGGTGGAGGGGGAAGGATTCGAACCTTCGAAGTCGATGACGTCAGATTTACAGTCTGATCCCTTTGGCCGCTCGGGAACCCCTCCAAAGTGAGGCGGCATTTTCTAGATCTGCCACCCTGCTGTCAAGCTTTTTCTCATTAAAATCTTGAGGTTAGCTACTTTGACAACATCTTCGTCGGGAACCAACTTTGACCACCCTGCGAAGCGGGCGCCATTCTATGCAAACTACTGGAGCAATGCAACGCCTTCACAAGGCATTAATTGATGCTGCAAACCGGCGAAGTCTCCAGCAAGTCGCCCAAGCAGAAATTCATCGGCCAGACGCCGACTTTGCGGTGCCACACGCACCCAGAAACTGCGGTGCGCACGCGACAGTTCGCGAATCTGCGGCTCGTAGCCCACATCGCGCAGACGTTGCATGACGCTATTGGCTGAATCTTTACGAGGGAAGATGCCGAGCGAGATGCCGTTGGCCAACTCGCCCTGGGTAATGATGTAGCTATCGATGCGCCGCGCCTGCAGCTCACGCAACTGCCTCAGGGAGGCCTGACGCGACGCCAGAGGCGGCAGATACACCCAGTACTCGACACCTGCCGCAGCATCGATACTGCGTACTTCAGCCTGGATATCCAGACTCAGCAAACGCTGCTCCACTACCCTGGCCCCAGCCTCCTCCTCGAAACTGCCAAGGAACAGACAAACAGCTGCTTCGGGAGAGGCCGCTCCAACTGACTGCGACGACTGCTCACTGCGCGAGCTCGACTTGTCGGCCTCGCTCAGCAGACGAATATCCTTGCGAGCCCCTTGATACGCATCCGCCGGAGCGACTTCCTTGGCACGCAGGGGCGCCTGCTGCTGATGCCAGACGTAGTAGAAGGCATTAAGTAGCAGGAGCAATAGCAGAATCCAACGCATGCTTCGCCTCAACTCAAAGGGCAGGCTATCGCCAGCCCGACAAATACCAGATCCGTAACGACCTGCGCCCCCGGCACCACGTCTCGAACCAGTTCAGCATCGCCTCCGGTCAGAAAGACTTCGAACCCCTCAGGAAAACGAGCCTGCGCCTGTAGCAACTGCTCAGCAACGAACCCACGCAACATCAACACGCAACCGCGTTCTACGGCCTCGGCCGTGGAGCGCCCCGGCTCGAGTTCCTGCAGGGCTGCCAACGCCACCTGGCGATCGTAGCGAATACGCCGGGTGTGCGTACTCAACTGATCGCGCATCAACGGAAGCCCAGGGCAAATGAATCCCCCCTGATGCATACCGTCAGCCGATATGAAGTCTGCGGTTACCGCCGTCCCAAGATCCACCACCAGGCAGGCGCGCTGCCCCAGGTGATAGGCCCCCAATACCGCAAGCCAACGATCCAGCCCCAGGCGCCGATAATCCTCGTAACCATTGCGGACCGGCCCGACCTGACTGGCTGATTGTGCACAAACGGCCTCGACGCCGAGGAGCTCGCGTACGCGCTCGACCAACCGCTCGGTCTCCGCATCACTGCGCACACTGACCAGACGACAGTGCCTTACCTGCAACTCCGGAGCTGCCGCCAATGATTCGAAGAGGGCAGAATCAGAATCCACGACACCCGCAGAAAGACGCCGACTCCCATCCACGGAAATCACTCGCCATTTGATAAAGCTGTTACCGCAGTCGAGCTCAAGAATCATGCTGCAACCTCAGGCTCAACTCTCCGCCGCTGAAGGCGCGATCGACACCATCCACATTCAACCGAATAGCACCTCGCTCATCGACCCCGAGCACGACACCCAGGGTCGCATTATTGCCTGCAGTGAGCGCCACAGAACGCCCGCGCCATGCATGCAGCGCCTCCCACTCCTCTCGCAAACCGGCAAAGCCATGCTGCCAGTGCGTAGAGAGACTATCGTGCAACTGCAATAGCAGCTCGGCAGCCAAATCATTTCGATCGAACATATGTCCCATGCATTGCCGCACGGACGTCCACGGCTGATCGATAGCGCCAGGCGCGTCGACCGCCATGTTGACGTTGATACCAATACCTATCACTACATGACAAACATCCGCAGGGTCGCCGGCGAGCTCCAGGAGGATCCCGGATATCTTGCGCCCATCGACCAGCACGTCATTCGGCCACTTCAGCTGCGCCGCTTTCACACCGCCGGCTTGCAGCGCCTTTGCGACAGCGAGCCCAACCGTCAGGCTCAATGCCTCGACCTGACTCATCCCGCCATCGACACGCAGCGCGACACTGCAATAGAGATTCTCTGCGAACGGGCTGGCCCAGACACGCCCGCGCCGACCACGACCTGCCGTCTGACGCTCGGCTAACAGCACAAAAGGCGCTCGCGCCCCCGCCTCGAGGCGGCGAAAGATCTCGGCATTCGTCGAATCAACACTCGGCTCGACTGCGACCGGCCAGCCTAAACTGGCCGCATCTCGCGATATCCGCTCGGCGTCGAGCAAGACCATAGGCGAGGAAAGCCGATAGCCACGACCAGGGACCTTGAATACTTCGACCCCCAGCTCAGCCTCCAAGCCCTGCAACTGCTTCCAAATGGCACTACGGCTTATCCCGAGCTGAGCCCCAAGGGCTTCACCGGAATGAAATCGTCCATCCTGTAGAAGTTTCAACAATTCCAGCATGCGAGGCCCCGCTACGAACAAGGCTGGCATGATAACGACGAGGCCTGAGCTTGCATAGAAAACGGGAGGCCGAAGGCAAACCGGCACCATGGGAAGCTACCAAGGTGTCGGATTCAGACCAATGGAAGCGAGCTCTGCTCGCGAAGGCGAACCAACCCGCGGGATGCGCTCTGTATTTTCCGCGCCACAAAGAAGAAACCCCAGACCGCGCTTGCGATCTGGGGTTTCGTATAGGAGCTTGACGATGACCTACTCTCA
>NZ_QYYB01000002.1:0-749407 GCF_018221585.1 Pseudomonas sp. KB-10
CGTCCGCATCGTGATTGCCGAAATGTGCAAACAGCTTTCCTGATATCCCGACGGCAACTGCCTAGTAGCATTTCCTCGCATAGTGATTGCAGCTATCTTCGACAATGCAACTTACCACTCAGACACCAGATCGCTGGCAAGCAAGGAGTTTAGCTGGTGCCGTTTCACCAACAGCGCCGCCCAACCCAGGGCACCACACGCCCCCCCCCCCGCGCCCATCTACGACTTAGCTTGTTTGCCATCAGACCTAGCACCAATAGGCTGGCTCCAATTGAAATAGCGCTATGGCATGGAGCAATGAAGACACTGTTTTTGCTGATGGCTCAGTACGACGGCCAAGCTGTAATACCTATCGAATGGGTGTGCCGAGATTTCCTCGGCCTTTCGGTGGACAAGTTCAAACGCAAGCGCCTGATGGGAGAAATCGACCTTCCGGTGATGCGACTGGGCGCTAACTCGCAGAAGGCCAACCTCGGCGTGCATTTGGAAGATCTCGCTGCCTACATAGATAGACAGCGCGAGGCCGCGATCAGAGAGCAGGATCAGTTGATGGATCGACGACGCCTGGCCTGAAGCACACCCCTTCTATCTTCTGCAGGCTCCGGCTCTACACGTGCTCCAAGCACCACAGAGGCCCCGATTATCCTCTCCAGCCAAGACCAGTCCTTATAGGGATCTCCTCGCCCATTCAGATGCGTATAACGGCGCATGGAGTTCCAATCGCGATGGCCCGATACACTGGCAACCCTCGGTATGTCCCACTCCATCTCGAATAGCCGGCTCACGCCGTCATGGCGCAGATCGTGGAAATGCAAATCCTTGATAGCCAAAAACTTGCAAGCACGAGTGAACGCCGCAGAAATTGAGTCCGAGTAGTATGGGAATATCTCTCGGCAAGACTTAGGCATGCTCTGAACAATCCGCCAGGCCTCATCTGGTAGATGGCACCAGACATCATTACCAATCTTCTGTCCGGGATTTTTCATATCTCGAACAAGTACCGCCTGCCGCCGATCATCCAGATCCTCCCAGCGAATCCGAGTGATCTCTTCCTGCCTGCGTGTAGAGAAAATCGCGAAAGCTATGACCTTAGGCATGTGTATAGCGCTTGGCCTACGCGCCTGGAGATCAAAAAAGTAGGTGAGCAATTTGTCCAACTCATCCTTGCTAGGTCGCCGATCACGCTCTCGACTTCGAGACACCATACCCAGTTTACGCAGGACCTTGCGCGCATCAGCCATGGCGCTCGCGTCGACCTCATATCCCCAGGCAGGCTTAGCGACTGACAGGACCGCGCCGAGATGTGCGAGATCGTTTCCAACCGTCTGCGCCTGAACACCACCCCCCTCCTGGCTCATCCGCCATTGCGCGTACTCGACCAATTTCTGGCTCGTCAGATCGACATCAGCAATTTCACCTAGCCAGGTTTCGCTGATCGCTTTCAAGGTAGCCCGCTTGGTTTTTCCGAGCGGACGTATCAGTTCGTATTCATCAAGATAGCGCTCAATGATTTTCTTGAGCGGCACATCCTCCCGCGAAGCCTTCTCAAGAGCACCGGGCAACGCCAGCTGAGCCTCCCTCCTCATCATCCAGGCGCGAGCAACCGGCTTACGGTCGAACGACTGGCTTTCTTGGTAGACTATGACCCCCTTACGGCGCAGCCGAATCTGAACCGTGTACTTGGTCTGCCCGCTTTTGTTCACGCGCCGAGTGATCGTTCCCACATCGCTCACCATCCAGTGCTAAAAATGCATTTACCAGTGCTAAATTTTAGCACCACATGCGCAAAAACGGGCAAAAACAAGCCTTTTTGGCCTCTAACCGACCTAAACAAATGCCTCAAGAATCAGCCTCAAACCCAGAAACCACGCGCCATCCCCTGTCCCGCCGTTTTTCCGTCGCCCCGATGATGGATTGGACTGACCGCCACTGCCGTTACTTTCTTCGCCAGCTGTCGAAGCACGCCTTGCTCTACACTGAGATGGTCACCACCGGTGCGCTGATTCACGGTGATCGCGAACGTTTCCTGCGTTACAGCGAATGCGAGCATCCCATCGCGCTACAGCTGGGCGGCAGCAACCCGCAGGATCTGGCCACCTGCGCGAAGATGGCCGAAACCCACGGCTATGACGAAGTGAACCTCAATGTTGGCTGCCCCAGCGACCGGGTGCAGAACAACATGATCGGCGCCTGCCTGATGGGCCATCCGGCGCTGGTGGCCGATTGTGTGAAAGCCATGCAGGACGCCGTAAGCATCCCGGTCACGGTCAAGCATCGTATCGGCATCAATGGCCGTGACAGCTATGCCGAGCTATGCGATTTCGTCGGCCAGGTGCGTGACGCCGGCTGCCGCAGCTTCACCGTACATGCCCGAATCGCCATCCTCGAAGGCCTATCGCCGAAGGAGAACCGCGAGATCCCCCCGCTGCGCTACGACGTCGCCGCCCAGCTCAAGCAGGATTTCCCGGACCTGGAAATCATCCTCAACGGCGGTATCAAGACTCTCGAGGAATGCGAGCAGCACCTGCAGACCTTCGATGGGGTGATGCTCGGCCGCGAGGCTTATCACAACCCCTATCTACTGGCGCAGGTGGACAGCCGTCTGTTTGGCGCCACAGACGCTGGCATCAGCCGTATGGATGCCCTGCTTGCACTGAAACCCTACGTTGAACGGCATCTGCAAGAGGGCGGCACCCTGCATCACGTCAGCCGCCACGTACTCGGCCTGGCTCAGGGCTTCCCAGGTGCGCGGCGCTTCCGCCAGCTGCTGTCGGTAGACATTCACAAGGTACAGGACCCGCTGGGCCTGCTCGACCAGGCAGCCGAACTGCTACGCGGGCATTAACAGGCCGCTAATCGGGTGTGCTCAGTCGATAGCGACTGCGCCCGGTGGTTTGCACCAGGCCGTTTTCCTCCATACGGCGCAGCACCTGGCGCACGCTGACCAGAGACAGCGGCTCGCCGGCCTCGCTCAGCTGTCGGTGCAACTCGCGCGCCGAAACGCCCTGCTCATCATTGGCGCTGCACAGCGCCTCCACCACCTTGAGCCGGGGCATGCTGAAGCGCAGCCCGACAGCCTGCAACCAGTCACGGCACTGGCGCGTATCCGGTCCCGCGGAAACTGAACGAGAAGGCAGGGTTCGGGTCGACATATTCGGGCTCCTTGGCGGCTCGTCTAAAGTCGGACTCCACCGACTGCAGTGCATTCTCACGCACTGTCATAGGTAATGACGAACGAGTCAGCGAAAACCACAGCCCTGAAAAGGTAAATTTTGTAAGTGACCCGACCGTTGAGCGCCTTCGGCACCTCGGGTAAGGTCATGCCATCTGCAACGACAAGGCCTCGTCATGACCTCCAAGCTGGAACAACTCAAGCAGTTCACCACCGTAGTCGCCGACACTGGTGACCTCGACGCCATCGCCCGCCTGCAACCGGTGGACGCTACTACCAACCCCTCGCTGCTGCTCAAGGCCGCTGCCCTGCCCCGCTACGCCGACCTGCTACGTCAGGCGATCGATGCCGGCAAGGGAGATCAGGGCCTGGCCTGCGACCATTTCGGGGTAGCCGTCGGCCAGGAGATTCTCAAGGTCATTCCGGGACGCATCTCAACCGAGGTCGATGCTCGCCTATCATTCGACACCGACGCCACGTTGCTCCGCGCCGAACGCCTGATCGGCCTTTATGAGCAAGCCGGCATCGGCCGCGACCGCGTACTGATCAAGATCGCTGCCACCTGGGAAGGCATCCGCGCCGCCGAACAACTGGAGAAAACCGGCGTGCAGACCAACCTCACCCTGCTGTTCGCCTTCGCCCAGGCGCAGGCCTGCGCCGATGCCGGCGTCTTCCTCATCTCCCCTTTCGTCGGTCGCATTTACGACTGGTACAAGAAAGCCGAGGGCCGCGACTTCGTGGGCAGCGAAGATCCGGGCGTGCAATCGGTGACGCGTATCTATGACTACTACAAGGCCAACGGCTACGACACCGTGGTGATGGGCGCGAGCTTCCGCAACCTCGGTCAGATCGAGGCGCTGGCCGGCTGCGACCGCCTGACCGTCAGCCCCGAGCTACTGCAGAAACTGGCCGAGGACGAAGGCCAGCTGACTCGGAAACTGCAGCCCGGTGCGACCGGCGAACCTCGCCAGAGCCTCAACGAAGGCGCCTTCCGCTGGGCCTTGAATGAGGACGCCATGGCCACCGAGAAACTGGCTGAGGGCATTCGCCTGTTCACCCGCGATCAGGAAAAGCTCGAAGCACTGCTGGCCGCCAAGGCCTGAAATGACGAAGGGGCGTCAGCCAAGCTGACGCCCCTTTCAATCTGAAAAGCCCAACCGAGAATTCAGTGCCGTTCCAGGGCGCTGACCAGGTCGTGGAACGCCTCGCGGTTGGAGTCGTTGAGCCCCATCAGGATGCGGTGCGCCTCCAATACCTTGGCCTTGACCACCTCTTCGGATTGATCCTGTGACGGAAGATCATCCAGGCATTCCGGGCACGGAATTGGCCGATCAACGATATTGAATACCTGATCGAAGCCCATGGATTCCAGAAGACGGGTAATGTCGTCGTGAGTGGTGACAACGGTCGGCAACAGACCAACTTTCTGCCGCGACAAAATGGACAATTTCGCCAGCAAGCCAAGAGTAGTACTGTCGATACTGCGAGTTTCGGTCAGGTCGATGACAATGGCCGAAAAATTCAACGCGGTAAAAATCTTTTCAATCGTGGCATCCAGTGCTGAACACAAGGTCAGACGGACTTCGCCGACGAACTTCAGGACGAATGTTCCGTCCTGCTCGGCAAATTGGATGCGACCGGGGCTTATCCCAGGGTTCATGCAAGGTTCCTGCTTAACACCAGCAAGGCGATATCATCCGGCATCTCGCCCAGATTGGCCAGACCGAGAACTTGACGCAAACCGCTTAGCGTACCGCCAGCCTGGCTAACCAGTTGTGGCAACGCCAGTTCCTTCTCTTTCAGCGTTTCGCCCGGCAACAGATCGAGAATGCCGTCCGACAGCAGGGTCAGGCTGAAAGACTCCGGCAACTCCATCACCAGATCACCGTATTCAGCCTCCTGAAACAGGCCGACCGGCAGGCCCCGGCCCTCCAGGTAACGCGCCTGGCCGTTCTCGAACAGCACCGGCAGGGGCAGATGCCCACCGACGCTGTAGGTAAGCATGCCGTTCTCCTCGTCGATCACCCCGCCAAGCATGGTTACATGTTTGCCCAGCTTGCAGTTGATCAGGCCACGATTGATGTGGCCGAGGACATCGGATGGTTTGAATTCAGGCAAGGTGCCGTTGCGCCGCCACTCGTAGAGCAGCCGGGTGGTCATGAACTTGAGCAGCACGGTGACGAATGCCGAGGATGCGCCATGCCCGGAAACGTCGGCCAGATAGAAGGCGATGCGCCGCTCGTCGATACGGAAGTAATCGACGAAGTCGCCGGACAGGTACAGCGAGGGAATAATCTGGTGCGCGAAGGTCAGTCCGTCAGTCTGCCAGGGCGTTCCCGGCAGCATGTTCATCTGCACCTGGCGGCCGGCATTCTGATCCTCCTGCAGCAGGTGCAGGCTGGCCTGCAGCTCGCGGTTGGTCGCCTCCAGCTTCTCGCGATAGCGCTGGTTCTCGACGCGCAGCCGCGAACGATCCAGCGCGCGGCGCACCGAGTGCTCCAGCACGGCGAGGTCTTCGAGGGGTTTGATCAGGTAGTCGGCAGCGCCAAGCCGCAGGGCTTCGACGGCATCGTTCATCACGCCTGCCCCCGAGACCACGATCACCGGGACCTCGACGCCGAGCGCATTGATACGTCGGATCAGTTCAAGACCGTCGACCTGCGGCATGCGCAGGTCACAGATCATCAGGTCGGGGCCTTCCTGCTGGAACACTTCCAGCCCCTGCAAACCGTTGTTGGCCTGCAACACCTTGAAGCCGCTGTCCTCGAGGTAGGCCGCGAGGCTTGCACGCACGACATCGTCGTCGTCGATGATCAGCAGAGTGGCACTGGTTTTGTGCATGGGGTATCCAGGCAAACTGCGCCAGGGCAATTTTGGTCACTGCCCGTGGCGCGGCGCCGCTCATTGGCGCCAGGGCGATTTCAAGGGGCAGACGGTACTCCCATCTGCCAGCCGATTCAAGCCGGGACCGGTCGTCGTTCGGCGGCTTTACAGGTCAAATCGACGAGAGTTATAAGAGCCGCGGAAGAGCTCATAAGAAGAGGACAGGGTCCATGAGTCAGAATGATCGAGCGTACAGCGAGAAACGCGACTACATCCGCATGCGACTGGAAGCAGCAGTCGTCCTCCATCACGCTGGCCGGGAAATCCCTGCCCTGTGCCTGGATCTCTCCAGCACTGGCATGCAAATCGAGGCGGAAGTCGCCTTGAGCATGGGTGACAAGGTCAAGGTTCACATCCCTTCCGAACACAGCGAGCTGGCGGGTCTGGATGCCCAGGCTGAGGTGGTTCGGGTAAACGATCTGGGCGATGGTCGACAGTCGCTGGGCCTGGCTATCATCTCCATGAGCTGAAATCTGCACTTACGAAAAAGGCGGCCTTGGGGCCGCCTTTTTTTTGTATCCACGGAGCGTTGCTTACGCAGCCGTGAGCTCATCGGATGCTCAGAAATCGTCTTCGACTTGTCCATCCTTGATCTTGTACTCACGGCTCTGCAGGTAGGCATTGCGGATGAAGATGTACTTGTCGCCGCTAATCAGGCGCTCGGCCTGCAGCAGATTGGCTCGAGTGTCGACTACCTGAACGCCCCGGGTAACGTTACGGGTCGGCACGTGATCCATGTACGGGTACGGCGTCAGCAAACTGTCCGGTACTCGCCCCGCGGCATCGCGCACCGTGCTTGGGCCGAGGAACGGGATGACCAGGTATGGGCCACTTTCCAGACCCCAGACGCCGAGAGTCTGACCGAAATCCTCGTTGTTCTTCTGCAGGCCCATGTGCTTGGCTACATCGAAAAAGCCAAGAATACCGAACGTGGTGTTGAAGATCAGGCGACCGGTATCGACACCGGCGTTATGCAGCTTGCCCTGCAGCAGGTTGTTGGCCAGGTTGCCGACGTCGCCGATATTGCCGAAGACATTATGCACGCCATCTTCGAGAAACTGCGGCGTAACCGCCCGGTAACCCTGCGCCACAGGTTTCAGCGCATAGGTATCGAGGGTATCGTTGAAACGAAAGATAGGGCGATTGAAACCTTCCCAGGGGTCTTCTTCCGAAGCAGCCTGGCCCATGGCAGGCAACAGGCTCAGGCTCACCAGGGCCATCAGGCCACCCAGGCGCGCGATCCAGCGAGCACCGATCACATGCATTGAAATCTCTCCTTGAGGGAAATAAGGTGGCCACCGCCAGCGGCCCGAAGGGCGCGTAGTATAAAGCCTGGAGCCCGCATTGGGCAGCATAGCGAAGAAAAGCGATGAGCGATAAAACCCTGCTGCACACCGCGCATATCCCCGTACGCTGGGGCGACATGGACAGCTATGGGCATGTCAATAACATCATCTACATGCAGTATCTGGAAGAAGCCCGCGTCGCCTGGTTCAAACTGGCCGGGGTAGCCATAAGCAACGTGCCGTTCGGCCCAGTGGTGCTGCAGACCCAGCACACCTATCTCAAACCCGTGGTGCATCCCGCCACCGTGGTGGTGGAACTTAAGCCCGGTGCGGTAGGCCGCAGCAGCCTGGTGATCGAGCATCGGCTGAGCACCCTCGAGGATCCGCTGACGGTCTATGGCGAGGGTTACTGCAAGCTGGTATGGGTCGATCACGCCAGTGGCAAGTCAGTGACTCTGCCCGAGCACGTGCGCGCCCTGTTCACCGTCACCTGACGGTCATATTCCGGTCATCCGATGTCGCTAGATTGGCCTGGGCCATTGCCACGGATGATCCCATGCCCTTCTCCTGCACTGCCCTGATCTTTCAACTGTCCGGCTGCCTGGTCGATTTCGGTGCCCGCACGCTGCCTGTCGCACTGCAACGCTTGCATCCCGAGCACACTGTCAGGCCTGTCGCTGGCACACCTCAGCAGGCACTGGAAGCCTGCCTGGGCAAACCGGCGACAGCAGCGCAACTGCAGGCACTGGAGCAGGTCCTTGGCGAAGTCGCAGGCGCGCATGCGGAGCTGACCCCTGGCGCTGCCGAGCTGCTGCAAATTCTGCATGACAACGGCACGCCCTGCGCCTGGCTGGACCACCTGCCAGCCGATGCCAGCTTGCGCCTGGCTCAGGCACTACCGGCGTCCATCGAGGCGGTGACCACCGCCCAGACCAGGCCATGGCCTGCGCCGGAAAGTTGCTGGCAGGCACTGACTCAATTGGGTGTCGAGCGCCTGGAAGGCTGCATCGTCGTCAGCGGCAATCCATCGTTGCTGCAGGCTGGGCTCAATGCCGGCTGCTGGACCATCGGCCTGGCCGCCTGTGGCCCGCTGTGTGGCCAGGCTCCAGCCGACTGGCAGGCACTCGAGGCAATCGAGCAGGAGCGCCTACGTGCCGAGGCCACGCTGCAGCTCTATCGCCTGGGCGCTCATTCAGTGGTCGACCATCTGGGCGAGATCAAGGCCAGCCTCGAAGATATCGGCATGCGCCGCAGCAAGGGCGAAAAGCCCTGAGCGCTTGATCGGGATCAGGCAAAGCCGGCCCGCTTGGATTAACCTTGAGGTACGGGCTGAAAACTTCCCGCAGCGCGGGGGGTCAATGTCTATGCCGATTCGACAAGGAGAACTCTATGCCAGCAAACGACCTGCAGCAGCAATTGGAAGCCCTCCAGCAGCACCTGGCTCAGGACACGCCTCTCAGTGAGGAAGAACGTGCATCGCTGTACCTGCTGACTCAGGAAATCGAAGTGCAACTGGCGCGTGAAGCCGCAGCGGCGCCCGACGCCACACTGGTAGACGGCGTCAATCTGGCGGTGGAGCGTTTCGAGGCCAGCCATCCCACCCTCGCCGGCACCCTGCGCAATATCATGCAGAGCCTCGCCAACATGGGCATCTGAACGCCCGCGGAAGCTGCCGAGAACTCAAACAAAATGCCGCCCAATGGCGGCATTTTTCATGGACTACTGACGCGCCAGGCGAGCATTGTCCGGGGTGATCGCTTCGCTGCTGCGGTACGGGTTGATATCCAGCCCGCCGCGGCGCACATAGCGCGCATAGACGCTGAGCGATTGCGGCTGCAGCAGGCGCTGCAGATCGAGGAAGATGCGCTCGACGCACTGCTCGTGAAAGTCGGCGTGCTGGCGGAAGCTCACCAGATAAGCCAGCAGGCTGGCGTGATCCAGCGCCGCGCCCCGGTACTGCACGACCAGGCTGCCCCAGTCCGGCTGGCCGGTGACCGGGCAGTTGGACTTGAGCAGATGGCTGTGCAGGCGCTCCTCCACCACGCGACTCGCATCGCAACGCAGCAGCTCAGGCTGCGGCTGGTCGTACTGGCTGACGCGGATGTCCAGCTCATCGATGCATTGGCCCGGCAGCGTCGCCACGCCCTCTGCCGACACCTCGCCCAGCGAGCGCAGGCGCACCGCCACCGGCTTGCCGGCTACCGCGGACAGGTCCCGAGCCAGGGTGGCCTGAACCTCGTCCCAACTGGCGAACGCGGTCTGGTTCAGCGAGTTGAGGTAGAGCTTGAAGGACTTCGACTCGATGATGTTCGGCGAATCGGCCGGAATGGCGAACTCGCCGATGGCCACCACCGGTTTGCCGGACGGCAGCAGCCAGGACAGCTCGTAGCAGTTCCAGTAGTCGACGCCCTGATAGGGCAAATTGGCGCCATCCAGGCCCAGCTCCGCCCACTTGGTGGTGCGTGAGATGGGGAACAGCAAATCGGGGCTGTAATCGGCGATGTACTGGCTGGACTTGCCCAGCGGGGAATATTCGGCGGGGTGCTGCATGGCGCGCAATCCGGGGTAGCGAAAAACCGCGCGAGTTTAACGGGTTGCGCGCCAGGCCGCACCCGCGAAGCACGACGCCGACCACCTGTAGGAGCGAGCTCTGCTCGCGCATTGCCTTACAGCCGGAAGCTTCGCGAGCAGAGCTCGCTCCTACAACAATGAGTTCCGCAGCGTCCTGTGGGAGAGGCTTTCGGCTCGGGCATCCTGCTTCGCTCTACCTCCTGCATCCCTGCAGTCGTAGCCGCGACAGCTGCAAAAGCTCGCCGCCAAAGCGCCTCCTACAAAATTCAGACTGCTGCCGGCTCCTGCTCGATCATCCGCAGTGGCGCCCAACGCCTCAGCAGCAGATACAGCGTGGGGATCACATAGAGGGTGAAGAAGGTGCCGACCAGCAGCCCGCCGACGATCACCAGGCCGATCTGCTGACGGCTTTCGGCGCCGGCGCCGCTGGCGATGGCCAAAGGCAGCGAGCCGAGTACCATGGCGCCGGTGGTCATCAGGATCGGCCGCAGGCGCTGTACCGAAGCCTCGATCACCGCGTCGCGCAGTGCCCTGCCCTCACGCAGCAGGTGGTTGGCGAACTCGACGATGAGGATGCCGTGCTTGGTGATCAGGCCGATCAGGGTCACCAAACCGATCTGCGAATAGATGTTCCAGGTGCCGCCGAACAGCTTCAGCGCCAGCAAGGCGCCGGCCATCGACAGCGGTACGCTGAACAGGATGATCAGCGGATCGCTGAAGCTTTCGAACTGCGCCGCCAACACCAAGAAGATGAAGGCCAGGGCCAGGGCGAAGATCAGCAGGATGCCCGAGCTGGATTCCTTGAAATCCCGCGAGGTGCCGGTGTAGTCGTACTGCGTCTCCGGCGGGAATACCTCGCGGGCGGCCGCCTCCAGATGATTGAGCGCCTCGCCCAACGTGTAGCCCGCCCCGACGTTGGCACTGATGGTCACCGCGCGCAGTTGGTTGAAGTGGTTGAGTTCGCGCGGCGCCACCGTCTCGCGCACTGCGATCAGGTTGGACAGCTGCACCATGCCGCCTTCGCGATCGCGCACGTAGACGCGATCCAGATCCTGCGGGTTGCTGCGGTCGATATCCTGCAACTGCACCAGCACGTCGTACTGCTCGCCGTTCTGCTTGAAGCGGGTCACCTGGCGACTACCGAACAGGCTCTCCAGACTGCGCCCGATCACCGACACGTCGGTGCCCACGGCCGCGGCCTGCTCGCGATTGACGGTGATCTTGAGCTGCGGCGAGTTGAGCTTGAGGTCGCTGTCCAAGCCCTCCAGGCCCGGATAATCACGCATGCGCTCCATCAGCTGGTCGACGTAGCCCTGCAGCTCGGCGTACTCCATGGACGAGCGGATAACGAAGTTGATCGGCTGGTTGCGCGCGCTCTGCCCCAACGGCGGGCGGTTGACCGGGGTGACACGCATGCCGGCAATGTCCTGCAACCTGGGCAGCAGCTCGTTACGGATCTCGAACTGGCTGCGCGCACGGTCGCCCCAGTCCTCCAGCTTCATGAAGGAAATGCCCTGGGCCACGGTCGGGAAACCGGCCACCACAAGATAACGATTGGTCTCGGGAATGCTGGCATAAGCGGCCTCGACCTCCCGGGCATAGCGGGCGGTGTAGTCGATGGTGGCGCCATCCGGGCCATTGAACACGCCAACGATGGTGCCGGTGTCCTCGGTTGGCGCCAGCTCCGAACGCAGGCCGCTGAACAGCCAGGCACACAGCACGAAGGCCGCCAGCAGCACGCCAAGCACCAGTGGCCAGGCGTGCAAAGCACGATCCAGGCTGTGCTTGTAGCTATAGGTCAGGCCATTGAGGAAACCTTCGATCAGGTTGTACACGCGACCGTGGCGCTGCTCGTGCTGGTGCGGTTTGAGCATGACTGCGCACATCATCGGTGTCAGCGTCAGGGCAACGAAACCTGACACCAGCACCGAGCCGGCCAGGGTCCAGGCGAACTCGGTGAACAGCTTGCCGGTGGTGCCCTGCATGAAGCCGATCGGGGCGAACACGGCGGCCAGGGTCAGGGTCATGGCGATCACCGCGAAGGCGATCTCGCGGCTGCCCTTGAAGGCGGCCTGCATGGGCTTCATCCCCGCCTCGATATGCCGATGGATGTTCTCCAGCATGACGATGGCATCGTCCACTACCAGGCCGATGGCCAGGACCATGGCCAGCAACGTCAGCGTGTTGATGGTGAAGCCCATCAGCGACATCAGGGCGAAGGCGCCGATCAATGATACTGGGATGGTCACCAGCGGGATCAGCGTGGCGCGCAGCGAGCGCAGGAAGATGAAGATGATCAGGATGACCAGCGCCACGGCTTCCCAGATGGTGGTGAAGACGTTGTCGATGGACTCGCGGATGAACTGCGAGTTGTCATTGGCCACCGTCATGTTCATGCCGTCGGGCAACAGCGCCTTGACCTCGTCCCAGGCCGCCGCGAGGCCATCGGATATATCCAGCGGGTTGGCCGTAGCCTGCTTGACCAGACCGAGGGTCACCGCCGGCAAACCGTTGAAGCGCACCACCGACCTCTCGTCGCGCGGCCCCACTTCGGCGCGACCGACGTCGGACAGGCGCAGCAGGTAGCCTTGCGAGTCATCGAGGATCAGCTCGTTGAACTGCTCCGGCGTGCGCAGATCGGTTTCCGACAGCACGCTGAACTCACGCTCGCGTGACTCGATACGGCCGGCCGGAATCTCCACGTTCTGCCGGCGCAGGGCGTCCTCGACGTCCTGCACGGTCAGGTTGTGCGCGGCGAGCTTCTCCGGGTCGAGCCAGATGCGCATGGAAAACGTCCGGGCGCCGCGCACCTGCACTTCGGACACGCCGGGAATGGTCTGCAGGCGATCCTTGATCACCCGCTCCAGCACGTCGGTGATCTCCATCGCACTGTGCTGCTGGCTGTGGAAGGCGATCCAGATCACCGGCTGGGCGTCGGCCTCGACCTTCTGCACGATGGGTTCGTCCACCTCGTCCGGCAGCAGGTTGCGCACCCGCCCCAGGCGATCGCGCACGTCGTTGGCCGCCTCGTCGGCGCTGCGGCCGAGACGGAACTGCGCGGTGATCTGGGTGTTTTCCGCACGGCTGATGGAGGTGACGAAGTCCAGCCCCTCGATACCCGAGAGCACATCCTCCACCGGCTGCGCCACCTGCGATTCCATGATTTCCGGGCTGGCGCCGGGATAGGTGACCTGCACGGTGACGATGGGCACGTCGATATTGGGGTATTCGCGCACGTTGAGACGGTCGTAGGCCATCAGACCCAGCAGCACCACGATCAGCGACAGGACGGTGGCGAAGACCGGCCTGCGAATGCAGACGTCGGAGAGCGTCACGGCTGGCGCTCCCCGCTCTTGCTGCGCACCGCCAGCCCTTCGCGTACCCGCTGCCAGCCGGCGCTGATCACCGTCTCGTCACCCTGCAAACCCTCGCGCACCTCTACCAGCCCATCGAAACGCTTGCCCAGGATCACCTCGCGGCGCTCGACCTTGCCGTCCACCAGCAGGTTGACCAGCAGCTTGTCGCCCTGCGGCATCACCGCCTCCTCGGGAATCACCAGCGCGTCGGGGCGCTCCTCGAGAATCACCGACACGCGGACGAACTGGCCTGGGCGCAGGCGGCGATCATCGTTGCCGATATGGGCGCGGATGGCCTGGCTGCGCCCGGCTTCGTCCAGACGCGGATTGATGGCGAAGATCTCGCCGCGAAAGCGCTCGCCAGGGTAGGTATCGAGGGTTATTTCCACGGTCTGGCCGAGGCGCACCTGAGCGACGGCCTTCTGCGGAATGCGGAAGTCGACCTTGAGCGGGTCGAGCACCTCCAGATTGACGATGTTCTGTCCGGCGCTGAGGTAGTCGCCGACACTGGCCTGGCGCAGGCCGAGCGTGCCGTCGTAGGGCGCCTTGATCTGCGTCTTGTCGAGCCGCGCCTGAGCCAGGGCCTGGCTGGCACGCGCGGCCTGCAACTGGCTCTGCGCCTCATCCAACGCCTGTGCGTTGCTGGCGCCACGCTGGAACAGCATCTGCGCGCGCTGATGGTTCTTTTCGGCGAGATCGAGATTGGCCCGGGCCTGGGCAAACTCGGCCCGGGTAATGGCATCGTCGAGGCTGACCAGCAGATCGCCGGCAGTCACCGCCTGCCCCTCGCGGAAATGCAGGGTGGCCAGACGCCCTTCCACTTCCGGACGAATCATCACTGACTCGTCGGAACGCAGCGAACCGAAGGTGATCAGCTCGTCGCGCACCTCCATCTGCCGCACCGGCACGACCTCGACCATCGGCCCTTCGGCGGCCATTGCAGGCAACGCGCAAAAGCCCAGCAACAGCCACGGAAGCGCACGCAACAGCCCGGTCATGATCTGCCCCTTCTTCTTGGTAGAGGCGGAGTCTAACCGGCTGCTGCGTCGGTGCCAGCCTTACAAGTTATTTCGCTATGTGTTGACGTGGACAGGAAGAGGATAGGCAGTTGCGAAGAGGGCTTATAGGTGTTCAGCGGTGTAGACGGTGTCCGGCAGAATCGCGGCTGAAGCCGCTCCCACGGAATCGTGAAACCTGTAGGAGCGGCTTCAGCCGCGATGCTGTCCAAGCGCCCCGGATTACATCCGGACTACGCGATCAGGCAAAGAAATCCGCCTGATCGCGGCTCATCACTGACGCATGCCGCGACCGCTGATCAGCAGACGAATGCACAGGGTATAGAGCACGGCAGTGGCCAGCAGCATGAAGCCGATGGCTACGCCGATGCGGATGTCGGACACGCCGAGAATGCCGTAGCGGAAGGCGTTGACCATATGCAGGATGGGGTTGCCCATCGACACAGCCTGCCAGAACGGCGGCAGCAGGGAGATGGAATAGAACACCCCGCCCAGGTAGGTCAGCGGCGTCAGTACGAAGGTGGGGACGATGGAGATGTCGTCGAAGTTGCGTGCAAACACCGCGTTGACGAAACCGCCAAGGGAGAAGATGGTGGCCGTCAGCAGCACCACCAGCACCGTCACGCCGAGATGATGCACCTGCAGATGGGTGAAGAACAGCGACAGGATGGTGACGATCACGCCCACTGCCAGCCCGCGCAGCACGCCGCCGATGACGAAGCCGATGAGGATGGTGTGCGGCGACACCGGCGAGACCAGCAGCTCCTCGACGTTGCGCTGGAACTTGCTGCCGAAGAAGCTCGACACCACGTTGCCGTAGCTGTTGGTGATCACCGACATCATGATCAGCCCCGGCACGATGTACTCCATGTAGGTGAAGCCGCCCATGTCGCCGATCTGCCGGCCAATCAGGTTACCGAAGATGACGAAGTACAGAACCATGGTGATCGCCGGCGGCAGCAGCGTCTGCGGCCAGATACGCACGAAACGGCGCACCTCGCGATGAACGATGGTACGCAGGGCCACCAGGTTGGCGGCAAACTCGCTGTTGAGGTACTGGGTATTCATTGCGCCACCTTGGCCAGGTTCTTTTCCACCAGGGAGACGAACAGCTCCTCCAGGCGATTGGTCTTGTTGCGCAGGCTCAGCACCTGCACCTGCTGCTGCGCCAGTTGCTGGAACAGCGCGTTGAGGCCCTGGCTCTTCTCCACCTGCACTTCCAGAGTGTGGTGGTCGAGCAGGCGCGCCGGATAGCCCGTCAGCATCGGCGCCTCGCTGTAGGAGTCCTTCAGATCGAGCAGGAAGGTCTCGACATGCAGCTTCTTGAGCAGGTCCTTCATGCTGCTCAGCTCGACGATGCGGCCGTGGTCGATGATGCCGATGTTGCGGCACAGCTGCTCGGCCTCTTCCAGGTAATGGGTGGTGAGGATGATGGTGATGCCCTGCTTGTTCAGCTCGGTGAGAAAGCTCCACATCGAGCGGCGCAGCTCGATGTCCACCCCGGCAGTGGGCTCGTCGAGAATCAGCAAGCGTGGCTGATGCACCAGGGCGCGGGCGATCATCAGGCGGCGTTTCATGCCGCCGGACAGTTCGCGCGAAGCGACGTCGCGCTTTTCCCACAGGCCGAGCTGGGTCAGGTACTGCTCGGCCCTCTCCTTGGCGATGGAACGCGGAATGCCGTAGTAACCGGCCTGGGTGACGACGATGTCGAACACCTTCTCGAACTGGTTGAAGTTGAACTCCTGCGGCACCACGCCCAGGCAGCGCTTGAGCGCATAGGGTTCGCGGTCAAGGTCGTGGCCGAATACGCTGACCGTGCCGCTGCTCTTGTTCACCAGCGTGGAAAGGATGCCGATAGTGGTGGATTTGCCGGCGCCATTGGGGCCGAGCAAGGCAAAGAAATCACCTTCGGCGACGTCCAGATCGATACCGTGCAGGGCCTGGAAGCCGTTTCCGTAGGTCTTGGTCAACTGGCGGATGGTCAGGGCGGAGCTCATGAAGATGGGGTTTCCCGCGCGAGAGTTAAGTCTTGGTAGATGTGGGCGAAGGCGCTCGATTGCAACCGCGTGTTTCGCCCACTCTGTGCTGGCATGCACCCTACCGACCCTGACGCGCGGAGAAAAGGCCGTCCCGGCGATCTTGATTATCGACTCAGTCGATAACACCGGCCTCGCGCTGCATGTCGCCGCTCACTTCCAAGCCCCCGGCCTCGAACAGATGCGGATAGCAATCACGCAGGTGCGCGAAAAACAGCTGCTCCGGCAGATCCTCGAACTGGCCGTGGTCCTGCAGGTACTCCATATAGCGCTCGCCCCGCGCGTTGTAGGGATGAAAGACGCTATCGTGCACGCCATCGAACTCCAGCGGCGCCACCTTGAATACGCGGCACAGCGCCTCGTTGAACGCTGGCGTGGCCTTGACCCAACGCCCGTCCAGATACAGCTCGGTGTAGCCGTGCATGGCGAACACCTCGCTGCGCAGCAGCTCCAGCAGGCGCGGCGTCGACAGGTGATTGCGCACATCGGCCAGGCCGATACGCGCAGGAATGCCGCAATGCCGTGCGCATGCGGCAAGCAGATTGGCTTTGGGCACGCAGTAGGACTCCCCGGCCGTCAGCGCGTGGCTGGCCTTCAGCGTCTGCGCATCGAGGCTGAAGGCATAGGGGTTGTAGCGAATCTCGTCGCGCACCGCGAGATAGAGCGCAATGGCCTGACTGATCGGTTCTCGTGAGGCGCCACGCCAACGTTCGGCGAACTCGATTACCAATGGATGGTCACTGTCAATGAAGCGGCCGGGGCGAAGATAGATCTGCATGACGGGGCTCCTGAAGTTCGCTTCAGTCTAATCCGCCAATTGCGCGATGCTTACGACGATCCGGCCAAGCTCACCGCCCCTCTCGCCATTTATGGCTATGCTCGGGGCGTTGCCCGCTCGAATCATGGAGGAATGCACATGCTCGTCATCTGGTTGCTGGTGCTGCTGCTCGGGGTCATCTACCTGGCCCATAGTCGTACCGCCGCCCGCCCCGCCCTCGGCATCACCGCGGCCTATCTGGTGGCCATGGCCCTGTTCAGCCCGGTACCCGGCTGGCTGCAACTGCTGCTGTGGATCATCACCGGCGCAGTCGCCGCCTTCATCCTGCTCGGCGATCTGCGCCGGCAGCTGTTCACCCGCCCGTTGTTCGCCTGGTTTCAGCGTGTGCTGCCGCCAATGTCGGCAACCGAGCGCGACGCCATCGAAGCCGGCACGGTGTGGTGGGACGGTGAGCTGTTCAGTGGCAAACCGGACTGGGACAAGCTACTGGCCTACCCCAAGGCCAGGCTGACCGAGGAAGAACAGGCCTTCATCGACGGCCCCACCGAAGAACTCTGCGCGATGATCAGCGACTGGCAGGTCGGGCAGGAAATGGACCTGCCGGAGAAAGCCTGGGAGCACATCAAGCAGCACGGTTTCTTCGCCCTGATCATTCCCAAGGAATATGGCGGCAAGGGCTTCTCCGCCTACGCCCACTCGCAGGTGGCGATGAAGCTGGCCACGCGCAGCGGCGACCTGGCTTCCACCGTGATGGTGCCCAATTCCCTCGGCCCGGCCGAGCTGCTGCTGCACTACGGCACCGAAGAACAGCGCAACCATTACCTGCCACGCCTGGCGCGAGGTGAGGACATCCCCTGCTTCGCCCTTACCGGCCCGCTGGCCGGCTCCGACGCCGGTGCCATGCCGGACACCGGTGTCATCTGCAAGGGCCAGTTCAACGGCGAGGAAGTGATCGGCCTGCGCCTGAACTGGGAGAAGCGCTACATCACCCTCGGCCCCGTGGCCACCCTGCTCGGCCTGGCCTTCAAGGCCTACGACCCGGACCACCTGCTGGGCGACAAGGAAGACCTCGGCATCAGCCTGGCGCTGATTCCCACCGATACCCCCGGCGTGGAAATCGGCCGCCGCCACCTGCCGCTGGGCGCAGCCTTCATGAACGGGCCGAATTCGGGCAAGGACGTGTTCATTCCGCTCGACTACCTGATCGGTGGCCAGGAGTACCTCGGCAAGGGCTGGATGATGCTGATGAACTGCCTGTCGGTGGGCCGCTCCATCTCGCTGCCGGCCGTCGGCACGGGCGCGGCCAAGTTCACCAGCCTCGCCACCGGCCAGTACGCCCAGCTGCGTGAGCAGTTCAACGTACCGCTGGCGGCCTTCGAAGGCATCCAGGAAGCCCTGGCGCGCATCGGCGGCAACGCCTGGCTGATGGACAGCGCACGCATACTCACCGCCAATGCCGTCGATCTGGGCGAGAAGCCCTCGGTGCTGTCAGCTGTGCTCAAGTACCACCTGACCGAGCGCGGCCGCGAGTGCATCAGCCATGCCATGGACGTGCACGGCGGCAAGGGCATCATCATGGGCCCGAACAACTACCTGGCCCGCTCCTGGCAGGGGGCGCCGATCTTCATCACCGTCGAGGGCGCCAACATCCTCTCGCGCAACCTGATGATCTTCGGCCAGGGCGCCATCCGCTGCCATCCCTACGTGCTCAAGGAAATGGCGCTGGCTGACCGTGAGGACAAGGACGAGGCACAGATCGAGTTCGATTCGCTGTTGATGAGCCATATCGGTTTTGCCGTGAGCAACGCGGCCAGCAGCTTCCTTCTCGGCCTGACCCTGAACCGCCTGGGCACGGTGCCGGGCGACGACCTCAGCCAGCCTTACTACCGCGCCCTCAACCGCCTGGCCGCGGCCTTCGCCCTGTGCGCCGACAGCAGCATGATGCTGCTGGGCGGTGACCTGAAGCGTCGCGAACGTCTGTCTGCGCGCCTGGGGGATGTGCTCAGCTACCTCTACCTGGGCTCGGCCGCACTCAAGCGCTACCACGATCTGGACTATCAGGAATCCGTCAGACCGCTGCTGCGCTGGGCCATGGAGGAAAACCTCTACCACGCCGAGCAGGCACTCGATGAGCTGCTGAGCAACTTCCCCAATCGCCTGTTCGGTTGCCTGTTGAAGGTGCTGGTGTTCCCGCTAGGTCGTCGTCATAACGGCCCAAGCGATGAGCTGGATGCCGAAGTGGCCGCAATCATCGGCCGCCAGGCTGGCGACCCGGCACTGGAATCGGTGCTGGAAGGCTGCTATCGCCCGCAGGCCGATCAGGACTCGGTCGGCGCCCTGCAGCATGCACTGAACCTGGTGCAGGCCAGCCACGACGCGCGCAAGCGTCTGCACCAGGCACTCAAGGACGGCAGCCTGCAACCGGCTCCGGGCCAGGACGCCATCGAAGCGGCGATCGCTGCCGGCATTCTCGATGGCGAGCAGGGTCAACGCCTGCAAGCGGCCGAGGCGGCGCGGCGGCGGGTGATCGATGTCGACGACTTCGCCAAGGAAGAGCTCGAACTGGGCATTGGCAAGGTGCGCTGACGCAAACGGCTAGCGGGAGGGGCTTTACCGCGACTCAAGAAGCTCGCGGCCACGACTGCAGGGATGCAGGAGGCAGAGCGAAGCAGGATGCCCGGGCCGAAAGCCCCTCCCACGAAGGCCTGCTATGCAGGACAGCGGGCGCCAGGAACTCTATACTCCTGCGCCCGTTTTACCTTTCAGGACACTGCAACATGACCAGCCATCTCGAACATCACCTCGCCCTGCTCAATCACCTGCGCGGTATCCTCGTTGCGCTGGGCGAAGCCGAACAGGTGCTCGACGACAGCCACGCCCTGTTCCTCGAGCGTTACGACGAACTGCTCGCCGAACTGCCGCGCGACCCGGTGTCCAGCCAATACCTGGGCCAGGACCTGATCAGCCAGGTATTCCACCGCTATCCGCAGATCGCCCATCTGGTACCGCGCGATCTGCTGTGGTTCTTCGGCGGCGACTGCCTGCACTTCATGCCGGACGAAGAGATCGCCCTGTACCAGGCCCTCGACGAGCGTCGCTTCGAGGCCGAAGAGAACGACGAACCCTTCGACTGGAATCAGGAAAAAACAGCTGTTGGCCCTGCCCACAGACGGCGCCAAGCACTGATCGAAGCAACGACAAAAGGCCCGCACGGCAAACCGGCGGGCCTTTAGATTTGTCTTTGTAGAGGACAGAAACGAAAACGCCGCTCGATTGAGCGGCGTTTTCGTTTATTTGGAGCGGGAAACGAGACTCGAACTCGCGACCCCGACCTTGGCAAGGTCGTGCTCTACCAACTGAGCTATTCCCGCANACCTTGGCAAGGTCGTGCTCTACCAACTGAGCTATTCCCGCAGTACAACTTGAAGTGGCGTCCCCTAGGGGACTCGAACCCCTGTTACCGCCGTGAAAGGGCGGTGTCCTAGGCCACTAGACGAAGGGGACCTGGAACTTCGTTTGAAACCCTGCCGAAGCAGCATTTCGAAATTTTGGAGCGGGAAACGAGACTCGAACTCGCGACCCCGACCTTGGCAAGGTCGTGCTCTACCAACTGAGCTATTCCCGCATTACAGCTTGAAAGTGGCGTCCCCTAGGGGACTCGAACCCCTGTTACCGCCGTGAAAGGGCGGTGTCCTAGGCCACTAGACGAAGGGGACACACCCCGGAACATCAAGCAACTTTCCGGCTTCCTTCGCTCTGCATCAGGCTTTGCGCTGGAAGTGGCGCGCATTCTATGGAGGCTTTTAAAGGTCGTCAACCACTCTCTAAAAAATTTTTAAAATCAAAGACTTCAGCCCATAAATTGACATGACACTAGGAGCGATGCGAGCAAGCCACTACACTCGGTCGAAAAGTTGATTCTCGAGAGGTCCCAAGCAGTGTCCGCACTCGTGATAACCCTGCTGATAGTCGGCGGCATCGCCCTGTTGATGGTGATTGCCTACATCAACCACGCCGTCGAGAACAGCAAGCTGGAGAAAGCCCGCCAGCGCGCCGACCTGCTCGACCGCATTCGCCGCTGCCAGGACATTTCCGAACGCATGCCCGGCCAGTTGATGACGCCGCAGTTGAAGCTGCTGCTGAGCCAGCTGCAGCTTCAGGTCAGCGAACGGCTGCTGCCGCTGGATAAGCAGAACGCCACGCTGCAGAACGATATCGCTACGCTGAAGAGCGAGATCGCCAAGGGTGAATCCATTGCGGTGCAGAACCCTCCACAGCCCATCGTCAACGAGGCCAAGGCCAAGGACGTACGCTTTCTCCTGGAAAACCTCCATGCATTGATCACCGGCTCGGTACAGGGCGGCCTGCTGCCCGCCAGTGAGGGCAAGCAGTGGCTCAAGCAAATCCGCCAGATGCTGGTGCTGGTGCATATCGAGTTCTTCAGCACCCTTGGCCAGACGGCAATGCAGCAGAACCAGCCTGGTCAGGCGCGTCTGGCCTTCGAGCGCGGCGTGCAGTACCTGCGCAAACAACCCGAACCTGCGCTCTACCAGGCGCAACTCAAACGCTTCGAGGAGCAATTGGCGCGCGCCAATGCCATGGTCCTCAACAACAATGTACCCGCAGCGGAAGAACCGAGCGAGTTGACCGAAGGTCTGAAAGACCTGGAAGACGACGGCTGGAAAAAGAAGAACATCTACGACTGAGCGGCCACATGGCAACCATGGCCTTCGCTCAGAACACGCTGACAGAGGATTAGGAGCTGCAATGAGCATGACCGTTTACGGGGCGCCACTCTCCCCGTTCGTCCGTAAAGTCTGTCTGTGCATGATCGAAAAGGGGCTGGATTACGAACTCGAAGTGGTCATGCCCTTCGGCCAGCCCGACTGGTACCGTGAGCTCAACCCACTGGGGCGGATTCCCGCCTTTCGTGACGGCGACCTCAAGCTGGCGGACTCCAGCGTGATCTGCCAGTACCTTGAAGAACAGCACCCCGAGCGCACGCCCCTCTACGGCGCAGATGCGCAGCAGCGGGCAAAGGTGCGCTGGCTGGAAAAGTATGCCGACTACGAGTTGGCGCCCCTTTGCACCTTTACCGTATTTCGCAACCGCGTGCTGAAAGCCACCATGGGCCAGCCGTGCGACGAGGAAAAGGTGCAGCAGGCGCTCAAGGACAAACTACCGAGTCACTTCGACTATCTTGAGGCCACGCTGGGTGATGCACCCTATTTCCTCGGTGAACAGCTATCGATGGCTGATCTGGCGCTCGCCTCCCAATTGATCAACATGGAGCACGGCGGCGAGGTACCGGACGCTACACGCTGGCCAAACCTGACCGCACACTTTCAGCGCATCAAGGCCGGCGCGTCCATGCAGCAACTCCTGCCACGCGAACTGCGCACTCTGGAGAAGATCGGCGCCAAGCGCTGAGCACGTCCTACCTGATCGAGTCCCGACCGACGAATCGCCACCGGCTGGGCCGCGCCAATACTCAGCAGTCGGTGGCGGCCAAAAAGATCTCCGCCAGTGCTTCGATGCCGGCCTGATCCGCCTCGGTAAAGCGCCCCACCGACGGGCTGTCCAGATCCAGCACGCCGATCAGGCGCCCGTCCTTCACCAGCGGGACCACCAGCTCGCTGTTCGACGCACTGTCGCAGGCAATGTGCCCGGCGAAGGCATGCACGTCTTCGACTCGCTGCGTCTGCAAAGTCGCCGCTGCAGCGCCGCAGACGCCACGACCGAAGGGAATGCGCACACAGGCCACCTTGCCCTGGAACGGACCGAGCACCAGTTCGCCATCCTTGACCAGATAGAAGCCAGCCCAGTTGAGGTCGGCCAGCTCATGAAACAGGAAGGCGGAGAACTGCGCGGCATTGGCGATGAAGTCGCGCTCACCGGACAGCAGCGCCTGCAGTTGCGCGCTCAGTAGCGGATAACCGTTGAGGTCAGCCCCAGCCTGGGAAAGATCGATCATGCCTGTTGCTCCAGCAGTTGCAGCCCGACCCAATGGCGGGCGAATTGATAGGCGCAGCGGCCATTGCGGTTGCCGCGGCCCAGCGCCCAGCGAATGGCGGCTTTCTCCAGCGCTTCGTCCCAGCTCCAGCTGAGCCCGACCTGGCGCGCCTGCACATCCACCCAGTGGCGCACGACGATCAGGAAGTGCTCCTGGCTGAAGGGATAGAACGACAACCACAGACCGAAGCGATCGGACAGCGCGATCTTGTCCTCCACCGCCTCGTTGGGATGCAGCTCGCCGTCGACCCTCTTCCAGTTCTCGTTATCGCTCTGATGCTCGGGCACCAGGTGCCGGCGGTTGGAGGTCGCATACAGCAGCACGTTATCCGGCGCCTGCTCCAATGAGCCGTCGAGCACGCTCTTGAGCACCCGGTAGTCGCCCTCACCGGCTTCGAATGACAGATCGTCACAGAACAGCACGAAGCGCTGCGGCAACCCGGCCAGCAGTTCCACCACGCGCGGCAGGTCGGCCAGGTGGTCGCGCTCGATCTCGATCAGGCGCAGGCCGGCCCTGGCGTGCTCGGCAAGCAGTGCGCGTACCAGCGAGGATTTACCCGTACCGCGGGCACCCCAGAGCAAGGCATGGTTGGCCGGCAGACCGGTGACGAACTGCCGCGTGTTGCGCGCCAGTTGCTCGCGCTGGGCGTCCACACCCAGCAGATCGCTCAATGACAGGTCGAGACTGACCTCCAGCGGCATCAGGTAGCCACTGCGGCCATCACGTACCCAACGTGCCGCCACGCACTTGTTCCAGTCTACCTGCGGGCGCAGCGCAGGCAGCAAAGGCTCGAGACGCTCCAGCACCTGCTCGGCGCGGGCGAGAAAGTCCAGCAATCGGGAATCCACGGTCTACTACTCCTTTTGCGCAGAGCCGCACGTTGCAGGCTCTGCCGGTACAGGGTCGCTATCAGCTATGCTTGGCAAGGCGCCAAGGATCAGAGACTACGCACGCATTTATGGATATTTCGCTCACCAATCGCCTGTCATTCAAACAGGCCGGCCTGACCGTGCTGGTGGCGTTTATCCTTGGCACGCTGCTGAGTGTCACCCAGGTGGCGATCGATTATGCCAGCGAAGAGGCCTCCATCAACCGCGAGATTCGAGCGCTGCTGGAAATCAGCCACAACCCCGCTGCCCGTATCGCCTACAACATCGACGCGGAGCTGGCCCAGGAACTGGTGCTCGGCCTGCTGCGCTCACCGGCGGTAACCCGCGCCGAGCTGATCGACAACAGCGGCCTGGTGCTGGCCAGCGTCAGTCGTCCGCGTAGCGAGAGCCGTTACCGTTTCATGAGCGACAGTCTGTTTGGCGCCGAGCGCGCCTTTCAGGACCCGCTGTTCGTCTCCCACGCGCCCCACGAGCCGCTGGGTTTCCTGCGCCTGGAGATCGATACCTACGCTTTCGGCAGCCACTTTCTGCGGCGCTCGCTGCTGACCCTGCTCACCGGCTTCGCACGCAGCCTGCTGCTGTCGCTGATCCTGCTGGTGCTGTTCTATTTCATGCTGACCAAGCCCCTGACAGGCGTGATTCGCGCACTCAGCCAACGCAACCCGCAGGATCCACAGCATCGCCCCGTACCTTGCCCCAAGGGCCATGAGCGCGACGAGATCGGCATACTGGTCGAAGTCACCAACCGCCAGCTATCGAGCATCGCCCAGGAGATCGAGCAGCGACGCAACGCCGAAGACCGGCTGACCCAATACCTCGGCGAGCTGGAAAACATCGTCTCGGCGCGCACCGCCGAGCTCAAGGCCACCAACACCCGCCTCAGCCAGTCCAACAGCGAACTGGAGGCCGCGCGTACCACCGCGCTGAACATGGCGCAGGCTCGCTCGGCCTTCCTGGCCAACATGAGCCACGAGATCCGCACCCCGCTCAATGGTCTGCTGGGCATGCTGGCATTGGCGCTGGACGGCCCGCTCAGCGCCGAACAACGCCAACAACTCGGCATCGCCCACGACTCCGGCAAGGTGCTGGTGGAACTGCTCAACGACATCCTCGATCTGTCGAAATTCGAAGCCGGCCAGCTGGAGCTGGAAGAAATCCCCTTCGACCTCGGCGCCCTGGCGGAGGAAACCGCCAGCCTGCTGTCGCAGAACGCCGCCAGCGCGGTGGAGCTGACCTGCCTGATCGACCCGGCACTGCCGGCGCAGGTGCTGGGCGATCCGACGCGGGTGCGCCAGATCGTCAGCAACCTGCTGTCCAATGCACTCAAGTTCACCCGTTTCGGCCGTGTCGACCTGATCGTCTCCCGCAGCGCGGACGGCATCAGCATTCGCGTGCGCGATACCGGCATCGGCATCGCCGAAGACGCCCAGGCGCGCATCTTCCAGCCCTTCGCCCAGGCCGAGGTGGGCATTACCCGCGAGTACGGCGGCACCGGGCTGGGCCTGGCGCTGACACGGCGTCTTTGCCAGGCGATGCACGGCAGGCTGACCCTGCAATCGAAGGAAGGCTTCGGCAGCGAGTTCTGCGCCGAGTTGCCGCTGCGCGCCCATGCGCAAGCCGCCATCCAGCCCTCCCTACAGGGCCGCATCGTCGCCATGACGCCGGCCAGTAGCGGGCTGCAACAAATGCTCAGCCAATGGCTGCCCTCCTGGGGCCTGAGCTATCAGCGTCTGGACACCGATGCCAGCCTGCTCGGCGTGGAGGCCGATCTGCTGATCAGCGACTGCCCGGAGTGCCTGCTCGGCATTCGCCCGGCGATCACCACACCGGTGCTGCTGGTCACGGCCTACGGCAATTTCCTGCCCCATGACCAGGCACAACGTCTCACGCCCCTGTTGCAGATCGCCCGCCCCCTGGCGCGCAACGGGCTGTTGCAGATGCTGCGGCACATTCTGCAGAGCGACGACACCGACCCGAGTAACAACGCCCAGGCGCAACCTCGTCGCGAAAGCTCGGCGCGCGTACTGTTGGTCGAGGACAACCCGGTGAACCAGATGGTCGCCAAGGGCATGCTGGCCAAGCTCGGCTACCAGGTACTGGTCGCCGGCCACGGCGGTGAAGCGCTGGAAATACTGGAGCAACAGCCCGTCGACCTGATTCTCATGGACTGCAACATGCCGGTGATGGATGGCTACGAGGCCAGCCGGCGCATCCGCAGCAACGGCCGCTGGCCGGAACTGCCCATCGTTGCCCTGACGGCCAATGCGCTGTCCGACGAGCGCGAACGCTGCCGCGCCGCCGGGATGAACGACTACCTGGCCAAACCCTTCCGTCGTGAAGAACTGGCAGCCATGCTCGACACCTGGCTGCCCAGCGAGGTCACCCGCTGAGCCGCGCCAGCAGGCGATCCAGGCTGCGACGCAGCCCTTCCATCTCCAGCAGGTCCTGATCACCGAACTGGCAGAGCAACTGCGCCTTGAGCGGCAGAACCTGCGCCTGCAGCGCCCTGCCGGTCTCGCTCAGCGCCAGATGCACCTCTCGCTCGTCCGCCTGGGCACGACGGCGCTGCACCAGGCCCATCTGCTCCAGACGCTTGAGCAGCGGCGTCAGGGTCCCGGAGTCCAACTGCAGGCGTTGTCCAAGCGCCTTGAGCGTCGGCTGCTCGGGCGCCCGCGCCTGCCACTCCCACAGCACCAGCATCGCGAGGTACTGCGGGTAGGTCAGGCCCAGGGCATCGAGCATCGGCTTGTAGGCACGGATCACGGCGCGCGAGGCGGCGTAGAGCTTGAAGCACAGCTGGTTGTCCAGCTGCAGGGTGGCGGTATCGAAAGCGGTCATTTCAGCAGCGCTTCGATCTCGCTGCTCAGTTCTTCCGGCTTGGTGGTCGGGGCGAAGCGCTTGACCACCTGGCCATCCTTGCCGATCAGGAACTTGGTGAAATTCCACTTGATGCCCTGACTACCCAGCAGGCCGGGCGCGCGCTTTTTCAGTTGCACGAACAGCGGGTGGGCGTCGGCGCCGTTGACGTCGACCTTCTTGAACAGCGGGAAACTGACGCCGAAGTTCAGCTCGCAGAATTCCGAGATGGCGCCCTCGTCACCCGGCTCCTGCTTGCCGAACTGGTTGCAGGGAAAACCCAGCACCACCAGGCCCTTGTCCTTGTATTGCTGCCAGACGCTTTCCAGACCCTTGTACTGCGGGGTGAAACCGCACTTGCTGGCTGTGTTGACCACCAGCACGGCCTTGCCGCCGAAGTCGGCCAGAGTCTTCTGCTCGCCCTTGATGGTCGTGACCGGAATATCGAAAAGTGCGTTGCTCATGGGGAATCGTCCTGATGGGCTGAAAGTGATGGACAAAATAGCGAGCAATTAAATTGCATGCAATTTAATTGATGCAAGATAAGGCATGCAGATATCGCGCTATCCGTAGGGGGCTAGCGGCGCCGACTGCCGGATTTCCAAAACGCAGATGAACTCAGCGCGCCTGACCCAGCAGGCGATCTATCGCGGCGCGCCGATGGTGGGTTACGCCGCACCGGACTGAGCAAACTGTTCGATAGACGTGACAGGCGGCTAACCCACCCTACGAAACGGTGGCGCCCAGAGCTCGCACCAATGCGGCCAGTGGTAACGAATCCCCCTGAATGCGCACGGTCAGCCCATCGATCTCGCGGCGCATCGGGTAGTGCTTGCGCAAGCGGTCGAACGCCGCGCGACGGGTATCGGCATCGCCCACCAGGCTACGGCGGAAATCCGCATCGTCGCGGCGCGGGTCGTATACCGCACGGCACAGGCTGGCCAGGGCCCAGGCCGGGTCGGCGTTGCCGTCGATGCTCAGCTCGCGGAGCCAGGGCGCTGGCAGCAGCTCGGCCAGGCTCACCTGCTCAGGTACGCCCAGCACGCGGCAGCAGGCCTGGTAGATCTGCGCGGTACCGCGCAGCTTGCCATCCAGGCTGTAACCGGCGATATGCGGCGTGGCCAGTTGGCACAGGGCGGCCAGCTCGACATCGACCTGCGGCTCGCCTTCCCAGACGTCCAGCACCACTTTCAGGTCGGGACGTTGCGGCAGTAACGTGCGCAGCGCGGCATTGTCCACCACCGCACCGCGGCTGGCATTGATCAGCCAGGTTCCCGGCTTCAGCGTCGCCAGGCGAGTCGCATCGAACAGATGGCGCGTCGAGGCGTCCAGCGGCGTGTGCAGGCTGATCACATCGCATTCGTCGATGATCTGCTCCAGGCTGACGAAGTCGCCGCCCTCGGTGGCCTGGCGCGGCGGATCACAGACGCGCACCTGCCAGCCGAGACCACGCAGCAGATCGACCAGACGCCCACCGACCTGCCCCGCCCCGACCACGCCATAGACGCGCGCAGCCGGGTCGACGCCCTCGCGCTCGGCCAGGGTCAGCACGCTGCCCAGCACGTAATCCACCACGCCGCGGGCGTTGCAGCCCGGCGCGCTGCTCCAGGCGATGCCCGTCTCGGCGAAGTAATCGAGATCCAGATGATCGGTGCCGATGGTGCAGGTACCGACGAAACGGACCCGGCTGCCTTCGAGCAGCGCACGATTCACGGGAGTGACCGAGCGCACCAGCAGCAGGTCGGCATCGCGCACATCGGCCGCCGTGATGCCGCGCCCAGGCAGGCGGTGGATGCTGCCGAACGCAGCGAAGAATTCATCGAGCAGGGGAATGTTTTCGTCGGCGACTATGTGCATGGCAGGCTCCATCGGGCAGGTCGCCATTCTATGCCAGCGTGATCACCAACGTCGCCCCGCAGAGCGCCGGACAGAGCCTCACGCCGCACTTTCCTGACCGCTGCGTCAAGGCGTAAACTACGCGGTTTCCTGTTATCCCGAAGAGTCGAAATGTCCACCGACACCCGCCTTGGCCGCGTGCGCACGGAACTGCGCAACCTGCTCATCCTGGCCACGCCCATCATCATCGCTCAGCTGGCGCACACCGCCATGGGCTTCGTCGATACCTTGATGGCCGGGCGCGTCAGTCCGCAGGACCTGGCTGCCGTGGCGCTGGGCAACTCGATCTGGGTGCCGGTGTTCCTGCTGATGACCGGCATCCTGCTGGCTACCACGCCCAAGGTGGCGCAGCGCTTCGGTGCCGGCGAGGAAGCAGAGATCGGCCCGCTGGTGCGTCAGGCCCTGTGGCTGGCACTGGCCGTAGGCGGCAGTGCCGCAACGCTGCTGTGGAACGCCGAGTTCATCCTGCGCATCATGAATGTCGACCCGGCGTTGATCGCTCCGGCCATGGGCTACCTGCGCGCGGTGGCCTGCGGCTTTCCAGCGGTAGCGCTGTATCACGTGCTGCGCTGCTTCAGCGATGGCCTGGGTCACACCCGCCCAAGCATGGTACTGGGCATTCTCGGCCTGCTGCTGAACATTCCGGCCAACTACATCTTCATCTACGGCAAGTTCGGCCTGCCGGCCATGGGCGGCGTCGGCTGCGGCTGGGCCACCGCACTGGTGATGGGCTTCATGCTGATCGGCATGCTGGTCTGGGTGAAGTGGGCGCCCTACTACCGCGCCAGCGCCCTGTTCACCCGTTTCGACTGGCCGCAGTGGCCGGTCATCAAGCGCCTGCTGAGCATCGGCGTGCCGATCGGCGTGGCGGTATTCGCCGAGTCGAGCATCTTCGCGGTGATCGCCCTGCTCATCGGCGGCCTCGGTGCTACCGTGGTCGCCGGGCACCAGATCGCCCTGAACTTCAGTTCCATGGTGTTCATGATCCCCTACTCGCTGGCCATGGCCGCGACGGTGCGCGTCGGCCAGGCACTGGGCCGCGGCCAGCCACGCGAAGCGCGCTTCGCCGCCGGGGTGAGCATGGGAGCGGCGCTGGGCTACGCCTGCGTATCGGCCAGCCTGATGTTCCTGCTGCGCGAACAGATCGCGCAGATCTATACCCCCGACAAGACGGTGATCGCCGTGGCGGCAACGCTGATCGTCTATGCAGCGCTGTTCCAGTTCTCCGATGCCATCCAGGTGACGGCAGCCGGCGCCCTGCGCGGCTATCAGGACACACGCATCACCATGCTGCTGACCCTGTTCGCCTACTGGGGCATCGGCTTGCCGGTGGGTTATGCGCTGGGGCTATCCGACCTGTTCGGCGAACCGAGCGGCCCCAGCGGCCTGTGGCAAGGTTTGGTGGTGGGCCTGACCTGCGCCGCAGCGATGCTCACCGTGCGCCTGGCACGCAGCGCGCGCAAGCGCATTCGCCGGGCCGGTTGAGATTGGATAGGTCGGGCATCCTCTCTAGACTGAGCAGATGATCCGACCTGCCCTGCTCCTCTGCTTCCTTCTGATCGCTGGCTGCGGCCCGGCCAACGACGGCCTGGCCCTGCAGAACGATTACCTCGCACGTCTGCAGCGCTCGCTCGATGCGGCCGACTTCCCCACTTTCGACAGCCGCAGCGCCAGCCAATATCGTTTACCGCCACGCCGCGAGCGCCTGCTGGAGTTGCCGGAACTGCGCATCGGCCTGCTCGATCTGGTCATCGATGCGCGGCGCTGTCCGCATCTGCAGCAGTTGATCAGCCAGCGCAACAGCAGCCTGGGCAAGCAGCTGATGCCCAGCCAGCGCCTGGGCTACGAAGGCGACCTGCTGCGCGCCATCGATGACTGCCTGCCACATCTGCAGGACGACTCCAGCCTCAAGGCCACTCTGCAGCGCCTGGCCAGCGACAAGCGCCAGCAACTGCCAGCGGTGTTCTGGAATGCCCTGAACGGCAGCCCGGAGTTCGAGAACTACCTGCGTTTTACCGACCAGGCCTTGCCGGTCGACAGTCAGGAAGACAGCGCGGCACTGGACGCATTGCAGCGGCTGGCCAGCATCGGCGCCGGTATACCGGCGCAGTTGCCACCGAGCGCCGGGGAGCTGGAACCACTGTTCTTCGCCCTCTATGCCAGCGAACAGGGCAGCCAGTTGATCACCAGCCTGGCCAGCCTGCGCCACACGCTCGACGCCGGCAGCGAAATGCTCGAGCAACGCCAACAAAATCGCCCGCTTTGCCCACTGGGCCAGGCGACCCCGCGCGGGCGCATCCTGCAGAACATCTTCATCAAGTTCTACGCCGGCGGCCTGCAGCCTTATCTGGCACAGGTCGACCAGCGCGGCCAGCAATGGCAGGCGGTGTTGCTGCAACTGCAGCGTATAGAGGGCATTCCGCCAGCTACCGGCGAACATCTGCAGCGGCTGGCTGGCGAGCAGGATTCGTTATGGCAGGATTTCCGCGCGGCCACGGCGCGCCATGTCAGGGCCTGGCAGAAGCTACTGAACAGTTGCGGTCTGGCGCCGGGACAGGCGGGATGGAATAGCGAAAGCTAGCAAACCGTAGGGCGGGTGTAACCCGCCATCGCGACCAACAACATCCGCTATTTGGCGGGTTGCACCCGCCCTACGAGATAACTGTCTAGTCGGCCTTCTTGCGAATCCAGTACAGGTAGGTGCCGTCTTCCTCGGCCTGACCGAGCAGTTCATGGCCAAGAAACACGCAGAACTTGGGGATGTCACGGCGGGTCGAGGGGTCGGTGGCGATCACCTTGAGCAGGCCGCCCGGCGACAGGTCGCGCACCTTGTTGTGCAGCATCATCACCGGCTCCGGACAATTCAGGCCGCTGGCGTCGAGCAGGTCATCGTGGTTGAGGGTCAGGGCTTCGGACATAGGGGGCTCCACAGGCAGGCGCGCATTGTCGCGCAAAGCTGACCTCCAGGTCACCCCGCGCGCACAACCTTGGATGGGCAGCGCATGCCTGCCAACTGCGGCAAAGTGCCTGCGCTCCGGCGAATCATGGAGGGTTCGCACGCCAGCTTCGGGTGGAGCCCGAAGCGACGCGGGAGTCCGGGCCGGACGAATGTCCGCGCCCGGTTCACTCCGTTATTTGCCGTGACGACGCAGATGACAGGTCACTTCCTCACGATCGTGATACAGCTGCTTGCAGCCGATGCCGACCTTCAGACCGCGCTCGGCCAGCCCCGACTCGATGCGATCGAGCAGGCGCCGCACTTCGGCGTAACGCTGCTTCATCGGCAGCTTGAGGTTGACCACCGCCTCGCGACAAAGCCCTTCGCCCAGCCAGGTCTCGATCATCGCCGCCGTACGCGCCGGCTTCTCGACGATGTCGCAGACCATCCAGTGCACCGGATGGCGCGGGCGGAAGGTAAAGCCATCGGCGCGCTGGTGCACGACGAAGCCGGAATACATCAGGCTTTCGGCCATCGGCCCGTTGTCCACGGCAGTCACGCGAATCTCCCGATTGACCAGCTGCCAGGTCCAGCCACCGGGGGCCGCGCCCAGGTCGACGGCGGTCATGCCCGGCGCCAGGCGCTGATCCCACTGTTCACGCGGGATGAAATGATGCCAGGCCTCCTCCAGCTTGAGCGTGGAACGGCTCGGCGCCTCGCGCGGGAACTTCAGACGCGGAATGCCCATGGGCCACATCGCCTGGTTGTCCGCCTCGGCGATACCGGCGAACACCTCGCGGCCGCTCTTGAAGGTCAGCAGCAGGCGCGGCTTTTTCGCGTCATCCACCAGCTTGCCGGCCTTGAGCAATGCCTTGCGCAGCGGCGCTTCGAACTTCTTGCAGAAGGTCGAGACTTCCTTGCCCTCGTTGGTATCGACCACTTCAAGCCACAGGCTGCCGCACACGGGATAGTCGGCCAGGGCGTCGAGCAACACGCTGATACGATCGCTTTCCGGCAGGCTGACGAACGCGCCGCGCGCCCACTGTCGGGGGAAAATCAGCTGATTGAAACGCACGCTGCGCATCAGCCGCTCGCTATCAGCCGCCTCGCTGCAGACGAACTCTGCGCAGGCGCTGCCGGGCTTGGCCCTGGAGTAGCCCGGCACATCCAGACGCGCCGCAAGGTCGGTGATCTCGGCGCAGACCTCCCCTTCGAAACCGGGGCGGCAATGCAGAAACAGGGTATTCATCAAAGGGTCTCCTCGAGGCGCGCATGATACCCGAGACCGGAACCCCGAGCCGCTAAACCTGTCCAGCTACATATGCGCTGCCAGCGGATACGGAACCGCCATCATCGCTTCTCGATGAATTCCGGCCATCCATTCCGCGCCGTGCATAGCAACCGATAAAGGATATGCGCTAGCCAGACCGCCCAAGCCGAACTAGCTTGAAGGTCTGCCGCCATCAGACACAGCCCGAACCGTGCGGGCCCAAGGAGATGTGCAATGCCCTCCCTCGATAGCCTGAACTGCCGCCGCGAACTGAAAATCGGCGACGCCACCTACCACTATTTCAGCCTGCCCGAAGCCACCCAGCGCCTCGGCAACATCGACCGCCTGCCCAAGTCGCTCAAGGTGCTGCTGGAAAACCTGCTGCGCAACGAAGACGGCAAGACCGTACAGCCGCAGGATCTGCAAGCCATGGTCGACTGGCTGGACAAGCGCGCCTCCGACCGCGAGATCCAGTACCGCCCGGCGCGCGTGCTGATGCAGGACTTCACCGGCGTGCCAGCGGTGGTCGACCTGGCCGCCATGCGCGACGCCATGGCCAAGGCCGGTGGCGATCCGCAGCGGATCAACCCGCTGTCGCCGGTGGACCTGGTCATCGACCACTCGGTGATGGTCGACCGCTACGCCTCCTCCAGCGCCTTCCACGACAACGTCGAGCTGGAAATGCAGCGCAACGGCGAGCGCTACGCCTTCCTGCGCTGGGGTCAGCACGCCTTTGACAACTTCAGCGTGGTGCCACCGGGCACCGGCATCTGCCACCAGGTCAATCTGGAATACCTGGCGCGCACCGTATGGACGAAGGAACAAGACGGCACCACCCTCGCCTTCCCCGACACCCTGGTCGGCACCGACTCGCACACCACCATGATCAACGGCCTCGGCGTGCTCGGCTGGGGCGTCGGCGGCATCGAGGCGGAAGCGGCCATGCTCGGCCAGCCGGTGTCGATGCTGATTCCCGAGGTGATCGGCTTCAAGCTCAGCGGCAAACTCAAGGAAGGCATCACCGCCACCGACCTGGTGCTCACCGTCACCCAGATGCTGCGCAAGAAGGGCGTGGTGGGTAAATTCGTCGAGTTCTACGGCGACGGCCTGGCCGACCTGCCGTTGGCCGACCGTGCCACCATCGCCAATATGGCCCCCGAGTACGGCGCCACCTGCGGCTTCTTCCCGGTCGATGAAATCACCCTTGGCTACCTGCGCCTGTCCGGCCGTCCGGATGCCACCGTGCAATTGGTCGAGGCCTACAGCAAGGCCCAGGGCCTGTGGCGCGAACCCGGCGACGAGCCGCTGTTCACCGACAGCCTGAGCCTGGACATGGGCAGCGTCGAAGCCAGCCTGGCCGGGCCCAAGCGCCCACAGGACCGCGTCTCGCTGGGCCAGGTCGGCCAGGCCTTCGACGACTTCGTCGGCCTGCAGCTCAAGCCGAGCGCCAAGGAAGAAGGCCGTATGCTCAGCGAAGGCGGCGGCGGTACCGCCGTGGGGGGCGACAAGCAGAGCGGTGAAATCGACTACGAGGACGAGGGGCATACCCATCGCCTGAAAGATGGCGCGGTGGTGATTGCAGCCATCACCTCCTGCACCAACACCTCCAACCCCAGCGTGATGATGGCCGCCGGCCTGCTGGCCAAGAAGGCGGTGGAAAAAGGTCTGCAGCGCCAACCCTGGGTGAAAAGCTCGCTGGCACCCGGGTCCAAGGTGGTCACCGAGTACTTCAATGCCGCCGGCCTGACGCCCTACCTGGAGAAACTCGGCTTCGACCTGGTGGGCTACGGCTGCACCACCTGCATCGGCAACTCCGGCCCGCTGCGCGAGCCCATCGAGAAAGCCATCGCCCAGGCCGACCTGACCGTCGCCTCGGTACTGTCCGGCAACCGCAACTTCGAGGGCCGCGTGCATCCGCTGGTGAAAACCAACTGGCTGGCCTCGCCGCCCCTGGTGGTGGCCTATGCCCTGGCCGGCAGCGTGCGCATTGACCTGACCCGCGACGCCCTCGGCACCGGCAAGGACGGCCAGCCGGTGTACCTCAAGGACATCTGGCCAAGCCAGAACGAGATTGCCCAGGCCATCGCCCAGGTCGACACCGCCATGTTCCGCAAGGAATACGCCGAGGTCTTCGCCGGCGACGAAAAGTGGCAGGCGATCGACGTGCCCAAGGCCGACACCTATGCCTGGCAGGGCGACTCCACCTATATCCAGCATCCGCCGTTCTTCGAGGACATCGCCGGCGACCCGCCACGCATCACCGATATCCGCCAGGCACGCATCCTCGCCCTGCTCGGCGACTCGGTGACCACCGACCACATCTCGCCGGCCGGCAACATCAAGGCCGACAGCCCGGCCGGGCGCTACCTGCGTGACCATGGCGTGGACAAGGCCGACTTCAACTCCTACGGCTCACGCCGCGGCAACCATGAAGTGATGATGCGCGGCACCTTCGCCAATATCCGCATCCGCAACGAAATGCTCGGCGGCGAAGAAGGCGGCAACACCCTGCATGTGCCCAGCGGCGAGAAACTGGCGATCTATGACGCTGCCATGCGCTACCAGGCCGAAGGCACGCCGCTGGTGATCATCGCCGGCAAGGAATACGGCACCGGCTCCAGTCGCGACTGGGCGGCCAAGGGCACCAACCTGCTGGGGGTCAAGGCTGTGATCGCCGAGAGCTTCGAGCGTATCCACCGCTCCAACCTGGTGGGCATGGGCGTGCTGCCGCTGCAGTTCAATCCCGGCACCGACCGCAACAGCCTGAAACTGACCGGCAAGGAAGTGCTGGCCATCGAAGGGCTGGAAGGCGTGGAGCTGCGCCCGCAGATGCCGCTGACGCTGATCATCACCCGTGAAGACGGCCAGCATGAGGAAGTCGAAGTGCTCTGCCGCATCGACACCCTCAACGAAGTCGAGTACTTCAAGGCAGGGGGCATCCTGCATTACGTGCTCCGTCAGATGATCGCCAACTGATACACCCGCCCTGCTATCGCGGTAGCAGGGCATGCCAGCCTCCGTCGGGCCATGGATGGCCGACGTCGCGACAAAAATGTGACGCCAGTCACAAAGCGATTACACTCGCGAAAACGGATTCAGCCCTCAACTTTGCCGCTCGGCGGCCGATGACAGGGGCATTACAACGACGGATACCTGCCATGCGTAACAACCAGCCGGTCACCCAGCGTGAGCGTACCTTTCCTGCACAACAACGTCTGATATCCACTACCGACCTCAAGGGCCAGATCACCTACTGCAACGACGCCTTCGTCGATATCAGTGGTTTCAGCCGCGAAGAGCTGATGCGCGCGCCGCACAACATCGTGCGTCACCCGGACGTGCCGTCCGCCGTGTTCGACCACATGTGGACGACCCTGAAAAGCGGTCGCCCGTGGATGGGTATCGTCAAGAACCGCAGCAAGAATGGCGACCACTACTGGGTCAACGCCTACGTCACCCCGATGACCGAGAACAATCAGGTCGTCGGTTACGAATCCGTCCGCGTCAAACCTACAGCCGAACAGGTGCGCCGCGCCGAAGCGCTGTATGCACGTGTCAATGCCGGCAAGTCGGCCGTTCCTGCCAGCAATCAGTGGCTGCCCGTCGTACAGGCGTGGATGCCCTTCATTCTGGTCAGCCAGATCGGCTTCATGATCGGTCACTGGATCGGCAGCAACTGGGGCTTCATCCTTGCTGCCATGCTCTCCGTCCCGCTGGGGCTGGCCGGCATAGCCTGGCAGACCCGCGGCATCAAGCGCCTGCTGAAACTGGCCGAGCAAACCACTTCCGATCCATTGATCGCGCAGATGTACACCGACAGCCGCGGCGCCGAAGCGCGCCTGGAAATGGCCATGCTCAGCCAGGAGGCGCGCCTGAAAACCTGTCTCACCCGCCTGCAGGACACTGCCGAGCAACTGACCCAGCAGGCGCGTGAAGCCGACCAGCTGGCGCACAACAGTTCCGATGGCCTCGAGCGCCAGCGCCAGGAGACCGAGCAGGTCGCCACGGCAGTCAACGAAATGGCTGCCACCACCCTGGAAGTGGCCAGCAACGTTGCCCGCACCGCCATCGCCACTCAGGAAGCCAACCGCCTGACCGGCGAAGGCCGCACCATCGCCGCGGAAACCCGCGAAGCCATCCAGCGCCTGTCGCAATCGGTGGGTGATACCGGGGAAACCGTCACCCGCCTCGCCCAGGACAGCAACGAGATCGGCGGTGTGGTCGACGTGATCAAGGGCATTGCCGATCAGACCAACCTGCTCGCTCTCAACGCCGCCATCGAAGCCGCACGTGCCGGCGAAATGGGCCGCGGCTTCGCCGTGGTGGCCGACGAAGTTCGTTCCCTCGCCCAGCGCACCGCCGAATCCACAGAACAGATTCACGGCCTGATCGCCAAACTGCAACGTACTGCCGAAGAGGCCGTACTGACCATGGAAATCGGCCGCAAACAGGCCGACGAAGGCGTCGAACGCGTCCTCAAAGCCGATCAGGCGCTGTCCGGCATCAGTGACTCGGTCGCCAACATCGCCGACATGGCCAACCAGATCGCTGCGGCGGCGGAAGAACAAAGCGCCGTGGCCGACGAGATCAACCAGAACATCACCACCATCGCCCAACTGGCCGACCAGACCGCAGGCGAAGCGCAAAGCACCGCCAAACTCAGCGAAGCCCTGACCAAAACCGCACAGGGCCAATACGCACTGGTCGAACGCTTCAACCGTTGAAACAAAAGGCGCAGCGGCTCACCGCTGCGCCTTCTCCTCCCCGCCCCGCTTATGTGGGAGCGAGCTTGCTTACGATCTTCCCTGCACCCTTTCCAACCGTCCCCGCTTTCGCGTAACTGCCACTTGCCAGCGGTTATCCGACATGGTGTATAACCTCCCAAACACCCATCGCCTCGCTACCTCCCGCGAGCTGGAGAAGGATCTTGAAAATGGCCAGGAAGGTTATCCACCAAAATCGCCCGCAGGTTATGCGCCATTTGGTGGCTATTTATAGTTATGCTTTAACACTGTGATCATGAGAATACTTTCGATCTTAATTTGGGCGTTTTTTATTTCAGATGCGCTATCACAAGGCTTGAGTGTGCCCTACTCTACCTTCGGCCAAGATATACCTATAAAATTCGCTCCAATTATCATTTTGTTCCCATTCCTGTTTTTCTCACTTACACCTTTCTTGCAAAGAAAAAACACCGAAGAAAACTTATTCACCAAGACAGTCAAGAAAATATTTGGCACAGAAGCAACAAACAGATTCATTAAAGAACTTAGGTTTTATTGGCTGCTCACGGCGTTTTGCTTAACTCTCGGTATAAGTGGCGCTGCATCAACCTATCTGTCAACCCAATCACTTTCAGGATATTTAATTAGCGGATATTTTATTAGCGGCGGATTTGGCTTGATTGTTTCGTACCTGCTAAGCGTTAAGTCCCCACCAAAAGTGGCATAGCATAACAACTGGTTCAAACCGTTCGCTTCGCTCACTGGGACCAGCTAAAGCCCACCTCTTAACCAAACACCAGGCAAGCCCATGATTTCAACAGCTATAAAAATTATATTTAAAATCTCAGACATTCTAAGCTGGATTGCCTGCCTGTTTTTTGGGGCGCTTGCACTAAGCTACCCATTTATCAGTTTCAAATTAGCGGCAAGAGACCCAAGTTACGGATCAGCCAGCTTCATAATCACAGTTGTCGCAATATCAACTGCAATGACCGCACTATTCTATCTAAACACAAGAAGGAAATTTTTTGCGGCACCTATCATTTCGACATACTTCTTATGCCTTGCAATTTACAAATCAACCGCAATGCACTACACGGTTTCGGCGGTAATAATTTTTATTATTACAGCCCCGCTATTGCTTTCATATGTAGAAATGAAACTATTCAAAAAAGCGTAGCAAGTGGTTCAAACCGTTCGCTCCACTAACTGAGATGGGCTAAAACCCGCTACTTAGCTTAACGGCTAGTAACAATCCCAATGCCCTTCCCAACGCCCTTCTAAACGTTAAAGGCGTAGGCCCGACCGTCGTGCAGCGACTCGAATAGATCGGCATAAACTCCTTGCAGGAACTGGCCGAAGCCAGTGTCAGCGATATCGTCACCGCAGTAGCCGGTCAGTTGGGCTCCACCTGCTGGAAAAACAGCCCGCAAGCACGTGCGGCTATCCAGGCCGCCATCGATCTGGCCAAATCACGTAAGTAACTCCCTCTCTTTCACTGTGAAGGAACCCGGCATGCCAGCCCACGAGAAGATCAATTACGTCGAATATCCCAGCCGCGATCTGCCGGCCACCAAGGCCTTCTTCCAGGCCGTTTTCGGCTGGCGATTCACGGACTACGGTCCCGATTACGCCGCCTTCGCCGACGAAGGCCTGGATGGCGGTTTCTTCAGCGCCGAGATGTCCGCACGCAGCGATAACGGCAGCGCGCTGATCGTGTTCTACAGCGCACAGCTGGAAGACACTCTGGCCAAGGTCGAAGCTGCCGGTGGGGCAATCGTCAAACCGATCTTTTCCTTCCCCGGCGGCAGGCGCTTTCACTTCGTCGAACCGGGTGGCAACGAGTTTGCCGTATGGTCGGAGCCGGACGGTCAATAGTCGGCCCTCGGAACCCGCAGCCCCTGTTGCAACCGTCGTTCCCGCACAGGCGGGAACCCAGAACGGCTCTCCGGGCTCCCGCCCAAGCCGGAGTGACGCTGAGGACAACCCCTCACACAATGAGTGCTGGCGTGGCATATCCGTTTGACCCGCCGCCAACTCCGCCATTAACGTCCCAGTTTTTCCTCTCTCGGGCGAACATCGCCCTCGCCGGAGCTATGGAAGATCCCTGCATGAGTCAAGGAGGTACAAGATGCGCATCATGGTGATCGGTGCGAGCCGAGGTCTCGGCCGTGCATTGGTAGAAGATTTGTCGGAGGGCCACGAGTTGATCGGGATTTCACGCAGCCGCCCGGCCGATCTGGCCACCGATATCCAGTGGATCGAAGCGGATATGAGCGATCCGCTGCGGGCAGTAGAAGCCATCGAAGCACAGTCTCCGCAGCGCCTGGACGCGATCATCTACAACCTGGGGATCTGGGAAACTCGCGCGTTCGAGGATGACTACAGCTTTCTGCAGGACGATGACGCGCAGATTCTCGAGATGGTCAGCGTCAATATCGGCGCGACCTTGCTGCTGCTCAAACGCCTGCTACCGCGCCTGCTCGGCGGCGCCAAACCGCAATTGATCCTCACCGGCTCCACCTCGGCCCTGCCACAGAGCGGCCGCCCGGAAGTCACCTTCGGCGCCAGCAAGTTCGCCCTCAAAGGCATCGCCGAGACCCTGCGCGAAGGTTTTCGCGATCAGCGTCTGGCCGTTACCTGCCTGCAACTGGGCTATCTCAATACCCAGGATGGCTTGCAAACACCGGTTGAGCAGGCGGCGCGAAATGGCGAAGGTCAGCTAATTCCGCTGCACGATGTCGTCGCTCTGGTTCGAATGCTGCTAAGCCTGTCCGATGCCAGTTACGTGCGTGAGCTGGTGCTACCGGCCATTGCCGACGAGCGCTTTTGAACACCTGAGCACGCGAGGAAATCCGATGCCCGATCTTTCCGTCACTCTGACGACGCCACGTCTTGTCCTGCGCCCTCTGCAAGCAGCGGATGCTGCGGCGCTGTTCGCGATCTTTTCCGATCCGCAGGTCATGCAGTACTGGAACACGCCACCTTGGAACTCCAAAGTCGTGGCGCAGGACTTCATCCGCGCCGAGCAACAGGCCATGCGAGATGGCCAACGCCTGACCCTGGCTATCGTCGACAGGGAAAGCGCCGAGCTGATCGGCAAATGCCTGCTGTTCAACTATGAGCCGGAGTCGCGTCGTGCGGAGATCGGTTTTGGCATTGCCTCTTGCGCCTGGGGCAAGGGTTACGTTCAGGAAGCGGCCAGCGAGTTACTGCGCCATGGTTTCGAAGCTCTGGAGCTGAATCGTGTCGAGGCTGAAATCGACCCAACCAATACAGCCTCCGGACGCGCTCTTGAACGTTTGGGGTTCAGCCAGGAAGGCTTGCTGCGCCAACGCTGGATCATCGATGGACAGGTGTCGGACTCGGCACTCTACGGGCTGCTGAGCGAAGATTGGCGCAGCAGACATGATCACTGATGAGTCGTGAGCGAAAGGTATAACCATGCAGAGAATCGACCATATCCGCCTGATGGCGCGCTACAACAGCTGGATGAATGAACGGCTCTACACGGCGGCGTCCACCCTGCCCGACGAAGCGCTGATTGCCGAGCGTGGTGCGTTCTTTGGCTCGATACTCGGCACACTCAATCATCTGGTGGTGGCTGACCGTATATGGCTGGAGCGCTACACCGAACACCCGGCGAACTTCCAGGCATTGCAGGTACTTGCAGGGCTGGAAAAGCCTACGCGGCTGGATCAGCCGATGGCAGCGGATATACGCGCGCTCACCCTATTGCGCAGGCGCCTGGACGACTGCCTCGAAGCCCTGGCCACCGAGATGAGCGAAAATCAGCTGGATGAGCCACTGAACTACCGCAACATGAAGGGTGTGCCAGCACAGAAGCACTTCTTCGCCCTGCTGATGCACCTGTTCAACCACCAGACACATCACAGAGGCCAGGCGACGACACTGTTGAGCCAGGCCGGTGTGGATGTTGGGGTAACCGACCTGCTGGCGTTGATCCCTGACGAGCTTTGAGCGCTGGCCAAGCGCCTATCGCGCCTTGGCCTTCTCCAGCCTCAAAGCCCCGCCAGCTCCAGCCAGTGCACGTAGAAACCTTCAGCGACGCGATTCAGCGCGCTGACCTTCTCGTCCAGGCCTTCGCGCATCTCGGCGACGCTCTGCTGGCTGGGCTGGCTGGCATCGAGCAGGTGCGCCCAGTCGTCGAGCCACAGTTCAACCAACTCTTCGGTCATTTCCGGATGCCCTTGCAGGGCCAGTATCTTCTCGCCCCAGGCGAACCCCTGGTTGTCACACCAGCGGCTGCTCAGCAGGGGCTGGGCGCCGTCTGGCAGGGCGAAGGTGTCGCCATGCCACTGGAAGATACTGAACGACTCTGGCAAATACGCCAGCCAGGGGCTGCCAGCGGCTTGCGCACGACGTTCGATGATCTGCCAGCCGGCTTCGGTATAGGGCATACGGTGCACGCCGGCACCTAGTGCCTTGGCCAGCAGTTGGCCGCCCAAGCAGTGCCCGATGATGGGAATGTCACGCGCGATGAAACGCTGCAGCGCAGCCACTTCGTCGGCTATCCAGGGCAGCGGGTCGTTGACGCTCATCGGCCCGCCCATCACGGCAACCGCCTTGGGCCGCTCCAGGTCGTAACCGTGCAGTTCACCCAGGTCGACGCGCAGCACGTCGAAGCTACAAGCACGGGCCTGTAGCACCTGCGCCAGATGGGCTGGCGGGCAATAATCGATATGAGTCAGGATCAGAACATCGGCCATGAGCACCTCCGCCGCGCAGTCTGCGCGAGAAGGATTGGCAAGTCGAGGTGGGCTGAGAGTTGAAGCCACCGGCCGGACAGCCGGCCGATGGTCTTTACTGGCGAGTGCCGCTGCATTCGCCTCTAACGCATGGCTGACGCTTTCACCTCCTGCGTAACGCCCCAGCCATCCATCTTGCCGCCCAGCGGGACGACGATGGATTCCAGGTCATGTTCGAACTCGCCGATACCGGCATGGGTGGCGTACATCACTTTGCTGATCTGCAGGTGCCAGACGCCGTCCTCGCGGGCGGATATCTGGGCGTTGAGCGACTCGCCGCGAAAGTTCCTGGCCGCCATTCTGGCCCGTTCTTCGTCGGGAAAAATGGCGTAGAACTCGATCGGGTGAAACTGGGCGAAATCGAATCCCCCTTCTTTCATCCGACGCAGCACAGAAGTGCTGGAGTCTTCGTGGAAGGCTGTGCTCATAAACGACCCCCTCTCAGGCTATGGATGGATTAACCGCTTTCCCAATGCAACCGTCCCAAGGACGGTGTCGCGGCCCTGCCGAACGTCTCTAACAATGGATCTTAGAAACACCCGGACGGCGCCGCCCCGAGAATCGAGCAGGTGCTCGATGTGTCTACTGCAAGCGTATCGACGACTGCCCGGCAGAACGCCAGGCTGAAACCGTCTACACAAGAGTAGTCGCTGAATGAGGGGTTCGCGTCATGCAGAAAGCCTTTGTGACAAAGCCGGCGACCAGCGGCAACTGGCCAGCTCAGGCCAACGGCTAACGACTGAGCCAGGCCATCAACAGCCTGTTGATCCAGCCGGGTGTGATCTGCCCAAGATTGAAGAGCACACCGAACTGCAGCCCCACCGGGCGATGCACGGCGCTAGCGTGAGCCTGCTTCCAGGCCGCTTCGGCGATCTGCTCGGCCTCCAGGCGTACGCCCAGACGCTGCATCACCGCGGGACGCTGCGCCTGGCTGCGCACCATTGGCGTATCGACGAACGGCGGCATCAGGTCGCCGACGCGAATGCCATGCTCGCGCCACTCCAGCTCCAGCGCCTCGGTCAGCCCGCGTACGGCGAACTTGCTGGCCGAGTAGCTGGCCAGCTGCGGTACGCCGTAGAGTGCAGAGGCCGAGCCCATGTTGATCACCTGCGCCCCCGGCGTAGCCTTGAGGTAGGCAAAGGCCGCATGGCAGAGGTTGAGCACGCCGAGCACATTGATCTGTACCAGGCGCGTGTGCTGCTCCAGTTCGATGTCGACGAAGGCGCCGGTACGCAGGATGCCGGCACCATTGAACAGCAGGCGCAACTGGCCGCCACCTTGCGTGCAGAATTCGGCCACAGCTGCCTGTACTGCTGCGGCATCGACCACATCCAGCGGGGCGTGCCACGCGCCACCCAGCTCAGCGGCCAATGCGGCCAGCGCCACTTCATCGACATCGAGCAAGCCGACGCGCCAGCCCCGTGCGTGAAACAACCGCGCTGTGGCTGCGCCAATCCCTGATGCAGCGCCGCTGATAAGCATGTTGTTCATCACACACCCCGCTCACGAAGAAAGGCCACCACGCGTGCGATGGCGTAGTCCGCAGCGCGCAACATGCCGACATGCGCCTGAAAGACGTGCCACAGCCCCGGATAGCGCTCCAGACGCACATCCACTCCGGCCGCCTCGGCGCACTTTGCCAGGCGCAGGCTATCGTTCAGCAGCAACTCGTCTTCGCCTACCTGGATCAACGTCGGCGGTAGAAGGCTGAGGTCGGCGAACAGCGGCGACACACCCGGATCGTTGCGCGGCAGGTCGGCGGGGCAATACAGCTGCGCAGCCTGTTCGATCCAGCGTGGGTGGAGCAGCGGATCGCCGGTCGGCGGCTGGTGCATCTGCTCGCCGGTGAAGTCGGTGACCGGCGAGAAGCACACCAGTGCGGCAGGCGCCGGCAGGCCGAGCTCGATGATGCGCAGGCAACCGACCAGGCTCAGGTTGCCGCCCGCCGAGTCGCCGCCAATGGCGATCTGTTCGGGCCTATAGCCGGACTGCAGCAACGCCTGGTAAGCCGCCACCACGTCATCGCGCGCCGCCGGATAGGGATGCTCCGGGGCCAGGCGGTAATCCAGCGCGCAGACGTCCAGGGCGCCGCGCTTGGCCAGGCTGGCACAAATGCCCCGGTGCGTATCCGGCCCACCGATCATGAAAGCGCCGCCGTGCAGGTAGAGCAGCACGCTGCCGCTGCTGCCAGGTGGCCGATGCCACTCGCAAGGGCGCCCGGCCAGAGTCGCGGTGCTGCGGCTGACGCCGCGCGGCGTCAGGGTGATGGCGGTGAGCATACGCAGTACACGGCGCTGCCCCGACACAGGCATCGGCGGCCGCACCAGGCCGCGGAAAAACAGGCGCAGAAAGCCGCGCAACAGGCGGCGCAGCAGCATCTGCTCGGCGGCTGGGGCTCTGAAATCAGCGGACGCAGTCATAGTCGGCAAGCTCCGGAGTGCGGGTCATGAGGCGATAGGTGAAGGTGAAACCCGGCCAGTTGTTGGTGTGCTTGCCGGTGGCGGTCTGGTACCAGCTGTCGCAACCCTGTGCCCATATCGTTCGACGAGTCGCCTGCTGTAGCGCGGCGTTGTAACTGCGCTGCACCCTCGGGCGCAGGTCGAGATAGCGCAGCCGCTGCTCGCGCAATGCGCGCAGGCAGCCCAGCACGTAGGCGTACTGGCTCTCCAGCATGTAGAGAATGGAGTTGTGACCGAGGTTGGTGTTCGGCCCATAGAGCAGGAACAGATTGGGAAAGCCGCTGACGCTGATGCCCTTGTAAGCCTCGGCACCGTCCTTCCAGGCCTGGTTCAGGTCCACACCATCGAGGCCGCGAATACGCATCGGCGCGAGGAAATCGGTGGCGGTGAAGCCTGTGCCGTAGATCAGCACATCGCAGGGATGCTCACGACCATCGGCCGTCACCAGCGAATGCTCGCGCACCTCGCGAATCGCCGAGTCGACGATCTCGACATTGGCCTGTGCCAGCGCCGGAAAGTAGTCGTTGCTGATCAGGATGCGCTTGCAGCCCATGGGATAGTCCGGCTGCAACTGGGCACGCTTGCCGGCGTCAGGCATCTGTCGCCGCAGATGGCGGGTGAAGCTGTGGCGGAACAGGCGCATCAGCCAGGGAAAGCGGATGAAAGCGACCGCCCGCCCCTCGTGATGCAGGTACTGCAGCAGGCGGTCGACGCGCTGCCACAGGGGCCAACGCTGTTTCAGGGCGATTTCCCAGGGGCGATAACGGCGATCCGGCTTGGCCAGCACATAAGCGGCCGAGCGCTGGAACAGGCTCAGGCTGGCGACCTTCGGCTGGATCTGCGGCACGAACTGGATCGCCGACGCGCCAGTGCCGATCACCGCCACGCGTTTGCCGCTCAGGTCGAGATCATGTCGCCAGCGCGCCGAATGAAAGGCCTCTCCCCGGAAGCGCTCCAGGCCGGGCAGTTTCGGGTAGGCCGGCCGATTGAGCTGGCCGCAGGCACTGACCAGCGCCTGCGCTTCGATCACCTCACCTCCCGCCACTTCGACCCGCCAGACGCCGCGCGCGGCATCGAACTCGGCGCCCAGCACTTCGCTGTTCAGGCGGATATGCGGGCGCAGCCGGTGATTCTCCACGCACTGCAGGATGTAGGCATGGATTTCCGCCTGCGGCGCGAACTTGCGCGACCAGTCGTGCTTGGGTTCGAAGGAAAAGGAATACAGGTGCGAAGGTACGTCGCAGGCGGCGCCCGGGTAACTGTTGTCGCGCCAGGTACCGCCGACCTCACCGGCCTTCTCCAGTAACAGGAAGTCGTCCTCACCGGCCTTGCGCAACTGCATGGCAAGACCGACACCGGCAAAGCCGCTGCCGATGATCAGCACGCGCCAGGGCGCGTTCGTACGGGGGTTGTTGTGCATTGTAGTGACCCGTGCATGGCGATGAGCTGATGCTACTTGCCCCGCCCTGCCCGGGTTATGGCATAGTCGGTCAGAATATTGTGATTTCCGGACAACCTATGTCAGCGCCCTGGCCCGCACGACGCAGCATCATCAGCATCCAGCTGCTCACCCAACTGGGGCTCGACCTTGGCCTGAGCCTGGACAGGTGCCTGCATGAAACCGGGCTCAGCCCGATGCAACTGACCAGCCTGAGCGGGGAAATCGAAGCGCAGCGCGAACTGCAGTTGATCGCCAACCTGATCGAGGCGCTCCCCGCAGTCGAAGACCTAGGCCTGCAGGCCGGCCGCCGCTACCACGTGACCAGCTACGGTGCCTGGGGTTATGCGATTCTCAGCAGTGCCACGGCACGTCAGGCGGCCGAGCTGGGCCTGCGTTATCACGGCCTGACCTACGCCTTCACCCACATCAGCCTGAGCGTGGATGAAGCCGTCGCCAGCCTGAACTTCGACGACAACGCCCTGCCCCCAGGGCTGCATGATTTCATCGTGCAACGCGACATGCTCGGCGCTCTGGTGGTCGTGCGCGAACTCCTCGGCAGCACACTGCGGCTGCTGGACGTGGAATTGAGCCAGGCACCCCCTGCCGACGTTTCGCCCTTCATCGCCGCCTTCGGCCAGGCACCGCGTTTCGGCGCTCCGTGCAATCGAATGGGCTTTGCCGCCGACCTGCTGGACCACCCGCTGCCGCGGGCCAACCCACAACTGGTTAGCGCTTGCGAGCAACAATGCCAGGCAGTGCTGGCACGCCACCAATGGCACCAGGGCCTGGCCGGACGCGTACGCCAGTTGTTGCTGCAATCGCCAGCACAGATCGCCGACATGGAACAGGTCGCAGGCCGCCTGCACCTGAGCAGTCGTACCCTGCGTCGCCGCCTGATAGCAGAAGGCACCAGCTTCCGCGCCCTGCAGGACGAAGTGCGCCAAGCCCTGGCCGAGGACCTGCTCGCTGCAGGCGCCCTGAGCCTGGAGGAAATTGCCGAACGCCTGGGTTATGGCGAGCTGTCCAATTTCATCCATGCCTTCAAACGCTGGAAAGGCACCACGCCCGGGCGCTATCAGCGTGAAGCGGGGCTGCTGGCATAACTTTTTGCCAGTTTGAAAGTCATCTTCACGCTGACAAGCCGCCAACGCCGAGCTAGGGTGCCAGCCATGAACATCATCACGCTGCTCCTGCCCTATCAACCGCCGTGGAACTGGCAACAGTTCCACGCACACTTCGCACTGCGCGCGATTCCCGGCCTGGAATCTCTGAGCGCGGATAGCTATAGCCGCGGCTTCAGCATCGACGGTGTGCCCGGCTGGCTGCGGGTGACGCCGCTGCCTGGGCAGAATGCACTGGAACTGCGCTGCCGTATCGCATCCCCCGCTCACCTCGATCAACTGGAACAGCGCGTACGACGCATGTTCGATCTCGACAGCGAGCCCGAAACCATCGCCCGCCACCTGAGCACCGATGAACTGCTGGCACCGCTGCTGCTGCGCAACCCCGGCCTGCGCCTGCCGGTGGCCTTCGATCCGTTCGAGCAGGCAGTACGCGCCATCGTCGGCCAGCAGGTCACGGTCAAGGCGGCAGTCACCATAGTCGGGCGCCTGGTGCAGCGTGTCGGCACGCCGATCGAGACACCGCAAGCGCTGGGCATCAGCCGTCTGTTCCCCTCGCCGCAGGCGCTTGCCGAGGCCGATCTGGCCGGCATCGGCATGCCCGGCAAGCGTGTGCAGTGCCTGCAGCATTTCGCTATGCGCATTGCCGATGGCAGCCTCAAGCTCGACCTTCTAGACGGCAGCGCGGCGCTGATCGAGCGATTGTGCACCCTGCCCGGCATCGGCCCTTGGACGGCGGAGTACATCGCCCTGCGCGCCTTCGGTGAGGCCGATGCCTTTCCGGCCAGCGATCTGGGCCTGCTCAAGGCGCCGGTCTGGGGAATCGGCGGCATCGATCCGCGGCGCCTGAAAGCCCGCGCGGAAGCCTGGCGACCATGGCGGGCCTACGCTGCTGCGCATCTCTGGCATTGCTACTCGGGAGGCTGACCATGCATTACCGCCACCACGACAGCCCCATCGGGCCACTGTTCATCGCAGGCGACGAAAGCGGCCTGCAACTGCTGCTGATGGAGCTGGACAGCCGCCCCTGGCGCATCGAGGCAAGCTGGCGGCCCGCCGGCCGTGAGCTGGATGCCGTGTGCCGCCAGCTCGATGAATACTTCGCCGGCAAGCGCCGCCAGTTCGACCTGCGTCTGGCCCCCAAGGGCACGACCTTTCAACAGGCGGTGTGGCAGGCACTGCAAGCGATTCCCTACGGTCGCACCTGCAGCTATTCGGAGCTGGCGCACGTCATCGGCAAGCCGCAGGCCGTAAGAGCGGTGGGAGCGGCCAACGGTGCCAACCCGATCTCCATCATCGTGCCCTGTCATCGGGTGATCGGCCGCAATGGCAGCCTCACCGGTTATGCCGGCGGCTTGCCGCGCAAGCAGCAGTTGCTGGAGCTGGAGGGCGTGTGGCAGCCCGTGCAGGCGCAACTGGCTTGGTAGCCGCTTCTAAGGTGCAGGGATACGAGCGAGAGGTTCGGCGCGCGAGCGCAGTGGCAAAGAGAGGATCAGCCCCTCACCCGAAGCTGGGAAGATGCCGGTCAGGGCGGTGATGTTGACCTGATGTGAAACCAGCACCAGGGGCGCGCCACCGGGTAATTCGTTGATCAGGCGAATCAGCTCGGCGGTCTGCTCGGCACCATCCTCGGGCTGCCCGAAGAAGGAATCCAGTGCAGCGAAGGGGTGCACCGGGCCGCGCTGCATGCCGCTGGCGGTATCCAGCGCACGGCACCAGCGGCTGCTGAGCAAACGTGGTCGCTCGATGCCCTGACGCGCGAGCAGCTCGCCCCAGCGCCGGGCCTCGGTGCGTCCTTGCGCATTGAGGTTGCGCTGGGTTTCGCATTGCCCGAGACGAAAACTGGCCGGATCGCCGGTACCCGGCGCAGTGGCATGGCGCATGAGCAACACCGCGCGCCCTTCACGCAAGGCCTGCCAGGCATCGGCACTCTCTGCTGCTGTACCCCAGAGCGGCAGTAGCACCAGAGCGAACAGCCACAGGCGGCTCACAATCGGACGTTACCGCGCGGCCCCATCAGCGCCCAGAAGATCAGACCGAGCACGGGCAGCAGCGCGATCAGCAGAATCCATAGGACCTTGATCCCGGTCTCGGCGTTGCTCTTGATCACGTTGATGATGGCCCAGATATCCAGGGCCATGATGACCAGGCCGATCAGCCCGTTGAAGGTAGACCCCATGACGACACTCCCGTCTGAAAGGTTGCCTTCATAGGATAGTCGGCGGCGTGCGCCGGTTCCCTCACGCCTCCAGCCGAGGGAATCGGCTGGCGATATCGTCACCGGTGCGCTCCGGCGTCTCGTCACGCTCACTCAGGCGCAACACCAGCACATGCGGCTCCTCGCCCAGATCGAACCAGTGGCGGGTAGCGGCCGGCAAGGTCAGCAGATCGCCACGCTCGCCTTGCAGCAGGTAGACGTAGCCATCGAGATGCACGGCAAGTTGAGCGAAACCGCCGATGAACAACCAGGCGCTGGCCGAGGCCTGTACCTGCTCATCCAGGTAGCGAGCACGCAGCTCCAGCTTGTGCGGATGATTGCGCTGCAGGTTGAACACTTCCTGCTGCACATGCCCCTCCTTGCCCATGAACGCCTGCAGCCAGAGACCGTAAGCCGCATCGAACTCCGCCTGCTCGCAGCCGGGGCGTAATGCAGCCGGCAGTTCTACCCGGCGGTAGTCGATGCCCACCGCCGCCAGGGTACTGGCGATGTCATCGGCGTGGTTCAGTACCTTGTTCGGCAGTTCCGGTGAGGTGTGCAGATGGACGGCGAGGCTGCTCATGAAGGATTCACTCGATTCAGGGCCGCTCGGGCGGCAGACGGGTGGCAATGACGTAGGCTGCGAGCAAGGCTACCAGACTGGCGATGGCGAAGGTCCAGGCCGGGCCCAGGCTCTTCCAGCTGTAACCGGCATACAGCGCGCCAAGCGCACCGCCGATGCCGGCCAGGCTGACGTAGAGCGCCTGGGCCTGCCCCTGCTGGCGGTCGGCGAAACTGCGTTGCACGAAGTGGATGCACCCGGCATGGAAGGCGCCGAAGGTAGCGGCGTGCATGCACTGAGCCAGCAGCAACACCGGCAGGTACTGGGGCAGACTGCCCAGAAGCAGCCAGCGTACGGCGGTGATCAGGAAGCTGGCCAGCAACACCGCGCGCAGCGAGTAACGCTGCAGCAGCCGGGCCATGACCAGAAACAGGAGTATCTCCGCTACCACCCCCAGCGCCCAGAACAGACCGATGGCGCCGCGGCTGTAGCCAACGCCCTCCAGATGCAGGGTGAGGAAGGTGTAGTACGGACCATTGCTCAACTGCATCAGCCCAACGCAGATATAGAACGCGAGGATGCCGGGGCGCCGCAACTGGCGCACAAACCCCTCAGGCTCCAGCGTGCTCGGGCGCAGCACAGGCTCGGCATTGGGCACCCAGAAACTGCTGATGAGGATACCTGCCATGATCATCAGCAACGCGGCCGGGTACGCATCCAGGCTCAGCCACTCGAACAGCAGGCCAAGACCGACCACGGCGACGATGAAACCAATGCTTCCCCACAGGCGAATCTGGCTGTAACGCGCCGCCTGCTCACGCAGATGCGCCAGGGTGATGACTTCGAACTGCGGCAGCACGGCATGCCAGAAGAAGGCATGGCTGGCCATGATCAGCGCCAGCCAGGCATAGCTCTGATCGAGGAAGATGCCGGCGAAGCAAAGCAGCGTACAGAGCGCGCCGAGGCGCACGATGAGCAGGCGCTGGCCGGTGTGGTCACCCAGCCAACCCCACAAGTTCGGCGCCAGGCAGCGCATCAGCATGGGAATGGCGATCAGCTCGCCGATGCGCGCCGGGGAAAAGCCCAGGTGGTCGAAGTACAACGCCAGGAACGGCGCCGTGCCCCCGAGCAGGGCGAAGTAGCAGAAGTAGAAACCGGACAGCCGCCAGTACGGCAGGGCCGCGCTCATGCCGCCGCCCGGATCACAGCTGCGGCAGCACCGGCGTGGTGACGCGCACGTCGGCGTTCTGCGCGCGGTGACGCAGCAGGTGATCCATCAGCACGATGGCCATCATTGCCTCGGCGATCGGCGTGGCGCGGATACCCACGCAAGGGTCGTGACGGCCCTTGGTGATGACGTCCACCGGGTTGCCGTCGATGTCGATGGAACGCCCCGGCGTGGTGATGCTGGAGGTCGGCTTGAGCGCCAGGTGGGCGACGATCGGCTGGCCGCTGGAGATGCCGCCAAGAATGCCGCCGGCGTTGTTGGAGAGGAAACCTTCCGGGGTCAGCTCGTCGCGATGCTCGGTGCCGCGCTGGGCAACGCAGGCAAAGCCGGCACCGATCTCCACGCCCTTGACCGCGTTGATACTCATCAGCGCGTGGGCCAGCTCGGCGTCGAGGCGGTCGAAAATCGGCTCGCCGAGCCCCGGCATCACCCCTTCGGCAACCACGGTGATCTTCGCGCCGACCGAATCCTGGTCACGGCGCAGCTGATCCATGTAGGCCTCCAGCTCCGGCACCTTGTCCGGGTCGGGGCTGAAGAAGGCGTTCTCCTCCACCGAATCCCAGGTCTTGAAAGGGATTTCGATGGGGCCGAGCTGGCTCATGTAGCCACGGATGACGATGCCCTGGCTGGCCAGAAACTTCTTGGCGATGGCACCGGCCGCCACACGCATGGCGGTCTCGCGCGCCGAGCTGCGGCCGCCGCCACGGTAGTCGCGGATGCCGTATTTGTGATGGTAGGTGTAGTCGGCGTGCGCCGGGCGGAACAGATCCTTGATCGCCGAATAGTCCTTGGACTTCTGGTCGGTATTGCGGATCAGCAGGCCGATGGAGCAACCGGTGGTCTTGCCTTCGAACACGCCGGAGAGGATTTCCACCTCGTCGGCTTCCTGGCGCTGCGTCGTGTGGCGGCTGGTGCCCGGCTTGCGGCGGTCGAGGTCGCGCTGCAGGTCTTCCAGGGAAATCTCGACACCGGGCGGGCAACCGTCGACGATGGCGACCAGCGCCGGGCCATGGCTTTCGCCAGCGGTGGTGACGGTGAACAGCTTGCCGTAGGTATTGCCGGACATGGGAAGACGCTCCGCGAGATTCAGCATCGGCCTGCCACTGCGCAGGCCCGATTCACAAGGTGGGCGAGTATACCTGCCACCTACTTGCAGTTCACCCCGAACCTTGCTCGTTCGGATGCGTCCAATGCCAGTCTGCCACTACCCTACCCTCATCATGCTGCGAGCCCTGCTCTTGTCCCTCACCCTGATCACCACCCTGGCCCAGGCCAACACCACCCGCCAACAGCCCATCAGCCTCGACACCGACCAGGGCACTCTGTACGGCAGCCTGCTCGTGCCGCAAAGCGACAAGCCGCTGCCAGTGGCGCTGCTGATCGCCGGCTCCGGCCCCACGGACCGCGACGGCAACAATCCCGAGGGTGGTCATAACGATGCGCTGAAAAAGCTGGCTCAGGTCCTGGCGCGCAATGGCGTCGCCAGCCTGCGCTACGACAAGCGCGGCGTGGCCGCCAGCCGTGCCGCGACGCCGGATGAAAAGGACCTCAGCGTCGAGCGCTACGTGGCCGACGCTGAAGGTTGGGCCAGGCTGCTCCGGGACGATCCACGCTTCGACCGGCTGATTCTCATCGGCCACAGCGAGGGCGCGCTGATCGCCAGTCTGGCCGCGCCTGCCAGCCAGGCCGACGCGCTGGTGTCGATCGCCGGTCCCGCCTACCCCATCGGCCAGGTGCTGGACATGCAACTGGCCATGCGTCTGCCATCGCCGTTGCTGGACGAAAGCCGGCACATCCTCGCCAATCTGATTCGCGGCAAGCTGCAGCCGAAAGTGCCCAAGGAGTTGCAGGTGGTGTATCGGCCGAGCGTGCAGCCCTACCTGATCAGCCTGCTGCGCCAGGACCCGGCGGAGAACTTCGCCGCGCTGCAAATGCCCGCCCTGATCGTGCAGGGCACCCACGACGCACAGGTCAGCCCGGATAACGCCGAGGCGCTCAAGCAGGCCAAACCCGATGCCGAACTGGCATTGATTCCCGGCATGAACCACGTCATGCGTATCACACCGGCGGCCTGGAACGAACAGGTAGCGTCCTATGACGATCCGCAGCTACCCTTGGCACGTGCGCTGGGCGAGCGGATCGTCGCCTTTATTCGCTCCAGTGCTGAGGAAAATGGCCGATAACGCAGCGAAGGCCACCGAACAGTACACAGGACGCCCATGAGCGAAAACCCAGCCCCGCAGGCACAAGCCGCCGAAGCCGAAGCAGCTGCAGGCGAAACGCCCGCTGCAGCGCACCCCTGGTCTGACCTGCCAGCCGAGCAGTTCAGCCTGCTGCGTCTGGCGCCGCTGCCCGTCGACCGTGAAACCGGGCCGCGGCCGCTGCGCTTCGTCCAGCTCGGCCGGGTAGAACGGCATGCCAAGGACATCAGCCTGTTGCGTCTGACCATCCAGATCCCCGGCCAGCGCCTGCATCGTCAGACCAACCTGCTGGAAGTCTGGGCCGATCATCAGAACAAGGAGGTTCGCTTCGGTCCGGACAAGGGCTTGAGCGTGGAGCCGGCCAACCGAGGCCTGGGGCGTTTTCTCATGGCTCAGGGCATCGCCTGGGCACGCAAGCATTACGCACACTATCAGGTAGAAGGCGGCGCCCTGCCGACCAAGGACAACTTCAACGAGGCCGCTCGCGCCCGCCGTGATCACGCGCTGAAGGCGCAGGGCTTCACCATCGAGTACAGCGACCCGCTGCAGCTCAAGCCGTTCTACAGCGCGCCGCGAGTCAGCTCGCTGCACGGCGACTGGCATGCCGAAAAGGTGCAGATCGTCGAGTTGCTCGACGCCGCCGCAATGCTCCAGCAGGCCGACCAGACGCTGCAGGAGCAGGACGTCAAGCTGCGCAAACTGGAAGATCGGGTCGATCGCCTCAAGCGCGAAGACAGCGGCCTGCGCTTCACCATCACCTGCCTGGTGGCGTTCAGCCTTTTTCAGGCCGGCCTGCTGATCTGGATCGCCACACGCTGATTCATCGCGGCTGAAGCCGCTCCTACAGCCCGTAGGGCGGATCGCGCTCTATCGATCCACCGTTGTGGTGGATATAAAAAGCGACATCCACCCTACGCAGCTAAGCGCCCCCTGTAGGAGCGGCTTCAGCCGCGAAAAATATCGATCAGCCCTTGACTCGCGAACGAAACAGCGCCTGATGCTCACGGCACTGCTTGGCCGCCAGCAGGAACACGCCATGCCCGCCGCGCTGGAAGTCCAGCCAGGTGAAGTCCACCTCCGGATACAGCGCCTCGACGTGCACCTGGCTGTTGCCCACTTCGACGATCAGAACGCCACGCTCGGTCAGGTGATCGGCCGCTTCGGCCAGCATGCGGCGCACCAGATCCAGCCCATCATCGCCACAGGCCAGGCCCATCTCAGGCTCGTGCTGGTATTCGGCCGGCATGTCGGCGAAATCCTCGGCATCGACATAGGGCGGATTGGAGACGATCAGGTCGAAACGCTGCCCCGGCAGCTCGGCGAAGCCATCGCCCTGCACGCAGTAGACCCGCTCCTCCAGCCCATGGCGCTCGATATTGAGGTTGGCCACCTCCAGCGCATCGAACGACAGGTCGCCCAGCACCACTTCTGCCTCGGGGAATTCGTAGGCGCAGGCGATGCCGATGCAGCCGGAGCCAGTGCACAGGTCGAGGATGCGCGCAGGCTCGGCAGGCAGCCACGGAGAGAAGTGGCAATCGATCAACTCGGCGATCGGCGAGCGCGGCACCAGCACGCGCTCATCGACCACGAAAGGCAGGCCGCAGAACCAGGCTTCGCCGAGCAGATAGGCGGTAGGAACGCGCTCTTCGATACGACGCTTGAGCAATGCCTGCAGATGGGCATGCTCGTCATCTTCCAGACGGCAGTCGAGGTAGGCGTCGGAGATTTCCCAGGGCAGGTGCAATGCACCGAGCACCAGTTGGCGCGCCTCATCCCAGGCATTGTCGGTGCCGTGCCCGAAAAACAGCTGTTCGGCCTGAAAACGGCTGACGGCCCAACGGATGTAATCACGCAGAGTGCGTAAACGGGTGGTGAGAGCGGTCACGGGCGGCCTCCGGAAGAAAAGTGCGGAAGTTTAGCCCAGTGCGGTAGCCAGCGCATGAACGTCGGGTTAACGAAGGCTCATGGACCTTTATGCTTTTCGCGCGCTGCATCGTCGTCAGGGCGGCGCAACTCGCGCAGCACGGCGACCGATACGGCGATGGAAAACAAAAGCCAGAAATGCGGGGACAACTGCGACAAAAGTGACATGGCAACTCCTTTTGCGTACGACCCCAACTCCTTCGGGGCAGTTCCGATTCTGCTCCGGCTCCATGCGCCGAGCAAGCATTGACGCAGATAGAGGTTCACAGACCGCTCTGGCAAGCGGACAATGGCACATCATCACCATCAGCCAGGAGCCCGAGATGTCCCATCCGCAAACCATGTTCCAGCTCACCGGTCGTGGCCACGCACCGGCCAGCCTGAGCAATGCGACCTTGCTGATCATCGATGCCCAGGAAGAGTACCGCAGCGGCGTACTGGCGCTTCCCGGCCTGGATCCGGCATTGGCGGAGATCGCCAGCCTGCTGGCCGCTGCCCGTGCAGCCGGCACCGACATCGTTCACGTCAAGCACCTCGGCATTCCCGGCGGTCTGCTCGACCCCAGCGGCCCGCGCGGCCGCCACCTGCCCGAGGCAGCGCCGCTGGCCGGCGAGATCATCGTGGAGAAACGCCTGCCCAACGCCTTCGCCGGCACCGAGCTGCATGATCGCCTGCAGGCGCTGGGCCATCTCGACCTGATCGTCTGCGGTTTCATGACTCACTCCAGTGTCAGCACCACGGTACGTGCAGCCAAGGACTATGGTTATCGCTGCACACTGGTCGATACCGCTTGCGCCACCCGCGACCTGCCTGCGCCGAATGGCAGCGTGATCGACGCCGCCGAAGTGCATCGCATCGAAATGATCGCCCTCGGCGACAACTTCGCCACCCTCGTGCCTAACGCCAAATCGCTGGTGTGAAAGCGGTAGCAGTATCACCAGCGCTGCGGAACCCGAACGCGACCAGCCGGTCATACCGCCGATAAGCCAAAGGAAATCGGAATGAAGCTGTCCGACGATTTCGATGCACGCCGTCTGCGTCCGCGCCAGCCGAAACACTGGCGCCTGCGTATCGGTGCCGGGCTAGGCGCCCTGCTCGCCGCCTTCGGCATCCTCCTGTCCATGGCCGGCGTCGCTTCGCTGGCAGGTCGTGCGCCGGTACTGGGTACGCTCAATGACTCCACTGGCGAGGCCATTGTTCTGCTGCTGCTCGGCCTGTTTCTGCTGTGGGCCGGCATCGCCTTCTGGCGTCGCTGTCGCCGGCGCCTGCGTCGCCCCAGCGACCTGAGCCTGTCGCCAGGACTGATGAAAAAGCGAGACTGACCGCCCTCAGCGGCAGGGGAAATAGCCCGACGGCCACCTTTAACGTCGCACAACGATGGCCCACAGGCTGGACAGCCCCTAAAATGGGAGTCTGTTTCGCGGAGCCACCGATGCAAGACGACGACTTTTCTCTGTTCCAGGCCGAGCTGCGCGGCGTCAAGCCGCTCAAGCACGACCGCGCCGACACCGGCAAACCCAAACCCGATCGCAAGCAGTTCAACACCCTGCGCCAGGCTGCGACCGTCAGCCAGAGCGAGATCAAGGTGGATGGCCTGTCCGACCAGTTCGTCATCGACGTCGGCGCCGAGGACGCCCTGTACTGGGCTGCCAATGGCATGCAGGAAGGGCAGATGCGCAAGCTCAAGCTTGGCCAGATTCCATTCGACGGCAGCCTCGACCTGCACGGCATGAGCGTCGAGAAGGCGCGCGACACGCTTTGGGAATTCCTGGCCGAGGCTACCAAGCTGGAGATTCGCTGCGTGCGCGTCACCCACGGCAAGGCGGTGCGCATGGACGGGCGCAAGCCCATGATCAAGAGCCACGTCAACACCTGGTTGCGCCAGCACCCGCAGGTGCTGGGCTTCAGCTCCTGTCTGGCCAAACACGGCGGTACCGGCGCGGTTTACATCATCCTCAAACGCACCATGATGGATGGTCGCGACGAGTAACCCGGTACGCATCGGCCCTGACACTCTTGTCAGGCTCATAATGGCGCCCTACCCTGCGCCCATTCGACACCCAACAGGATTTTCCATGTCCCTGGAACAACAGTACACCGCGATCCTCGGCCAGCTCGGTGAGGACGTATCCCGCGAAGGCCTGCTGGACACGCCCAAACGCGCCGCCAAAGCCATGCAGTACCTCTGCCGCGGCTACCAGCAGACGCTCGAGGAAGTGACCAATGGCGCGCTGTTCAGCTCCGACAACAGCGAAATGGTGCTGGTCAAGAACATCGAGCTTTACTCGCTGTGCGAGCACCACATGCTGCCGTTCATCGGCAAGGCGCACGTAGCCTACCTGCCCAACGGCAAGGTGCTCGGCCTGTCCAAGGTGGCGCGCATCGTCGACATGTACGCCCGCCGTCTGCAGATCCAGGAAAACCTCAGCCGCCAGATCGCCGAAGCGGTCGCGCAGGTCACCGGCGCCCTCGGCGTGGCGGTGGTCATCGAAGCGCAGCACATGTGCATGATGATGCGCGGCGTGGAGAAGCAGAATTCCTCCATGGTCACTTCGGTGATGCTCGGCGAATTCCGCAGCAACCCGGCGACCCGCGGCGAATTCCTCAATCTGGTTCGCTGATCCCGCTCAAGACGACGGCCGCTCACTTCGGTGAACGGCCGTCGGCATTTCAGGAGTTAGAAAGATGTTGATCAAAGTCCTTCGAATCGGCCTGGGCCAGCTGGTCGTGTTCGCCGACTGGGTCAGCCGTCCGCGCAAGCTCAAGCGCAGCCCCGAGGCACAAGCCGAAGTCGAGCGTGCCACGGCCAACCTGGCGCTGTACCAGTTCCACGCCTGCCCGTTCTGCGTCAAGGTACGGCGCACCCTGCACCGCCTCAATCTGCCGGTGCAATTGCGCGACGCCAAACACGACGGCGAGCACCGCCAGTCGCTGGAGCAGCAAGGCGGCCGCATCAAGGTGCCGTGCCTGCGCATCGAGGAAAACGGCCAGAGCACCTGGCTGTACGAGTCCAAGGCGATCATCGCCTATCTGGATCAGCGCTTCGCGAACTGATGCCTTAAGGTGGGTCTCCACCATTGCGGCGGATCGTAGCCCGGATGCAATCCGGGAGCTCTGGAACGGCTTTCGCGGCTGAAGCCGCGCCTACACGAGCGGCGTACCTTCGCCTGACTCTTGTAGGAGCGAGCTCTGCTCGCGAAAGGCCCTCTAGGGTTCGATGCCGTAGGCCTTGAGCTGGTCGAGGAACTGCGCTTCGTCCAATACCTTCACCCCGAGTTCGCCGGCCTTGGCCAGCTTCGAGCCAGCACCTGGCCCCGCCACCACACAGTGGGTCTTGGCCGACACCGAGCCGGCCACCTTGGCGCCCAGGCTTTCCAGCTTTTCCTTGGCGACATCGCGGCTCATCACCTCCAGGGTACCGGTCAGCACCCAGGTCTGGCCGGCCAGGGGCAGGCCTTCGGCGACCTTCTTCTCGCTTTGCCAGTGCATGCCGAACTCGCGCAGCTGCTGCTCGATGGCGCGGGCACGCTGGGCGTTGGCCGTCTCGTCGAAGAACTCGCGCACCGCCTTGGCCTGCCTCTCGGGCAGCGCCTGGCGCATGTCCAGCCAGTCGCCACCCAACACGCCTTCCAGGCTGCCGAAGCGCTCGGCCAGCTTGTGCGCCGCACCTGGGCCGACGGAGGGAATGTTCAGCTTGTCGAGCATGCCGCCGAGCGTGGCCACGGCGGAGAACTCGGCGCTCAGCTCGCCCTCGTCCTGCAACTCAAGGCCGCACTCGCCGAGCAAGGCGCTGATCACCTGCTGGTTATGCGCATCCTCGAAGAAGCTGTGGATCTCGTGGGCCACTTCCAAACCGATATCCGGCAGGTACGTCAGCACCTCGGGCAGCGCCTGGCGCACACGCTCCAGCGAGGCCAGCGAACGGGCCAGCACCTTGGCGGTTTCCTCGCCCACGTCGGGAATGCCCAGGGCATAGATGAACCGCGCCAGGCTCGGCCGCTTGCTGTTCTCGATGGCTGCCAGCAGCTTGTTGCTGGAAACCTCGGCGAAGCCTTCCAGACCGATGATCTGCTCGAAGGTCAGTTTGTACAGGTCGGCCGGCGAGCCGATCAGCTTCTCGTCCACCAGTTGCTCGATGGTCTTGTCGCCGAGCCCCTCGATGTCCATGGCGCGACGCGAGACGAAGTGGATGATGGCCTGCTTGAGCTGTGCCTGGCAGCTCAGGCGACCGACGCAGCGGTACACCGAGCCTTCGCTGACCGACTCCTTGCCCTTGCTGCGCTTGACCAGTTGCGTACGCTCCACCGCCGAGCCGCACACCGGGCACTGCTCGGGAATGTGCACCGGGCGGGCGTTTTCCGGGCGACGCTCGGGCACCACCGCCATCACTTGCGGGATCACGTCCCCGGCGCGGCGAATGATCACCGTGTCGCCGATCATCACACCCAGGCGCGCCACTTCGTCCATGTTGTGCAGGGTGGCGTTGGCCACCATCACGCCCGCCACCTTGACCGGGTTCAGGCGTGCAACCGGGGTCACCGCGCCGGTACGGCCGACCTGGAATTCCACGTCGAGCAGCTCGGTGAGCTCTTCCTGCGCAGGGAACTTGTGGGCGATGGCCCAGTGCGGCGTGCGCGCGCGGAAGCCCAGCTGCTGCTGGTCTTCGATATTGTTGACCTTGAACACCACGCCATCGATGTCGTAGGCCAGGCTCATGCGCCGCTGACCGATATCGCGGTAGTAGTCCAGGCAGGCCTCGACGCCCTTGGCCAGTTTCAACTCGCGGCTGATGGGCACGCCCCATGTCTTGAGCTGCTGCAGCATGGCCACCTGGGTGCCCGGCAGTTCGCCACTGACCTGACCGACGCCATAGCAGCAGAACTCCAGCGGGCGACTGGCGGTGATCTTCGGGTCGAGCTGGCGCAGGCTGCCGGCAGCAGCGTTGCGCGGGTTGGCGAAGGTCTTGCCACCGCTCTCGGCCTGACGTGCATTGAGCTCCTCGAAGCCCGACTTGGGCATGAACACTTCACCACGCACCTCCAGCACCTGCGGCCAGCCCTCGCCCTGCAGCTTGAGCGGCACGTTGCGAATGGTGCGCACATTGCTGGTGATGTCCTCGCCGGTGCTGCCGTCGCCGCGCGTGGCACCGCGCACCAGTTGGCCGTTCTCGTAGCGCAGGCTGACGGCCAGACCGTCGAGTTTGGGTTCGCAGCTGTACTCGATTTCGGCACCGCCGCCGAACAGATCGCCGCCCGAAACGCCAAGGCCATGCTGCACACTGCGATCAAAAGCGCGCAGGTCGTCTTCCTCGAAGGCGTTGCCCAGGCTGAGCATCGGCACCTCATGGCGCACCTCGCCGAAGGCGCTGAGCGCCTCACCACCGACGCGCTGGGTCGGCGACTCGGGCGTAACCAGCTCCGGATGCTCGGCTTCCAGCGCCTGCAGCTCGCGGAACAGGCGGTCGTACTCGGCGTCGGGCACGCTCGGCTCGTCCAGCACGTAGTAACGGTAGTTGTGCGCGTCCAGTTCGTTGCGCAGTTCGGAAATACGTTGGGCGGCGTCGGTCATGCTCGGTCTCTCAAACGAAAAGAGCAGCCTTGGCTGCTCTCTTTTGACTTCGTGTTCGGGTCAGCGTTTCTGTGTCAGTTGCCGGCGCTCGAACTCGACGATGCGCTGGCGGTAGTGTTCGATGGTTTGCGCGGTCATCACGCTGCGCTGGTCGTCCTTCAGCTCGCCGCCCAGTTCGTGGGCCAGCTTGCGTGCAGCCGCGACCATCACGTCGAAGGCCTGCTTGGGATGACGCGGGCCAGGCAGGCTGAGGAAGAAGCTCACCGCTCGGGTACTGAAGCCTTCGATATCGTCCAGATCGAAGGTACCGGGCTTGAGCGCGTTGGCCATGGAGAACAGCACCTCGCCATTACCCGCCATGCTCTCATGACGGTGGAAGATGTCCATTTCGCCGAAGCGCAGACCGCTTTCCAAAATGTTCTGCAGCAGCGCCGGGCCCTTGAAGCCGAAGTCGTCACGGGCCACCACGTTGATCACCAGCACCTCTTCCACGGGGGCAGCATCAGCGGCGGGCTTGGCGGGTTTCTTAGGCTCTTTCGGCTCGACTTCATCGACCGGGTTGAGCAGGGTCGGTACCGGCTCGTCGACCGCCAGGTTGAGGTCGCCCTGCTGCGGCTCGTTGCGCGAGCGACGTGGCAGGTCCTTGGCACTCATCGATGGCAGATCATCTTCATCCAGTTGAGGATCGTGGTCGCGCTGCACTACCCGCGGCGGGCTGAGCAGATCAGGATCACTGTCATCGTCGGGCATATTGGCGAAGCTGCGATCGAGCTTGAATCTGAGTTTCCCCTTACCGCCGCGCATACGGCGCCAACCGTCGAAAAGAATGCCAGCGATAACGATGATGCCAATAACGATCAGCCACTCGCGCAGACCGAATTCCATGAAATACCTGACCCTTAAAAATTCTGGTGAAAAAAAGATCCAATCAACCGGATCGCAACTCGACTATAAAACGCGGCGCCAACTCCATGTTCTGTCTGACGTTTTCCGCGTGTAACAAAAGTGGGCAATAAGCTAGCACGACGAAAGACAACTTTACACAGGGAGCAACATTAAGGTTGTGCCTATATTCAGTTAATCCCACGGCGCTCTGCCATCACGCCTCCACCATCGCCAGCGCCTCCTCGACATCCACTGCCACCAGACGCGAGCAGCCCGGCTCGTGCATGGTGACCCCCATCAGCTGATCGGCCATTTCCATGGCGATCTTGTTGTGGGTGATATAGATGAACTGCACCGTCGCCGACATCTCCTTGACCAGCCGCGCATAGCGTCCGACGTTGGCATCATCCAGCGGTGCATCCACTTCATCCAACATGCAGAACGGCGCCGGATTGAGCTGGAAGATGGAAAACACCAGTGCCAAGGCGGTCAACGCCTTCTCTCCACCGGAGAGCAAATGAATGGTGCTGTTCTTCTTGCCCGGGGGCCGCGCCATGATGGTTACACCGGTATCGAGTAAATCTTCGCCGGTGAGTTCCAAATAAGCGTTGCCGCCACCGAAAACTTTTGGAAAGAGTGCCTGCAAACCGCCATTGATCTGATCGAAGGTGTCCTTGAAACGGTTGCGCGTTTCCTTGTCGATCTTGCGGATGACGTTTTCCAGGGTTTCCAGGGCCTCGACCAGATCGGCGTCCTGCGCGTCCAGATAACGCTTGCGCTCTGACTGCTGCTGATACTCGTCGATGGCTGCCAGGTTGATCGGCCCGAGCCGGGCGATGCGTGCGGCCATGCGCTCCAGCTCTTCTTCCCAGGCGTTTTCAGTGGCCTCGGCCGGCAGCGTGGCGATCACCCCGTGCAGGTCGTAATTGTCCTCGGCGAGCTGGTCGGCCAGCGCCTTGCGCCGCACGTTGAGCGACTGCCAGTCCATGCGCTGCTGCTCCAGCTGGCTGCGCAGCATCTGCGCCTGCTGCTCGGCCTGAGTGCGGCGTTTCTCGGCGTCGCGCAGTTCGCGGTCGGCATCTTCCAAAGCCAAACGCGCCTGTCGCAGTTCCTCGTCTACCGCCATGCGCCGCTCTAACAGCTCTTCGAGCTTGATGCGCAGCTCTTCCAGCGGCGCCTCGCCCTCTTCCAGATTCAGCGACAACTGCTCGCGCCGCTCGTGCAGACGCTCGGCCTGCAGTTGCAGACGCTCCAGCGCCTGGCGGGTGGAGTCGTGCTGCGCCTTGAGCGAGCCGACCCGTACCGCCAGCTGGTGGGCGTGATCCTTATGCTGCCGCGCCTCCTGACGCACCCGATCGAGGCGCTCGCGCAGGCTGTCGCGGCTGGCCAGCAGGCTTTCGCGCTGCTCGTTATCCAGGGCCATGGCGTCCAGCGCATCCTGCAATTGCAGGCGCGCTTCGCCGAGTTGTTCCTGCTCGATCTCGCGCTGCTCGGCCGCTTCCTGCAGCTCGTCCTGCAGACGACGACGGCGCAGGCCCAGCTGCTCGGCCTTGGCCTGACTAGCGGACAGGCGCGCCTTCAGCTCGCTCAACTGCCGCGCCAACTCTTGGCCTTGGCGACGCTGCTGCTCACGCTGTTCTTCCTGAAGACGTTGTTCGTCGCGCAGCCCCAGCAGACGCTCATCCAGTTGCGCCAAAGCCGCTTCGCGTTCCTCACGCTCCAGTTGCAGACGTTCCAGTTCCTGGCCACGGGCCAGCACGCCACTGTCGGCCTCGGCAGCGCGGCGCACACGCAGAAAATGCCGGCCGACCCAATAGCCGTCGCGGCTGATCAGGCTTTCGCCCTCGGCCAGCTGCGCGCGAGCCGCCAGCGCCTGTTCCAGCGACTCCACCGGGCGCACACTGGCCAGCCAGGGCGACAGGTCGTGGCTCGACTCTATCTTGTCCAGCAGGCTGCCAGTACGACGTGCGCCGCCACTGGCGGGGCTGGCCAGACGCAGTTCACCCTGTTCCAGACTGGCAAAATCCAAGCCGGCGAAATCGTCCAGCAGCACGGCCTGCAGGTCGGCGCCGAGCACTGTTTCCACCGCTAGCTCCCAGCCGGCCTCCACACGCAGCCCTTCGGCCAGGCGCGGGCGCTGCAACAGGTTCTGCTCGCGCAGCCAGTCGCCTGCGCCCTGCCCCGGGTCCAGGGCAGCCTGTTGCAGGGCCTCCAGCGAGGCAAGGCGGCCGTTCAGCCGCTGTAGCTCACCTTGCGCCTGCTGCTGCGCCTGACCGGCTTGCTGCAGGTCCTCGCGCAGTTGCTGCAGAAGCTCGGCCTGCTGCTCTTCGCCCAGTTGCAGGGCTTCGTGCTCCAACTCGCCGGCGGCGAGCTGTTCGTTCAGTTCGAGAATGGCAGCGTCTTCGGGGTCGGCCGCCAGTTGCTGCAATTCTTCGTTCAGTCGGCGCTGGCGTTCGGCAAGGCGCTCCAGGCTCTGCTCCAGCTGGGCGATGCGCGACTGCTGCACTTCGGCCTGGCGACGCGGCTCGGCGCTGCGCTGGTTGAAGCCGTCCCATTGCTCCTGCCAGCCGTGCATGGCGGCCTCGGCCTCTTCCAGGCTGGCGGCGGACTCCTCGGCAGCGGCGGCGGTCATCTCCTGCTCGGGCAGAAGCATCTCCAGCTCTTCACCCAGAGTGGCCAGCAGGGTGCGGTCATGGCCGAGGTGCGATTCGGTTTCCAGGCGCGCCTTTTCCGCCTCGCGCAGGTCGTCCTGCAACTGGCGCAGGCGCTGCTGGCCGTGCTGGATACTCTGCTCGACGCGGGCAATATCGCCACCCACGGAATAGAAGCGGCCCTGCACCAGGTTGAACCGTTCGGAGAGTTCATGATGGCCGTCGCGCAGGCGCTCGATGGCGGCATCGGCGCTGCGCTGCTCGGCCACCAATGCTTCGAAGGCCACTTCCTGGTCGCCGATCACCTGCTCGCGGCTGCCCACCTGCTGATTCAGCGTCTGCCAGCGCAGGGCCAGCAGCTGGGCCTTGAGCTGACGCTCCTCGGCCTTGTATTCCTGGTACTTCTCCGCCGCCTGAGCCTGACGGTGCAGACGTTCGAGCTGGCGCTCCAGCTCCTCGCGCAGGTCGGTCAGGCGCGCCAGGTTTTCCTGAGTGCGGCGGATACGGTTCTCGGTCTCGCGGCGACGCTCCTTGTACTTGGAGATGCCGGCGGCTTCTTCGATGAAATTGCGCAGCTCCTCGGGCTTGGCCTCGATCAGCTTGCTGATCATGCCCTGCTCGATGATCGAGTAACTGCGCGGCCCAAGGCCGGTGCCGAGGAAGATATCGGTGATATCGCGGCGACGGCACTTGGTGCCGTTGAGGAAATAGGTGTTCTGCCCGTCACGGGTGACCCGGCGGCGGATGGAAATTTCCGCGAAGGCGGCGTACTCGCCCACCAGCGAGTTGTCGCTGTTGTCGAAGATCAGCTCGATGGAGGCCTGGGTCACCGGCTTGCGCGTGTTGGAGCCGTTGAAGATGACGTCGGTCATCGACTCGCCGCGCAGGTTCTTCGCCGAACTCTCACCCATCACCCAGCGCACGGCGTCGATGATGTTGGACTTGCCGCAACCGTTGGGGCCGACCACCGCCGCCATGTTGCTGGGAAAGCTCACCGTCGTCGGATCGACGAAGGACTTGAAGCCGGCCAGCTTGATGCTTTTCAGGCGCATCTGGGCTTAGCGCTCGGCCAGGGTCGCCAGCACCAGCTGGCAATTGTGCTGACCGTAGGCCTGCAGCACTTCGCGGGCGCGAGCGTGATCGCGGGCGATGATCGCCTGCAGCAGGCTGGCGAAGGTGTTCATGAACTGACCCATCTCGCCTTTGCGCCTTTCCAGCGCCAGGTGATAGGTGCGACTGATGGCCGGCAGCAGGTTCTCAAGGGTTTCCTGCAGGTAGGGGTTGTCGGCGAACGGGAAGGCGGCGCGCATCACGTCGAAGCTGTTCTCGACGAAGGCACCGATATCGCTGCGCTCGAGGCTGTCCTGCAGCCGATTCTTGATATCGATGAAAGGCGCCAGGTCGGTTTCCACCTGCCAGTGCTCGATCACCGCACGGGCCAGCATGGCGTACAGCTCGATGCTCAGGGCATAGAGGCTGGTGACGTGGTGGGCGGTCAGTTCGCTGACCTGGGCGCCGCGGCGCGGCAGGATCGTGATCAGGTGGCGACGCTCGAGAATCAGTAGCGCCTCACGTACCGAGCCGCGGCTGACATTGAGTGCCTGAGTGACCTTCTGCTCCTGGATGCGTTCGCGCTCCTTGAGCTCTCCGCGAATGATGCGTTCGGCCAGGTAGCGGGCGATTTGCTCGGCGAGGCTGTCCGGGGCCTTGAACGTCATGACATTCCTTATTTGCGTCGATCCAGGGGCAGGCAGTCGAGTCTGGGAGCCCCGCCACGGCTGGGCGGAGGCTGAAAAACAGACGCGAAGTGTAACACAGGGTGTTACCGGGCCAAGCGTCCCGGTGAGGTGGTTTCCGTTCGAAAGGTCGGGCGCACAGGCATGGTCACGAAAACTGATCGCCCTACAATCCTACATAGAACCTACAACAAGAATGACCCGGAGAATCCGATGTTCGAACGCCTGCCCTCAAACCGGATGCTGGCCCTGAAAAAGATCGGCTACTGGATCTGGCTGATCCCGGTATTCGGCATACCACTCAGCTATTACTGGTCGCTGGGTAGCGCCCATGCCGATGCCTGGGCCTGGCTGGTGATCACGGTGGTGTTCGGCGTCATTCCGCTGCTGGATTTCGTCGTCGGTCGCGACCCGGCCAACCCGGACGAGCGTGAGGAAGTACCGGCGCTGGAGGCGCAGGGCTACTACCGCCTGCTGAGCCTGGCCACGGTGCCCCTGCTGCTGGCGATGCTGATCTGGAGCGGCTGGATTTTCGTCAGCTACCCGGCCTGGAGCTGGGTCGGCCAGCTCGGCTGGGTGCTGTCGGTCGGCACGGTGATGGGCGCCATCGGCATCACCGTGTCCCACGAGCTGATCCACAAGGACCCGCGCCTGGAACAGAATGCCGGCGGCCTGCTGCTGGCGGCGGTGTGCTACGCCGGCTTCAAGGTCGAACATGTACGCGGCCACCACGTGCACGTATCCACGCCCGAGGACGCCTCCTCCTCGCGCTTCGGCCAGAGCCTGTACGCCTTCCTGCCGCACGCCTACAAGCACAACTTTCTCAACGCCTGGAAGCTGGAGGCCGAGCGCCTGGGGCGCCGCGGCCAGCCGGCCCTGCACTGGCGCAACGAACTGATCTGGTGGTACGCGATCAGTGCGCTGTTCCTGCTCGGTTTCACCCTGGCCTTCGGCACGCTCGGCGCGCTGTTCTTCCTTGGCCAGGCGGTGATGGCCTTCACCCTGCTGGAGATCGTCAATTACGTCGAGCACTACGGCCTGCACCGGCGCAAACTGGACAACGGCCGCTACGAGCGCACCAATCCGCATCACTCGTGGAACAGCAACTTTCTGCTGACCAACCTGTTCCTCTTCCACCTGCAGCGTCACTCCGATCACCACGCCTACGCCAAACGCCGCTATCAGGTGCTGCGCCATTTCGACGACAGCCCGCAGTTGCCCAATGGTTATGCGGGGATGATCGTACTCGCCCTCTTCCCGCCGCTGTGGCGCGCGGTAATGGACCCCAAGGTCCGCGCCTACTACGCAGGCGAAGAACATCAGCTAAGCGAATCGCAGCTGACGTAAGCCTCGCTCGAACCATCCCAAGCAACCCCGGCAGCGCCAGCTCCCGGGGTTTTCTTTTGCCGGCTGGCGCCTGTGAAAGGCCCACGATAGAGGCCTACCTGGCACGAAAGCCGCTAATCTCAGGCAATGATTCTGCCCGCCAGGCTCATAACCGTTTTGCATGACAAGCAGCTGACCGCAGGGTCAAATATTTGTTGACCCAAAAGTCAGAAAACTCTAGATTGGCCCCATGGCAGCCCGCGCCAGGGCCCTGCAGTGCGTGCATCACCTGGCCAGCCAACCGAGTCATAACAATAAAGTGCCTGGAGGTCGTCCTTGATCCAGTTTTTACTCAACCGGGAGCTGCGCACCGAGCATGCCCTGGACCCCAACGTCACCGTGCTCGAGTACCTGCGTGAGCACGTCGGCAAGACCGGAACCAAGGAAGGCTGCGCCTCCGGCGACTGCGGTGCCTGCACCGTGGTGGTGGGCGAGCTCGATGGCGAGCGCGTGCGCTATCGCACCCTCAATTCCTGCCTGACCTTCGTCTCCAGCCTGCACGGCAAGCAGCTGATCACCGTCGAAGACCTCAAGCACCAGGGCAAGCTGCACAGCGTGCAGCAGGCGATGGTCGACTGCCATGGCTCGCAGTGCGGCTTCTGCACCCCGGGCTTCATCATGTCGCTGTTCGCCCTGCAGAAGAACTCCACCGGCTTCGACAAGGGCGCCACGCTGGAAGCCCTGGCCGGCAACCTGTGCCGCTGCACCGGCTACCGCCCGATCATCGACGCCGCCGAGCAGGCCTGCTGCCAGAAGCAGCCGGACCAGTTCGACGCCTTCGAAGCCGACACCGTGACCCGGCTCAAGGCCATCGCCCCACGCGAGACCGCCGAACTCAACAGTGGCGACAAGCGCTGCCTGGTGCCGCTGACCGTCGCCGACCTGGCCGACCTCTACACCGCCAACCCGGAAGCCCGCCTGCTCGCCGGCGGTACCGACCTGGCCCTGGAAGTTACCCAGTTCCACCGTGAACTGCCGGTGATGATCTACGTCGGCCATATCGAGGACATGAAACGCATCGAAGTGACCGACAGCGCCATCGAAATCGGCGCTGCCGCGGCCCTGTCCGACTGCTACGAAGCGCTGTCGCGCGAGTACCCGGACTTCGGCGAGCTGCTGCACCGTTTCGCCTCGCTGCAGATCCGCAACCAGGGCACCCTGGGCGGCAACATCGGCAACGCCTCGCCCATCGGCGACGCCCCGCCGCTGCTGATCGCCCTCGGTGCGCAGATCGCTCTGCGCCAGGGCAACACCCGGCGCATCCTGCCGCTGCAGGACTACTTCCTCGACTACAAGGTGACCGCCCGCCAGGAAGCCGAATTCATCGAGAAGATCATCGTGCCGCGCAAGCAGGCGAACCAGGCGTTCCGTGCCTACAAGGTGTCCAAGCGCCTGGACGACGACATCTCCGCCGTCTGCGCAGCCTTCAACCTGAGCATCGTCGACGGCGTGGTGACAGACGCGCGCATCGCCTTCGGCGGCATGGCCGCCATCCCCAAACGCGCCAGCGCCTGCGAGGCGGCCCTGGTCGGCTCGGCCTGGTATCCCGGCGTGATCGAACGCGCCTGCGACGCACTGGGTGAGGACTTCACCCCGCTGTCGGATTTCCGTGCCAGCAAGGAATACCGCCTGCTCACTGCCCAGAACCTGCTGCGCAAGTTCTTCCTGGAACAGCAGTCACCCGAAATCGAAACCCGGGTCACGGCTTACGCCTGAGCGCGCAGCATTTTTTTGGAGACGAAGATGTCCAGTCATATCGAACACAAATCCCAGGAAGAACTGGCCGCCCTGTTCCGCGCCGGCATGACCAGCGGCGTCGGCCGCAGCGTCAAGCACGAGAGCGCGGACAAGCATGTCACCGGCGAGGCGGTCTATGTCGACGACCGTCTGGAATTCCCCAACCAGTTGCACGTCTATGCGCGCCAGTCGGATCGCGCCCATGCGCGCATCCTGCGCATCGACACGAGTCCCTGCTATGAGTTTCCGGGCGTGGCCATCGCCATCACCAAGGATGACGTACCGGGCCAGCTGGATATCGGCCCGGTGGTCGCCGGCGACCCGCTGCTGGCCGACGGCAAGGTGGAGTACGTTGGCCAGGTGGTGCTGGCGGTGGCCGCCGACAGTCTGGAAACCGCGCGCAAGGCGGCCATGGCCGCCATCGTCGAATACGAAGACCTGGAGCCGGTGCTCGACGTGGTCGAGGCCTACCGCAAGAAGCATTTCGTGCTCGCCAGCCACACCCACCGCATCGGCGACTCGGCCAGCAAACTGGCCAGCGCCCCACGTCGCCTGCAGGGCACCCTGCATATCGGCGGCCAGGAGCACTTCTACCTGGAAACCCAGATTTCCTCAGTAATGCCCACCGAAGATGGCGGCATGCTGGTCTATACCTCGACGCAGAACCCCACCGAGGTGCAGAAGCTGGTGGCCGAAGTGCTCGGCGTGCCGATGAACAAGATCGTCATCGACATGCGCCGCATGGGCGGCGGTTTCGGCGGCAAGGAAACCCAGGCCGCCGGCCCGGCCTGCCTGTGCGCGGTGATCGCCCATCTCACCGGCCGGCCGACCAAGATGCGCCTGCCGCGCATGGAAGACATGAGCATGACCGGCAAGCGTCACCCCTTCTATGTCGAGTACGACGTCGGCTTCGATGACGACGGCCTGCTGCACGGCATCGAGATGGACCTGGCTGGTAACTGCGGCTACTCGCCGGACCTGTCCGGCTCCATCGTCGACCGCGCCATGTTCCACTCGGACAACGCCTACTTCCTCGGCAACGCCACCATCAACGGTCATCGCTGCAAGACCAACACCGCGTCGAACACCGCCTACCGCGGCTTCGGCGGCCCGCAGGGCATGGTCGCCATCGAGGAAGTGATGGACGCCGTGGCGCGCAGCCTGGGCAAGGACCCTCTGGAGGTACGCAAGCTCAACTACTACGGCAAGACCGAGCGCAACGTCACCCACTACCACCAGACCGTCGAGCACAACGTCATCCACGAGATGACCGCCGAACTGGAGCAGAGCTGCGAGTACGCCAAGCGCCGCCGCGAAATCATCGAGTTCAACAACAAGAGCCCGGTATTGAAGAAAGGCCTGGCCATGACCCCGGTGAAATTCGGCATCAGCTTCACCGCCACCTTCCTCAACCAGGCCGGCGCGCTGATCCACATCTACACCGACGGCTCGATCCACCTCAACCACGGCGGCACCGAGATGGGCCAGGGCCTCAACACCAAGGTGGCTCAGGTCGTCGCCGAAGTGTTCCAGGTCGATATCTCGCGCATCCAGATCACCGCCACCAACACCGACAAGGTGCCCAATACCTCGCCGACCGCAGCCTCCAGCGGAGCCGACCTCAACGGCATGGCGGCGAAGAACGCAGCCGAAACCATCAAGCAGCGCCTGGTGGAATTCCTGGTGCGCGAGTACAAGGTCACTCCGGAAGACGTGGAGTTCCGCAACGGCCAGGTGCGCGTGCGTGATCACTTCCTGTCGTTCGAAGAAATGATCCAGAAGGCCTACTTCGGTCAGGTCTCGCTGTCTTCCACCGGCTTCTACCGCACGCCGAAGATCTACTACGATCGCGACAAGGCGGCCGGCCGCCCCTTCTATTACTACGCCTACGGCGTGGCTTGCGTGGAAGTGCTGGTGGATACCCTGACCGGCGAATACCGCATGCTGCGCGGCGACATCCTGCATGACGTCGGCGACTCGCTGAACCCGGCCATCGACATCGGCCAGGTCGAAGGTGCCTTCGTCCAGGGCATGGGCTGGCTGACCACCGAGGAGCTGGTGTGGAACGCCAAGGGCAAGCTAGAGACCTGCGGCCCGGCCAGCTACAAGATCCCGGCCATCGCCGACATGCCCATCGACCTGCGCGTGAAGCTGGTGGAGAACCGCAAGAACCCGGAAGACACCGTGTTCCATTCCAAGGCCGTGGGCGAGCCGCCCTTCATGCTCGGCATCGCCGCCTGGTGCGCTCTCAAGGACGCCGTGGCCAGCCTGGCGGACTACAAGGTGCAACCGCAGATCGACGCCCCGGCCACGCCCGAGCGCGTGCTCTGGGGTGTGGAACAGATGCGCAAGTTGAAGACGACGGCCAAGGCTGCCAGCGCTGCCGAGGTTGAACCGGCGTAACACGATCGGCCCCCTCTCCCATTCATGGGAGAGGGGTGGGGAGAGGGAGGCTCGGACGACTCGATCGAGCAGGCCACCCTCTCCCCCGCCCCTCTCCCGCAAGCGGGAGAGGGGTGAACAGCCATGTAGTTCGAATTAAACAGGTGTACAACAATGACAAAACACACCGAACCGAATAACCGCCCTGCTCGCCCGGCACCGGAGCCGATTCTCGATCCGTCGCCGAGCAACTGGCGCCTGCCGCGCCCGGGACAGACCACGCCTTCCTGGAGGCTGAGCAAATGAGCTGGATCAGTGCCCTCGCCGAACTGCAGGAAAAAGGTGAAGCCTGCGTTCTGGTGACCATCATCGAAGAACGCGGCTCGACGCCGCGTAATGCCGGCTCGAAGATGGTGGTCACCGCCGAGCGCATCTTCGAGACCATCGGCGGCGGCCATCTGGAATACAAGGCCATGGAAATGGCCCGCGAGATGCTCACCGCGCGCAGCCAGGACACACGCCTGGAGCGCTTCTCCCTCGGCGCCAGCCTGGGCCAATGCTGCGGCGGCGCCACCGTGCTGCTGTTCGAGCCAATGGGCCAGCCCCAGGCGCAGATCGCCGTGTTCGGCGCCGGCCATGTCGGTCGCGCGTTGGTGCCGCTGCTCGCCAGCCTGCCGTGCAAGGTGCGCTGGATCGACTCGCGGGAGAACGAATTTCCCGAGCACATCCCCGCCGGGGTGGAAAAGATCGTGGGTGACGAAGTGGTCGACGAGGTGGAGAACATGCCGCCCGGCAGCTACTACATCGTCATGACTCACAACCACCAGCTCGATCTGGAGTTGACCGCGGCCATCCTCAAACGCGGCGACTTCGCCTACTACGGCCTGATCGGCTCGAAGACCAAGCGCGTCAAGTTCGAGCATCGCCTGCGCGAACGCGGCTTCGCGGACACCCTGATGGCGCGCATGCGCTGCCCCATGGGCCTGCCCGAGGTGAAAGGCAAGCTGCCGGTGGAGATTGCCGTGTCCATCGCCGGCGAGGTGATCGCTACCTATAACGCCCTGTTTGGTGAAAAAAGAGCCGGCCAGGACGTGAAGAAGGGTGAGTCCAGCGTCGCCAAGCTGTTGCCCGCCTCGCGCCGGTCCTGATTATTGGTGCGCTGTACGCACTCCCCCCATTTTCTGGTGCGTCCAGCGCACCCTAGCCACAATGCTTTCACTTAAGGACGTATGCGTTTTGCTCCCCTCTACCATTTATGGGAGAGGGGTTGGGGGAGAGGGCCGAAAACACCGCGAGGCTGCCAGTTTCCCCCTCTCCCTAGCCCTCTCCCCAGAGGGGCGAGGGGACTGACCGCGCTCGCCCAGTACTAAGCGAACAGTATTGATCAACTCATGAGATCCAAATGATGAGCAACACCCGCAAAGCCTACCGCGCCGCCATCCTGCACAGCCTCGCCGATCCCGCCGTGGTCGGTGTCGAGCAGTCCTATGAATATTTCGAGGACGGCATCCTGCTGATCGAAAATGGCAAGGTCGCTCAGGTTGGCCCCGCCGCTGAGCTGTTGCCGAAGCTGGCCGGCGTCGAAGTCACCGAGTACCGCGACGCGCTGATTACCCCCGGTTTCATCGACACCCATATCCACTACCCGCAGACCGGGATGATTGCCTCCTACGGCGAGCAACTGCTGGACTGGCTCAACACCTACACCTTCCCCACCGAGCGGCAGTTCGAAGACAAGGCCCATGCCAGCGACGTGGCGGCGATCTTTCTCAAGGAACTGCTGCGCAACGGCACCACCACCGCCCTGGTGTTCGGCACCGTGCACCCGCAGTCGGTGGACGCCTTCTTCGAGCAGGCCGACAAGCTCAACCTACGGATGATCGCCGGCAAGGTGCTGATGGATCGCAACGCCCCGGACTACCTGACCGACACCGCCGAATCCGGCTATGCCGAGAGCAAGACCCTGATCGAACGCTGGCACGGCAAGGGTCGCCTGCACTATGCGGTCACCCCGCGCTTCGCCCCGACCAGCACGCCGGAGCAACTGGAGCTGGCCGGCAAGCTGCTGGGCGAGTACCCGGATCTGTACATGCACACCCACCTGTCCGAGAACCGCAAGGAAATAGAATGGGTCAAGGAACTGTTTCCCGAGCGCAAGGGCTATCTGGATGTCTATGACCACCACAAGCTGATCGGCCCGCGCGCGGTGTTCGCCCATGGCGTGCACCTGTGCGACGACGAGTGCAAGCGCCTCGCCGAAACCGGCTCGGCCGTGGCCTTCTGCCCGACCTCCAACCTGTTCCTCGGCAGCGGCCTGTTCGACCTGAACAAGCTGGAAGCCCATGGCGTGCGCGTCGGGCTGGGTACCGATGTCGGCGCCGGCACCAGCTTCAGCCAGCTGCAATCGCTGAACGAGGCGTACAAGATCATGCAGCTGCAGGGCAAGAAGCTCGACCCGTTCAAGTCGCTGTACCTGGCCACCCTGGGCGGTGCCAATGCGCTGTACCTGGACGACAAGCTGGGCAACTTCCTGCCCGGCAAGGACGCCGACTTCCTGGTGCTGGACTACAACGCCACGCCGCTGATGAGCTACCGCATGCAGCAGGCCAAGAGCCTGGAAGAGCGTTTGTTCGCCCTGACCATGCTCGGCGACGACCGTGCGGTGAAGGAAACCTTCGCGGCTGGTGCATCAGTGCACCAGCGCGATTGAGCCCGATGATCTGCGCGCCCTTGTAGGAGCGGATTTATCCGCGATCAGGCTGTAGGCAATGCCTCGACAGCATCGCGAATGAATTCGCTCCTACACAAGCGCGCCTCACCTCAGCCACATCGTCTCAGCAATGAAAAAGCCCCGCTGCTCGCGCAGCGGGGCTTTCTTAATTTGCATGCAACGAATCAGCGATTGGCAGCGTTGCGGCCGGGCTTTTTCTTGGTCTGCAGCAGGTGCGAGAACACCGCGTGCAGGTCATCCGAGGCGCTTTCCTCGTCCAGGTTGAGCTTGCTGTCGATGTGGTCCATGTGGTGCATCATCAGGTGCACCGCACGCTCGGCATCGCGCGCCTCGATGGCGTCGATCAACTGGTTGTGTTCGTCGTAGGAGCAATGCGAGCGGCTGCCGCTTTCGTACTGGGCGATGATCAGCGAGGTCTGCGACACCAGGCTGCGCTGGAAGCTCACCAGCGGCGCATTGCGCGCGGCCTCGGCCAGCTTCAGGTGGAACTCGCCGGACAGGCGGATGCCGGCACCACGATCACCGCGGGAGAAACTGTCCTGCTCGTCCTTGACCATCTGCCGCAGCTCGGCCAGCTGCTCGGCGGTGGCATGCTCGACGGCCAGCTCGGTGATGGCCCGCTCGACCAGGCGGCGCGCATAGAAGATCTGCCGGGCTTCTTCGACACTGGGGCTGGCCACCACCGCACCGCGGTTCGGGCGCAGCAGCACCACACCCTCGTGGGCCAGGCGCGACAGGGCGCGGCGAATGATGGTGCGGCTGACGCCGAAGATCTCACCCAGCGCCTCTTCGCTCAGCTTGGTGCCGGGCGCCAGACGCTGCTCGAGAATGGCATCGAAAATGTGGGCATATACGACATCGTCCTGAGTCCCGCTGCGGCTGCTTTTGCCCGCACGCGGCTGCTTCTTCAGTGGCTGCAATTGATCGTTCATTCTGGCTCGCGTCAATGAGAGTCGGCGACACTGCGACTCTACTGTGTTCTACCCGGTAGCTGACAAGCTCCGAGCGAAAAAACATCAGAAAAAAATCCGAGCAATTGTACACAAGTCAATCAGCCACTACACCTGCGTCGTATGACGTCATAGCTGCTCAATAGCAGCAGACTGTCTCAGTCTGAGTGCAACGCATCAAATCCTTTCTTTATATATAGGCCCCGCCTCAGCTCATTAGCAGCTAAGGGCGACCTACAGCCTGCAGATGATTGCCGAGGCAGCCAGAGCCCCCTTGCCAGCCGCGATCTTATCTAGTTGTTTTTAAAGACTTTTAACTTCAAGGCTTGGTGGATTGTCGCCAAATCCAGTCGCACTCATGCCCGCCCCGTCAACTGGTGCGATTAATGCAAAATTAAAAAACATTAATTGCATTTTTTGTATACAACATCATAATCGCGCCTGAGTGACTTCTTGACCGCTCGGTCAACAACTTAGCCAGGAAGCACCACTGAAACACCGCCTGCCTCAGAGAGCATTGTTCTTGCGCAACGCTCTGGGCGGTACACAACAAGAGAGATGAGGAGTACCCGCTGTGGAAAGCGTCAAACAAGAACAACACGCGAATCAACTGGCAAGGGGCGGCCTGCTCGACCGCTTCTTCAAACTGACCGAGCACCGCACCACCATCAAGACCGAGCTGCTGGCGGGCCTGACGACCTTCGTCACCATGGCCTACATCATCTTCGTCAACCCCAACATCATGGCCGGCGCCGGTATCGACCATGGCGCCGCCTTCGTCGCCACCTGCATCGGCGCAGCCCTGGGCTGCTTCCTGATGGGGCTGTATGCCAACTGGCCGGTGGGCCTGGCGCCAGGCATGGGCCTGAACGCCTTCTTCACCTACACCGTGGTCGGCGAGATGGGCTACAGCTGGCAGATCGCCCTCGGCGCGGTGTTCATCTCCGGCGTGCTGTTCATGATCATGAGCCTGTCGAAGATTCGCGAGTGGCTGCTCAACAGCATCCCGATGAGCCTGCGCTTCGCCATGGGCGCCGGGGTCGGCCTGTTCCTCGGCCTGATCGGCCTGAAGACCGCTGGCATCGTCGTCGACAGCCCGGCCACCCTGCTGACCATGGGTTCGTTCGGCAATCCTTCTGCGCTGCTCGCGGCGGTGTGCTTCCTGCTGATCGCGGTGCTCAGCCACCGCAACGTATTCGGCGCCATTCTGTTCAGCATGCTCGGCGTCACCGCCCTGGGCTGGGCCCTGGGCCTGGTGGAGTACGGCGGCCTGGTGTCGATGCCACCGAGCCTGGCGCCGACCTTCCTGGCCATGGATATCGCCGGCGCCTTCAATGTGGCGATGATCAGCGTGATCCTGGCCTTCCTCTTCGTGAACATGTTCGACACCGCCGGCACCCTGATGGGCGTGGCCCACCGCGCCAACCTGGTGGATGAGGACGGCAAGATCCACAACCTGTCCAAGGCGCTGAAGGCCGACTCCACCTCCAGCGTGGTGGGCGCCATGGTCGGCTGTCCGCCGGTGACCAGCTACGTCGAGAGCGCTTCGGGCGTGGCCGCCGGTGGCCGCACCGGGTTGACCGCCGTCACCGTCGGCATTCTGTTCCTCGCCGCGATGTTCTTCGCCCCGCTGGCCGGCATGATCCCCGCCTACGCCACCGCCGGCGCGCTGATCTACGTGGCGATGCTGATGATGAGCGGCATGGCGCACATCGACTGGAAGGATCACACCGACACCATTCCGGCCATCGTAACGGTGGTGATGATGCCGCTGACCTTCTCCATCGCCAACGGCATCGCCCTGGGCTTCCTTACCTACGCGACGCTGAAGCTGCTGACAGGCCAGCGCGACAAGGTATCGCTGAGTCTGTACGTGCTGTGCGTTATCTTCATCGCCAAGTTCGCCTTCCTCTGAGGGCAAACCCTTCGTTGATCGAAGCCCTAGCCCTGTGCCGAATGCTGTTCACTTAAGGTCGCACACGTTTGGCTCCCCTCTCCCATTTATGGGAGAGGGGCTGGGGGAGAGGGCTGAAAACACCGCAAAACTGCCAGTTTCCCCTCTCCCCAAAGGGGCGAGGGGACTAATCGCGTCCGACCATTTCTTATGCGAACAGCATTACGGCCCTGTGCGGGGCTTTTCGTTTGGCCCGGCAACGACAGACGCGCTCGTCGCAAACATATCGCCGGCCCCGGATTTCATCCGGGCTACGGCGCACCCTACACGCAGACGAAAAAAAGCCCGCAGTGTGAGCGGGCGTAAGGACTCAAACGAGTCTGAGGGTGACAAGCATTCGTCTGGCGGGCGGCCCGCCAGTCAGTCAGCTACCGCGATAGGTGGAGTAGCTGTAAGGGGAAATCAGGAGCGGCACGTGGTAGTGCTCCTGGCCGGCATCGATGCCGAAGCGCAGCACCACCACATCGAGGAAGGCCGGCTCGGGCAGTTTCACGCCACGGGCACGGTAGTAGTCGCCGGCATGGAAGTGCAGCTGATACACGCCCGTGCGGTAGTCTCCGCCCTGCAGCACCGGCGCATCGCAACGGCCGTCGTGGTTGGTGGTCACGCTGTTGATCAGCTCCAGCTGCGCGCCTTCGACGCGATACAGCTCGACCTTGATGTCACTCCCTGGGCAGCCGTGTGCGGCGTCCAGTACATGCGTAGTTAAACGTCCCATGGGTCTCGGATGCTCGTGGCGACCTGCGCCCAACGAACACCACACCTCCTCTACTCTGTTGAAATCGGCTCGTCGCAGTGCTCCGACGCGATGGCAGGATAGCATGCAGCTCGAATATAAAACATTTTAACCATAAATTGTACACAATAAATTTATTGGTCGCGCCGGCAACGCACCATAAAGGTTCATGATCCACATCGTCCAAAGCTAGCAATCACGGCCTTACCAGCACAGGTTGCTGGCCACTCGGTCAATTTCGACGTCGCTGCCTATAGTGAAGAAAAGCGTAAAAAGTCGATTTACAAACGACAACTAACTTTGTATACAATTATCCATTCCGGTCGCGCAGCCCCCATCGTCATGCGCAGTGACCGCCACGATCCAGATAGGAAGACTGCAGTGAATGCTGATTACCCACGCGATTTGATCGGCTACGGCGCCAACCCGCCCCATCCGCACTGGCCGGGCGATGCCCGCATCGCGCTGTCCTTCGTGCTCAATTACGAGGAAGGTGGCGAGCGCAACATTCTTCATGGGGACAGGGAATCCGAGGCTTTCCTCTCCGAGATGGTCGCCGCCCAGCCATTGCAGGGCCAGCGCAACCTGTGCATGGAATCGCTGTACGAATACGGCAGCCGCGCCGGTGTCTGGCGCCTGCTCGAGCTGTTCAAGAAGCACGACATCCCGCTGACCATCTTCGCCGTGGCCATGGCCGCCCAGCGTCACCCCGAGGTGATTCGCCAGATGGTCGCCGCCGGTCACGAGATCTGCAGCCACGGCTACCGCTGGATCGACTACCAGAATGTCGACGAAACCACCGAGCGCGAGCATATGCTCGAGGCCATCCGCATCCTCACCGAGCTGACCGGCGAGCGCCCGCGGGGCTGGTATACCGGCCGCCTGGGGCCAAACACCCGGCGCATCGTGCGCGAGGAAGGCGGTTTCCTCTACGACTCCGACACCTACGACGACGACCTGCCCTACTGGGACCCGGCCAGCACCGCGGAGAAGCCGCACCTGGTGATCCCCTACACCCTGGACACCAACGACATGCGCTTCACCCAGGTGCAGGGCTTCAACAAGGGCGACGATTTCTTCGAGTACCTCAAGGATGCCTTCGACGTGCTCTATGCCGAAGGCCAGGCCGGCGCGCCGAAGATGCTGTCGATCGGCATGCACTGCCGCCTGCTCGGGCGCCCGGCGCGCCTGGCCTCGCTGGCACGCTTCATCGACTACGTGAAAAGCCATGACAAGGTCTGGTGCGCCCGCCGCGTCGATATCGCCAGACACTGGCACGCCAACCACCCCTTCCGCGCGACCGAATGAGAGAGCCGTCCATGAGCCGTTTCCAAACCCTGACCCCGTCCCAGTTGAGCCGCGAGGAGTTCGTCGCAGCCTTCGCCGACATCTACGAGCACTCGCCCTGGGTCGCCGAGAAAGCCTATGACCTCGGTCTGGACGAAAGCGTGGACGATATCGACAGTCTGCAGCAGCGCATGGCCGACATCCTGCTGTCCGCCAGCGCCGATGCGCAGTTGGCACTGATCAACGCGCACCCGGACCTGGCCGGCAAGGCTGCAGTGCGTGGCGAGCTGACTGCTTCCAGCACCGCCGAACAGTCTGGCGCCGGCATTCATGAGTGCACCGCCGAGGAGTTCGCCCGCTTCACCGAGCTCAACGACACCTACAAGGCCAAGTTCGGCTTTCCCTTCATCAAGGCCGTCAAGGGCAGCAACCGCCACCAGATCCTGGCCGCCTTCGAGGAGCGCATTCACAACACGCCAGAGCAGGAATTCGCCACCGCCCTGGCCGAGATCAACAAGATCGCCCTCTTCCGTCTGCAGCAGCTTTAAGCCTGCAGCAGCCCCGACAATCGAACAGAACAAGTAGAACAGCCATGCGTAGCCTGACCATCGAGCCCCTGAGCAAAGAAGCCTTCGCCCCTTTCGGTGACGTGATCGAAACCGAGGGCAGCGACTTCTTCATGATCAACAACGGCTCCACCCGCCGCTATCACAAGTTGGCCACGGTGGAGACCGCGCAGCCGGAGGACAAGGCCATCATCAGCATCTTCAGCGCCGAAGCACTGGAGATGCCACTGACCATCCGCATGCTGGAACGCCATCCGCTGGGCAGCCAGGCCTTTATCCCGCTGCTCGGCAACCCCTTTCTGATCGTGGTCGCGCCACTTGGCGATGTACCTGTATCAGGGTCCGTCCGTGCCTTCCTCAGCAATGGCAGGCAGGGCGTCAATTACCATCGCGGCGTCTGGCACCACCCGGTGCTGACGATCGAAAAGCGGGATGACTTCCTGGTGGTTGATCGCAGTGGTTCCGGCAACAACTGCGATGAGCATTTCTTCAATGAGGACGAGCTCCTTCTCCTCAACCCCCACCAATAAGAGAAGCCCGGGGCTGGCGTGCCTCCCCCGGGAAAGAGGTACGAATCGTGGAAGCACATTTCACCGAATGGCTAAACCTGGGCATCCGCTGGATCCATATGATCACCGGTATCGCCTGGATCGGCGCATCCTTCTATTTCGTCTGGCTGGAGAACAACCTCAACCGGAGCAACCCCCGCGAGGGCCTGTCGGGCGACCTCTGGGCGATTCACGGCGGCGGTATCTACCACCTGGAAAAGTACAAGCTGGCCCCACCGAAAATGCCGGAGAACCTGCACTGGTTCAAATGGGAGGCCTATGCCACCTGGCTGTCGGGCGTCGCCCTGCTGCTGGTGGTGTACTACCTCAACCCCAGCCTGTACCTGGTCAAGCCGGGCGTCGAGCTGTCCCCGGCAATGGGCATCGCCATCGGCCTCGGCTCCATGGCGATCAGCTATGTGATCTACCACTTCCTCTGCGACTCGCCCCTGGGCAAGCGCCCCGCCCTGCTCGGCGCCGTGCTGTTCGTGCTGATCATCGCCGCCGCCTATGGCTTCAGCCAGATCTTCAGCGGCCGCGCGGCGTACATCCATGTCGGCGCGATCATCGGCACCATCATGGTCGGCAACGTGTTCTTCACCATCATGCCGGCCCAGCGTGCGCTGGTTAAGGCCATCGAAGAGAACCGTACGCCCGACCCGGTACTGCCGGCCAAGGGCCTGCTGCGCTCACGGCACAACAACTACTTCACCCTGCCGGTGCTGTTCATCATGATCAGCAACCACTTCCCGAGCACCTACGGCAGCCAGTACAACTGGGCGATCCTGGCTGGCATCGCGGTCCTGGCCGTGCTGGTGCGTCACTACTTCAACACCCGCCATGACAGCAGCAAGTACGTCTGGACCCTGCCGGCCGCAGCGCTGGGCATGATCTGCCTGGCTTATGTCACCTCTCCAGCGCACCGCGCGCCAGCTGCTGCGCCAGTAGCCGCCGTCGAAAAACCGGCCAGCACAACCCCGGCCAAGGTCGAGCAAGCAAACCCGGTAGCGACTCCTGTCGAGCAAGCCGCCAGCACGGACGGCACACCAGCCGCCAATGCGGGTGCGAGCGACTTCGCCCAGGTCGAGAGCGTGATCCATGAGCGCTGCACCGTGTGCCACTCGGCCAACCCGACCAGCCCGATGTTCAGCGCAGCGCCGGCCGGCCTGATGCTCGACACCCCCGAGCAAATGAAGGCGCAGGCGGCGAAGATCCACGCCCAAACCGTGGCTTCGCAGATCATGCCGCTGGGCAACATCACCCAGATGACCCAGGACGAACGCGACCTGATCGGCAGCTGGATCGCCGAGGGCGCGCAGATCAACTGATTGCCACACATGTCGCGCCCGTGACTGGGTGCGGCATCTTTTTACAGCCATGAACCGCCGGCAGCGCGAGCTGACCGGCGGTTCATTTTTTGTGCACAATCTATAAATAAATTGTTTTTAACCATGTCCACAAGTTGCTATAGTCGCCACATCCTGACCACCTAGACAACTTTCTAGTAACCAGGAAAGAGGTGCCGTGAAGCCTCGTGCAAGCCCATGACCGTATAAAAACAAATGGCAGGCTATGACATGACCACAGACAGCAACACCCCTACCCCCGCTGCGCCTTCCGGCAATAGCGACCTGATCTATCAGCTGGATGACACCCCGGCATTCGCCCCAGCCATCTTCGCGGCGCTGCAGCATGTGCTGGCCAGCTTCGTCGGCATCATTACCCCCACCCTGATCGTCGGCAGCGCGCTGGGCCTCAGTGCCCATGTGCCGTATCTGGTGAGCATGGCGCTTTTCGTGTCCGGCCTCGGCACCTTCGTCCAGGCCAAGCGCATCGGCCCGATCGGCTCCGGCCTGCTATGCCTGCAGGGCACCAGCTTCGGTTTTCTCAGCGTGGTGCTCAGCGCGGGGTTCATCGTCAAGGGCCGCGGAGCCAGCGAGGAGGAAATACTCGCCACGCTGTTCGGCATCTGCTTCTGCGCCGCCTTCGTCGAGATCGCCTTCAGCCAGTTCATCAACAAGTTGCGCAAGGTCATCACCCCGGTGGTGACCGGCACCATCATCTGCCTGATGGGTCTTTCGCTGATCAAGGTGGGCATGACCGACCTGGCCGGCGGGTACGGCGCGCCAGATCTCGGCGCATTGCATCACCTCGCGCTCGGCGGCCTGGTGCTGGGCACCATCGTCGTGCTCAACCGCGTCTCGTCGCAGGTACTGCGCCTGTCCGCGGTGATCATCGGCCTGACCCTGGGCTTCGCCGTAGCCTGGTTCACCGGCCGGGTAGATTTCGCCAACATGGCCGAGGTACCACTGATCAGCGTGCCGCAGCCGTTCAAGTACGGCTTCGGTTTCGACTGGATCGCCTTTGTGCCCATCGCAGTGATCTTCCTGATCACCCCGCTGGAGACCGCTGGCGACCTGACCGCCAACTCGATCATCTCCAAACAGCCGGTAAAGGGCCCGCTGTACATGCGCCGGATCAAGTCCGGGGTGCTGGCCGACGGCTGCAACTCGGCAGTCGCCGCCATGTTCAACAGCCTGCCGATGACCACCTTCAGCCAGAACAACGGGGTGATTCAGCTTACCGGCGTGGCCAGCCGTCATGTGGCCTTCTACATCGCCGGCATACTGGTGCTGCTCGGCCTTTTTCCGGTGGTCGGTGCAGTGTTGCAACTGATGCCCAAGCCGGTACTCGGCGGCGCTACGTTGATCATGTTCGGCACCGTCGCGGTGGCCGGCATCAAGATTCTCAGCGAAGCCGGTCTGCACCGTCGCAACGTGCTGATCGTGGCCATCTCCCTGGGCCTGGGCCTGGGCGTAGCCGGCGTGCCGGAGGTGCTCTCGCACATGCCGGACGTGTTGAAGAACATCTTCGGTTCACCGATTACCATCGGAGCCTTCAGCGCCATCGTGCTGAACATTTTCCTGCCAGACGAACAGCAGGAAGTGGAGGAGGACGACTACGATCCCGAGGCGCACCTGCACACCGTGCTGCAGAACCGCGAGGACGACGATAGCGTCGATGACAACAGCCTCAAGACTCTGAGCCGTGACCTTACCCCGGAAGCGCGCACTAGCTGACCCCCGTTAACCGCAATACACCGATTCACTCCCGGCAGCTTCTGCCGGGAGGCACCTGCTTGCACCTCAAAAACAAGGACAATTCATGAAACTCAAGCATCTGCCTCACTGCCTGGCCCTCTCTGCCGGACTGTTCTCCGGCCAGCAGACGCTCGCCGGCGACCTGCTCCACTGGCAGGACAACAGCCTGTCCTACCTGTATGGCGAGAACTTCCAGCGCATGAACTTCAATGGCGAGGAGCAGCGCACCCAGACCACCTTCACCTTCGAGCACGCCAGCGGCTGGGCCTGGGGCGACATCTTCTACTTCCTCGACTACATCCGCGCCGACAACGTGCAGACACGCGGCAGCTTCGACAATGGCACCTTCCGCCAGCACGACCGCAACTCCTTCTACTACATGGAGTTCTCACCGCGTGTCAGCCTGAGCTGGCTGACCGGGCAGAAGCTGGCTGCCGGTCCGATCAAGGATGTCTACGCCGCCTTCACCTACGAGAAAGGCGAAGGCGGCCCGGGACCGGAGAACTACCTGTACGGCATAGGTCTGGATTGGGAAATACCGGGTTTCAACTACTTCAAGACCAACCTGTATCAGGTGAAGATCAACAACCACACCTTCTTCACCGATGCCAACAGCAACGGCTACGCCACCCAGCTGACCGTCAGCGCCGCGTACCCCTTCAGCCTCGGCGATCAGGATTTCGTCGTCGACGGCTTCGTCGACTGGCGCTCGCCGTCGCGCGATGCGGGCACCCAGACCTCGGTAGGCTCCTCGATCCAGGTCAAGTGGGACGCCGGCAAGGCTCTGTTCGGCAAGGAACGCCAGCTCTACGTCGGCACCGAGATCAACATGTGGCGCGCCAAGTACGGCGTGAAACCGGTGGATGGCTCGGGCGATCGCTTCGACCAGACGGCCGTGCAGGCACTGGTTAAGTACCACTTCTGACCACTGCCGCAACGCACTTGGCCGACGTCGGGTAGGGACGGCGGCCGGGTAAAAAGGGGGATGGGCGTTCGCGCCCTTTCCCCTTTTTCTTTGATCGTCGTCTTTCCATGCACGGTGCGCTTGAGACCGGACTAGCAAATAAGTGTGTGCTTTTGGTGCTAGCCCTATCCATTAATGCGTCGCATGACCTGACCGGTTTCGCCCCTTACGGGCGACTCACTTTCTTTGCTTGTGCAAAGAAAGTAAGCAAAGAAACACACCCTTGCATACGAGCTAGGCGCCCCCGCCCTGCTGCGCCGGGGTTCCCTCCTGAAGAGCACTTGAGCGTCGTCTGTGAGATCGCACTTCAAGAGCAAAAGCCAAACGCTGCCGACGTTGGTCTTCCGGAGATGTCGCAAGCTCGCGACCTGGTCCCCTTCAGGAGGCCGAGTGGAGGTGTTGCGTAGGGGGATGAGCCGCATGGATGCGGCGAAATACCGATGGCGGCCCCGCTTAAAGGGCCATGGACGGCCCTTGTAAGCCGGCCCCCCGGAGCAGCGTCGGAGCGAGGAAACGCAGCGCAGCGGAGTAACAGCCGCAGGCTGGCCCAAAGGGTGAGCGCAGCGAATCAAGGTGTGGCGCCCGAAAGGGGCGCAACCCAAACGCTCAGTACACGCGGTAATGGACAGCGCCAAGTCAGTAAGCGGTACGCACACAAAATTGCCAGTCCGGTTCAACCGACCCTTGCCCAGCACCGCGCGAGACGCACCAACCTAATCCCCTCGAGCGAGACCAGCACCGCATCGGTGCAGAATCGGGCCGCCTATCCGGCTTTTTCATCAACGACTTGCAAGCATGCAACTGACCGCAAGGTCAAGTTTTTGATCACAAAAATGCTGTTTTTTGTGTGCAATTTATCCGAAAGCCATATTCAGCAACGAATTTTCTGTGTACAAGACAAACAGGTTCTTACCGAAACACTGTTGAAATGGCTGTATACACAGATTCAGTCATGACGCGAATACAAATTCGGAACGAAACCTGCAGACAAACCTCCTCATACGCCATCGCGGCGCAAGAACAAAACTGGGAGCTGTCCATGTCCAATGCCGAAGATTTCCGCATCAAACACATCGATACCTCGCTGCACAACGAAGATCTCGCCCCCCTGGCTCCCGAGAAACGTACCTGGGGCTGGTTCGAGATCTTCAATGTCTGGTCGAACGACATTCAGAGCCTGTTCGGCTATACCCTGGCGGCGACACTGTTTATCTCTTACGGCCTAAATGGCTGGGCGGTACTGGCCGGCATCGTCCTTGCCGGCTTCATCGTCATGGGCCTGGTACAGCTGACCGGCAAACCCAGCGTCAAGTACGGCATTCCCTTCCCGGTGTTCGCCCGCGCCAGCGTGGGCGTGCGCGGCGCCAACTTCCCCGCCCTGGTGCGCGGTATCGTCGCCATCTTCTGGTACGGCGTGCAGACCTACTTCGCCTCCACCGCGGTGGCGCTGTTGCTCAACTCGCTGCTGCAACCGCAGGATCCGGCCGTATACATGGGTCTGACCGCCATCGGCTGGCTGTCCTACGTGATCGTCTGCCTGTTCCAGGTGGCGTTGTTCGTCTGCGGCATGAGCTGGATCACCCGCTTCCTCAACTGGGCCGGGCCGCTGGTCTACGTGGTGATGATCGCGCTGATGGGCCTGATCTGGTACAAGGCCGGCCCCAGTCTGCTCAGTGAGCTGGGCAACATCTTCAGTGGCAGCGGTGAATACAAGGCCGGCCCGGTGGCTGCCTTCTTCGCGGTAGTCGGGACCATGGTCGCCTACTTCGCCGCGGTGGTGATCAACTACGGCGACTTCGCCCGCTTCGTCAAAAGCGAGAAGCAAATGACCATCGGCAACTTCCTCGGCCTGCCGGTGAGCCTGGCGTTCTTCTCGCTGATCGCCCTGGTGATCACCGCCGGCACCGTGGTGGTGTTCGGCGAGACGCTGACCAACCCCACCGACATCGTCGCGCGCGTCGACAACCTGACCCTGACCATCATCGCCGCGCTGACCTTCTTCGCCGCGACCGTGGGCATCAACCTGGTGGCCAACTTCATCCCGCCGGCCTACGACCTCGCCAACCTGGCCCCGGCACATATCAGCGCGCGCACCGGCGGCTTCATCACCGCCGGCATCGCCTTCTTCATCGGCGCGCTGTGGGTCGCCTTCATCAGTAGCGTCGGCATCGCCGCTTTCGTCGACACTCTGGGCGCCGTGCTCGCGCCGCTGTACGGCATCATCGTCGCCGACTACTACCTGGTGCGCCGGCGCAAGCTCGACCTGCAGCAGCTGTTCAGTGCCGAAGTCGGTTCCGCCTACTACTTCGATGGCGGCTGGAACCGCAAGGCGCTGATCGCCTTCGCCATCGGCTCGGTGTTCTCCGTCGCCTCGGTCTGGGCGCCGGCACTGAGCCAGCTGTCGGGATATGCCTGGCTGCTTGGCGCCCTGCTTGGCGCAGTGCTGCACTATGGCCTGATGCACGGCCAGGCGCAGGCGCTGAAACGCGCTACCGTATGAACCCTCATCGAGCGGACGAAGCCGGCGCCTGTGCGCCGGCTTTGGCTTTCCGGCGTTCGAGAAAGTCCACCTTCCATTGCTCGACGCCCATGTATTCGCTATCCAGGTTGGCCTCAACGCGGTGACTCGCCTTGAGCGTCGCGACCTGAGCCGAGCGCTCGCTGAGGAAACGATCGAAACGGGCGATCAGTTGTGGATGACGCTGGCTCGACAGATGAAAACTGCCGCGGGTGTGCGGCAAGCTGGGATCGAACACCAGCGCACCGGGCCGCGCGCGGATGTTGTCCAGATAATGCGTGGCCACCACCACATTGAAATAGGCGCCATCGGTGTCCTGCTTCAAGGCCTGGCGGATCATCTGGCGCAGATCCTCGCTGTAACTCAGCTGGATCTGCCCTCTGTCGATGGGTTGCTCGTAGCCCCGCGGGGTCCAGCCCTGCACCATCGCCAGGCGGTGAACCTTCTCCAGCGCCTGGCCCTGACGCTGTGGCGCTACCAGCACACCGTCGACATAGGCGACCACGGCCCGGCTGTAATACAACGTCACGCCCGCCTTCTGCGCGCCGGCCCAGTGCGGGCTGTCGGGATACTTGAAGTCGATCTCGCCGCGCTGCAGGGCCGGCAACAGTTGATCCACCGGCAGAGCCCTGTAGGTCAGGCTGACGCCGCTATCGGCGGCGAAGGCATCCAGCACCTCACGCGCGAAGCCACGGTATTGCCCATCGGCATCGAGGCTGTAGTGCGGCTCGAACGGCAGGTCCTCGACGCCGACCACATAGGTCTGGGCCAGAACATTCGGGCTCATCAAAACGGTAGATAGCAGACACAGTCGTACGGGCTTCATGCAGAGCCTCCTTATTGTTGTTGTGAAAATCCAGAAGCGGGACTATCCGCCGGTCATGCTCATGAAGCGCACCACCTGGACCTGCTCGTCGGCGGCGAAGTGGTGTCTTTCGGGCTTCAGGCGCAGTGCCTCGATCAGTGCCTGACGCAGGCGTTCCCCGTCACCGGGATGGGCACGCAGCAGACGCTTGAGATCCAGTGCGTTGTCGTGGCCAAGGCAGAGCACCAGCTTGCCCTCGGCAGTAACCCGCACACGATTGCAGTCGCCGCAGAAGTTGTGACTATGCGGCGAGATAAAGCCGACTCGCGTATCGCTACCGACCACCTGCCAGTAGCGCGAGGGGCCGCCGGTTACGGTGCTGCTACGCAGCAGCGAGTGCCGCTGCTCGATACGCTGGCGCACCTCGTCGCTGGAGCAGAAGGTCTGCTCACGACTGTGGCTCACCACGCTGCCCAGCGGCATTTCCTCGATAAAGCTGATATCCAGGCCACGGTCGATGGCGAACTCGACCAGATCGAGCACCTCGTCGTCGTTACGCCCGCTCTGCACCACGCTGTTGAGCTTGATCCTGTCGAAGCCGGCAGCACGCGCCGCGTCGATACCCGCCAGTACCTGGCCGAGTTTGTCGCGGCGGGTGAAGGCGGCGAAGCGCTCGCGCCGCAGCGAATCCAGGCTGATGTTCAGCCGGCGTACACCGGCCGCACGCAACTGCGGTGCCAGCGCGGCCAGCTGCGAACCGTTGGTGGTAATGGCCAGGTCCTCCAGCTCGTCACGCTCGCCCAGGCGCTGCAGCAGGCTCAGCAGATTCTTGCGCACCAGCGGCTCGCCACCAGTGATGCGAATACGCCGTACGCCAAGGCCGATGAAGGCGTCGGCCACGGCGTAGAGCTCTTCCAGGCTGAGAATCTGCGCGCGCGGCGCGAACTGCATGTCTTCGCTCATGCAGTAGGTGCAGCGAAAATCGCAGCGGTCGGTCACCGACAAACGCAGGTAGGTGATGCGCCGACCGAAGGGATCGACGAGCTGACTGGTATTCACGTTGGTCTCCTGCAGCGTCGCGCGCCGAGACTTTTGCTCATGGATGTAACTGTTCGGGATAAGAACAGAAAAGCGATTTCCTGTACACAGAAATTTGACCCGCAAGTCAGCTAAGCGCTGCGCAGCCCGTGGCCGCTGCCTTGAGCCTCGCGCAAAGCCGGTGCTACCATGCCCGACCGCCGCTCGGCGGCAGAGAAGACACAGGGCCTTATGACCAGCATTCGCGAGCGCAACAAAGAGCTCATCCTGCGCGCAGCCAGCGAGGAGTTCGCCGACAAGGGCTTCGCCGCCACCAAGACCAGTGACATCGCGGCCAAGGCAGGCCTGCCCAAGCCCAACGTCTACTACTACTTCAAATCCAAGGAAAACCTCTACCGCGAGGTCCTGGAAAGTATCGTCGAGCCGCTGCTGGCCGCCTCTGCCCCCTTCAACCAGCCGGGCCACCCGAGCGAAGTCCTGACGGCCTACATCCGCTCGAAGATCCGCATTTCCCGCGAGCTGCCGCATGCCTCCAAGGTGTTCGCCAGCGAGATCATGCACGGTGCGCCGCACCTGTCACCGGAACAGACCGAACAGCTCAACGCACAGGCCAAACACAACATCGCCTGCATCCAGCACTGGATCGACCAGGGCCTGATGGCAAAGGTCGACCCACATCATCTGCTGTTCAGCATCTGGGCTGCGACTCAGACCTACGCCGACTTCGACTGGCAAATCTCCACCGTCACCGGCAAGGCCAGCCTGGACGACGCCGATTACGAAGCCGCGGCGCAGACCATCATTCGCCTGGTGCTCAAAGGCTGTGACGTCGACCCGAAGGCCTCCGAACTGGTAAGCAGCGTCTAGGTGACTGTCCGTCTCAGTATGGATCGCGCTCTACCGATACACCTCTGGTGGATGTAAAAGGCGACATCCACCCTACGGAGCCCTGTAAACCGTGGGAGGCGCTTTAGCGGCGACGCTTCGATGTCCCAGTCGCGGCTGAAGCCCCTCCCACAGTCGTAGCCCGGATGCAATCCAGGGCATCGCGCAGTCGCGATCAAGGCGGTGCGCAAAGCCTCCTTACGCCCCCGCATCCGCCTTCAGCCCAAGAGATTCCAGCGCGCTGACCGCACACTGCTCATCGATGTCCGAGGTGTCGCCGGTGATGCCGACGGCGCCGATCACCTGCCCCTGCGCGTCACGGATCAACACCCCACCCGGGGCCGGCACCAGGCTGCCCTGGGCCAGATTGTTCACCGCACCGATAAAGGCCGGGCGCTGCTGCGCATCGGCGGCGATCAGGCGCGAGCCCTTGCCCAGGGCCAGCGCGCCCCAGGCCTTGCCGATGGCGATCTGCGGACGCAACAGGCTGGCACCATCCTCACGCTGCAGGCTGATCAGATGCCCGCCGGCATCCAGCACCGCCACCGTCAGCGGCGCAGCGTGAAGCTCACGCCCGACGGCGAGCGCGTTGTGGGTAATGCTCACGGCTGTGGACAGGTTAAGCGCATTCATAAGGAATCTCCGAAAACCGAACAGGAAGTCACCGCACGCACCAATGACGACGTGCGACATGAGAAGGCGCCTTATGCAATAGCCGAACAGAAGGATTGTTTCAACAAAAAAGAACAAAATAAATTGAAAATGTACACAATAAATTTATCTGATAAAAACAAGACAAGTATCGAATAACCTCTTTACCCTCCCCGTACTTCCCAGTACCCCGGCGCGTTGTAGATGTCCTTCAGGTAGTCGATGAAAAAGCGCACCTTGGCCGGCAGGTAACGTTGCTGTGGGTATACCGCCTGGATGTCATAGGCCGGGATTTCGTAATCATCGAGCACCGTGACCAGCTCGCCGGCCTTCAACTCCGCCTGGATTTCCCAGGTCGAGCGCCAGCCGATCCCCAGCCCCTGCTTGACCCAGTCGTAGAGCAGTTCGCCGTCGTTGCAATCGAGGTTGCCGGCCACCTTCACCGCCACCTGGCGCCCGTCGCGCAGGAAGGTCCAGCCGCGCTGTTGACCGCCCTGCAGGTTGAACGCCAGGCAATTGTGCCGCGCCAGGTCTTCGAGGGTGCGCGGCACGCCATGCAGCTCGAAGTAACTGGGCGCCCCACAGACCACGCGGCGGTTGGGGAAGAGCTTGACCGCAACGTAGTTGGGGTCGGTCACCTCGCCGATACGGATGCCCATGTCGTAACCCTGGCGCACCAGGTCGACCAGGCTGTCGGTGAAGTTGAACGACAGCTTCAGGTCCGGGTAGCGCTTGAGAAATGCCGGTGCATGAGGCGCGATATGCCGCCTGCCGAACGCCGCAGGCGCGGATACTACCAGGTGCCCGCGCACCGACCTGCCCCCACGGGCCACGCTGGCATCGGCCTCGTCGAAGTCCTTGAGCAGGGCGCGGGCGCGATCGAGGTACTGCTCACCGAGGTCGGTCAGCTGCAGGCCGCGCGTGGAGCGATGCATCAGCTTGACGCCCAGGTGGCGCTCCAGCGCGTCCAGGCGGCGCCCCATGACCACCGGGGTGACACCTTCGCTCAGCGCAGCTGCGGCAAAGCTGCCGTTGTCGGCTACCAGAACGAAACTGCGGATGAGGGTATGACGGTCCATTCGGTACTCCAAGTATCGACAGAACTGAAGTATCCAACAATTCCGCCGCACCGGTACAGCCGTCATCCTTGCTCCCAAGAAGAAAAACCACTGACTCGGAGAACAATGGTCATGGCCAGAATGAGAGCAATCGAGGCAGCCGTACTGGTGATGCGCCGCGAAGGCGTCGATACCGCGTTCGGCGTCCCCGGCGCTGCCATCAACCCCCTGTATGCCGCCCTGAAGAAACTCGGTGGCATCGATCACGTCCTGGCCCGTCACGTCGAAGGCGCTTCGCACATGGCCGAGGGTTACACCCGCACCAATGCCGGCAACATCGGCGTGTGCATCGGCACCTCCGGCCCGGCCGGCACCGACATGGTCACCGGCCTGTACTCGGCCTCCGCCGACTCCATCCCGATCCTGTGCATCACCGGCCAGGCGCCCCGTGCGCGCATGCACAAGGAAGACTTCCAGGCGGTCGACATCACCAGCATCGTCGGCCCGGTGACCAAGTGGGCCACCACCGTGATGGAGCCCGGCCAGGTGCCGCGCGCCTTCCAGCGTGCCTTCCATGAAATGCGCAGCGGCCGCCCTGGCCCGGTGCTGATCGACCTGCCGTTCGACGTGCAGATGGCCGAGATCGAATTCGATATCGACGCCTACGAGCCGCTGCCGGTAGCCAAGCCGAGCACCAGCCGCGTCCAGGCCGAGAAGGCCATCGCCATGCTCAACGAGGCCGAGCGCCCGCTGCTGGTCGCCGGTGGCGGCATCTTCAACGCCGATGCGGCGGACAAGCTGGTGGAGTTCGCCGAGCTGACCGGCGTACCGGTGGTGCCGACCCTGATGGGCTGGGGCGCGATCCCCGACGACCACAAGCTGATGGTCGGCATGGTCGGCCTGCAGACCTCGCATCGTTACGGTAACGCCACCCTGCTCGCCTCCGACCTGGTGTTCGGCATCGGCAACCGCTGGGCCAACCGCCATACCGGCTCGGTGGACGTCTACACGGAGGGCCGCAAATTCATCCACGTCGACATCGAACCGACGCAGATCGGCCGCGTGTTCAACCCGGATCTGGGCATCGTTTCTGACGCCGGTAGCGCACTGAATGCCTTCCTCCAGGTGGCCCGCGAGTGGAAAGCCGCCGGCAAGCTGAAGGACCGCAGTGCCTGGGTCGAAGCCTGCCGCGAGCGCAAGCGCACCCTGCAGCGCAAGACCCACTTCGACAACGTGCCGGCCAAGCCGCAGCGCGTGTACGAGGAAATGAACGAAGCCTTCGGCAAGGACACCTGCTATGTCAGCACCATCGGTCTGTCGCAGATCGCCGGCGCGCAGTTCCTCCACGTGTACAAGCCGCGCCACTGGATCAACTGCGGTCAGGCAGGTCCCTTGGGCTGGACCATTCCGGCAGCCCTCGGCGTGGTCAAGGCCGACCCGACTCGCAACGTGGTGGCGCTGTCCGGCGACTACGACTTCCAGTTCATGATCGAGGAGCTGGCCGTCGGTGCCCAGTTCAACCTGCCGTACATCCACGTGCTGGTGAACAACGCCTACCTGGGCCTGATTCGCCAGGCGCAGCGCGGCTTCGACATGGACTACTGCGTGCAGCTGGCGTTCGAGAACATCAACGCCGAGGAGCTGGGCGGTTACGGCGTCGATCACGTCGCCGTAGTCGAGGGCCTGGGCTGCAAGGCGATCCGCGTGTTCGACCCTAACGAGCTGCAGAACGCCTTTGCCGAAGCCAAGCGCCTGATGGCCGAGCACCGCGTACCAGTGGTGGTCGAGGTGATCCTGGAGCGTGTCACCAACATCTCCATGGGCACCGAGATCAACGCCATCAACGAGTTCGAGGAACTGGCCGAGCGCGGCGTCGACGCCCCGACCGCCATCTCGCTGCTGGATTGATCCGTACGCCGGGCTTGCCAAGCGCACCCGGCCACCACGACGTAGCCCGGATGCAATCCGGGAAGACCGCAACACCGCCCCGGATTGCATCCGGGCTACGACAAGGAGCACACCATGCCCCGTTTTGCTGCCAACCTGTCCATGCTGTTCACCGAAGTGGACTTCCTGGACCGTTTCGCCGCTGCCGCCGAAGCCGGTTTCAGCGGCGTGGAATACCTCTTCCCCTATGACTTCGCGGTGGAAGAAATCAAGGCCCGCCTGGACGCCAACAAGCTGGAACAGGTGCTGTTCAACCTGCCGGCCGGCGACTGGGGCAAGGGCGAGCGCGGCATCGCCTGCCATCCGGATCGCGTCGAGGAATTCCGCGCCGGCGTCGACAAGGCCATCGCCTACGCCAAGGTGCTGGGCAACAAGCAGATCAACTGCCTGGCCGGCATCCGCCCGCAGGGCGTGGATTGCGCGACCGTCGAGAAGACCTTCGTCGACAACCTGCGCTATGCGGCCGACAAGCTTGCCGGCGCCGGTATCCGCCTGGTGATGGAAGCCATCAACACCCGCGACATCCCCGGCTTCTACCTCAGCACCACCAAGCAGGCTCTGGACATCCGCGACAAAGTCGGCAGCACCAACCTGTACCTGCAGTACGACATCTACCACATGCAGATCATGGAAGGTGACCTGGCCCGCACGGTTGAAAGCAACCTGGCCACGATCAACCACGTGCAGCTGGCCGACAACCCGGGCCGCAACGAGCCGGGCACCGGCGAGATCAACTACCGCTTCCTCTTCGAGCACCTGGATCGCATCGGCTACCAGGGCTGGATCGGCTGTGAATACAAGCCGGCAACCACCACCGCTGCCGGCCTCGGCTGGATGAAAAGCCACAACGTGATCTGACGGCCGCATCTGTAGGAGCGGATTCATCCGCGAACACTGGCGCAGCCGGTGCCAATCACCGCGCTGTCTGCTTCGCGGGTAAACCCGCTCCTACAGGGCTCTGCGGCATCTGATTCAACACTTAAGACGAGGTTATCTCTCATGGCAAAAATCGGATTTATCGGCACCGGCATCATGGGCAAACCCATGGCGCAGAACCTGCAGAAAGCCGGCCATACCCTGTTCCTTTCTGAGCATCACGACCCGGCTCCGGCCGACCTCGTAGCTGCCGGGGCTATCGCGCTGGCCAACCCGCAGGAAGTCGCTCAGGAAGCCGAATTCATCATCGTCATGGTCCCGGACACCCCGCAGGTCGAGGACGTGCTGTTCCGCGCGGACGGCGTTGCCAGCGGTGTTGGCAGCGGCAAGGTGGTGATCGACATGAGCTCGATCTCGCCCTCCGCCACCAAGGCCTTCGCCGAGAAGATCAAGGCCACCGGCGCCGCCTACCTTGACGCCCCGGTATCCGGCGGCGAAGTCGGTGCCAAGGCCGCGACCCTGTCGATCATGGTCGGCGGCTGCCCGAACGCCTTCGAACGCGCACTGCCGCTGTTCCAGGCCATGGGTAAGAACATCACCCTCGTCGGCGGCAATGGTGACGGCCAGACCGCCAAGGTGGCCAACCAGATCATCGTCGCGCTGAACATCCAGGCGGTGGCCGAAGCGCTGCTGTTTGCTGCCAGGAACGGCGCCGACCCGGCCAAGGTGCGCGAGGCGCTGTCCGGTGGTTTCGCCGGCTCGAAGATCCTCGAAGTGCACGGCGAGCGCATGATCAAGGGCACCTTCGATCCGGGCTTCCGCATCAGCCTGCACCAGAAGGACCTCAACCTGGCGCTGTCCGGCGCACGCGAGCTGGGCCTGAACCTGCCCAACACCGCCAATGCTCAGCAGGTGTTCAGCACCTGCGCGGCCCTCGGCGGCAGCGGCTGGGACCACTCCGCCCTGATCAAGGGTCTGGAGCATATGGCCAACTTCAATATCCGCGGCGAGTAACAGAGCGCCCTCTCCCCCGGCCCCTCTCCCGTAAACGTGAGAGGGGAGACAAGCAGTTCGGCGTTACACGGATTTCCGGCGTACGCCAAGCCAGTCCCCTCCCATAAATGGGAGAGGAAGAGACAAGCAGCTTGGCGTTGCACGGACTTTCGGCTTACGCCAAGCCAGTCCCCTCTCCCATTTATGGGAGAGGGTTAGGGAGAGGGGCTTTGCTTCTGGCCCACCCTTTCGACCTTCCTGGCAGGAGGTGTCACGGCCCGATTGCCAGGTTGGTCGATTCCATTCCCCAGATGCTGCGCGCGGCATCTGGGGAATGGAATCGATCTGCAAGAGACCACCACGATGACCTTCGACCCGCAACGCCTGCTGCGCGACCTGTTCGCCACCGCCATCGCTGCTGCCCATCCGCGCCAGGTACTGGCCGATCATCTGCCTGTCGACCGCAGCGGTCGTGTCATCGTCATCGGCGCCGGCAAGGCCGCCGCAGCGATGGCCGAGGTGATCGAGCAACAGTGGCAGGGCGAAGTCAGCGGCCTGGTGGTGACCCGCTACGAGCACGGCGCCGATTGCAGGAAGATCGAAGTGGTGGAAGCCTCCCACCCGGTGCCGGACGATGCCGGCGAGCGCGTGGCGCGCCGCGTGCTGGAGCTGGTGTCGAACCTGTCCGAAGACGACCGGGTAATCTTCCTGCTTTCCGGCGGCGGCTCCTCGCTGCTGGCGCTGCCAGCAGAAGGCATCAGCCTTAAGGACAAGCAGGCGATCAACAAGGCGCTGCTCAAATCCGGCGCCACCATTGGCGAGATGAACTGCGTGCGCAAGCACCTCTCGGCGATCAAGGGCGGCCGCCTGGCCAAGGCCTGCTGGCCGGCCACGGTCTACACCTACGCCATCTCCGACGTGCCCGGCGACGAGGCTACGGTGATCGCCTCCGGCCCCACCGTGGGCGACCCGACCACCTCGGCCGAAGCCCTGGCGATTCTCGCCCGCTATGGCATCGACATTCCCGCCAACGTGCGCGCCTGGCTGGAAGATCCGCGCTCGGAAACGGTCAAGCCGGGCGACCCGGTACTCGCCCGTAGCCACTTCCAGCTGATCGCCACCCCGCAGCAGTCGCTCGACGCCGCTGCGGCCAAGGCCGAAGCCGCCGGCCTCCCGGTGCTGATTCTTGGCGACCTGGAAGGCGAGTCGCGCGACGTGGCCAAGGTGCATGCCGGCATCGCCCGCCAGGTGCAGCTGCACGGCCAGCCGATCAAGCCGCCGTGCGTGATCCTCTCCGGCGGCGAAACCACCGTCACCGTGCGTGGTAATGGCCGCGGCGGGCGCAACGCCGAATTTCTCCTGAGCCTCACCGAGAGCCTCAAAGGCCTGCCCGGCGTCTACGCGCTGACCGGCGACACCGACGGCATCGACGGTTCCGAAGACAACGCCGGCGCCATCATGACGCCCTACAGCTACGCCCGCGCCGGAATCAAGGGCCTGAGCGCCCGCGACGAGCTGGACAACAACAACGGCTATGGCTACTTCGCCGCCCTCGACGAGCTGATCGTCACCGGCCCGACCCGCACCAACGTCAACGATTTCCGCGCCATTCTGATTCTCGAGAAAACCCAATGAACGCCGACAAGAAAGTAAAGATCCTCGCCACCCTCGGCCCGGCCATCCGCGACGCCGCGCATATCCGCCAGTTGGTGGAGGCCGGGGTCAACCTGTTCCGCCTCAACTTCAGCCATGGCGAACACGCCGACCACGCACAGCGCTACCAGTGGGTGCGCGAGGTGGAGCGCGAGCTGAACCAGCCCATCGGCATTCTCATGGACCTGCAGGGGCCGAAGCTGCGCGTCGGCCGCATCAAAGGCGGTAAGGTGCATCTGGTCAACGGCCAGAGCCTGCGCCTGGATCTGGACGCCACGCCCGGCGACGCCAGCCGGGTCAACCTGCCCCACCCGGAAATCATCGAAGCCCTGCAGCCGGGCATGAGCCTGCTGCTGGACGACGGCCGCCTGCGCCTGAAAGTGACCGGCAAGCAGGCCGATGCCGTAGACACCTGCGTCGTCGCCGGTGGCGAGCTGTCCGACCGCAAGGGCGTCAACGTCCCCGAGGCGGTGCTGCAGCTGTCGCCACTGACCGAGAAGGATCGTCGCGACCTGGCCTTCGGCCTGGAGCTGGGCGTGGACTGGGTGGCGCTGTCCTTCGTACAGCGCCCCGAGGACATCGTCGAAGCCCGTGAGCTGATCGGCGGCAAGGCCTTCCTGATGGCCAAGATCGAGAAGCCCTCGGCGGTGCAGCACCTCGAAGAAATCGCCCGTCTGTGCGACGCCATCATGGTGGCGCGCGGCGATCTGGGCGTGGAAGTGCCGGCCGAGAACGTGCCGCGCATTCAGAAGGATATCGTGCGCACCTGCCGCCAACTGGGCCGCCCGGTGGTGGTCGCCACGCAGATGCTGGAATCCATGCGCTTCTCCCCGGCGCCGACCCGCGCCGAGGTCACCGACGTGGCCAACGCCGTGGCCGAAGGCGCCGATGCGGTGATGCTGTCGGCCGAGACCGCCTCCGGCGACTACCCGCTGGAAACCGTGCAGATGATGAGCAAGATCATCCGCCAGGTGGAAAACGGCCCGGACTACCAGAGCCAGCTCGACGTCGGTCGCCCGCAGGCCGAGGCCACCGCCAGCGACGCCATCAGCTGCGCCATCCGTCGTATCAGCTCGATCCTGCCGGTGGCGGCGTTGGTCAACTACACGGAATCCGGCAGCTCCAGCCTGCGCGCCTCGCGTGAGCGGCCCAAGGCGCCGATCTTGAGCCTGACGCCGAGCCTGACCACTGCCCGCCGCCTGACCGTGGCCTGGGGCATCTACTCGGTGGTCAACGAGCGCCTGCGCCGGGTCGAGGAAGTCACCAGCACCGCGCTGGAGATCGCCCAGGCCCAGGGCATGGCCAAGCGCGGCGAAACCGTGGTGATCACCGCCGGCGAACCCTTCGGCCAGCCCGGCAGTACCAACAGCCTGAGGATCGAAACGCTGCAGTGACGTCCGTAGCCCGGATGAAATCCGGGGGAAATGTTCCGCCCCCCTGCCCCGGATTGCATCCGGGCTACGCACTGAGCCGGCGCGAACTACACCGCTCCTCCGGGCCACACGGACGGCTCCCCTCTCCCATTTATGGGAGAGGGGCTGGGGGAGAGGGCTCTCATGGCCAATACATCATGTCCCCATTACCAACATCCCACGTCATCCTGCAAAGCATGCGCGCCCTGCTCTGCGGCTTCGCCCAGATCTTCCTGCAACAGAGTCCCGGCTGCGGCGCACTGGTGCTGCTCGCCATCATGATCGGCGCACCCGAGCTGCTGCCCGGCGCCCTGCTCGGCGGCCTGACCTCGACGTGGGTAGCGCAACGCTGCGGCTACCCGCCTTCCGATATCGCCATCGGTCTGTACGGTTACAACGGCGTCCTCCTCGGTCTGATGCTCAGCCTGAAACTGCCGTGGACGCCGCTGCTGCCCGTGCTGATCATCGCCAGCGCCACCCTGTCCAGCCTGCTGCTGGCACCCTGGATGCGGCGCATGCGCCAGCATGGCTGGCTGCCCGCCTTCACCTTTCCCTTCGTGCTGCTGGGTTGGCTGCTTTTGGCACTGCTCGCTCAGTTGGAGCTGTCAGCTGCACCGCCAGCCAGCGCGCCCGACGCGCCGGCGCTGAGCCTCCTGCAGCTGATACTCGCCGTGCTGCGCGGGCTCGGTCAGGTGATCTTCCTCGACTCGCCATTGGCCGGCCTGTGCCTGCTGCTCGGCTTGCGCCTGGCCGATGGCCGCATGGCGCTGTGGGCGCTGCTGGGTTCCAGCGGCGGCTTCGCCCTGGCGCTCTTCTCCGGCTGGCCCGGCGAGGGTGCGCTGGCCGGTCTGTACGGCTACAACGCCACTCTGGCGGCCATTGCCCTGGCCCAGGTACACCGCAACCTCTGGGTGCCCGCCCTCGGCATCCTGCTCGCCTTGCTGCTGCAGCCCGGTTTCAGCGCCCTCGGCCTGCCGGCCCTGACCATGCCCTTCATCCTCGCCTGCTGGCTGATCAGAGCCGGCGCGCAGAGCTGGCAGCAGGCGGTCAGAAACAGCGCAGCGCCCTGACGCCCGGCCCCTCTCCCCCGCTTGTAAAGAGTGAACTCCCGCCTCGTTTGGCGGGCTAATTCATATCTGCTGCAACGAGCGATCCCCATGCCCGACATTGTCCTTTGCCCTGCCATCGCCGTTTCGCCTGTTGTCAGGTTTTATCGAGGGGCGCGCCGATGAGCCTGGCGCCTGGCGATATCGAACTACCGGCCGACCTGCGCTATGTCGACGACAGCATGCCGGGCATCAGCCGCCGCAAGCTGCGTGGCAAGTTCTGCTACTTCGACACGCAGGGCCAGCGCATCCGGGACCCCAAGGAGGTAGCTCGCATCAATGCCCTGGCAGTGCCGCCTGCCTACACCGATGTCTGGATCTGCCCACTGGCCAACGGTCATCTGCAGGCAACCGGCCGCGATGCCCGCGGGCGCAAGCAATACCGTTACCACACCCGCTGGCGCGAAATCCGCGATGCGGACAAGTACGCCAGCCTGCTGGCATTCGGCAAAGCCCTGCCGGCGCTGCGCGAAGCGCTGCAGCAGCACCTGAACCTGCGCGAACATCGCCGCGAGAAGGTGCTGGCGACCGTGATCATGCTGCTGGACAACACCCTGATCCGGGTCGGCAACGCCCGCTACGCGCGGGACAATCGCTCCTATGGGCTGACCACCCTGCGCAACCGTCACGTCGAGGTGCAAGGCAACACCATACGCTTTCACTTTCGTGGCAAGAGCGGCATCGAGCATGAAGTGAAGGTCAACGATCGACGCCTGGCGCGCATCATCCAGCGCTGTCTGGAACTGCCCGGGCAACACCTGTTCCAGTATCTGGACGAGCATGGCGAGCGTCGCGCGGTGACCTCCACCGATATCAACGAGTACCTGCGTGAACTCACCGGCGCCGACTTCACCGCCAAGCACTACCGCACCTGGGCCGGCAGCGCGCTGGCCCTGACGCTATTGCGCGAGCTCGAATGGCAGCCGGAAAGCGCAGCCAAGAAGCATGTGGTGGCCATGGTCAAGGAGGTGGCGCAGCAGCTGCGCAATACGCCGGCGGTCTGCCGCAAATGCTACATCCATCCGGCCCTGATCGACGCCTTCCTCGCTGGCGAACTCGCCGGCATCCGCCTGGCGACGTCGCGCAAGGGCCTGCGCGCCGAAGAAAGCCTGCTGATGCGCTTTCTGGAAAAACTGCCGCCCGCCTGAGCCTGCTGCCCGGGGATGCTCTGAACATCAAGGCTGCACGACGCCTACCGGACGCAGAACGTCCGAGGGTCAAGCTCCCACGCGGAGCTCGGCAACGATCAAACGGGCATGTGGGTTCTGTAGGAGCGGCTTCAGCCGCGATCATCTTGCACCGCATGATGCCGAGTAGCGCTGAACCCTAGGCCCCAAGGACACAAGCGCTCCGGGGCGAGCCCACGCAGAGCGTGCCAACGACGCTGACAGCGATTCGCGGCTGAAGCCGCTCCTACAGAGGCGGCACATCGGCGCTCTGCCGCCGCGATCACTCCCCAGCGCCAGTATCCGCAGCCTGCACGCCCCCCGCCTGCCAGCCACCGCCCAGCGCCACGTACAACGCCACCTGCGCGGTCGCCAGTGCGGTGCGGCCTTCCAGTGCGCGCTGGCGCGCCTGCAGTGCGCCACGCTGGGCGTCCAGCACCTCGCTCAGGTTCGCCTCGCCCAGCTCGTAGCTACGCTGCGCCAGCCGGTGCGCGCGCTCGCGGTGCGCGCGGGTGCGGCTGAGGGCGGCGTGCCGACGCTGTTGTCCGGCAATGCGCGTCAGGCCGCGTTCGACCTCCTCCAGCGCGCGGGCCAAGGCCTGCTCGAAGGCGATGTAGGCGCCCTCGCCCTCGGCATCGGCCAATTCGATGGCAGCGCCACGGTTTGCATAGTCCAGCAGCGGCAGACCGAAGGTGGCGCCGACCCGGGCGAAATTCGAAGCGCTGGAAACGGCGTCGCCCAACGCGAAGCCGGAGCGCCCCACGGCAGCCTGCACCGCCAGTTTCGGGAACAGGTCGCGGCGGGCGGCCAGTGCCTGCAGTTCGGCGGCATCCAGCCGCGCCGCTTCAGCGATCAGGTCCGGGCGACGGCGCAACAGGTCGATGGGCTGACCGGCGGCGATTCGCGATTCGGCCAGCGGCACCGCCGCATTGGCGGCGAGGTGGACGGCGGTACTGCCCGGCGGCTCGGCAAGCAGGGTATCCAGCGCCAGCTGCGCTTCGGCCAGGTGGATGTCCAGCTCGTCCAGATCGGCTTCCAGCGATGCGCGTTCGGCGGATGTGGCCTCGACGTCCAGCCGGGTCACCTCGCCGGCGTGAAACAGCAGCCCGGCGATGCGCTCCAGTTCGCGCGCCACTTCGATGCCTTCGACCAAGAGCGCGCGCTGCCCCTGCAGCGCGCGCAGCTGCAGATAGCCCTGCGCGGTGTTGGCAGCCACGGCCAGGCGTGCGGCCACCGTCTGCGCCTCGGCCGAACGCAGTTGCTGGGCGGCGCTGTCGCGCCGGGCTCGGGTGGCGCCGAACAGGTCCAGTTCCCAGGTCGCCTGCAGCGCCAGTTCCCAACTGTCGAAGGCGATCGGGTCGTCATCCGGGATGAAGTCAGCCAGCGGGCTGCCGGGTTCGGCGTCCTGGTCGTTCTCGATCCACTGGCGGCTGGCCGAGCCCGGCAGGTCGAAGCTCGGCAGCAGGCCGGCGCGCGACTGGCGCAGCTGCGCGCGGGCGCTGTCGACCCGCGCCATGGCCAGGCGAACATCGTGGTTCTGCTGCATGGCGCGGTGGACCAGCGCGGTGAGCTGCGGGTCGTCGAACTGACGCCACCAGCTGGCCAGCGACTCGGCATCGGCCGGGTGGGCGCCGGCGGCGCTGAACCAGGTATCCGGCAGTTGCGGCGCCGGGTGCTGCGGTGCGCTGGAGCAGGCGCTCAGGGCCAGGGCGAGCAGCAGCGGAGCGGCCAGGGCCTTGGCAGTCATGCGGTTTCCTCCGGGCGCACTTTCATCAGCAACAGGTACAGACAGGGCACGGCCAGCAGCGTCAGCAGCGTGGCGAAGCCCAGGCCGCCCATGATGGTCACCGCCATGTTGGCGAAGAACGGGTCGAACAGCAGCGGCACCATGCCCAGCACCGTGGTGCCGGCGGCCATCGTCACCGGGCGCAGACGCGAGGCCGAGGCCTCGATGATGGCAGTCAGGCGCGGCACCTCGGCGGCGATCTGCCGGTCGATTTCGTCCACCAGCACCACGGCGTTCTTGATCAGCATGCCGGTCAGGCTGAGCAGGCCGAGCAGCGCCATGAAACCGAAGGCCTGGCCGGTGAGCAGCAGGCCGAAACTCACGCCGCAGATGGCCATGGGCACCACCGCCCAGATCATCAGCGGCTGGCGCACCCTGGCGAACAACAGCACGGTGACGAGTACCATCGCCAGGTAGGGCACCGCCAGCGTGCTGGCCAGCGCCTGCTGGGCGTCGGAGGACTGCTCGTAGTCGCCGCCCCACTTCAGGCTGTAATTGACCGGCAGCTCAATGCCCTCGATCAGCGGACGGATGCGCTCGTGCGCCTCGTTGGTGTTCTCGCCGTCGCGCGGTTCGGCGCGGATGGAGATGGTGCGCTCGCGGTCGTAGCGCACGATGATGCCGTCCTCGCTGCTCGGTTCGATGCGGTCGGCGACCTGCGCCAGCGGCACGTAACCGTTGCCGGCCGGGCTCCAGATCAGCCGTTGCAGCAGGTTGTCGGCGTCGATGCGGTCATCCGGCGCGGCGCGCAGCAGCACCGGGATCAGCTCGTCGCGTTCGCGCAGCAGGCTGACGCGCTGGCCCTCGCTGCCGGCAGCCAGTGCGCGCGCCACCGCCTGGCGGGTCAGCCCGGCATCGGCGAGGCGATCCAGCGCCAGTTGCGGGCGCAGCACCAGCACCGGCTGACGCCAGTCGTCACGCACGTTGAGCACCTGGCCCTGCTCCTGCAGGCGCTTGCGCCCCTCGGCGGATATCTCGCGCAGCACCTCGGTGTCCGGGCCGCTGATGCGCGCTTCCAGCTTCGCCTCGGCATTGGGGCCGAACATGAACTGGGCGGCGCTGACGTCCGCTGATGGATAGCGCTGCGGCAACTCCTGGTTGATCTGCCGGACCAGGCCGTCGATCCGCTCGGCATCCTCGGTGCGCACGAGAAAGTGCATCAGCGAGGCATTCGGCTGCTCCGGCATGTAGGTGAGCATGAAGCGCGAGGCCCCGGCGCCGATGAAGCTCGACACATCGCTCACGCCGTCCTGCTCAGACAGGTACTGCTGGACCTCGCTGGCAGCGCGCGCGGTATCGCGGATATGCGTGCCCTGCGGCAAAAACAGGTTGACGTAGAACAGCGGCGTGCTCGACGGCGGAAAGAAGCTCTGCGGCAGGCGGGTGAAGATCACCGCACTGATCACCGTCAGCACCAGCAGCGCGCCGATGGTCAGCTTCGGCCGGCGCAGCACGCCTGTTGCCAGCCGGCGATAGCGCGCGTACCAGGGGCCGTCGTATGCGGCATCGGCATCCTCGTCGGCGCCGGCATTGCGCAGCAGGTAATGACCGAACAGCGGTACCAGCAGCAGGGCCAGCAACCAGCTGAGCAGCAGCGACACGGCGATGACGAAGAACAGCGAGAAGAGGAACTCGCCGGTGGTGTCCTGGGACAGGCCGATGCCGGCGAAGGCCAGGATGCCGATGATGGTCGCCCCCAGCAGCGGCCACTGCGTCTGCTGCAGCGTCTGCTGCGACGCCTCGAGAATGCTCTTGCCCTGGCGCTGACGCACCAGCATGCCGTCGCAGACCACCACCGCGTTGTCCACCAGCATGCCCATGGCGATGATCAACGCGCCGAGGGAAATCCGCTCCAGCTCGATGCCGACCAGCCACATCACCAGCAGCGTGCCGAGCACGGTGAGAAACAGCACCGCGCCGATGATCACGCCGGCGCGCAGGCCCATGGCGATGCACAGCACACCGACCACGATGGCCACCGAGAGAAAAACGTTGAGGGCGAAGCTGTTCACCGACTCGTCGACGATGCGGTGCTGCTCGTACAGCGGGTGCAGCTCGGCGCCCAGCGGCATGCGGTGCTCAACGGCCTGCAGCACTGCCTCGACGCTGTGCCCGACCTCGACGATGTTCGCCCCGGACACCCCGCTGATGCCCAGCGTCAGCGCCGGCTGGCCATTGTGGCGGATGATCTGCTGCGGCCGCTCGGCGTAGTCGCGCGACAGCTTGGCGATGGCGCCCAGCTCGACCCGTTGCGGGCCCTGGCCGACCGGCAGCGCGCGCAGCTCCTCCAGGGAGTCGAACGCCCCGCTGGGGCGCAGGCGCACGAAGAAGTCGCCGGCATTGACGCCGCCGGCTTCCACCGCGGCGTCGGTATCGCCCAGCGCTGCGGCGATCTCGTCGGGGGCGATGTTCATCGCCGCCAGCTGCGCCTGATCGACCTCCACCAGGATGCGTTCCTCCTGCACGCCGGCGATCTCCACCTTGCCGACGCCATCGGCGGTGAGCAGCGCGCGACGCAGGTCCTTGGCCGTTTCGTGCAGTTCCTTGAGCGTCAGACCGTCGCCGGTCAGGGCGTAGAAGATGCCGTAGACATCACCGAAATCGTCGTTGACCTGCGGCGGCTCGATGCCCGGCGGCAGATCGCCCTGGGCATCGTTGATCTTGTTGCGCAGCTCGTCCCAGATCTGCGGCAGCGCGTCACCGTCGTAGCGGTCCTGCATCTCCACGCGGATCTCGGCGATGCCCGGCATCGAGCGCGAGCGGATCTCCTTGATCTGCGACATCTGCTGGATGGCGCTTTCCAGCGGTTCGGTCACCTGCTGCTCGACCTCCAGCGCCGTGGCGCCGGGGTACTGCACGTTGACGATGGCCTGCTTGATGGTGAACTCGGGGTCTTCCAGGCGGCCGATCTCGAAGAAGGCGAGGATGCCGCCGAGCAGGCAGGTGAGCACCAGAATCCAGATATTGACCGGCCGAGTGATGGCGTAACGGGCAAAATCCATCGGCTCAGTTCCGCTCCCGCGCTTCGATCGGCTGGTCCTCGTGCAGCTTGCTGCCGCCGGCGACGATGATCGGCAGCTGCGCCTGCAGGCCCTCGCCGCGGATCAGCGCCTGGTCGCCCTCGACCTGCTGCAGCTGCACCGCCAGCCGCCGCGCGCGTCCCTCGTCGGCCTGCCAGATGAAGTACTTGCCGTCGCTGCCAGTCTGCAGCGCCGACAGCGGCAGGCGAAAGCCCTCCTCCTCTGTCTGTGACTGTGCGGGGCGCTGCAGACTGACGCGCATGGCCATGCCCGGCAGCAGGTTGTAGTCCTCGGGCGGCTCACCCTGTAGCACCAGCCGGTAGGTGCGCGCGCCCTCGCGCGGCTGGGTGCTGTGTTCCTTGTAGCGCAGCGGCAGGCGCAGGTCGGCGATCACCAGCTGCGCTTCGGCCTCGAGCTCGGGCCCGAGCGGAATGCTCAGCGCGGCGCTTTCCGGCAGATCGACGCCGACCTCGATCTGGCGGTTGTCCTGCATCTCGAACACCGGCGTGCCGACCGCCACCACCATGTCCGGCTCGGCCAGGCGGCGCGCCACCACGCCATCGAACGGCGCGTTCAGGGTGCTGTGTTCCAAGTCGCGCTGCGCGCTGTCGCGCGCCACCCGCGCGGCCACGGTGTTGGCCTCCAGCGCCTCGATGGCGGCGGGGGCGAGAATGCCTTCGGCAAGCAGGGTGCGCTTGCGCGCCAGATCCGCCGCCAGCTGACGCAGGCGCGCCTCGGCTTCACGCAGCTGCAGGCGGTAGTCGGTGCGGTCCAGCTCGGCCAGCGGCTGACCCCGCCTGACACGGGTGCCCTCATCGATCAGGATGCGCTCGATGCGCCCGGCCACCTCGAACGACAGCTGGGTGGTGGTCACGCTCTGCACCACCCCGGAGAAACGCAGCGCCTCGGCCTGCGGCGCGGCGGGCTGCAGCGGCTCGACCAGCGCCACCCGCGGCGGCTCGGGTGCCGGCTCGGTCTCGGAGGAACAGCCGCCGAGCAGCGGCAGCGCACAGGCGACGATCATCAACCAGGACTTGGGCGAGCGGGATGCTGGTGTTGACGTCATCGGGACTCCTTGTCTGCGCTGCTTGACGACCACAGGTTCGGGCCGCGGGACAGACAATAGAGCCCCCTTTATGCGCAGGAGTTCGGCGACAAGTTATGAACACCGGCGTGACCAGGCAGTCGCGCTTCGCCGCATGTACCGAACGCAAGCAGTCCGACGCAGGCTGAACGCAATGATCAGGACGTTCCCTGGCTACCGATGTCGCTGCCACGACTGGCTCGTCCCCAGGTCCCTGCTAGCGTGCATTACCTTTCACCCTATCGAGCGAGAACGACATGCTGCACAGCATCAAGCAAGGCATCACCCTGGACGAACTGGAACTGGCCGGCACCCTCGAGGACATCGGCGTGGAAATGCTCGAAGGCGACAACGCCATGTTCGCCCTGACCACCTTCGCCACCGAAGACGAATCGGTCAGCGCCGGCTACTTTGGCGTGCGCCGCAGCCGCTTCCGCCTGCCCTACACTTTTCACGAACAGGCTGTGGTGACCCTCGGCGAAGTGAAGATCACTGATGAAGCCACCGGCGAGACGGCGCACTACAAGGCTGGCGACGCCTTCTTCGTTGCCAGTGGCACCAACACCCTGTGGGAAGTGGTGAGCGACAGCTTTACCAAGCACTACCTGGCCGTCGACTGAAACCGCTTCAGAGCAAGCACTCGCTGCCCGGCGCAGTTCGTTGACCGGGCAACGACGCTCCCAAGGCCATGGGACGCATAGCAAAGGATCGCGAAAGACATGGATAGACGCACACTTGGCCTCAGCCTGCTACTGGCAAGCTGCAACGTAAGCGCAGAAAAAGATCCCCACCCTGCTCGGCCCGGTCAACGATATTCAGGTAAGCGAGGACGCACTCGGACCAGAGCAGGACAACTGCCGGGAATGCAAGGTCAGCGAAGAAACTGTCGCGGACTTCCTGCGCCACGCCATCCTCATCACCCATCGCCAGGAACACGACTGGTACCTCTATGACCCCTGTCAGGCTAGAGGCACCTTCAGCACCCGCTACGGGGAATGGCAGTGGCAACTGCACAATCTGGGCACCGCACGTATCACGGCGGTGACGGGGGAACAATTCATACTGGCCGATCCGCGAGAGGAGTCATCACTCGCCGAGCACTGACGAGACACTTAACTCAGTACGGCGATGGCGCTAAGCTGGTTTTCCGCACATTCCGAAGCACCTTAATGAAAGTCTTCACCCTAACCCCGAGCACGCTCTCCGTGCCGGGCTTCTGAGCATCGCCTCATGCAACCAAGTACTGCCATGCAGCAGCCCTGGAATGGCCGGCTCTGGCTAGCGACTGATCACTGCCTGTTCGAAGGGCAGTCTGGGGATACCCGTCCGCACGCCCATTACGCTCACCAAATCCTGTTGGTCGACAAGGGCGAGCTGGGGATGAAGATTGCCGGAAAGTCATACCAAGGCTCGCGCCTAGTAGTACCCTCGCTGCAGCAACATGCTTTCTGCGAAGCGGGCCAACCACTGCTGGCTCTATACCTCGAGCCACAGGCGTTTCACCTGCAAACACTGCAGGCATGGCTAGCCAAAGCGCCGTGCGAGCCACAGGCAGTTCTTGCGCAGCTTCGTCATTGGTCACGTCCAGCACTGGATGGGCGTGTGCAGCAAACCCTGCAGACTATCGATGCGTTGCTACTGGAGCGTATCGACGCCAACGCACTAGCCAGCCGCGCCCATATCTCTTTGAGCCAGCTGGAGCGGCTGTTTGGCCATCAGGTCGGCCTGCCGGTGCGCAAACTGATACTCTGGCGCCGCCTGCGGCTGGCCCTGAGCCTGGTGCTGCGCGGCAGCAATCTCACCGAAGCAGCGCACGCGGCGAATTTCGCCGACCTGGCACACTTTTCACGCACGCTACGTGGCATGTTCGGCATCCAGGGCCAGACCCTGCGACAACTGCAGCTACAACTGCTCGACTGAACCTCTCAGCTCGGCAGGCGGCGCAGGTGATCGCTCAGATCGCGCCCGACAGACGAATGGCTCAAGCAGTTGAGCCAAGTAGCCATCGGGGTATTCCGGCTGGCTACCGATACCCAAGTCCTTGCTGCCAACCTTGTAGGGTGAGTCAAAAGCGGTACCAAGCAGGCGGTCCCAGAGACAGAAGAACAGTGCGAAGTTCACGTCCCCCGCACGCCCATAGCGTAGGTGATGAAAACGATGCACGGGTGCCCAAGCAATCAGGTGGCGTAACGCGCCGATGCGCATGTCTACGTTACTGTGCTGCAGCAATAACTGAATCGCGATGGCAAAAGCCAGTAGTGCCGCCACCGTCACCGGCATTCCCGCCAGCAGCAACGGCAGAGTTCCAGCCAGCGCCTCCAGCCCCTGATGCAGTGGGTGTTTCATCAGGCCGTTAAGCCCGTACATGCGGCGCACGCTGTGGTGTACGGCGTGCAATCGCCAAAGCAAGGCGCTACGGTGGCTGAGCCAGTGCATCAAGGTAATGCCCAGGTCGGCCACGACGATGGCAATCAGCACCTGCAACCATAACGGCAAGGTGTGAGGCCAAAGCGTATTGTCCGGCAGCAACCTGGCGAATAGTGGGATGCTCAAGATGCCCACGCAGTTGAGGGCCTCATTAACCAGCGCGTGCAATCGGTCACGGCCAATGTCGCCATGATTGAGGTTCCACTGGCGCTCATAGGGGGCCAACGCCTCTGCCAACATGGACAGACCGATGGCAAGCAAAAGTAGCACCGGCAGGCACCACAGGCCCATCGGCCAATGGCCTACCAGCCAAACCGACAGCCCCGTGAACCCCAGGCTGAAGCAGGGAGCGTAAAGATAGCGGAAGAAAAACAGGTGCATGTGACTCTCCATGGTGAAAGGAGCACACAGCCTGAAGACTCGCGGGCACTCAGCGCTTGAACAAACCGCGCACGCATTACCAACCCGTGCCTATTGCCTGCTCGGCCCTCTCCTGCCTAGGCTTGGCCCTCGCATCATTAGGAGAGTCACGCCGTGGAAAAACGCCAGACCTGGCGTCAGCGCCTCTACATCATCATCTTCGAGACCAGCACGCCCGCGGCTCAGCGCTTCGACAACTGGCTGCTGGTGACCATTCTCGCCAGCCTGGTGGTGGTGATGCTCGACAGCGTCGAGCACTTCCATAACCAGTACGCCGAGGTATTCAAGGCGCTGGAATGGTTCTTCACCGTGCTTTTCGCGATCGAGTACGGCTTGCGTCTGTATATATCGCCCAAGCCCATGCGCTATGCCTTCAGTTTCTTCGGTCTGGTGGATCTGCTGGCGGTACTGCCTGCCATCCTCGCGCTGATGTTCGCCGATGCGCAGTACCTGATGATCGTTCGCGCCATACGCCTGATCCGCGTCTTCCGCGTGCTCAAGCTGCGCCAGTATCTGTCCCAGGCGAATTTCCTGCTGGTGGCGCTGCGCGGCAGCAAGCAGAAGATCATCGTCTTTCTGGTCAGCGTCTCGACCCTGGTCACGGTCTATGGCGCGCTGATGTACGTGATCGAAGGCCCCGCCAACGGCTTCACCAGCATACCGATCAGCATCTACTGGGCGGTGGTGACGCTGACCACCGTGGGCTTCGGTGACATCACGCCGCAAACGCCCATCGGTCAGATGCTGGCGACCATGGTGATGATCACAGGTTATTCGATCATCGCGGTGCCGACCGGCATCTTCACCGCCGAACTGGCCAACGCCATGCGCCAGGACGGGCTGATGGAACACGATTGTCCGCATTGCCGGAAGAACCGCCACGAATACAGCGCGGCGTTCTGCAGTCGCTGTGGCGGGCCGTTGTTCCGTCGGCAGGCCGAGCCCACCGCGCCATCGCGGAGCTCACCTGAAACAGACTGAAGCAAAACCGAACGGCCATCGCGTGGTCATAAAGTCGCCCTGTGGGCTATAAAGCCCGACTTTTTTAGCTGAAGGAAGCGCGCGATGGCCGTTACCACCAATGAATCCACGGCGCCAGCCAAGGCCGCCTGGATTGGCCTGATTCTAGGCCCATTGTTACTGCTCGTTTGCCTGGTCACGGAGCCGCCGGGCAGCCTGTCCAGCGCCGCCTGGGCCACCATCGGCCTGACCCTGCTGATGGCCAGCTGGTGGTCGACCGAGGCCATTCCGATTCCGGCCACCTCGCTGCTGCCGATCCTGCTGATCCCGGCGCTGGGCATCGACAGCCTCAATGCCGCCACCGCGCCTTACGCCAACCCGACCATCTACCTGTTCCTCGGTGGTTTCGTCCTGGGCCTGGCCATGGAACGCTGGAATTTGCACAAGCGCATCGCCCTGATGACGCTGCTGGCCATGGGCAGCAAGCCAAGCAAGCAGATTGCCGGTTTCATGATGGCCACCGCCTTTCTCAGCATGTGGGTGAGCAACACCGCCACCACCATCATGATGCTGCCCATCGGTCTTTCCGTAATCGGTATGCTTACCGGCGAGAAGAGCGCGGGTGATGCCGACCGTGAACGCTTCGCCACCGCCCTGCTGCTGGCGATCGCCTACGCTGCCAGCGTCGGTGGCATCGCCACACTGATCGGCACGCCGCCCAATGCCCTGCTGGCGGCCTTCCTCGCCGACAACTATGACGTACAGATCGGTTTCGGCCAGTGGATGCTACTGGGCGTGCCGGTGGCGGTAATCATGCTGGCGATCATCTGGTGGTGGCTGACCCGCGGCGGTTTCAACCTGGCCGGGCATGACAGCACGCAACTGATCCGCAGCGAATTGGCCGCGCTCGGTCCACTGAGCCGCGGCGAAAAACTGGTGGCGCTGGTATTCGTGATCACCGCGCTGGCCTGGGTGTTCCAGCCACTGATCGCCGGCTGGGTATCGGGCGTCAACGACACCAGCATCGCCATCGCTGCAGCGCTGGCGCTGTTCATCATCCCCGTGGATACCAAACAGCGGGTGTTCCTGATGGACTGGGAAAGCGCCAGCAAGCTGCCCTGGGGTGTACTGCTGCTGTTCGGCGGCGGCCTGTCGCTGGCCGGGGTGATTCGCAGCACCGGCCTGGCCGAGTGGATCGCACAAAGCCTCGGTGCCCTGGGCGCGCTGCCGGTAGTCGCGATGATCGGCGTGGTGGTGCTGGTGATCATCTTCCTCACCGAAGTCACCTCCAACACCGCTACCGCGGCCGCCTTCCTGCCGCTGCTGGGGGCTCTGGCGGTGTCGCAGGGCATGCCGGCCGAACTGCTGGCCATTCCTGCCGCCATCGCTGCCAGCTGCGCCTTCATGATGCCGGTGGCGACGCCGCCCAATGCCATCGTGTTCGGCACCGGGCATATGAAGATACAGTCGATGATCAGGGCGGGCTTCGCCCTCAATCTGTTCGGCGTAGTGCTGGTGACGCTGATCAGCTACCTGCTGGTGGGCCTGATCTGGGCGCATTGAGCCTGGATCGCAGCCACAAAAACGGCGCCTTCGGGCGCCGTTTTCATTTGTGCAGGGCGACTCGCCAAGCTCATGTAGGCTTTACCCGCCCCGGAGATCAGCGATTCTGATACTGCCGGAACAGCCCCGGTGGAATGCCCGAGCTGTCGGTTTCCTTCCACGGCCCGCCAGCTTGCGGCGACCAGCTCCAGCCGCCGTCCCAGCGGTAGAAGACGCGTTCGCGATAGTAGAGATCGCGCGCTCCTTCGACCACGTACACGCCCAAGGCCGGATTCCAGTGGCTTTTCACCCCGGGCGGCGGCGCATAACGCGGGTGCGAGGGTTGCTGGACAGGCGGCAACTTGCCAGCGGGCGTACCGGGTTGCTGCACCGGTGGCAGCCCCCCGACCGGGGCGCTGGGCTGCTGCAATACGCAGCCACTCAAGCCAAGCCCGAGCGCGCAGGCCAGCGCCAGGCGCTTCACTGGGCCTGCCCGTCGCGGCTGTCGATCAGCAGCGTCTGCACGTCACGAGCGGTATTGGCAACGGGGCCGGTCTGGCCGACCCACTCGCCCTGAGTGGCGTTACCCGCGCGGGAAACGCGCGCCACCAGTTGCACCTGGTCGAATTGCGACATTTTCAGTTCCGGCATCATTGCATCCACATCCGAGAGACTGATCTGCACCGGCAGATCGGAAACCTTCAGGCGTTTGGCCGCCAACGGCATCGGCGGGCCGCTGAGTGCACGGGCGAAGACGAACACGGCATCGTCCGGCTGCACCTTCTGCTGCACCTCGGGCGACAGCGACACGCTGACTTCCAGCGCATGCACCTTGGCGCTCGGCTCAGCGGCAGCGCTGGGCTGCTCGCCCTCACCCATCTGCTGCCGGGCGCGTTCGACACCGCCGGCGATGGCCGTGCGGGACGGGTCCTGCTCCGGCAGCACGGCGACCAGACGCTCCCAATAGCGCACTGCATCAGCATAGCGCTGACTTTCATAGGCCGCGATGCCGAGTAGCCCCAAGCTGGTGACCTCTTCTGGATCGGCCTTCAACGCCTCGTCGGTGAGCCCCTGCAATTGCTCGTTCCACTGTTTGCCTTCGGCGAAATACAGCGCCTGCGCCCACTGGCCGAGCAGTTCCGGGGCACGCCCGGCGATCTCCACGGCGCGCTCGAAGGCCTTGGCGGCGTCGCCGGCACGCTCCTGCGCCATATAGGTACGGCCAAGGAAGTACCAGCCTTCGGCGGAGTCCGGCTGCTGCTTGACGGTCTGCTCCAGGCGCGCGGTCATTTCCTCGATGCTCTGCGGCTGCATGGTCGCCAGCTGACGGGTCTGCTCGACCTGATCGAGAGCGCCCCAGTGCAGGTACAGGGCCACGCCGAGCACCGGCACCAGCAACGCCGAGACCAGCGGGATCTTGCCGCCGAGCACACCGCTGCGGCGCTGTACGCCTTCGGTATCGTCGAGCAACTCGCGCGCCGCTTCGGCGCGACCGGCCTGCATCTGCGCATCATCGAGCACACCGGCCTGGCGCTGGGCTTCCAGCTCCTGCAGGCGTTCCTGATAGAGGGTGACGTTGAGTGCGGTACGGTCTTCTTCGGCCTGCAGCTTGCGAATGCGCAGTACCGGAATCAGCAGAAACGCCAGGGCAGTCAGCAAAAGCAGCCCGGCGGGCAACCAGAAATCGATCATTGGTCTTTCTTGTCCTGAGAGGCTTGGGCGAGCAGCGCGTCGAGGCGCGCCTGCTCATCAAGGGAGAGGCCAGCGGCGGAGCGATCCTTCTGCTGGCCACGGCGGCGCAGGACGATCACCCCAAGCACGCCGAAACCTATCAGCAGCAGGCCGGCCGGACCGTACCAGAGCAACAGCGTGCGGCTGGTCAGTGGTGGCTTGTAGAGCACGAAGTCGCCGTAGCGGGAAACCAGAAAGTCGATGATCTCCTCGTTGCTCTTGCCCTCTTCGAGCATGCGATAGATTTCGCCACGCAGGTCCATGGCGATCGGCGCATCGGAGTCGGCGATGTTCTGGTTCTGGCATTTCGGGCAACGCAGCTCTTCGATCAGGTTGCGATAGCGCTGGCGCTCAGCCTCGCTGGCGAACTCGAAGGTATCGATGGCGGCATGGGCGCTGGCCAACAGGCCCAGCGCCAGACCGGCGGACATCAGCAAACGTTTAGGCAGGCGCCATGAAAACGTCGCGAGCGAAGAGCAGGCAAGGCGAAAGCAGGCGAAGAAGCGGAGTTTACAAGTTGTAAATGAGCATTTGACCGGGCTGGCGCTCCAGCCTGTTTTCAACGCAGCATGATCGAGCGCAGTAGTTTTCATGGTGCCTGTGCCTCGTCGACCAGTTCTTGATAGATCGGCGCCAGTTTTTCGCGCCAGATTCGCTCGTCGATGGCCCCGACGTACTTGTGGCGAATGATGCCCTTGGCGTCGATGAAGAAAGTCTCCGGCGCGCCGTACACCCCCAGGTCCAGCCCCAGGCTGCCCTTGGCATCCTCGATATTGAGCTGGTAGGGGTTGTGCAGGTCACGCAGCCACTTCTGCGCCGGCTCGCGCTGATCCTTGTAGTTGATGCCGTGAATGACCACACCGGCCTCGGCCAGCTTGTTCAGCACCGGATGCTCGTGCCGGCAGGCCGGGCACCAGGTGGCCCAGACGTTGACCAGCGCAGGCCTGCCCTTGAGGTCGTCCGCGCTCAGGGTGCGCTCGGGATTGTCCAGCGCTGGCAGGCTGAAAGCCGGGAACGGCTTGCCGATCAGCGCCGAGGGCAGCTCGGACGGATCGAGAAACAGACCGCGGTAGAGAAATACGGCAATCGCCAGAAATGCCAGCAGCGGCAACAGCAGCAGCAAACGTCTCATACGCTGGCCTCCTGCAAGCCCAGGGCGTCGCGCACACGGGTGCGGACCTTGATCCGGTAGCGCTTGTCGGCCGCAGCGAGGAAGCCGCCGAAGGCCATCAACAGGCCGCCGAGCCAGATCCAGCGCACGAAGGGTTTGATGTGAATGCGCACGGCCCAGGCGCCCTGCTCCAGCGGCTCACCCAGGGCGACGAACAGATCGCGAGTGAAACCGGCATCGATGCCCGCCTCGGTCATGGTCGACTGCTGCACGGTGTACAGGCGCTTCTCCGGGTGCAGCACCTTGATCTGCCGCTCACCATCGAAGACACGCACCGTGCCCTTGTCTGAGATGAAGTTGGGGCCTTCGTGATGCACGGCGCCGTCGAACTGGAAGCGATAGCCCGCCAGCTCCACCGAATCACCCGGCGCCATGCGCAGGTCGCGCTCATAGCTGCCCAGGCTGGTCAGCACCACGCCCAGGGCACACACGGCGAACCCCAGGTGCGCCATCTGCATGCCCCAGTAGCTGCGACCGAGACTCGGCAGGCCCTTGATCAGGCCTTTGTGGCGCGTCTTGTCGAGAATGTCGCGCACGCCGCCGAGGATTACCCAGAACGCCAGCAGGCAGACGGCCAGCACCGCCCAGTGGAAATCAGCATGCAGGAAGGTCGCGGCCACCGCCAGCACCACGCTGGCGACCAGCACCGGCGTCAGCATGCTGCCCAGCCATTTCAGCGGGGTGTCCTTCCAGCGCACCAGCACGCCGACGCTGATCACCGCCATCAGCAGCGCCATCAGCGGCAGGAACAGCGCGTTGAAGTAAGGCGGGCCGACCGACAGCTTGGCGCCGGTCAGGGCATCGAGCACCAGCGGGTAGAGGGTGCCAAGCAGGATCATCGCAGCCGACACCACCAGCACGATGTTGTTGACCAGCAGCAGGGTCTCACGCGACCACAGGCCAAAGCCGACCTGGCTCTTGACCACCGGTGCGCGCACGGCGAACAGCGCCAGCGAACCGCCGACCACCACCAGCAGGAAGGCAAGGATGAACACGCCGCGCTCGGGGTCGGTGGCAAAGGCATGCACCGAGGTCAGCACGCCGGAACGCACCAGGAAGGTCCCCAGCAGGCTGAGGGAAAACGCGGCGATGGCCAGCAGCACCGTCCAGCTCTTGAACACACCGCGCTTTTCGGTCACGGCCAGTGAGTGGATCAGCGCCGTGCCCACCAGCCAGGGCATGAACGAGGCGTTCTCCACCGGGTCCCAGAACCACCAGCCGCCCCAGCCCAGCTCGTAGTAGGCCCACCAGGAACCGAGCGCGATACCGATGCCGAGGAAGGCCCAGGCGACGATGGTCCAGGGACGCGACCAGCGCGCCCAGGCGGCGTCCAGCTTGCCGCCGAGCAGCGCGGCGATGGCGAAGGCGAAGGCCACCGAGAAGCCGACATAGCCCATGTACAGCATCGGCGGATGCACGATCAGGCCGAAGTCCTGCAGCAACGGGTTGAGGTCGCGGCCATCGGCCGGCGAGTTCGGCAGCAGACGTTCGAATGGGTTGGAGGTGACGATCAGAAACAGCAGGAAGCCGACGCTGATCATGCCCATCACCGCCAGCACGCGGGCGAGCATCTCTTCCGGCAGGTGGCGCGAGAAGATCGCCACGGCGAAGGTCCAGCCGGCCAGGATCAAGGCCCACAGCAGCAGAGAGCCTTCGTGAGCGCCCCATACCGCGCTGAACTTGTAGTACCAGGGCAACGCGCTGTTGGAGTTGTTGGCCACGTAGGCGACGGAGAAGTCGTCGACCATGAAGGCGTAAGTCAGGCACAGGAAGGAGAACAACAGGAAGGCGAACTGACCCCAGGCGGCCGGCTGCGCCAGGCTCATCCACTGGTGGTCACCACGCCAGGCACCGACCAGCGGCAGCGTCGCCTGTACCAGGCACAGGCACAGCGCCAGGATCATCGCCAGATGGCCAAGCTCGGGGATCATTGTGCGCTCTCCTGCTGGTAGCCGCCTTGCTTGGCTGCTTTGGCCTCATCGTGCTTTTGCATCATCCCGCTCTTTTCCAGCGCCTGCATGACCTCAGGCGGCATGTAGTTCTCGTCGTGTTTGGCCAGTACCTCGTCGGCCACCAGGACGCCCTCTTCGTTGACGCGGCCCAGGGCAACGATGCCCTGCCCTTCACGGAACAGGTCCGGCAGGATGCCGCTGTAGCGGATGGTCACGCCATGGGCGCCGTCGGTGACGACGAAGTCCACTTCCAGCGAATCGGCCGAACGCTTCACCGATCCCTCCTCCACCAGACCACCGGCACGAATGCGGGTATCGACTGGCGCCTCGCCGTTGGCGATCTGGCTCGGGGTGTAGAACAGGTTGATATTCTCCTGCAGCGCGGTCAGCGCCAGGGCGACGGCGATGCTGACGCCGCAGAGGATGGCCAGAACGATGTACAGGCGTTTCTTGCGAACCGGATTCACTTCGACTTCTCCCGGCGCAAACGGCGCGCCTCGTCTTGCAGGTAACGGCGGCGAGCCAGGATCGGCAGCACCACATTCAACGCCAGAATCGCCAGGCTGATGCCGTAGGCGCTCCAGACGTAGGCGCCATGGGTGCCCATGGCGAGGAATTCGGAAAAGGACGAAAAGCTCATGCCTTGCCCTCCACCAGGTTCTGCACTTCGGCTTTCACCCAGCTGCTGCGCGATTCGCGCTTGAGTACTTCCAGACGCATGCGGTACAGCAGCACGGCGCCGAAGAAGCAGTAGAACCCCAGTACCGCCAGCAGCAGCGGCAGCCACATTTCCACCGGCATCGCGGGTTTTTCGGTGACCTTGAAGGTGGCGGTCTGGTGCAGTGAGTTCCACCACTCCACCGAGTACTTGATGATCGGGATATTGATCACACCGACGATGGCCAGCACGGCACAGGCCTTGGCGGCGCTGTCGCGGTTGCTGATGGCGTTGCCCAGTGCGATGACGCCGAAATAGAGGAACAGCAGGATCAGCATCGAGGTCAGACGCGCATCCCATACCCAGTAGGTGCCCCAGGTCGGCTTGCCCCAGATGGCGCCGGTAAGCAGCGCGATGGCCGTCATCCAGGCGCCGATGGGGGCGGCCTGCTGCAGGGCGACATCGGCCAGTTTCATTTTCCAGACCAGGCCGACCAGGCCGGCGACGGCGAGCGTCACGTAGATGGATTGAGCCAGGAACGCGGCTGGAACATGAATGTAGATGATGCGAAAGCTGTTGCCCTGCTGGTAGTCCGGTGGCGCGAAGGCCAGGCCCCAGACCAGGCCGGCGACGGTCAGCAATACGGCAGCGATGCTGAGCCAGGGCAGCCAGCGGCCACTCATCTCATAGAACCACTTGGGCGAACCCCATTTGTGAAACCACGTCCAGTTCATGCTCGACTCATCATTCAGGCCTGGCTCGACTGCTGTCGGTCAGGTATCACGGTTCGTTCTTATTCGCCGACACTGATGGTCAGGCCGGCGGCTATCGCAAAAGGTGTCAGGGTAACCGCCAGAGCGGTGAGGCTCGCCAGCCACAACAGGTGACCGGTAGCCGGCAGTCCTTGCAGGGCCGCCTGCAACGCCCCGCTGCCAAGAATCAGCACCGGGATGTACAGCGGCAGGATCAGCAGCGCCAGCAGCAGGCCGCCGCGCTTGAGACCAACGGTAAGCGCCGCGCCCACCGCACCGAGCAGGCTCAACACCGGGGTGCCGAGCAGCAGGGAAATCAGCAGTACCGGCAGGCAACGCCCGGGCAGACCGAGCATCAGCGCCAGCACAGGCGCCAGCAAAACCAGCGCGAGACCGCTGAAAAGCCAGTGTGCCAGCACCTTGGCCAACACCAGAAGAGGCAGGGGGTGCGACGAAAGGACCCACTGCTCCAGCGAGCCGTCTTCGAAATCGCTGCGAAAAAGCCCGTCCAGCGAGAGCAGCACGGCCAAAAGCGCTGCCACCCATACCAAGCCAGGGGAAAGGGTTTGCAACAATTGCGTTTCCGGCCCTACCGCCAGCGGGAACAGCGCGATGACGATAGCGAAGAAAACCAGGGGGTTGGCCAGATCGGACGGACGGCGGGCGAGCAGACGCATTTCGCGTGAAAGCAGCTGTGTGAAAACGTTGCTCATGCCGCGTACTGCCCCAGATCCAGATCGCGATAGGTGGCCGGCTTGTGCTGCAGGCTGTGGTGGGTGGTCAGCACCACCACGCCGCCGCGCTCACAGTGGCCGGCCAGGTGCGCTTCGAGTTGCGCCACCCCGCTCTTGTCCAGCGCGGTGAAGGGCTCATCGAGCACCCACAACGGCGGCGTGTCTTCCAGATACAGGCGCGCCAGGGCCACCCGGCGCTGCTGACCGGCGGACAGGGTGTGACAGGGAACGTCCTCGAAACCGCGCAGGCCGACCGCTTCCAGCGCCTGCCAGATGGCGTCGCGGCCGGCCGGGCGATGCAACGCGCAAAGCCAGGCCAGGTTCTCTTCGGCGCTCAAGAGCCCCTTGATCCCGGCTGCATGGCCTATCCATAGAAGATTGCGCGCCAGTTCGCTGCGCTGCTCGGCCAGAGCCTGGCCCTGCAGGAGAATGTCGCCGGAGGTCGGCTGCCGCAGCCCGGCGATCAGTCGCAGCAGGCTGGTTTTGCCGCTGCCGTTGGGACCGCTGATCTGCAACATGTCGCCTGGCTGCAGGGCGAAATGCAGCTGCTCGAAAAGCATGCGCCAGTCCCGCTCACAGCTGAGCGCCACGGCTTCGAGAAGAGGAACAGGACGGGTCATCGATACCTGGCAGGGCTAAAGTCGACGGTGCTCCGGCCGCTATACTGACGCGTGCCGGAAGTGTGGTGCGCAGCGGGCCGGCATTATACATGGCGCATCGCTGTCCCCGCAGTCAGCATTTTCGACAGGGTGTTAATCGCGTAGGGTGTGCCATACGCACCAGCAGTCGAACCCCGTGCGCAGCGCCCCCTGCCGCACCTGCATAGGACGGAGCCTCAGCAAAGCCCATGAGCGAAATCAGCAGCCCACGCCCGCTTCCTCCTTCCACGCAGGTGATTCGCACCGCTGCGACCGCTGCCGACATGGCGGTGCGCCTGCTGCAGCCGCTGGATGGCATGCTGGCAGCCGGCGAAAGCGCCAAGGCCGAAGTGGTGGCGGTTCGCGAGCAGGCACAGAGTTTCCAGCTGCTGCTGAAACTCACCCTTGAAGGCGGCAAGCAGGCGACTCTGCAAGCCGAAAGCCCCAGGCCGCTGGCTCAGGGCAGCGCCCTGGTGGTCACTGCGCTTTCCGACACCCGTCTGGCGCTGGCCCTGCAGGCAGGCGGCGACAAGCCACTGACCAGCCTCGATCTGCAGCAACTGCCGCCCGGCACCCTGGTCCAGGGCAAAGTCGTCAGCCGCGACGTTTTGCCGCCGCAAGGCGCGCAGACGATCTATCGCCTGGTGGTCAATCTGCTCAACACGCCGCTCGCCGGCAAGCAGCTGGCGCTCGACAGCCCGCTCGCCTTGCCGCTCGGCAGCCTGCTCAGCGCCCAGGTCCAGAGCAGCCAGAGCCTTGCCTTCCTGCCGCTCAGTGGCCGTCTCGATCAACTGGTACTGGGCCAGCAACTGACCGCCCAGCAAAATCGCCAGGCTTCGCTGGAGGGGTTGTTCAAGGGCCTGCAGAATCTGAGCGGTGGCGATGAGGCGCTGCGCGGCAGCATCGACAAGCTGCTCGGTGCCCTGCCCGACAGTACCCAGCTGAGCACAGCCAAAGGTCTGGCGCAGGCCCTGGAAGGCAGCGGCGTACTGCTCGAAGCCAAGCTGTTGCAGGGCCAGACCAGCGCACTGGCGCAGGATCTGAAAGCCAACCTGCTGCGCCTGATTGCCCAACTGGTGCCACAGCTGCCTGGTGGTGCCGGTACCCTCGCCGGCCTGCAGAACGCACTCAACCAGAATCTGCCCAACCTGGCCCGGCAACTGCTCGGCGTCAACGCAGCCGGCTCGTCGCGGCAGCAGGCGCTGACCTTTCCCCTGCCCTCGCGCCTGCTGCAGAACATGGATGGCGAGGCCGATCTGGAAACCCTGCTGAAGCTCGCCGCGGCGGCCGTCTCGCGATTGCAGACCCACCAGTTGTCGAGCCTGGCGCAAACCCAGGTGGACGCCAATGGCAACCTGCTGACCACCTGGCAGCTGGAGCTGCCCATGCGCCACCAGCAGGAAGTGATTCCCCTGCAGGTCAAATTGCAGCGCGAAGACAGCGGCAAGACGGAAAAACCGGAGCAGAAGGAGACGCTCTGGCGAGTGGAACTGGCCTTCGAACTCGATCATCTCGGCCCGTTGCAGGTGCGTGCGCAACTGCTGCGCGGCAGCCTGTCCAGCCAGCTGTGGGCCGAACGCGCCGAAACCACCCATCTGATCAATGCAGAACTGGGTCATCTGCGTGAGCGTCTGCAGGCCGCCGGACTGGAAGTCGGTGAATTGGCCTGCAGCCAGGGCATGCCGCCCCAGGGGCCGAAGACTTCACTGGAACAACGCTGGGTGGATGAAACCGCATGAGCCGCAAGCCGCAGCCCGAAGCCCGTCAGGCCATAGCCCTCAACTACGACGGGCAAAACGCGCCGGTGCTCAGCGCCAAGGGTGATGACGAACTGGCCGAAGCCATCCTCGCGATCGCCCGCGAGTACGAAGTTCCGATCTACGAGAATGCCGAGCTGGTGCGTCTGCTGGCGCGCCTGGAGTTGGGCGACGCAATTCCCGAAGCGCTGTATCGCTGCATCGCCGAAATAATCGCCTTTGCCTGGTACCTGCAGGGCAAGACCCCGCCCGGCTTCGAAGCGGACGCGGAGCGCGACGTCACGCCGCCACTGCGCCAGCTCAAGGGGCCGGCGAGCTGAGCAACTGCCGCCCTACGGAGGCGTCGAATAAACCAAGTCTGGTAATTGCGCGGGCAGCAGCGCCTGCCCGGATACGCATCGACGATGCGCTCAAACGCAGAGTGTTATTGCGCCTGCCCTGCCTTGGGTTTGTGCAGACGACTGATCAGCTCGGCCTCGGCCTTGCTCAGGCCACAGGACTGGGTCAGGTCCTCGACGCTTGCCCCCATACCTACCAGGCGCGCCGCCTGGGTGAAGGACAGGCTGCTGGGGTCGCGCTGCTCGATCTGGCTGACCTTGTCCGGCAGCGGCGCCACCACACGGCGCAGCTCATGCAGCTCCTCGCCCATGCGGATGCTGCCGGTCAGGTAGGTATCGAGGCGCTTGCTCAGCTCCTTGATCCGCGCATCGCGCGCGGCATCACGCTTGGCCTGCTCGGCCAGCAGGCGCTGCTGGTTGCGATACAGGCCATTGCAGACGATGCCCAGTGCCACGCATAGCAAGGCCACGAAGGCCAGGGCCGCAGCGAGCATGGCAAACTCGGACATGGCTCAGATGCTCTCCAGCTCCGACCACTCTTCCTCGGACATCATCTTGTCCAGCTCGACCAGGATCAGCAGTTCGCCGTTCTTGTTGCACACGCCCTGGATGAACTTGGCCGACTCGTCGTTACCGACGTTCGGTGCGGTCTCGATCTCGGACTGACGCAGGTAGACCACTTCGGCCACGCTGTCGACCAGGATGCCGACCACTTGCTTGTCCGCTTCGATGATGACGATACGGGTGTTGTCGGTCACCGGCGCCGAACCCAGACCGAAACGCTGGCGAGTATCGATCACGGTCACCACGTTGCCACGCAGGTTGATGATGCCAAGCACATAGCTCGGCGCACCCGGTACCGGGGCGATCTCGGTGTAGCGCAGGACTTCCTGCACCTGCATCACATTGATGCCGTAGGTCTCGTTGTCCAGGCGAAAGGTCACCCACTGCAGAATCGGATCTTCGGCACCTTGTGCAGAACTTTTCTTCATGTCCCTAGCCTCATCAAAAACCGCTCAGTGCGGCATGTGCGGGTCGAACCGCTTGTCATCAACTATAGAGCCCGATGGCGCAGGCTCACCAATTCTTAATGCACTTTTCCGCCATTCAGGCGTTTCGCCGCGCCGCTGGCGATCAATTCCGCCAGCGCCGCCACGTCGAGCAGTGCACACATATGCTCGATCACCGTACCGGCCAGCCAGGGCCGCTGGGTACGCTGACTGCGCCATTTGACCTCGCTGGGGTCCAGGCGAATCGAGCGACTGACCTGATGCACCGCCAGCCCCCACTCGTAACCCTGCACGGAAATCACATACTGCAGGCCTTCGCGGAAGTCCTCGCGGTAGCGATCGGGCATCACCCAGCGCGCAGTGTCCAGCACCTTCAGGTTGCCTGCCTGACTCGGCAGGATGCCGAGGAACCAATCCGGCTGACCGAACAGCGGCGTCAGCTCCTGGCCTTCGAGCGGATAGATCGAGCCCAGGCAGATCAGCGGTACCGCCAGGGTCAGCCCCGCAACGTCGAACAACAGACACTCGAAGGGTTCCTCGGCCCAGGCCGGACGACCATCGGCGAGCAAGGCAGCCGGTTGCGGCGCCAGTTCGACAAGGGGCGCAACCTCTGGCGGCGCCTGTACGGGCACGAGCAACTCTACCGGCGCAACGGGGGCCTGAACCTGCGGCTCGACCACAGCCGCGAGTGCGACTGGAGCAACAGTTGGTGCTACCGATTCGACCAGGCGGGCATCGCGTACCTGCTCCTCGAGCACCGCGGCCTCGAATTCGTCCAGGCTGACGGACATCTCCAGCTCGGCAGCGGCTTCCTGCAACAATCCGTCGAGGTAGGACTGCAGGGCCAACTGGGAACGTGTAGCGGTGGCGAGGTTACGACTCATGACAGGAACCCGAGATAAGATCTTTACAGCCTATCGGCCGCAGCATGCTCCGACTTGAGCACCCAAGTTCAACACAGTCATACATTTCAAGCCACCTGCGCCGCCGGCTGATGGCTCAGCAGATGCTTGAGCAGCGCCCGGTAGGCGATCACGCCGCGACTATTGGCATCGAACTGCGACGGCGTGCGCCCCGCCCGGCTGGCATCGCGCAAACGCGTATCGACCGGGATATAGGCCGGCCACAGGTGTTCCGGATAGGTGTTGCGCAGCACACGCAGGGTACTCATGGACGCCTGGGTCCGACGATCGAAAAGGGTCGGCACGATGGTGTAGGGCAGCGCCTGCTTGCGCGAGCGATTGATCATCGCCAGCGTGGTGATCATGCGCTCCAGGCCCTTGACCGCGAGAAATTCGGTTTGCACCGGTATCGCCAGCTGCTGGCTGGCCGCCAGGGCGTTGACCATCAATACGCCGAGCAATGGCGGGCTGTCGATGATCGCGTGATCGAAATCCTCCCACAGCTGCGCCAGGCTCTTGGCGATCACCAGGCCAAGGCCACTCTGCCCCGGCGACTGGCGTTCGAGCGTGGCCAGCGCGGTGCTCGACGGCAGCAGTGAGATATTCTCGTGGCTGGTGCTGTGCAAAAGCTGCTTGGGCAACCCTTGCGGCACATTGCCCTGATGCAGGAACAGATCGAAGCAACTGTGCTCCAGCGTATCGGGATCATGACCGAAATAACTGGTCATCGACCCATGCGGGTCGAGATCGACGACGATCACGCGCTTGCCGGCATCGGCCAACAGGCCCGCCAGCGCGATGGAGGTGGTGGTCTTGCCGACCCCACCCTTCTGATTGGCTACTGCCCAGACTTTCATCTTCTCTCATCCTCCCGGCAAGAGGCGCTCAGGCCGAGAATGGCTGTCGCACGCACACGGCAGGCGACTTGGATTTGACGGCTCACGACTGTGGAACCCCCGATGCTGACGCCGGTGCAGTTTGCGTGCCAGCCTCGGACTGCTGGGTCACGGCACTGCCAGCGCCACGTCGGGTATCAAGGTTGCGCGAAATCACCAGCACAACCCGACGGTTTCGCCCCCTGCCCTCCGCAGTGGCATTGTCGGCCACCGGCTGAAATTCGCCATAACCCACTGCGGCCAGACGTGAAGGGTCGACACCATCCATGGCCAGCATACGCACGATGCTCGACGCGCGCGCCGAAGACAGCTCCCAGTTGGTCGGATACTGGGCGGTTTGGATCGGCAGATTGTCTGTGAAACCTTCGACCTTGACCGGATTCTGGTACGGCGCCAGGATTTTGGCGACCTTCTCGATGATATCGAACGCCTGGTTGTTCGGAATCGCATCGCCGCTGGGAAAAAGCAGACTGGAGCTGAGCTCGATCTCGATCCACATCTCGTTGCCGCGCACCGTCAGCTGATCGCTCTGGATCAGATCGCCAAAAGCCTCGCGCACGCTGGAGGCGATACTCTGCAGGGTCGAGTCCGAGCTCGGGTCGTCCATCGAGGTGTCGTCCGGCTCGCTGGTACGCGGCCGTTCCTCGCCGACAGGAATCGGCTTGATCGAGCGATCCGGCTGATTGAACACGCCGGTCAGCGACTCCGAAAGAATCTTGTATTTGCCTTCGTTGATCGAAGAGATCGAGTACATCACCACGAAGAAGGCGAAGAGCAAGGTGATGAAGTCGGCGTAGGAAACCAGCCAACGCTCATGGTTCTCGTGCTCTTCATGTTGCCGCCTGCGTGCCATGCCATGCCTCCATCAGTCCATGAAGCCTTGCAGCTTCAGTTCGATGGAACGCGGATTCTCACCCTCGGCGATGGAGAGAATGCCCTCCAGCAGCATCTCGCGGTAACGCGACTGGCGCAGCGCGATGGACTTGAGCTTGTTGCCAGCCGGCAACAGCAACAGGTTGGCAAAGCCGACGCCATAGATGGTGGCAACAAAAGCCACGGCGATACCGCTGCCGAGCATGCTCGGATCGGCCAGGTTGCCCATCACGTGGATCAGCCCCATCACGGCACCGATGATGCCGATAGTCGGCGCATAGCCGCCCATGCTCTCGAATACCTTGGCGGCCTGTATATCGCGGGCCTCCTGGGTGTAGAGATCGACCTCCAGAATGCTGCGAATGGACTCGGGCTCGGCACCATCGACGAGCAACTGCAAGCCTTTGCGCGCATACGGATCCGGCTCGGCATCGGCGACCGACTCCAGGCCCAGCAGGCCCTCCTTGCGCGCCACCATGCTCCAGCCAACCACGCGGTTGATGCCACCGATCAGATCGATGCGCGGCGGAAAGAAGATCCAGCGCAGGATGCCCATGGCACGCTTGAACACCTGCACAGGCGCCTGCAGGAAAGCAGCTCCCAGCGTACCGCCAATGACGATCAGCGCTGCCGGGCCGTTGAGCAAGGCCCCGGCATGACCGCCTTCCAGATAATTGCCGCCCAGAATGGCAACGAACGCCAGGATGACGCCGATCAGGCTCAGTACATCCATACGCTTGTTCCCGGCTTAACCCTGGTCACTGGCAGGCCTCGGTCAAGTGTCGACCGATATCGTCCAGGCCGTAGACCGCATCGGCCAGGTTGGCTTTGACCACCGCCATGGGCATGCCATAGATCACGCAACTGGCCTCGTCCTGCGCCCACACCTGGCTGCCACCCTGCTTGAGCAGGCGCGCGCCTTCGCGGCCATCGGCGCCCATTCCGGTCAGAACCACGGCCAGTACCTTGTCGCCATAGGACTTGGCCGCCGAACCGAAGGTGATGTCGACACAAGGCTTGTAATTGAGGCGCTCGTCGCCCGGCAGGATTTTTACCGTGCCGCGGGCATCGACCATCATCTGCTTGCCGCCAGGCGCCAGCAGCGCCAGGCCGGGGCGCAAAATATCGCCATCCTCGGCTTCCTTGACCTGAATGCGGCACAGCTTGTCCAGGCGCTCGGCGAAGGCCTTGGTGAAGGCGGCCGGCATGTGCTGGATCAGCACAAGCGGTGCCGGGAAATTGGCTGGCAGCTGGGTCAGCACACGCTGCAGCGCCACCGGCCCGCCGGTCGAGGTACCGATGGCTACGAGCTTGTACGCCTTACGCTTGGGTGCGGCCGATGCGGCTGCCGGTGCGGGACGCGCAGGCGCAGGCGCAGGCGCAACGGGGGCCGGCGCAGCGGGCCGTGTCGAAACGGCCGGACGGCTAATCGGCGCTGCGCTCGGACTGGCCGCAGTCGGCGCCGGAGCCACTGCAGCCGAGCTGAAACGACGGTTGCTGCGCGCGATGCTGTGCACCTTTTCGCAGAGCATCTGCTTGACCTTCTCGGGGTTGCGCGAGATGTCTTCGAAATTCTTCGGCAGAAAATCCACCGCGCCGGCGTCCAGCGCATCGAGGGTCACCCGCGCGCCTTCGTGAGTCAGCGAGGAGAACATCAGTACCGGCGTCGGGCAGCGCTGCATGATGTTTCGAACCGCGGTGATGCCGTCCATCATCGGCATCTCGTAATCCATGGTGATCACGTCGGGCTTGAGCGCCAACGCCTGATCGATGGCTTCCCGCCCGTTGGTGGCCGTGCCCACGACCTGAATGCTGGGGTCAGCGGACAGGATTTCCGAGACGCGCCGGCGGAAGAAACCGGAGTCGTCCACCACCAGAACCTTAACAGCCATACACACTCCTAGACGGCGCGAAGCCATGGCCCGCGCCGCGAAACATCAGAAACGTCGAGCGTAGCGCTTGAGCATGCTCGGTACGTCGAGAATCAATGCGATGCGTCCGTCGCCAGTGATCGTGGCACCGGACATCCCGGGCGTGCCTTGCAGCATCTTGCCCAGTGGCTTGATTACCACTTCTTCCTGCCCGACCAATTGATCGACGACAAAGCCGATGCGTTGGCTGCCAACCGTGAGGATCACCACGTGACCTTCGCGCTGACCTTCGTGGAAGGCCTGCGGCACCAGCCAGCGCTTGAGATAGAACAGCGGCAAAGCCTTGTCACGCACGATCACCACTTCCTGGCCATCGACCACGTTGGTGCGCGACAGATCGAGGTGGAAGATCTCGTTGACGTTGACCAGCGGGAAGGCGAAGGCCTGGTTCTCCAGCATCACCATCAGGGTCGGCATGATCGCCAGGGTCAGCGGCACCTTGATGACGATCTTCGAGCCCTGGCCTTTCTGCGAGAACACGTTGACCGTGCCGTTGAGCTGGGAAATCTTGGTCTTCACCACGTCCATGCCGACGCCGCGGCCGGACACGTCGGAAATCTCGGTCTTGGTCGAGAAGCCCGGCGCGAAGATCAGGTTGTAACACTCGAACTCGTTGAGACGATCGGCCGCGTCCTTGTCCAGCAGGCCCTTCTCCACGGCCTTGGCCCGCAGCACGTCGGCGTCCATGCCCTTGCCGTCATCGGTGATCGACAAGAGGATGTGGTCGCCTTCCTGCTCGGCTGACAGCACTACACGACCAGCGCGGGCCTTGCCAGCCTTCTCGCGCTCTTCGGGGGTTTCCACGCCATGGTCGACGGCGTTGCGCACCAGGTGCACCAGCGGGTCGGCCAGGGCCTCGACCAGGTTCTTGTCGAGGTCGGTTTCCTCGCCCACCAGCTCGAGGTTGATTTCCTTCTTCAGGTTACGCGCCAGGTCACGTACCAGACGCGGGAAGCGGCCGAAGACCTTCTTGATCGGCTGCATGCGGGTTTTCATCACCGAGGTCTGCAGATCAGCGGTCACAACATCGAGGTTCGACACGGCCTTGGACATGGCCTCGTCGCCGCTGTTGAGCCCCAGACGTACCAAGCGGTTACGTACCAACACCAGCTCGCCGACCATGTTCATGATCTCGTCGAGGCGCGCGGTATCGACCCGTACGGTGGTCTCCGCTTCGCTCGCTGCCGGTGCCTTGTCGGCACCTGCCGCGGGAGCGGCGGGCGCACGAGCGGCAGCAGGCTCGGCCTTGGCCGGCGCCGGTTTGGCAGCAGGCGCAGGTGCCTTGGGAGCAGCAGCAGGCTTGGCTACCGCAGCAGGAGCTGGCGCGGGCTCGCTGGGCGGCACGAACTTGCCCTTGCCGTGCAACTGGTCGAGCAGCGACTCGAACTCGTCGTCGGTGATTTCGTCACTGGCCGGAGCGGGCGCTGCGGCAGCGGCCACCGGCGCCGTAACTTCGGCTGCCGCACCGGAGAACTGGCCCTTGCCATGCAACTGATCGAGCAGCGCTTCGAATTCGTCGTCGGTGATGTCGTCACCCGCCGGCGCGTCAGCCGCTACCGAAGCGACGGTAGCAGCAGGCGTCTCGACGGTGCCAGAGAACTGACCCTTGCCGTGCAGCTGGTCGAGCAGCGACTCGAACTCGTCATCAGTGATCTCGTCGCTGGCTGCGCTCTCCGCACTCGGAGCGGCCGCCGGCGCGTCACCCAGCGCATCGAGCAGTTGCTCGAACTCGCTGTCGGTGATGTCTCCCGAAGCAGCAGAGGGCGCGGCTTGGAATGCCGGCTCTGGCTCTGGCTCCGGCTCCGGTTCTGCTTGCTGCACCGGCGCAGGGGCCGCTTCGCCGCCACCCGGCTCGGCCAGACGTGACAAGGCCGCCAGCAGTTCCGGCGACGCGGGCGTCGGCTCACGCCGCTCACGTACCTCGCCGAACATGCCATTGACTGCATCAAGAGCCTCGAGCACCACATCCATCAGCTCCGAATCGACGCGACGCTCACCCTTGCGCAGGATGTCGAAGACGTTTTCGGCGATATGGCAGCACTCCACCAGCTCATTGAGCTGGAGGAAGCCTGCTCCGCCCTTTACGGTATGGAAACCGCGAAAGATGGCGTTGAGCAGGTTCATGTCATCCGGTCGGCTTTCCAGCTCGACTAACTGTTCGGATAACTGTTCGAGAATCTCGCCGGCCTCTACCAGGAAATCCTGGAGGATCTCTTCATCGGCGCCGAAGCTCATATTGTGTGCTCCTTAGAACCCTAGACTGGACAGCAGGTCGTCGACATCGTCCTGGCTGGAGGCAACGTCATCACGCTTATCGGCATGAATCTGCGGACCTTCACCCCGCGATGGTTCTTTTAATTTTTCCTGTTCGGCGCGCAGCACTTCGTGGTCGTGCTGAATGCCGGCAAAACGGTCGACCTGGCTGGCCATAAGCACCAGCTTGAGCAGGTTGCTTTCCACTTCGGTCACCAGCTGGGTGACACGCTTGATCACCTGACCGGTAAGGTCCTGATAGTCCTGCGCCAGCAAAATGTCGTTGAGGTGGCCGGAAAGCTTGGCGCCGTCTCGCTCGCTACGGGCGAGGAATAGCTCGACACGCTTGGCCAGCTCGCGAAAGCCATCGGCACCGATTTCGCGGCGCATGAAGCGGCCCCATTCGACGCTCAGGCTGTGTGCCTCGTCGCTCAGGTCATTGACCAGCGGCGCGCTCTGCTCGACCAGATCCATGGTCCGGTTGGCGGCCTTCTCGGTCATGGTCACGACGTAGTTCAGGCGTTCGGTAGCGTCGGCGATCTGCGACAGCTCCTGAGCATGCGGCATACGCGGGTCGAGCTGAAAGTTGACGATAGCGTTGTGCAGCTCACGGGTCAGTTTGCCGACTTCGTGATAAAGCCCGCGGTCGCGGACCTTGTTGAGCTCGTTGATCAGTTGCACCGCGGCGCCGAAATTGCCTTGTTCGAGGCTGTCGACCAGATCGCGGGCGTTGTTTTTCAGGGTCGACTCAAGGTCACCCAGCGTGGAGTCATCGTGTTCCATAGCACCCTCGCGGCTGGCATCAGCCGTTGACCCGCTCGAAGATCTTCTCGATCTTTTCCTTCAGCACCTGGGCGGTGAAGGGTTTGACCACATAGCCATTCACGCCGGCCTGGGCCGCCTCGATGATCTGATCACGCTTGGCTTCAGCGGTCACCATCAGCACCGGCAAGTGCTTGAGACGCTCATCGGCACGCACGGCACGCAGCAGGTCGATGCCGGTCATGCCGGGCATGTTCCAGTCGGTCACCAGAAAGTCGAAGCTGCCGCTTTGCAGCATCGGCAGCGCCGAAGTCCCGTCATCGGCTTCCGCGGTGTTGGTGAAACCCAAGTCCCGCAAGAGGTTCTTGATGATCCGTCGCATCGTCGAGAAATCGTCAACGATGAGGATTTTCATGTTCTTGTCCAAGTCGACCTCCGTACAGTCCCAAACGTATTGCGCTCGCAACTACGTCCTTTAATCATGAAACCGTTTCTGCCTGCGAGTACGCCGCCTTCAGCCAGCGCGCCATTCACTCAGCCGCGAGCGCAAACGCGCCGCGCACTGACTGTGCAACTGGCTCACGCGCGACTCGCTAACCCCCAGCACTTCACCGATTTCCTTCAAGTTCAATTCTTCATCGTAATACAGCGCTAGCACCAGACGTTCACGCTCCGGCAAGCCGGCGATGGCGTTGGCCAAGGCCGCCTGGAAGCGTTCGTCTTCGAGGTCCCGCGAAGGTTCGAGGTGGGTGTGCCCGGCGTCTTCGTGCAGCCCGCCATGCTCGCCGTCCTGTAACAGGTCGTCGAAGCTGAACAGGCGGCTGCCCAAAGTGTCGCCAAGAATGCCGTAGTAATCCTCCAGACTCAATTGGAGTTCGGCCGCAACTTCCTGATCTTTAGCGTCACGCCCGGTTCTCGCTTCAACGGCGCGAATGGCATCGCTGACCATACGGCTGTTGCGGTGCACCGAACGCGGCGCCCAATCGCCCTTGCGCACCTCATCGAGCATCGAGCCACGAATACGAATACCGGCGAAGGTTTCGAAACTGGCACCTTTGCCGGAGTCGTATTTGCGTGAGGCTTCGAGCAGGCCGATCATGCCCGCCTGAATGAGATCGTCGACTTGCACGCTGGCCGGTAAACGGGCCAGCAGGTGATAAGCAATGCGCTTGACCAGAGGGGCATAGCGTTCGATCAGCTGATGCTGGGAGTCCTGCGCCTGCGCCTTGTTGTACATACGAAGTCCAGAGGCTGCTGTCATACGGCCGAGTCTGCGGTCGGTTGCTGCACCAGACGCTCGACGAAAAACTCCAGATGGCCACGGGGATTGGCCGGCAGCGGCCAGGTGTCAACCTTCTGGGCAATCGCCTTGAACGCCAGAGCGCACTTGGAACGAGGGAAGGCTTCATAGACTGCGCGCTGTTTCTGCACGGCTTTACGCACACATTCATCGTAGGGCACGGCACCGACGTACTGCAGGGCGACATCAAGGAAGCGATCCGTCACCTTGGTCAGCTTAGCAAAGAGATTGCGCCCTTCCTGCGGGCTGTGGGCCATATTGGCCAGAACACGGAAGCGACTGATGCCGTGATCACGGTTGAGCAGCTTGATCAGGGCGTACGCGTCGGTGATCGAAGTGGGTTCGTCGCATACCACCACGAGGATTTCCTGAGCGGCACGAACGAAGCTGACCACCGCATCGCCGATCCCGGCAGCGGTATCGATCACTAGCACGTCAAGATTTTCGCTGATATCGCTGAACGCCTGGATCAAGCCGGCGTGCTGCATCGGCGTAAGGCTGACCATGCTCTGCGTGCCGGATGCGGCCGGCACGATACGGATGCCGCCCGGCCCCTGCAGCAGAACATCACGCAGGTCGCACTCACCCGCGATGACATCGGCCAGCGTGCGCTTGGGCGCCAACCCCAGCAGCACGTCAACGTTGGCCAGCCCCAGGTCGGCGTCCAGCAGCATCACCCGACGGCCGAGATCGGCCAGGGCCATGGACAGATTCACCGACACATTGGTCTTGCCGACGCCACCTTTGCCGCCGGTCACCGCGATCACCTGTACGGGATGCATACCCATGTTCTCTCTACACCTTGTCTAACTTCGACTTGACCAGAAGGCCGTTCACTCTCGCGTAACGCGAAAGGGTGCAACACTCTCGCCGCTTCAGCCGGCTCGCTGCGCCGGGTTGTGGTAGAGGCCGGCGAACATCTGCGCCATGGCATCTTCACTCGGCTCCTCGGCAGCCTGCAGCCCTACCGCACGACTGACCAGCTGATGGCTGCGCGGCACTTGCAGGTCATCCGGAATTCGCGGCCCGTCTGTCACATAGGCTACCGGCAGTTGCTGGCCTATAGCCAGACCCAAAACCTCTCCCAGACTCGCAGCCTCGTCCAGTTTCGTCAGTATGCAGCCTGCGAGGCCACAACGCTTATAACTATGGTAGGCGGCCTTGAGCACCTGGCTCTGACTTGTTGCCGCCAGAACCAGATAATTTTTCGCGTTGATGCGTGCCGAGGCCAGGCTTTCCAGCTGCAGACGCAGCGCCGGATCGTTACCCGGCAGGCCGGCGGTGTCGACCAGCACCACGCGCTTCTTGGCCAGCGGCGCCAAAGCCTGCAACAAAGACTGACCGGGGTCGATCTGGGTCACCGACACGCCGAGGATACGCCCCAAGGTCTTGAGCTGCTCCTGCGCGCCGATACGGAAGCTGTCCATGCTCACCAGAGCGACCTGCTGCGCGCCATACTTAAGCACATAGCGTGCGGCCAGCTTGGCCAGCGTAGTGGTCTTGCCCATGCCGGCCGGACCGACCAGCGCGATCACCCCGCCCTCTTCCAGCGGCTCGACCTTGGGCGTCTTGATTGCATGCGCCAGATGCGCCAGCAACATACGCCAGGCCTGGCGCGGCTCAGCGACCCCAGCGACCTTGCCCAGCAAGGCCTGCGACAGTTCGGCAGACAGTCCCATGCGTTGCAGGCGACGCCACAGGTTGGCCTGCTGCGGACGGCGACTCTGCAATTGCCCCCAGGCGATGGAGCCCAGCTGCACTTCGATCAGCTCACGCAAGCCGTTGAGCTCGAAGCGCATGGCATCCAGCGCACGCGGATCGACCGACGGTGCGGCAGGTGCAACGGCCTCGACCGGGCGCTGCGGCTTGACCGGCGTCGCTGGCAACTCGGGCGCCAGCAGGGATTCGTTGGCAAACAGTTGGCGGTCCTTGCCGGCATCCTGCTCGGCACGGGTGGTCAGCTCGGCCTGGGCACTGGCGATGCGCGCCTGGGTCTTGCGCAGCTCGGCTTCCAGCGCCGGGTTCGGACGTACCGGCGCCGGCGCCTGGTAATCCAGCGCGGCAGTCAGCTCGACGCCACCGGCGACGCGACGATTGCCGATGATCGAGGCATCAGCGCCCAGTTCGTCACGCACCAGTTTCATGGCGGTCCGCATATCGGCGGCGAAGAAGCGTTTGACCTGCATGACCCTTTACCTCAGTTCTGGCCAACCGTAGCGACTATGGTGACCTGCTTGTTGTCCGGAATTTCCTGGTACGCCAGCACATGCATGCTGGGAACCGCCAGCCGCGCGAAGCGCGACAGCATCGCCCGGACCGGTCCGGCCACCAGCAGAATCACCGGTTTGCCGAGCATTTCCTGGCGCTGCGCCGCTTCCACCAGGGAACGCTGCAGCTTCTCGGCCATGCCAGGTTCGAGGAGGATGCCATCCTCGCTGCCCTGACCGGCCTTCTGCAGACTATTGAGCAATATCTGTTCCAACCTTGGCTCAAGGGTGATCACAGGCAGCTCCGGCTCTAGTCCCACAATGCTTTGCACGATGGCGCGGGCCAGTGACACGCGAACAGCAGCGACCATAGCGGCGGGATCTTGACTCTTTGGCGCGACGTTGGCGATGGCCTCGGCAATGGTGCGGATATCGCGCACCGGCACCTGCTCCTGCAACAGCGCCTGCAGCACCTTGAGCAGGGTCGACAGCGACACCAGCCCCGGCACCAGCTCCTCGGCCAGCTTCGGCGAGCTCTTGGCCAGCAGCTGCATGAGCTGCTGCACTTCCTCGTGCCCGAGCAGCTCATGGGCGTGCTTGTGCAGGATCTGGTTGAGATGGGTGGCAACCACGGTGCTGGCATCGACCACGGTGTAACCCAGCGATTGCGCCTGATCCCGCTGACTCGGATCTATCCACACCGCTTCCAGGCCGAACGCCGGATCCTTGGCGGCGATGCCATTGAGCGGGCCGAATACCTGACCGGGGTTGATCGCCAATTCGCGGTCTGGATAGACCTCCGCTTCGGCGACACTAACGCCCATCAGCGTCAGACGATAGGCATTGGGCGCCAGATCGAGGTTGTCGCGGATATGCACCGAGGGCATGAGAAAGCCCATCTCCTGCGAGAGCTTCTTGCGTACGCCCTTGATCCGCGCCAGCAGTTGGCCACCCTGATTGCGGTCGACCAACGGGATCAGACGGTAGCCCACTTCCAGGCCAACCATGTCCACCGGAGTGACGTCGTCCCACCCCAACTCCTTGACCTCCTGCGCCTTCTGCGCCGGAAGCAGCTCCTGCTGGCGCTGGACCTCCTTGACCTCGGCTTCCTTGGCCTTGCGGTTCTTGTGCGCGATCCAGTAGGCGCCGCCAGCGGCGAGCAGGCCCAGGCTGATGAAGGAAAAGTGCGGCATGCCCGGCACCAGGCCCATGGCGATGAGAATGGCAGCGGCCACTGCCAGCGCACGCGGCGAGGCGAACATCTGCCGATTGACCTGGGCGCCCATGTCCTCGGAAGTGGAAACGCGGGTCACCATCACCGCAGCAGCGGTAGACAGCAACAGGGAAGGAATCTGTGCTACAAGGCCATCACCGATGGTCAGCAGGGTGTAGACCTTGCCCGCATCAGCAAAGGCCAGGCTGTGCTGCAGCACGCCGATGGCGATACCGCCGATCAGGTTGATGAACAGGATCAGCAGGCCGGCGATGGCGTCGCCACGGACGAACTTGCTGGCACCGTCCATCGAGCCGTAGAAGTCCGCTTCCTGCGCCACCTCCGAGCGGCGCTTCTTGGCCTCGGTCTGATCGATCAGACCGGCGTTGAGGTCGGCGTCAATGGCCATCTGTTTGCCGGGCATGGCATCGAGGGTAAAGCGTGCGCTGACCTCGGAAATACGCCCGGCGCCCTTGGTGACCACCACGAAGTTGATGATCATCAAGATGGCGAACACCACGATACCGACCACGTAGTTGCCGCCGATCACCACCTCACCGAAGGCCTGAATCACCTGCCCCGCCGCACCGTGCCCGTCATGACCGTTGAGCAGCACGACGCGGGTCGAGGCCACGTTCAGCGCCAGACGCAGCAGCGTCGCAGCCAGCAGGATGGTCGGGAATACCGCGAAATCCAGCGGGCGCAACGCGTAGATACTGACCAAGAGCACGACAATCGACAGCGCAATGCTGAAGGTGAACAGCACGTCGAGCAGAAACGGCGGGATCGGCAGCATGACCATGCCGAGCATGACCAGCAGCAACAGGGGAATGCCCAGGTTGCCGTGACGCAGCCCCGCCAGATTGCTGCGGACATCACCGATTAACTGTGCGCGATCTACTGCCACGTCCTACCTCAGCCATTCAATCTTTTGACGCGAAAGTGCGTCCTGAAGGGGTAATGGCAAGAAGCGTTCCAGAAATGACGGAGGGGCCAGCAGAAGTGTTTAAGAGTCGCGACGCAGGTCCGCAGGAATCGGCAGATCCGGCAGCGGGCCCGGGCGCTTGCCCTTGCCGGCGCGGTACTGGCGCAGCTGATAGACGTAGGCCAGAACCTGGGCCACCGCCAGGTACAGGCCGGCCGGAATTTCCTGGTCCAGCTCGGTGGAGTAGTAAACGGCCCGCGCCAGTGCCGGCGATTCCAGCACCATCACCTGATGCTCCTGGGCGATCTCGCGGATCTTCAGTGCCAGGAAGTCGCCCCCCTTGGCCAGCAGCATCGGCGCGCCACCTTTCTCCGGGTCGTACTTGAGCGCTACGGCGAAGTGTGTCGGGTTGGTGATTACCACATCGGCCTGCGGCACGGCCTGCATCATCCGTCGCTCGGCCATTTCGCGCTGCAGCTGACGGATGCGCCCCTTGACCTCGGGCTTGCCCTCGGTGTCCTTGTACTCGTCACGCACCTCCTGCTTGGTCATCATCAGCTTCTGCTTGTGACTCCACAGCTGGAACGGGACATCCACGGCGGCGATCAGGATCAGGCCGCAGGACAACCAGAACGCGCTCCAGCCAACCACTCTGAGGCTATGCAGGATTGCCGGCTCCACAGGTTCGTTGGCGATCGCCAGCAAATCGTCCTGATCCACCGCAAGCACCACCAGCGCCACCGCGAGGATCACCAGGAACTTGGCCAGCGCCTTGACCAGCTCGACCAGGGCCTGAACCGAAAACATGCGTTTCAGCCCCGCCAAGGGGTTCATCCGACTGGCCTTGGGCTGCAGCGCTTCGGCGGAAAACAGCCAGCCGCCCAGGGCAATCGGGCCGGCGATGGAAGCGATCAGCAAGGCGATCAAGAATGGCTGAACCGCCAGCAGCGCCTCCTTGCCGGAGGCAAGCAGGTATAACGCCATGCTGCGCTCGCTCATCAACACCTCACGCGGCAGGCTGAAATTGCCGCGCATGATGTCCATCAGCACATTGCCCATGTAGGCGCCGAAGATGATCAGGGCCACGGTGCCGGTGAGGGTTACCGCCAGGGTATTGAGTTCCTTGGATCGAGCGATCTGGCCTTTCTTTCGCGACTCTTCAAGTCGCTTGCCTGTGGGTTCCTCGCTCTTGTCGGCGCCGCTCTCGCTTTCAGCCATGCTCGCTCCTCATCGCGTCAGCGCGAATTCGCCCAACTGCTGCAGGGCTTCGCTGGCCAGTGCCTGAAACAGGCTGCCGAAATCGGAGAGGCCCACCCAGAAGATCACCAGGCCCAGGGCCAGGGTCAGCGGGAAGCCGATGGAGAAGATGTTGAGCTGCGGCGCAGCCCGGGTCATTACACCGAACGCCAGGTTGATCACCAGTAGCGCCGTGACCATGGGCAGCGTCAGCAGCAGCCCGGCGCCTATGACCCAGCCCAGCTTGCCGGCCAATATCCAGTAGTGATTGACCATCATCCCCTGCCCCGGAGGCAGGCTGATGAAGCTTTCGGCGAGAATCTCCAGCACCACCAGATGGCCATTGATCGCCAGGAACAGCAACGTCACCAGCATCAGCATGAACTGGCCGAGCACCGGCACCGACACGCCGTTGGTCGGGTCGACCATGGAGGCGAACCCCAGGCCCATCTGCATGGCGATGATCTGCCCAGCCACAGTGAACAGGTGGAAGAACAACTGCAGAATGAAGCCGAACATGGCGCCGATCAGTATCTGCTCGAGAATCAACAGCAGGCTGCGCAAGCTCAACGCATCGACCTGCGGCATAGGCGGCAGCGTCGGCACCAGCACCACGCTGATGGCCAGGGCCAGGTAGAGCCGCACACGGGTCGGCACCAGCTGGGTACCGATGATCGGCATCACCATCAGCATCGCGGCGATGCGAAACAACGGCAGCAGGAACTGGCCAACCCAGCCACTGATCTGCTCGCTGCTCAACTCCAGCATCCTGCCTCGCCTCAGCCTATGAGGTACGGAATGTTCTGGATCAGCGTCTGGGTGTACTCCATCAGCTGGCTCACCAGCCAGGGGCCGGCCCAGATCAGGGTGATCAGCATCACCATCAGACGCGGCAGAAAACTCAGGGTCTGTTCGTTGATCTGCGTGGCGGCCTGGAACATCGCCACGATCAGACCGACCACCAGGCTCGGCACCACCGCCAGGCCGACGATCAACACGATCAGCCAAAGCGCTTCGCGAAACAGGTCAACCGCTACCTCGGGAGTCATCAAAGGCCTCGCTATAACGTGCCGAAACTGGCGGCCAGAGTGCCCATGATCAGCGCCCAGCCATCGACCAGGACGAACAGCATGATCTTGAACGGCAGGGAAATGATCAGCGGCGACAGCATCATCATACCCATCGCCATGAGGATACTGGCGACCACCATGTCGATGATCAAAAACGGAATGAAGATCATGAAACCGATCTGGAACGCGGTCTTCAGCTCGGAAGTGACGAATGCCGGCACCAGGATGGTCAGCGGCACATCTTCGACGCCCGCCAGGTCGGTACGCTTGGACAAGCGTACGAACAGGGCTAGGTCGCTTTCACGGGTCTGCGCCAGCATGAAGTCGCGGATCGGCCCTTCTGCACGGCTCAATGCCTCCTGAGCGACGATTTCTTCGTTGAGATAAGGCTGCAGTGCATCGGTATTAATCCGGTCGAACACCGGCGCCATGATGAACAGGGTCAGAAACAGCGCCAGGCCGACCAGAATCTGGTTGGAGGGCGTACTTTGCAGGCCCAGGGCCTGGCGCAAAATGGAAAAGACGATGATGATCCGGGTGAAGCTGGTCATCAGCATGACGAACGCCGGGATGAAACTCAGCGCCGTCATGATCAGCAGGATCTGCAGGCTGACCGAGTATTCCTGCTGACCCTCTGCGTCCGTCGATAGGGTAATGGCCGGGATAGACAGCGGGCTGTTGCCCTGCTGAATCAGCGAGCTGGCGCCAGGCGGGTCTTCGGCAAACGCCAGCGAAGCGGCCAGACTCAGCACCAGCACCAGCAACAAACGCAGCATCAGGATTTGTCCTTCTGATCCTTGCCCAGCAGCTCCATCAGGCGCTGGGCGAATTCCGGCGTGGCCGGCTCGGCATCGGCCAGATGCACGGGCTCCTTGAGCACATGCAGGGGCGTGATACGTCCGGCGGACAGGCCCAGCAGAATCTGCTCGCTGCCCACCTGCACCAACACCAGGCGATCACGCGGCCCCAGCGGTTGCGTGGCCAGCAGCTTGATCACCTGCCCGCCGCGCGGTGCCAGTTGCTGCACGCGGCGCAGCAGCCAGGCCAGGACGAAGATCAGACCGATGACCAGCAGCAACCCCAGCAACAACTGGCCCAGCTGACCGGCCACATCGCTACCGGCCATGGGCGTGGCGGCTTTGCCAGCAGGCTCTGCAGCCAGCGCGAGCCCCGGCAGCGCAAGCAACAATGCGAATAATCGAGCCATGATCAGCGAAGCTTCTTGATGCGTTCGCTGGGGCTGATGACGTCCGTCAGACGGATGCCGAACTTCTCGTTGACCACCACCACTTCACCGTGGGCGATCAGCGTGCCGTTGACCAGCACGTCGAGCGGCTCACCGGCCAGGCGATCCAGCTCGATCACCGAGCCCTGGTTGAGCTGCAGCAGGTTACGGATGGTGATATCGGTGTTGCCCACCTCCATGGAAATGGATACCGGAATGTCCAGAATCACGTCCAGATTCGGCCCATCCAGGTTGGCGGGCAGATTAGCGGGCGGTGGCGCGCTGCCGAACTCTTCCATTGGCGCACGCGGCGTAGCCGGCTGCGCAGTAGCCTGCCCGGCCAGCATTGCATCGATGTCGTCCTGTCCGGCATCGCCCGCCTCGGCCAGTGCTGCGGCCCACTCATCGGCCAGCGCCTGTTCCTCTGGGGAGGTGTTTTCTTCGTCTGCCATCGTCTTTCCTCGCCTGGCTTCAGCTATTCGTTTGCATTGAGTCTGCCGACCCTACAGAGCTCCAGCGCCTCAGCGCTGGCGCTCGATTGGTTCCAAAACCTGCAGGGCCAGATTGCCCTTGTGCGCTCCCAGCTTGACCTTGAAGGTCGGCACGCCATTGGCGCGCATGATCACGTTCTCCGGCAGCTCCACCGGGATCACGTCACCCGGCTGCATGTGCAGGATATCGCGCAGCTTCAACTGACGGCGTGCCACGGTGGCGGCCAGCGGTACGCTGACATCGAGAATGTCTTCGCGCAAAGCCTTGATCCAGCGCTCGTCCTGATCGTCGACATCGGACTGGAAACCGGCATCGAGCATCTCGCGGATCGGCTCGATCATCGAATACGGAATAGTGATGTGCAGGTCTCCACCACCGCCGTCCAACTCGATGTGGAAAGTGGACACCACCACCACCTCACTGGGGCTGACGATGTTGGCCAACGCCGGGTTGACCTCGGAGTTTACGTACTCGAAGTTGATGTCCATGACCGCGTGCCAGGCCTCACGCAGGTCGACGAAGGCCTGATCGAGCACCATGCGCACCACGCGCAGTTCGGTAGGGGTGAACTCGCGGCCCTCGATCTTGGCGTGACGACCGTCACCGCCGAAGAAGTTGTCCACCAGCTTGAACACCAGCTTGGCATCGAGGATGAACAGGCCGGTGCCGCGCAACGGCTTCATCTTCACCAGGTTGAGACTGGTGGGTACATAGAGCGAATGCACGTATTCGCCGAACTTCATCACCTGTACGCCACCGACGGCGACATCGGCTGAGCGGCGCAGCAGATTGAACATGCTGATGCGCGTGTAACGGGCGAAACGCTCGTTGATCATTTCCAGGGTCGGCATGCGCCCACGGACGATACGATCCTGACTGGTCAGGTCGTACTGTTTGACGCTACCCGGCTCCGCAGCGTCCTCGGTTTCCACCAGGCCGTCATCGACGCCATGCAGCAGCGCATCGATCTCGTCCTGGGAAAGCAGGTCTTGCACGGCCATGTTCGGCTCCCGCTACTGCAACACGAAATTGGTGAACAGCACCTGCTCGACCACAGTGCTGCCGGTTTCCTTCTGCGCCAGCTCCTGCACACTGGCCAGCGCCTGCTGCAGGAGCATCTCCTTACCCAGCGGCGTTTGCAGCGCTGCGAAATCCTGACCGGAGAGCAGCATCACCAGACGGTTGCGCAGTACCGGCATATGCACCTTGAGCTTCTCCATGCCGGCGGCATCCCGGCTCATCAGGGCCATGCTCACCTGCAGATAGCGGGTGCGGTTCTGGTGATTGAAATTGACCACGAAGGCTGGCATCAGGTCCTGGTAAGTGGCCGGCTGACGAACAGGAGCGGCAGCTGCAGCTTCTGCCGGCTTGGCCTCCTCATGCTTGTCGCCCTTGCTGAGAATGAACCAGGTACCGCCAACGGAAAGGCCGACGGCCAAAAGCAGTCCCACCACGATCAGGATGATGAGTTTGAGCTTGCTCTTGCCTGCAGGTTGCCCATCGGCAGCCGGTGCCGCTTGTTTCTTAGCCATGCCAATATTCCGTCAGTGCCTAGGTTGTTTCGGCATTCAAAAGGTTAAGAGCAAGTGTTATGCCAGCATATGAGCAGGCTTGTCTAACTCTGGGCTGCGGATTTAACAGCCCCAATCGCTTGCTGTCACCCAAAATGCATTCGCCCGAGCGCCTTTCGGCCACTCGGGCAAATGCAAGTCTAGCGGAGGAATACCGATCGTCGGCGATTGCCTCGTGCGATGCAGCGCTACCCATCACCTCTGGAGGCAACCTGGAACGTTGGCAAGAGGCCTTCACGCATAGTAGTCGACCAGGCCGCGTCCCGTGCTTGACCGCTCGCTACGCACCTCGTGCTGGGCACCGCCCTGCAGCTCCTCGCCGGCGAGCAGGCCATCTCGCGAACCGGACCCACCACGGCCACCCTCGCCCTGCCCCTGCCAGCCGCGGTTGAGCGACTGGTCGGAAACATTGGCATCGGCCAGGTTCATGCCCTGCTGGGCGAACAGCTCACGCAGCCTGTGCATCTGCCCCTCCAGCGCCTCCCGCACACCGGCATTGGGGCTGGCGAAGGTCACCTGGGCCTGATCCTGAGACAGGTTCACGCGCACCTCGAGGCGCCCCAGCTCGGCCGGGTCGAGCTGTATTTCAGCCGACTTGAGGTTCTGGCTCGACAACCACATGACGCGATCGACCACCGCCTCGCTCCAGCCGCCCTGCTGCATCGCCACCGGCTGCCCCGGTACCAATGGCAGACGTTGCGCAGCACCGGCCTGATGATTGAGCGCCTGGGTCAGCGCATTGAGCTTACTGACGAACTGATCCGGACGATTGGGCTGAACGCTGTCCTTGAGGCTCTCCAGCGCGTCCTTTGCCAGGCTTTCCAATGGCAGGTCCAGCGTCGGCTCTTCGGTGTTCTCGACGGACTCCTCGCCCTTGCCCATCGCCGCCATGGCAGCAGCGAAATCGGTACTGGTGGCGACCCTGGCGCTTTTGATCGCAGCATCCTGCGGAGCCTGGGCCTTGCTTGCCTCTTCAGCTGGCTGCTTGAGTAGCGCCAGCGAATCGAGGCTGTCATCCTCCAGCACCGGCTCGGCCTGCTCAGTGACGCCAAGATTGGCGCCGGTGATCACCAAAGCCGGCACATCCGGTGACTCCTCGGCTACCGGAGCCTCCGGCGCCTGAGCCTGAATACCGCTCAACGCCATTGCCAGTAGCGGGTCGAGCTCTTCTTCAGCGCCCTCCTGGGTCGGCAAGGAATTGCCGGGGGCGGCAACCGCAGGCTGTTCGGCGGCAGTTGATGCGGCAGTCGAAGCGGTATCAGGCTCCCCTGAGGCTGGCGCAGAACTCTGCTCCTGGCTGGATTTATCGGTACTGCCTGCGCGCTCGCCAGGCTTGGCCTGACGCTCCTTGGCATATACCTCGGCAAAGCTGGAAGCACCGTTCTTGCTGGGTTCCGGCGCTTTGGCCGGCTGCTTCGCTTTGCTCTTCACCTCAGGCGCAGCCTGCAGGCGAATATCGGGCAACGCGGACATGGACGCTCTCCGTCTGATGGGTCGTGACGGGATCAGAGCAAAGGACGGGCCAACTCGTGAAGGCAGTCAGGCTCGGTAGCGCTGCCGCTCGGACTTGAACAGGATGCGCACAATGGCGAACTCGCGCTCGATCTGCTCGATCAGTGCCGGAGCCGGTTCCAATGCCTCGCGCCGACCGGCATCCTCGAGCTCCTTGCACAGGCCGGCCAATATGATCGCGCCCATGTTGCTGCAACTGCCCTTGAAGCTGTGCGCAGCCAGACGCAAGCCCTGCGCATCACCCTCGGCCAGCGCCTGATGCAGCAGGCGCAAACGCTCCTCGGAATCGGCAACGAAGGTATCGAGCAGAATCGGGTATTCGTCTTCCATGACGTCCTGTAGCGCCGCCAGGACGGCATCGTCGAGATGAATATCGGACACCGGGTCACTCCCTGAACATCAAGGCCCGGATTATGCCTCAGCGGACCAACAAAACTCCACGCTGACGCCCCGTCCGTCGGGACCGCAAGCAAAGCCGTCGCTCAACTCCCGAACCAGTGCCAGACCACGCCCGCAGAGCGCATTGTCTCGAGTCGCCATGATCCTGGCTGGATCGAAACCGGGCCCGCTGTCCTCCACCCCGACAACAAGACGACCGCCATTTCCCGTTGGCAGCATCTGCAGGTGAAAGCGCACATAGCCGTCCTGCAATGAGGCCAGGCGCAGACGCCGCTCCCGGTAGTACTCGGCAAAACCGCTCGCATCCTGCTTGAGCGAGGAATCCAAGCCCATCACACCATGCTCCAGCGCATTGGAATAAAGCTCGGCAAGCACCGTATACAGCTCTCCACCACGCGGGCGCAGCGCCTGCACATCCAGCAGCAGCTGCAACAGGAACGGCAAGGGGTTGAAATGGCGCAGACTCAGCGCGCGAAACTCGAAACTGGCCGACCAGTCCATCACGCTACTCTGCCCGCTGTCGGCAAAGGCCAGCGGCCGCGGACGCTCCTCGTCCTCAGCGAGCCCCACCTGGACCAGACTGACATCGTCCTGCTGCTCGCCGCGAAACGCCACCAGCGCCTGCTGGATCTCCTCGAACAAGGCCTGCGGCTGACGATTGGCGTCCAACAGCCTGAGCAGGCGGTCCTCACCGAACAGCTGCCCCTGCTGATCACTGGCTTCAAGCACACCATCGCTGAGCAGAAAGATGCGATCTCCCGGCGACAGCGGATAAACCTCGCAACGATCACTGAACGCTGCGGGATCAAGGATGCCAAGCGGCAAGTGGCGTGACACCAGCGGCTGACGCGGACGGCCATCGGCATGCAGCAGATAGCCATCCGGCAAGCCACCATTCCACACCTCGAGCAGACCGCGCTTGCTGCTGATGTTGAGCACGGTGGCGCAGCAGAAAACGCCCACCGGCAGGATGCGCTTGAGCTTGGCGTTGATCTCGCGAAGGATTTCGGCCAGGGAGTGGCCCTTGGCCGTCATGCCGTAGAACACTTCGGCCAGTGGCATGGCGCCAATCGCCGCCGGCAGGCCATGGCCGGTGAAGTCACCGAGCATCACGTGCATGCCGCCGGAAGGCTTGTAGGCCGCCAGCAGCAAGTCACCGTTGAACAGCGCATAAGGCGATTGCATATAGCGGATGTTCGGCGCGTCCAGGCAGCCGGAATGCGCCACCTTGTCGAATACTGCCTTGGCTACGCGCTGCTCGCGCAGCAGGTGCTCGTTGTGCCGGGCAATCAGGTCGCGCTGGCGCAACACCGTGTCGTGCAGACGGCGCAGGCGATCCATCGCACCGATCTTGGCTTCGAGAATCACCCGGTTGTAGGGCTTGGCGAGAAAGTCGTCACCACCTGCCTCCAGGCAGCGCACAAGCGCCTCCCCCTCGGTAAGCGAGGTGAGAAAGATGATTGGCACCAGCGCCTCGCCGGCCTGCTCCTTGATTCGTCGCGCAGCCTCGAAGCCATCCATTACCGGCATCAGCGCATCCATCAGGACCAGATGCGGGCGCTCCTGCTCGAACAGAGCGACCGCTTCCAGACCATTGCTCGCTGTCAGGACCCGATGGCCCTGGCGACTGACGATGGTGGACAACAGCATGCGATCCGCGGCGTTGTCCTCGGCGATCAGGATCGCGAGACGATCAGGCATCAACTGATCTGGAACAGCTGCTCGAAATTGGAAATGGCGAGAATCTTGCGCACGTCGCTGCTGCAGTTGAGCAGGCGAATCTGCGCCGAATCGCCGCCCGCGTGATCACGCAAGAGCAGCAGCATGCCCAGTGCCGAGCTATCCAGATAGCTGGTGTCGCGCAGATCGACCTGATAACGCCTAGGCGTCACGTTGACGCGCTCGTAGGCGTCACGAAATTCCTGGTGGGAGGCGAAGTCGAAGCGTCCTCGAATCACGATGGTCAGCTCTTGCCCGTCCGCCGACGGTTGCGAGGTGATGGCCATGTCTACTCCTTTGTCGAGACTTTGCCAGATAGGGCGGTTCACGACTGAAGGTGTAGCATCTGACAGGCGCCGAAACAACTTCTAATCAGGGTTCGCCGCGATCAATCAGCCGCTGCGCCAGTTCGTCGAGCAGTTTCTGCTCGCGCTTGTCTTCAGCCAGACGCGCTTCGTCGATATAGCGCTGGACCAGTTTGCGCAGGCCCTCGAGGCGCGCGTAGCGCTGCTGCCACACGGCACGCACCTTCTCCAGGTTGGCACGATGCCACTCCAGACTTTGCTGCTGCTGACCAACCGCAGTCTCTAGCTGCGACAAAAAGCGCTGATAGTTCATCAGCCACTGGCCGGAAACGCCCTTGCTGCCCTCGCTGATCCACTGCTGCTGGTAATCGCCACGAAAGCGCTCCAGCTCCCCCAGTTTCGCCTCGGCCTGGCCGACTAGCCCCTGGCAATGCCCCAGTTGTCGGGCGGCCTCGCGCTCGGCTTTTTCTGCCATCTCGACAACCGGCTGCAGGCGCTTGGCGCGACTGAGACTCATCGCCGTGCAGCCTCACTGATATCGAGCAAATACATCGTCCACACCATCACTGCCCCAGCACGGCGGCCAATTGTTCACGGCTCTGCGGCATGCCCACGCTTTCGTCCAGCCGCTGACGCAGGTACTGAGCCATCGCCGGCTGGCGCGCGATGGCAAGGTCTGTGTCCGCATCGCCCCCCGGAACATAGGCGCCGACACTGATCAGATCGCGACTCTGCTGGTAGCGCGACCACAGCTGTTTGAAACGCTGCGCCTGTCTGAGCTGCTCCGCTGGCACCACTTGCGGCATGACGCGACTGATCGAGGACTCGATATCGATCGCCGGGTAGTGGCCCTCCTCCGCCAGACGGCGAGACAGAACGAAGTGCCCATCGAGCACCCCGCGCGCGGCGTCGGCGATCGGATCCTGCTGATCATCGCCCTCGCTCAATACGGTATAGAACGCGGTGATCGAACCACCGCCAGCCTCGGCATTGCCGGCACGCTCGACCAGCTTGGGCAACTTGGCGAACACCGAAGGCGGATAACCTTTGGTGGCCGGCGGCTCACCGATGGCCAGAGCGATTTCACGCTGGGCCTGGGCATAGCGCGTGAGCGAGTCCATCAGCAGCAGGACGTTCTTACCCTTGTCGCGGAAATATTCGGCGATACGCGTGCAGTACTGCGCAGCGCGCAGCCGCATCAGCGGTGCATCATCGGCCGGCGAGGCCACGACGACGGAGCGCTTGAGCCCCTCTTCGCCGAGAATCTCGTCGATGAACTCCTTGACCTCCCGCCCCCGCTCGCCGATCAGCCCGACGACGATGATCTCGGCCTCCGTGAAGCGCGTCATCATGCCCAACAGCACCGACTTGCCGACACCGGTACCGGCGAACAGGCCGAGGCGCTGGCCACGCCCAACGGTGAGCAGGCCGTTGATCGAACGAATGCCGACGTCCAGCGGCTGGCTGATGGGATCACGGTTGAGCGGGTTGATGGTCGGGCCGTCCATCGGCACCCAATCTTCGGCTTTCATGCCGCCCTTGCCATCCAGCGCACGTCCGGCGCCATCGAGCACCCGGCCAAGCATGGTCATGCCCATGGGCAGGCGCCCGGCATCCGGCAAAGGCACCACGCGCGCGCCCGGCGCGATGCCGGCAAGGCTGCCCACCGGCATCAGATAGATCTTGCCTCCGGAAAAGCCCATCACCTCGGCTTCGACCTGAACCGGGTGGTAGCTGTCGTCGTTGATCACCAGACAACGGCTGCCAACCGCCGCACGCAGACCTTCAGCCTCCAGCGTAAGACCGACCATGCGCAAAAGACGGCCTTCGAGTATGGGTTGGCTGGGTAGGCTGATCGCATCGCTGTAGCCCTCCAGGCGTCGGGCGAAGCTCACGCGGTCAAGACGCATCGTCGCTATCCAGATCCAGGTTGATGTCAGCCTCCGGCGGTTGGGTGCTTTGCGCACGCTGTTGCTCGAACAGTTGCTTGAGCGCCTGCGCCATACGTGTCTCGACGCTGGCGTCGATCTGGCTGTGTTCCGACTCGATACGGCAACCGCCAGGCAGCAGGCTGTCATCTTCCAGGATGCGCCAGCTTTCCTCATGACGCTCACGCAGCGCCTTGATCGTTTCGAAGTCTTGCGGGTTGACCTGGATGCGCACGTTGTCCGCCCCCATAGGTAGCAGCTTGAGCGCCTCGCGCAGAACCTGACGAATCTGGCTGGAATCGGTGCTCAGCTCACGCTGAATCACCTCGCGCACCATATGGCTGACCAGACGCACCATGGCCACTTCCATCTGCTGATCCTGTTCGGCAATCGGATCGAGCAGTTGCGTCATGAGTTTTTCCAGACTGCCTATCTTGAGCGCCAGGGCGGCGTCGGCCTCCTGCTTGGCCTTGATCTGGCCAGCATGAAAGCCGTCCTTCTCGCCGGTGGCGAAGCCTTCGTTGTAGGCGTCCTGGCGGATGGCTTCGAGCTCATCGAGCGTCAGCGGTTTGACATCCTCGATGGCGACCTCTTCCACCTGCCCGGTGTCCTGGGCTTCGGCTTCGGCAGCTGAGGGCGCTGGCTCGTCGGCCGGGACATCAACCTCGACCGGTTCCTCTCCCGGCGCGTCAAAGCTGGGCAAAGCCCAGCGGTCGACGGTGCCCAGATCCTTGGCGCGAATCAGCTCGCTCTCAGGCTCCTTGGCTGCCATGGTTTAGACCATCTCCTCGCCACCCTTGCCGCCGAGCACGATCTCTCCGGCCTCGGCCATGCGCCGGGCGATGGTGAGAATTTCCTTCTGCGCCGCTTCCACATCGCTGACCCGTACCGGCCCCTTGGCTTCCAGGTCGTCGCGCAGCAGCTCGGCCGCGCGCTTGGACATGTTCTTGAACACCTTGTCCTTGATCGCATCGTCGGCGCCCTTGAGCGCCAGCACCAGCACCTCGGACGAGACCTCGCGCATCAGCGCCTGAATGCCGCGGTCGTCGACATCGGCCAGGTTGTCGAAAACGAACATTAGGTCTTCGATCTGCGTCGACAGGTCTTCGTCCACCTCGCGAATGGAATCCATCAGCTGACCTTCCACCGAGCTGTCGAGGAAGTTCATGATGTCCGCCGCCCGCTTGACACCGCCCATGGTGGCGCGCGTGGTGTTGGCACTGCCGGAGAATTGCTTCTCGAGAATCTGGTTGAGTTCCTTGAGCGCAGACGGCTGCACGGTATTCAGCGACGACACGCGCAGAATGATGTCCAGACGCACCTTGTGATCGAAATGGCTGAGCACCTCGCCGGCCTGATCCGGGTCGAGATAGGCGACGACGATGGCCTGAATCTGCGGGTGCTCATAGCGAATCACATCGGCAACGGCCCGTGGTTCCATCCACTTCAGGCTGTCCAGACCACTGGTGCTGCCGCCAAGGAGGATGCGGTCGATGAGGTTGCCGGCCTTGTCTTCGCCCAGCGCTGCGGTGAGCATCTTGCGGATGTAGCCGTCGGAACCGACGCCCAGGCTGGTCTGGTCGCCGACGATCTCGACGAACTCGCTCATCACCTGCTCGACCTGCTCGCGGTGGATGTTGCGCATGCCGGCCATGGCGACGCCGACGCGCTGCACTTCTTTCGGCCCGAGGTGACGCAGCACCTGCGCAGCGTCGGTCTCGCCCAGCGAAAGCAGCAGAATCGCCGCCTTGTCGACCTTGGTCAGCTTGGTAGCGGTACGATTGTCACTCATCTGCGTTGATCCACTCTTTGACGACCTGGGCTACGCGGCCAGGATCTTCCGCCACCAGACTCTTGATTGCGTTCAGTTGCGCATCATACCCCTCACTGGGGCTTGGCAACATGATGCTCTGCGGCCCACCGAGGCTGACACGATCATCGGACAGCTCGCCATCCAGACCGGCCATTTCGCCAAGCTCCACATCGCCGGCGCCTGCCAGTTCCTTGCCCTTGCCGCCGCCGGTGATGTTGTTGAGCACCGGCCGCAACACGCCGAACACCAGCACCAGGATGAACAGCACGCCGAGCACCTGCTTGACGATGTCCCAGAACCAGGGCTGGGTGTAGAACGGAATATCAGGAATTTCCTCGCCCTGCGACGCGTTGAAGGCCGTGTTGATCACGCTGACGCTATCGCCACGGCTGGCATCGAAGCCCACCGAGTCCTGTACCAGGCGGGTGAAGCGCGCCAGGTCATCGGCTGTCCACGGCACGCGAGTGGTCTCACCGGTAGCCGGATCGACCCGCACCTGGTCATCCACCACCACCGCCACCGACAGGCGACGCAGGCGCCCCTGTTGCTGGCGGGTATAGCTGATGGAGCGATCCAGCTCGAAGTTACGCGTGGACTGTTCGCGCTTGTCCGCCGGGTACGGCGCCAGCATCGGCTGACCGGTAACCGGGTCCATGATCTGCTGGCCATTGGCATCGACCAGCGGCTGGCCCGCGGCAACCGGACCAGCCGGTGCGGCGGCGCCAGCGGCCTGCTCGGGAGCGGCAGCCGGACCTGGCGGTTGATTCGACAGCGCGCCCGGCACGCCCTGCGGCGGCAGGCTGCTCTGACGCTGCTCGTTGACCTGCTGCTCGCTGCGCAGCGCCGGCTGATCCGGGTTGAACATCTCGGAGGTGGACTCGACCGAGCTGAAATCAACGTCAGCCGAAACTTCCGCCTTGTAGCGACCGTTGCCCAGCACCGGCTGCAGGATGTTGTGCACGCGCTGGGTGAACAGGCTCTCCATGCGCCGCGTGTAGTCGAACTGCTTGCCAGCCATGGTCAGCTCGGAGAGCTCCTGCTGATCGGAAAGCAGGTTGCCCTTCTGATCGACGACGGTGACCTGGCCCTTGTCCAACTCGGGCACGCTGGTAGCCACCAGATTGACGATCGCCATGACCTGACTCGGCTCCAGCGCGCGCCCGGGATAGAGCTCGACCAGAACCGAGGCGGACGGCTTGCGCTCGTCACGCACGAAAACCGACGCTTTGGGCATGGCCAGATGCACGCGTGCCGCCTTGACATTGTTGAGGCTGGCAACCGTGCGCGCCAGTTCGCCCTCGAGGCCACGGCGATAACGGGTCGCCTCCATGAACTGGCTGGTGCCCAGCCCCTGCTCGCGGTCGAGAATTTCGAAACCCACACTGTTGTCGGTCGGCGCCACGCCGGCAGCAGCCAGGCGCATACGCGCGCGCGCCAGGTCGTCCGCCTTGACCAGCAGCGCACCGGAGTTGGGTTCGATGGTGTAATCGATACCGGAAGCGGTCAGGGTCTCGACCACCTGGGTAGCGTCCATACCGTTGAGGCTGCCATAGAGCGGACGGTAATCCGGCTGCTGCGACCAGAGCACAACGGCAAAGCCGATGGCCACGCTGGCCGCCAGGCCGACCAGCAGGCCGAGCTGACGCAACACCGACATTTCGGCGAGATTTTCCAGGAAGCTAAGACCCAGCAGGGGCTTCTTCGGCTCCCCCGCTTCGGCCTTGGCCGGTACGTTTGCTACTGCTGCCTCAGCCATGAATCAACCCTCAGACCGGCATCTGCATGATGTCTTGATACGCCTGGACCAGCTTGTTACGCACTTGGGTCATGGCTTGAAAGGATACGCCGGCTTTCTGCGAGGCGATCATCACGTCGGTCAGATCAACCCCACTCTGGCCCATCTCGAAGGCAGTGGCGAGCTTACTGGATGCCTGCTGAGTCTCGTTGACCTTGTTCACCGCCTGGCCGAGCATTTCCGAGAAACTCGGCACCCCTTGTACCGGCTCGCTCGCAACAGGTTTCTGGCGCGACATGGCCTCAGCCTGCATGGAACGCATTTCCAGCATCAAGCGATTGAATTCGACACCTTGGCTCATGACTTCCTCCACTGCCCGCTTTTTGACACTAGCGGCGCTATGCAGGGGTATTAGCAACAAGGGTGCCAACAGCGCAGGAAAAGATGGCAAGACTCAGACGACAGGCAGAAGCGCCCTGAAGTCGAGCGAATGGACGGTAAAAGCGAAGAGGCAAACCAGACGCTTAAGAAAGCGCCTGGCTCGCCCTTGAAGGCAGAATTTGGACAAGGCCAGATTAGCTGGCGTAAAGATATGCCTCGACATCCATACCGGCATCGCGCATCTGCGCCAGCTTGTAGCGCAGGGTGCGCGGGCTGATACCCAGGCGCTCCGCAGCTTCCTTGCGCCGACCACGCTCGGCACGCAGGGTGTCGATGATGACCTGAAACTCGCGACGGCGAAGATCCTCGCCCAGTGCACCGGAGTCCACCACATTCGGCGACTCAACCGGGTGCGCCACCGGTGGCGCAACGCTGGGCACGACCGCCAGACGCGGGGCAGCGCTCTGCACCGTTTGCCCGATGGGTGCATGCAGGCACAGATCCTGCGCCTGAATCACCCCGCCCTGCTGCAGAATCAAGGCACGCTGAATGGCGTTGTCCAATTCACGCACATTGCCCGGCCATTGATGCTGGACCAGGCTTTGTGCAGCCGACTCGGACAAACGTACCGGCGCCTGATTCATTTTTTTGACGTGCTTGGCCAGCAGCCGCTCGGCCAGCGGCAGGATATCGGCAGGTCGCTCACGCAGAGGACACCACGCCAACGGAAAAACCGACAGGCGATAGTAAAGATCCTCTCGGAAACGGCCAGCCGCCACTTCGCTGGCCAGATCACGGTTGCTGGTCGCCAGAACGCGAATATCCAGATTGATAGGCTTGCGTGCCCCGACCCGCTCCACCTCACGTTCCTGCAGCACACGCAGCAACTTGGCCTGCAAGCCCAGCGGCATTTCGGAAATTTCATCGAGCAGAATGGTGCCGCCATCGGCCAGCTCGAACTTGCCGGGCTGCGCAGTGACAGCACCGGTGAAAGCCCCCTTCTCATGGCCGAACAGCGTGGCCTCGAGCATGTTGTCGGGAATCGCCGCACAGTTGATGGCGATGAATGGGCCGGCTGCACGTGGCGACTGCTGGTGGATATAGCGCGCTAATACTTCCTTACCAGTCCCGGACTCACCTGTGATCATCACCGTCGAATCGCTCTGCGCCACGCGCGACGCCAGCTCCAGCAGCTGCACGCTGGCCGGTTCGAGCGCTACAGGGCCGTCACGGTCACCGGCGGTCATTTTGCCCAGTGCGTGCTTGGCCACCAACTCCAGTAGCGTGCGCGGCTCGAACGGCTTGACCAGATAATCGGCCGCACCCTGGCGAATGGCATCCACCGCGCGCTCCACGGCGCCGAACGCCGTCATCAACAGTACCGGCAGTTGCGGGTAGCGGCTGCGAATCTGCGCCAACAACTGATGCCCATCCATACCCGGCATATTGACGTCACTCACCACCAGGCCGAAGGGCTCCTCGGTCAGCGCGACCAAGGCCGCTTCGGCACAATCAACCGCCCGATAATCATACCCGCCCAGGCACAGGGTGTCGGCCAGGGCTTCGCGCAGTGCGCGATCGTCTTCAACCAGCAGGACTTTGGCAGCCATGGGTTACTCCTGATTCGAGTGAGGCGCTGCATCGAGCAGCGGTAGAGAAACGATGGCGCAGGTGCCACGACCTGCACGTGATTGCAGCAGCAGTTGGCCCTGATGAGCACGCGCCACAGCCTTGACCACGGCCAGGCCGAGGCCGGTTCCGGTGGTCTTGGTGGTAAAGAAGGGTTCGCCCAGACGCGCCAGGGTTTCCTGAGTCATCCCCGGCCCGTCGTCACTGACGCACAGGCGCAATTGGTTTTCGCGGCGATACAGATGAATCTTCAGACGCGCCTCGCGGCCAGCCGCCTGGATGGCATTGTCGATCAGGTTGAGCACGGTGCCGACCAGTGTGTCGCGATTGCACAACAACTCACCGTCGCGCACATCGCACTGCCAGCGCACGGCCATGCCACCGACATGCGCGTCGGCAGCCGCACGCAGCGCATCGAACAGGGCCGACGGCGCCAGACGATCCGGCAATGGCAGCTCTCCACGGGCGAAGATCAGCATGTCGCGTACCTGGTTCTCCAGCTCGTGCAGACGCTCCTTCAAGCGCCCAGCGAAACGCTGCTGCTGTTCGGCTGGCAGAACCTGCTCGTTGAGATGGCTGGCATAGAGCAAAGCAGCGGAGAGTGGTGTGCGAATCTGATGCGCGAGCGAAGCCACCATTCGCCCCAGCGCCGAGAGACGCTCATGACGAGATAGCTGATCCTGCAGGCGACGGGTTTCCGTCAGGTCCGTCAGCAGTACCAACTGCCCTGGCTCCCCATGCAGGGAACGGGTCGCGATGGATAACCGACGTCCATCGCGCATGGAGATTTCGTGGCCGTCATCTTCACGCGGCGCGAAATTGCGAGCGATCACCTGGCGCCAGAGCATGCCCACCAGCGGCTGGCCCAGCAATGCGCGGGCCACGGGGTTGGCTTCACGTACGACACCCTGACCATCGATGACGATCACGCCACCGGGCAGCAGATCCAGCAGGCTCTGCAAGCGATGCGCCAGACGTTCCTTCTCGGCCAACTCCTGCATACGCTGAGCGCTGACCAGCGCCAGCTGCCCCTTCAGCTCATTGACTCGTGCCTCGAGCAGGCTGTACGACTCGCTGAGCTGGCTGGACATCTGATTGAACAGGGCAAAGGCCTGCTCCAGTCCTGCACGACTGGCTTGTTCGAGCGGCGCAGCAAGGCTTGGCTCGGCTGACTCGGTAGGACGACGGTTGGCTTCCATCTGCTTCTCTCGTACGACGCACCGTCAGAAGACGGTCGGATACAAGAGCTTTAGCAATCCGCGTGCCTACTTTTTTATTGTTATTTTTCAATCACTTGAAAAAACGAAGCCGGAGCTTGCGTCAAAGCTCCGGCTTTCGTTCTGCTATCTAGCCTGCGCCAGAGGGATCAATCCTCCTCTTGGCCGTCCTCTTCGCGGCGACTCATACCGTACTTGCGCATTTTCTCCACCAAGGTGGTACGCCGAATACGCAGGCGTTCGGCCGCACGGGCCACCACGCCACCAGCATCGTCCAGCGCTTGCTGGATCAGCCCTTGCTCCAGGTTGCCAAGGTAGTCCTTCAGATCCAGACCTTCCGGCGGCAGCATCGCCGGCGTATCCAGGCCCGGCAGGCCGGCCATGATCGCCGCGCGCTCTTCCATCTCGTCACGCAGGCTGGCTGCAAGCTGCTCATCTTCATCGTCGACATGACGGAATTTCTTCGGCAGTTCGCCAACGCCGATCACGCCATAGGGATGCATGATTGCCATACGCTCCACCAGATTGGCTAGCTCGCGCACGTTGCCTGCCCAGTCATGGCGGCACAGCGACATGATAGCGGCGGAATTGAAGCGTATGGAGCCGCGCTTTTCGTGCTCCATGCGCGAGATCAGCTCGTTCATCAGCAGCGGGATGTCTTCGATGCGCTCGCGCAGCGGCGCCATTTCGATCGGGAAGACATTTAGGCGGTAGTACAGATCCTCGCGGAAGCTGCCGTCCTCGATCATCTTCTCCAGGTTCTTGTGCGTGGCAGCGATGATGCGCACATCAGCCGTCTGGGTCTTGTTGCTGCCAACGCGCTCGAAGGTTCGCTCCTGCAGCACACGCAACAGCTTGACCTGCATCGGCAGCGGCATGTCACCGATCTCGTCGAGGAACAGCGTGCCGCCATTGGCCAGCTCGAAGCGCCCTGCCCGACTGGTGATGGCGCCGGTGAACGCGCCTTTCTCATGCCCAAACAGCTCGCTCTCCAGCAATTCGGCAGGAATGGCACCACAGTTGACCGGTACGAACGGCGCTTCACGGCGCTTGGAGTGATAGTGCAGGTTGCGCGCGACCACTTCCTTGCCGGTTCCGGACTCACCGAGAATCAACACGCTGGCCTCGGTATCGGCCACCTGCTGCATCATTTGCCTGACTTGCTGGATGGCGCGACTGGTGCCTACCAGGCTGCGAAACAGGTTGGGCTCGCGCTGACGGCCCCGGTCACGGGCCTGGTCGTACATTTCACGATAGACCTGGGCACGATGCAGGGAGTCGAGCAGTTTGTTGTAGCTGAGCGGGGTTTCCAGGCTGGCCAGCACCCGCCTACGCAGGTCTTCCGGCCACTCGGCGAAGCTGAATTCGCCGATCGTCAATAGCGGCAGAAACTCATCCCAGCCGGCGATCTGCTTGGTCAGCTCCAGCGCGCCGCCCTTGGCCTCGACATCGCCCAGCAAGACGCTGAGCACTTCGCGACTGGCCCCCAGCTCGGCGACCGCACTGCGCCAGTTCTGACTGGTGCAGGCCAGATGCTCTTCCCCGAGAAAGCTCAGAATGATCGCCAGCTCATGGCGGCGCGCGGCATTGTCGTCGATCAACAGGATTTTGGTTTCACGCCACATCTTGTGCTTGTCTGACCCGAGGAGTAAGGGAAATTGCACGCCAGTTCTTCGGCGCACACCGGCAACTTGCCACTAGTAAAGTCAAAAAATTGAAGCCAGTCAATTTTATGGCGTACTTTTTTGCTCCTTGTAAGCATCACCCAAGCAGCCGCTTGCAAAGCCAAGTAATCAGCAATCGATGAAAGGAGAGAAAAACAGAAAGCGCAACGAGAGGAAACCGAGTCGAACCTGCTGGTTAAACTCGGTAAACGCGGAGAATTAGCCGAAAAGCTGATAGACCTTGGCGCCCTGGTGGGATTGATTGAGCTGCACCAGCTCACTGGCCAGACGCTGCTGCTCGGCCTGACAAACGGTGACCAGCTCACGGTAGAGTGCGAGGAGGTTTTCCAAGCCGCTGCGCAGGTCTTCCTCTTCGCGACTATCGACCATGGCTGCTTCGACTGCCATACGGCATTGCACATCGAGCGCGCCAATCGCGGCCCAGTCCTGATTGGCCAACGCATCACGCAGGGCCGACCCGGTGGCTTGCAGATGCTGGACGGATGAACTCATTCGCTTCTCCTCCGATGCCAGCTCATTACTGAGCGATGGCATCCCAACCCTGTTTGATGTTACGCAGCAGCATCGATACTTCTTCGAGAAGTTCGGGCTCATTGCTGACGTTGGCCTCGGTCAAACGGGCGATCATGTATTCATACAGACTGTCCAGGTTACCAGCCAGCTCACCACCCTGCTGATGATCCAGACTCTCCCGCAAACCGGCGATGATGGCAATGCTCTTGCCGATCAGCTCGCCTTTCAGCGCAGTCTGCTCGCGCTCCATGGCGCCACGCGCCTGAGCGATGCGAGACAAGCCGCCCTCCATCAACATCTGAATCAGACGATGAGGGCTAGCCTCTGCAGCCTGGGCTTGGTTGTTGACGGTTTGATACTGCCTGAGGGCCGCCATTGCATTCATAATCGCTCTCGCTCTAACGATAGGCTTGATACTTAGCGTATCGGCGAACGCGACTGAACCTTTAGCGAAAAATCACCCTGCCGTCGCTGGCTCGACCTCAGGGCCGATCGCATCCCAGGCGGTCTTGATATCGGTCAGCAGGGCCTGAACTTCGTCCAATGTACGAGGCGTTTCATCCAGCGCTACACCTGCCAGACGGCGAGTCATGTAGTCATAGAGCGCATCCAGATTCTCGGCGATCTCTCCGCCAAGTTCTTTGTCCAGAGCAGCCTGCAGCACACCCAAAATGGTGATGGTACTGCCTACGGCCATGCCACGAATCTCGGTATCGCCTTCAGCGAGCGCTTGCTTGGCCAGCATCACACGTTGCAAGGCGCCTTCGAGCAACAGCTGCACCGTACGATAAGGGGACACCTCTTGGCTGGTTTTGACCTGCTTGTAGGCATCGATCGGGTTTTTGCTCATGAATTACTTATCCTTTCTGACGAAGCCGGGCAGGTTGGCGAGCATGCTGCTCAGGCTATTGCTGGTTTGCTTGAGCTGCCCGACCAGAGAATCCATGGCATTGAATTGCGAATAAAGACGCTTTTGCAGACTCTCGACACGCACGTCCAACGCCTTGCGCTGCTTGTCGACATCCTGCTTGGTGGCTTGTAGCGCATCGTTACGCTGCTTGAGCACCCCATCAGTAGCAACGTACGAGGAGGTAAAACTCGACAGGCGCCCCATCAAACCGCCGTTCCCAGTCAGATAAGCCCCTACCTCGTCGAAGTTCTTATCTAGCGCAGCAGTTAGCTTAGTGTCGTCCAGGGACAGTTTGCCGTCCTTTGCGGTGGTGATACCCAACTCCGCAAGCGCTTGAATGCCGCCTTGCCCAGATGCACTCACCAATTCGTTACGCATTCCTGAGATAAGGCTACGTACGGATGTATCACCGAACAGAGGCCCCGTTACAGGCTTGGAACCATCCACCGGGACGAAAGCCGTCAGCTGCGAGGTAGTGGAGATTAGCGCATTGTAGGCATCGACGAACTTTTGAAGGCTGCTTTTTACAGTGCCTTTGTCGACGCCCACGGTAAGATTAATGGTCTTGCCATCGGCCAGATCGCTGGAGCTTTGGGCAGCAAGCAGATCAAGCGTTACACCTTCAAGGGCGTCCTCGATACGATTGTTGTTCCGAACCAATTGCAGACCGTCGATGGTCAATTTGGCAGACTTAGCTTGAGTAATGACCCCACCCGCACCGGAGGTCGAATCTGGCTTTAGATAGGCGCCGGTATTATCAGGATCATCGGCGGCGGTGAAAGCCAGCACGGAAAGCTGGTTATCGCCTGCTACTTCATCACCTGAAGGTGGCGGCACCGTCACCTTTACGTCATTACCCTGCCCTGTCTTGGTCGAACTCAATACCAAGCGAGAACCTGAGTCGTCTGTAATAATGGTTGCGCTGATACCACTGCTCTTACCGGCCTCATTGATCGAGTCGCGTATCCCGGCCAGAGTATTGTTGGCCTCCGTGACTTCGACATTGATACTCGTCGAACCGGCAGAAATCTCCAGGATACCACCACTAAACTTAGCGCCAGTGCCACCAGATACGGACTGCAGCGCTACCTTGCTGCTGGATGCCAGCTGCTGCACTTGCAAGCTGTAGCTACCGGCTGGAGCCGTGGATGTCGCCGAGGCTTTTACCACGCTGCTACTGGACGTGCTGGCCGTGCGCGATTCGAAGAGAGAGGCCTTGTTCAAGGAGTCAACGGCGCTTTTGAAGGTGTTGATCGCTCCAGTAAGCGTGCCGATCGCCGAAATCCGGGTAGTGGTAGCTTTCTCGAGATTGTCGAGCTGATTGGCCTTCGGCGCTTTTTCAGCATTGACCAGAGACTTGACGATCTCGTCAATGTTGAGTCCCGAGTTTATTCCTGTAATACCGGCCATGTTGTGCTACCTCGTCAAACATTCGACGTCACTCATCATCGGGACGAGTATCAATCAAAACTCATGCCAAGGTTTACTGCTTATGCCTCAGCCTTGAACAGTAGACTACGCACCTCCGACAGGTTCTCTGCCAGCTTGAGCGCTTCTTCTGATGGAATTTGTCGAATCACATCACCTGATCCAGCGTCCGTTACCTTTACCACGACCCGGCCAGAACCGTCGTCTACGGCAAAGTTAATGCTGCGTCGAACGCTTTGAACGAACTCCTGAATAGTCGCAACCGCATCCTCGACCTGCTTGCGACTCACACCCTGAGCAGGCTGGACGGTGCTTGCACCAGGCTGTGCAGCCTCGTCCACATCCTTAGCAGCGCCGGCATCGCCAGCAGCGGTGGATTTCTGGCGGACATCGACAGCACCAGATACGCTGCCATCGCGGCCAAGCGCAGGAAGTACAGGGAGCTTAACCGAACCAACGTCCATACATTTCTCCTCACAATGAGGTAACGGGGGAAAGAGCCAAGCCCTTCCCCCCGCAGTCTAGCGCCTTTACCTTAGCCCAGCAGGCTGAGCACGGCCTGCGGCAGCTGGTTGGCCTGGGCCAGGATCGCAGTACCTGCCTGCTGCAGGATCTGGTTCTTGGTCAGGTTCGCAGTCTCGGTAGCGAAGTCAGTGTCCTGAATTCGGCTGCGGGCGGCCGAGGAGTTCTCACTGATGCTCTGCAGATTCGAGATGGTGTTCTCGAAGCGATTCTGCACCGCACCAAGCTGAGCGCGCTGACTATCGATATTGGAGATCGCGCCGTTGATGATACCCAGAGCGGTCTGCGCGCCACCGGCGGTGCTGATATCGATGTCACGAACCGAGTCCAGGGTACTAAACTTGTCCTCACCCAGGCCGGCACTCATGCCGCGCACTTCAAAGGCATCAGCCGCTTCCAGTTGAACCTGGCCGTCAGCACGAGCACCGCCACCTGCCGTGATGCTGCCGGAGCTACCAACGTTCTCGTCACCAGCAAAGTTCTTGGTCTGCAGGCTTGCAGTCGCACCGCTACCGCCCTGGTAGTTCTTGATCGCGATGGCATCACCGCGCGAGTTAACCAGTTCGATCTTGTCACCCTTGGAGATGGCGGAGATACCCGTCTTACCGGTCTCCTTGTTGATGGCGTCAGCAAGGGCGCCCAGATCCTTGGTATCGGTCACTACCGCAGAAATGACTGCTTTATCGGTATCCTTGGTAGTGCTGTTAGCACCATACAGCTCGAAGGAAATAGTGCCACTCGCAGAAATGGTGCCCAACTCCGCAACAGTACGGGCATTGGCGGTCACACCAGTCTCGTCACTCTTGGCATTGACAGCGCGAGCGATTTCACTGGCTGCGGCGCCACTGGCCGGACCGCTAATGTCGACCACACCACCGGATGCACCTGCGGTGAACTTGGAAGCGATCTGGAACGAAGTGTCGGAGTAGGCAGAAGTACCATAAGCGGCTGCACCACTGGCACCACTGGCGATGCTGCCAGCACCACCACCGGAAGTGGTGACACGGTTGATGCCGATGCGATCAGTCGCAGCCGAGCCGATGGAGACGCTGATGGTCTCATAGGCGTTGGCACCCACCTGGAAGCTCTGAGAACCGAACGAACCGTCGAGGATCTTGCGGCCACCGAAGCTGGTGGTTTCGGAAATGCGGTTCAGTTCCTGTTGCAGCTGGGACACTTCGGACTGCAGTGCAGCACGTTCGGTCGCACCGTTGGAACCGTTGGCCGACTGCAGGGCCAGGTCACGCATACGCTGCAGAATACCTGTGGACTGCTGCAGAGCGCCTTCAGCGGTCTGCGCCAGGGAGATACCGTCGTTGGCGTTGCGGGTCGCAACGCCCAGGCCGTTGATCTGGCTGGTCAGGCGGTTGGAGATCTGCAGGCCTGCTGCATCGTCCTTCGCGCTATTGATACGATAACCGGTGGAAAGACGCTGGAGGGAAGTGTCCAGGCCTTTGGAAGAGCTGTTCAGGTTACGCTGAGTGTTGAGGGACGCAACGTTAGTGTTGACTGTAAGGGCCATGGTATTGCCTCCAGATGACCTTGAGTACCGATTGTCTGAGCTTGCGAGCTCGGGCCTGCATGCTCAGACGCCCAGAGAGTTCGCATTCGATCTCTTTATCGGCGCCTCCCCAATGAGCTTTAGGGACTTTTTTAAGCTTTTTTTATTCTTTCCCGCTCAGTCATTTAACAGCGCTCTCGCTGACCAGAGAACGCTCTGCCTGAAAACCGTCGAGCCATTCGCGTTGAGCTCGACGGCAATCACGCACGCTCAGTCCGGCATCCAGGCATCGCGCCAGCGCTGCAGGCCTGCACCTTCGAGCATCCAGTCGCGATAGACCGCCGCGCGCAAGCGATCTCCCGCTTCGGCTGCAGCATCGAGGTCGTTGATGTGCATACGGATGGCTTCGACCCAGTCGCGGAAACGGTTCTTGACCCGGGTTACGGGCAGATCCCCCTTGTAGCACTCCAGATCACTGCATACCACGGGAAAACCACAGGCGCCGTACTCAAGCAGGCGCAGGTTACTCTTGCACTCGTTGAACAGGTTCTGCTCGACCGGCGCCAGCGCCAGATCCAGATCCAGACGCGCCAATGCAGCTGGATACGAATCGATCTCGACCCCGGCATGCATCTCATGGATGTAGGGACGGATGGCGGCTGGGCACATGCCGAAGAAGACCCACTCCACCTCCCCTGCCAGTTCCTTGACCACATCCGCGATCAACTCCAGATCCCCGGTATGACTGACCCCACCGGCCCAACCGACCCGTGGCTTGCGCCCACGCCTGCGCTTGGCATCCAGGCCCTGCCACCACCCGAGCGGCAAGCGGTTCTCCACTACGCGAATATCGTCATGCAACCCGGCGAAGGCTTCGGCTAGCGGCGCAGTAGAGACCACGAAGCGATCGACGAAACTCAGGCCACGGCGCAGGGACTTGAGAATATCCCTGGGCATGTGCTCACGGTGCACGCTCTTGATCGGCAGGTTGGGCAGATAGTCATCGAGTTCATAGACGGTGAAGGCGCGCGAGAACTTGCGGATGCGCCGCATCGCCTCCAGACGCTCATCGCCGATCTGGCGCTGCAGCACCACCACGTCCGGCGCGAAGCGTTCGAGATCGGTGACCTGCAGTAAGCCCATGGACAACATGCCATCAGCCAGTCCTTCGGATTTCATGGCCGAGAATGGCTGGATCACCCGATAGTGTCCACAGCCCCACGGGTCGGCAGGGTGTGCCAGTATCACCGGCAAGGGCCGCCAACTGAGCGGGCGCCAAGTCAGCGATACGTCACTTTCTAGATCAAATCCCCCTCCACTGAGGGCTAGGTTGCGGTTGTAGGCCGGATCATTCGCCAATTGCGGCAGATAACGCTCATAGAGCTGATCTTCCACCGCAGCCTCTACCCGCTGGGACGGCGCCTCATGCAAAACCGCTGCATGTGCCGCCCAAACCGTCAGGTAGCCTGCCTCACGCGCCTTCAGGCACAGATCCACGTCACGGAATGCAGCCAGACCGCCATCCAGTCCGCCGAGCTGACGGAACAGTTCGGCACGCACCATCAGGCAGGCGTCCCCCACGGCACTGTAGTTCTGGTCGACCTGTAAGCGCTGCAGATAACCCGCCGCGTCCATCGGCTCGCCCACAAAGGCAGGCGTAGCGGGGCCGTTGAGCCCCAGCACCAAGCCCGCCTGGGCGATGCGTCCGCCAGGTGTGAGCAGCTTGCCGCCAACCACGCCTACTTCCGGGCGCTGAGCATGGTTGAGCAATTCGTCCAACCAATCCGCATTGACGATTGCTGCCGCCCCGGAAAGCAGCAGCAAGTATTCACCACGCGCCTGCTCGGCTGCGTGGTTCTGCGCCAACGTGCCACTGACCGCCAGCACACGCACCTTATCATCGCCCAGCGCGGCCACCTCACGCAGCCAGGCACTGACGTCGGCACGCGCACCGGTATCAACTAGCAGCAGCTCGTAATGGGCGTAGGCAGTTTTCTCCAACAAGCTGTCGATACAACGCTGCAGCTTAGGCAGCGGAACATCAGTGGACAGGATGATCGACACCAGCGGTGTGGCAGCATGGCCGTAGTGCACGCGGTAACGTGCAGGCAAACCGGGCAGAAGCTGGGCTTGATAGCCACGATTGCGCAGATGACGTTCGATCACGCGGAGCTCGTCGGGGTTATCGCGCAGCGTCGGCGCAGCGGTAATCAGCAACGGCTCGTCGATATGCCCCAGCCCCACCAGCCCATCCTGCTCGATGAGCCGGGTCAGCAGCTCGAACTCGAAGGCCTCGGGATACTCGGCATCGAAACCACCGCAGTTGATGAAGAGATCGCGGCGATACAGCCAGTAACGCGCCATGACCAACGGAAAGCTGAGCAACAGATCAAGGTTGAAACCAGGCAGGAAAGCGGCGCCCAGATTGCCATCGGGCAGACGCTGCAACTGATCACCATAGACAGCGCGACAATCGGGATTGCCCGCCAACTCTAACGCCGCGACCATCAACCCACTCTGGGTGAACTCGTCACCAGCGCGCGCCAGCATGAACCACTGACAGTCACTCCCCTCGACCGCACGATTGATCTGCGTCGCCAAAGGCTCGTCGGTCATCGGCAGGAAGTGCAGCTTGTCCGCTGCCGATGTGGCCGGCACCTTGGATGGCGTGATCACCAAAATACGCAACGTCGCGTACAGGCAACGCTCGCCAAGCAAACTCTTGAGCGTGGCCATCAAGGCCTCGGATTGCCCCTCGGCATCGAGCACAACAACACCGATAGAAGGCCCACCCTGATGCGCCTGCAGATACTCTCCGATCAGGCGGTTCTCGGCAGCCGTCGGCAAGCGATCGGCCAGCCATGCCTGCAAAGTACTCTTTCTAGCAGTGGCAGCGCGCTCTTGCGCTGCAGCCTGGGTAACCGCAATGAAGTGATCCAGGGCTGGCCAGAAATCGATCTGAGCCTTGAGTAGCCGGTCACGCAGCAGATGATTGGTAGATTTAGCCCGCTCAATCTCTTCAGGCTCAAGGCTCCAAGCCACGCCATAAGCTGTGGGTTCGAGCTTCAGTGGCGCCCATTCGTTGGGCAAGATGACGGCCAGGCAGCCACAAAGTGCAGCCTCTCCGCCTAGTGCCGACGCTTCGGTGCAGTAAAAAAACTCGCACTGCTGAAACAGATCGGCCAATTCCTCCCAGGTGGCGGGCCACTGCGCGGTAATTTCCACGGCATCTGCCGGCAACAATGCCGGGGCGACTTTGGCCTGACCACGCCGCCCCTGGTAATAGCAAACTTTGCCTGGAACGCGTTTTGCGGGATCAGTAGGCGGGCAGAAAACCTTCAGATCCGGAGCCGGCAAATACAGAACTCGGTCTTCTGCCATGCCCGGTAGCAGCAGAGGTTCGGTGTAAGAAAACAGAATGTCGTCGTTCTCATACTTACCCCGCCCCTCGACGAACCCTGGCTGGTTGAGTATGTAACGTACAACAGTACTGGCGTTGAGCGGATTGCCATCAATGATCTCTGGATAGATGGCAATCGGCTGCAGCCCCTGACTGCGATGCAACTCCACTACATCTGGCGTCAGCTTGGGGGTCATCAATTGAGGATTCAGGACGTCGGCGACGATATAGGCCTCCTGTCCCGAGCGGTTTAACGCGTCACATAACATGTGCATGACGCGAATACCCGAGGAGCTCCTACGATAGTTCGGAGCTTGTATGTAATACGGCAGCGGGCGCTTGATAAACAGCTCACGTTGCATTGCCAGTTTCCCTTTTACATATCTGTTTGATTCAAGCGGACTCACGCGAAAAGGCATTGCCCCTAAAGAGACCGCTGGAGCTGTAAGGCATGATCAAATGTAGCCACACCGCGATTGGGGATGAAGCTTATCCTCAAGCAGACGCCCAATAAAAACACGACATTCGATCAGATATCCATTGACTCACACTGGCAAGCTGATGAGCCTCGCGCAACTGCCGGACTCAACACATTCAAGACAATGCATGGAACGTCAATAAGTCATCGAACAGGCAACCATAATCGACCCCCTTTTCGCGCAAATGCCGCTCTGCGTATTCACGTCCGGCGAATGTGGCAATGAATACATAGACTCCGTCTCGCCGTAATGCCTCCAGCGCCTCCGAACGCACCACGGACACCCCACAAAAACGGTCAGCCTGCAAGTATTCATCCACAACGACCACCAGCTCACTGCCGGGACGTAGCGCTCGTAGTGCACGACTCAAACGAACACCATGAGTATTTGCCCCCCAGAATGCAAAACGCAGGGGGGTCGAATCATCAGGTAGCAAACGATGCAACGCCTGCTCCATCAGATGATTGTAGCGGCTACGCTCGCGCGACTCGTAGAACGCACTGATTTCAGCCCAAGGCGCCCAGCGCTCACGAGCGAGTTCTATTTGCCTGGCTGCCGCGCTGCGGATCTTCTGTTTGACCTCTTCGATATCCGGCACCTCGGGGTTCCAATCGATCTCGGCGAAGGTGTCCCGAGTATGGATCTTCACGAAGCGATCCAACCAGGCGAAGCGATCACTGATATTGTGTGCCACGACGATGGTCGGGATGCCCATTGCGATGCAGGGTGCTGCGCAATGCAGACGGCTGGTCACGATCAGTGCACCTTCGTCGGCATAGCGTCTACACAACTCGCGCGCCAGGGCATCCAGCCGATCAGCCTCCTCCTGATCGGAGGGAATGCGCTCATAAGGGTATACGTGCGTCAAACGCTCGGACTTATCGAGAAGCGCTTGAGGCATGTGCTTGAGCACCTCGTCCGGTACGTCGACGAGAAACACCTTGCCATTGGTCGGAGCGCGCTCGCGAAGGGGAAAGGTGATGGTCAGGCACCCCGACAGAAAAGCCGCCACCCCACGCGAGCGGAACATCTGCATGACCCGCTCGTCACGTGTACCGATGGGTTCGTGCCGGCGGAAATGCTCCAGCTGCACGGGATCGTCGACATCGCTGGACAGACCGAAACTGAAGTAGACGGGGATGATGTAGGGTGACAGCGGCAAGGGGCTCTGCGCGTTGCCCAGGGTGAAGTAACCACACATCGGCATCAGGATGTAGCCATGACGCCCGTCGTATTGCTGAAACTCATAACGATTGAGCCGCACGATTTGCTCAGGTGCGATGCCCATGCAGGCGTACAAGTGTTCGACCGCGTGGGTCTGAATATCGTCGCCCAGGTTGCTCCGACTTCCTGATGTGAGATGGCCGAAGGTCATGACGTTGGTTATGAGGCCATATTTTATGGCCGCAGGCGCGAGCATCGGATGAACCTCTAACGGGTGGGAGCGGTCGCCCAGCGGGCAATCACTTCAGCGTGTTTCTGCGGGTGCAGGAATACGTAATTGGTCTGGATGGTTTCTTCGGTCACCTGATCGCAGCTTTGCAAGGATCCGTCGGCGCTAAAGACCCAGGCGCCATAGCCGTATTGCGCCAACAAGGCAAACACGTCATTGGGGTGATAGCCGAATTCCCGCGACCACTTGCGCAACAGTTCCATGAGGATGATCGGGGTATGCTGCAAAGTCTCACCCCCGCCCTGCACCACCATCAGTTCCGCGCCCTCGACATCGATCTTCAGCAATGTGGGAACGATATCGCGCTCGGCGCAGAAGCTATCCAGGGTCGTGGTGCGACAGGTCACGCTCTGAATCGAGGTACGGCCACGGGTCTGCCCGGTGACCTTGAGCGAAGTGGCGCCAGAAACATCCGGCGCATAGAGGAAACTCAACTCGTCTTCCTTGTTGAACATGCCCATGCAGATCGGCTCTACGTTCTGCAGGGCATTGAGACGAATGTTCTTTTCGAGTGCTGCGACAGTGCTTGGAATCGGTTCGAAGGCGAATATCCGTGAGCCAGGGCAATTGCGCCCCAGTACAAGCGAGTACCAGCCGAGGTTCGCACCGATATCGAGGAACACGTCGCCATCACCAAAAACCGCCTTGAGAAAACGGGTCTCCTCCGTCTCGTAGCTGCCGAAATCCAGCAGCGTGTAGGGCGTGGAGTGTAGATCGACCGGGTCCATCAGCATGCTGATTTGATGAAGGGCCGAACGAATTTCGACGCCCTGGGCAGTGATGCGAATTTCTGCCACATCGATGTCGGCCAAAAAAGCAACGTAATCGAACAGCCCGGCATGCAGGCCATTGAGATGCTCCGCGTACTGGTACTTGTCGATCTCACCAGCCCTGTAGCGGTCCCGAGCCAGGATCAAGCGATTATGAAGTGTCTTTTCCATGTCGGTTTACCGTTCAGGATTCAATGAAATAACGCAGGGTTCGCTCGAAACCTTCTTCGGGCAATATCACCGGGCGCCATCCCAGGCGCTCCATACGCGCCAGATCGAAGTGGCCACCAGCGCGAAACAGTGCCTGCCGCTCCATACTGGGTGGCAGGTGCTTGACCTTGAGGCCAGGTATTGGAGAAAGCCGCGCGATCAGCCTGGCCAGATCGAGGATGGTGGTTTCCTGATCCAGGCCGACGTTGTAGGCACTGCCACCCTCCCCTCGCAGCAGCAGGATCAGGAACGCCGCAGCAGTATCGGCCACATAGCAGAACGGACGACTGCCGGAACCATCACTATTGAGCACGATATCGCGCCCGGCCAGGGCGTCAGCGACAAAATCGGCGAAGGAGCGGCCGTCATCCAGCGCGATCCCTGGGCCATAGGTATGAGAAATACGCGCAATCACGGCATGCACGCCGTACTGGCGGTGATAATCGGCACACAGGGTTTCCACCACCCGCTTGCCTTCACCGTAGCAGGCCGAGACATCCAACGGGTCAAGGGCGCCAAAATCGCTCTCGCCGATGGCCTCCTCGCTGTGACCATGGCCATAGACCGCACCGCTGCTCATGAACAGCAGGCGCGCGCCATGCGCCTTGGCCAACTCCAGCAGATTGAACGCCCCCAGCACATTGGAGCGCAGCGTGCCGACCGGGTCTGCAAGGTATTGCCGGGGGCTGCCGGCGCCTGCGGCGTGGACGATGAAGTCGACCTGCGGCAAAGCGGGCATCGGCGCGCAGACATCCTGAATGATCGGTCGGAACCAGTCTCGCTCGGCCAGATGCGCGAAGCGCTGGCGTAGCTTCTGCGAATTGCGCGCCAGAGCGTGAATGACCACCGGAGACTCCGGCCAGCGCTCGCTCAGCGAGGCGAAGAACTCCACCAGATAACTCGCCAGGAAGCTGGTAGCGCCGGCGATGAGGACATGACGACCGGCGAAACGGCGCCAGTCTTCGGGGCGAGAGAAAACCAGCTCGATGTCTTCGGCGATCACCGGATGACGAGTCATACCGCCCATCTCACGCAAGCCTCGCCAGCACGCCCATGACCTCGCCTCTCGTCCAGCCGACGTCCACCGGCAAGCGCAATACATCCACCACCTGCAGACCGAGCCGCGCCAGCAAGCGACGCATTGCAGTTTCGGTGAAGAAATTGACGTGCTCGTGCCAGTGCCGCTTCAGCGGTGCCAGTTGCAAGCTACCGGGATGCTCACGAATCAGTGCTTCATGCGGCACCTCGAGATACAACAGGGACGTCGGATGCAGAGCCGGCAGCATCCGCTGTACCTGATCGTAGGGGAAGGCCACATGCTCGAGCACCTGGCTACAGGAAACGAGGTCATAGCGATGGCGCCCCATGAGTTGCGGCTCAATACGCTCGGCGCCAGGCACCAGCTCTACGCCGGAGATATCGTGGATGTGCAGCAGGCGATTGCACTCGCGAAAAGGGCTGTTGATACCGCTGTCGCCCCCCCAGTCCAACACCGCGGGAGCATCGGGCAGATACGGAGCGAGCCAGGCCTCGACCTCGTCGAGGTAGGCGGCACGCTCGTGATAGTGAGGTATCACGTTGACGTAGTTCGGCTCGAAACGGATGCGCTGAGCGTTGTAAAGCTCGTCACGGTAATTGTGGTAAAGCGCCGCCATCTGCTGGTCAGTGAAGCGATAGTCGAGAAACAGAGCACCGCAATCCTGGCACTGCAGCGAACTGCACAGCGTATAGGCCATGCCCTGACGCAAATCGCGCAGCCCCCACTCGTCGGTGATCTCCACCGGCTCGTGGCCGAACACCCGCAGGGCAACGAACGGCATCAGCACCGCTGGCGACCGGCTTAGGTCGCCGTTACCACAGCAGATGCACTGCCGGGCGATCAGCTCTCGGCTCACCATGTGCTGCGCCCTCCGTCCATCACGAGGTTGGCGCCGTTCATGTAGGCGGAAGCATCGGAGCACAGAAAGGCAATGGCGCCCCGGTACTCGTCAGCATCGGCCATACGGCCGAGCGGAATCAGTTGCGTCAGCTTGCTGACGAACACATCGTTCTGCCCGGCATAAACGCCGCCAGGCGAGAGCGCATTGCAACGCACGCCCTGCTCACACCAGTAGGTGGCCAGGTACTTGGTCAGGCCGATCAGGCCATGCTTGACCACCGAGTAAGTCACCGGTTTGACCGGCTGCTGCCCGGACTCGCGCCCTTCGACCCGGTACAGGCGCTGATCCGGCGCGATGACACCGAGGTCGGAGGCAATATTGACGATCACCCCACCACCCTGCCGCGCCATCTGCGCGCCGAACACCTTGGCGCAGTTGAACGCACCGCCTAGGCCGACGTTCAGGTCGAGCTGCCATTGCTCCCAGGGGAAGTGCTCCAGGCGGGAAAAGTCCTTGTCGCCGGCGCTCTCCACCTTGGGATTGCGTGCGGCATTGTTGATCAGGATGTCCACCCGGCCATGATCGGCCAAGAGCTGCTGCCCAACGGCCTCGAGTGCCTGCAGGTCGGTAATATCAACCACGTAGGTCGGCGCCTGGCACGCTGTTTCTTCGGCCAACTTGGCGGCGTTGGCGGTCAGGGCTTCGCCGTTGATATCCAGCAGCACCGGGATGCCGCCAAGGCCAGCGATGGTTGCGGCATGCTGATAACCCAGCAGGCCCGCGCCACCGGTGATAACGGCCACGCGACCGTCCAGACGGAACAGACTGTCTACGCTAGCCATGCACGTTAACCTCGCTCAGCGCCACTTCCCTGCCCTCCTTCAGTGAACGCAGGGCCGCCAGTGCCAGACGCAGGCTCTGCAGGCCGTCGTGCAGGCTCACCTGCGGCGTAGCCGAGCCGTTCACACAATCGAGGAAATGCCGCGCCTGAGCCAGGAACATGTCGTTGCGCACGAAACCGGGGAAGTCTTTCTCCTCGCTCAACTCGCCTTCAGCGCCGTAAACGCGCAAACGGTTGGCCAGCAGGTCGATCTCGGCATAACCGGCGTCGCCGACGATCTTGAAGCAGCGCACCGGCGGGCGTTGCAGATAATCCTGATGCAGCAGGATGGGGAAGCTGCCCATGGCGCCATCGCAGCGCATCAGTGACGAAGCGGTGTCTTCGACGTCAATTTCCAGATGGCTGAGCTGGCCGCCATGGGTGACGATGCTGCGCGGCAGACCGAAGAACCAGTAGATCAGATCCATCTCGTGAATCTGCGACAGAATCACCCCGCCGCCCTGATCGGCGCGCGCGGCGTACATCTGCCGGTAGTCCTCGTAGCGATGCCAGTTAGGCAGATACTCGCCGATTTCCGAACGCACACTCAGCAGGCGCCCGAAGAAACCGTCGTCAAGCAGAGCCTTGAGGCGCTGCAATCCAGGATGGAAACGGAAGTTGTAGCCAACGTGGAACGGCAGGCGACGCTGCTCCACTTCGGCCAGCAACTGATCGATACCGGCAAGATCGCTGGCCAGCGGTTTTTCCATGAACACCGGTACACCAGCACGTACGCAGTCCAGTGCCACCGGTACATGCAGCGAGTTTGGGTTGCAGATGAAGGCGGCAGCCGGCTTTTCCGCCAGCGCCGCGGCCAGGTCGTGATGCACGACGATGCCATAGTCGCGCTCCAAGTCGGCGCCTTCATCGACAGTCAAGTTGTCACGCAGCTTGATACGTTGGCCGCGCACCCGATAGGCGTGCACCTGCAACTCATCTCCGAGCAATTGGCGCAGGTTGCGCAAGTGACGCTGGCCGATACCGCCCAAGCCACAGAACAGAATCTTCACGATGTTTTTCTCTCGTTGAGGGCCGTACCACGCAGCCAGGCGGCAGCGAGCGCCGCCATACCGGCAAGCCAGCGTGGTTCGTCACCGGCCTCGCCACGGGCGACTTGCAGAACGAAATCGCCACGGTAGCCGTACTGGATCAGTTGCTCGCGCAAGCTGGGAAAATCGGTATCGCCCTGCCCCAACGGCACGGTCGTGGCGCCCAGGCGGCGGTCCTTGATATGCACACTGCCGACACGCGTGCCATAGGCGGCGAACTCCTCCGCCGGGCGATAGCCCAGCGACGCGCTGTTGCCAGCATCGTAATTGACCTTGACCAGCGGGTGATCAAGCAGGTCGAGCAATTCACGGAAAGCCTGCGGCGCTAGATCGGTTTCCAGGTGCAGCTCGACGCCATGGCGTTCAGCCTGCGGCAGCACCTGGCGCAGATTCGCCACTACTTGGTCGCGCTCCGCCTCATCACGGATGCGCGAGGCGTCGACGAAAGGCAACACTACGCGTCCCACGCCCATTTCCGGGCAGATGCTCAGCAGCCACTGCAGGCGCTCGATCAGCTCGGCATTCTCGGTCTGGCTGCAGCGCAGCAGCGGACGATCCATAAAGTAGTCAGCACAGATCGACACCACGGAGATGCAGTGCTCAGCCAGCAGACCGCGCAGCTCCTCACGCCCTTGCGCTGTTTCCAGCGGATTGGCGCCCTCGCCGAACAGGTCATAGATCCACTCGATGCCGCGCAGGCCGATATCGGCCGCACGAGCGATCTCCAGACGCCAGCCCTGGCGCGGGAAGGACTGGAAGCGCCCTTCTTCCGGTGCGCCCAGACGGCCCTGCATGGTGTAGAGGCCGGCGTCGGCGTATTGGCTCAGGTAGTCGTTCATCATCACTCATCCACCAGCGGAATCAGCATGTTGGCGCGCAACTCGTCGCGCTCCAGGAAAGGGAACAAGTCTTCCAGCGGGCTCGAAACCATGACACCGTTCTGACCGATCTTCGAAGTGATGCGCGGGCCGATAGCCTGGTCGGGCTCAACCATCACCTCACAGAGTACTGGCCCCTCCAGCGCCAGTGCCTCATCAATGGCCTGGCGCAGGTCGGCGCGGCCGTCGATACGGCGAACCGACAAGCCAAAGGCGGCGGCCAGGGCCGAAATGTCCGGCAGGGTCAGCCCGGAATCAGGGTCGCAACCAATGGTCTGCTTGAAGTAGCCGCCTTGCGAGGCGCGGATCGAGGCATAACCATTATTGTTGAGCACGAAGTACTTGATCGGCAGGCGCAAACGGCGCACCACTTCCAGTTCTTGAATATTCATCACGAAGCCGCCATCGCCATCTACCGAGATGGTGCGTCGGCTGCCGCTGCCCAGGCAGCCGCCGATTGAGGCAGGTAGGCCATAGCCCATCGAGCCAAGACCGCCGGTCGCCACCGCACGCTGACCGCGCTTGAGGCGCACAGATAGCCAGAAGGTGTCCAGCGCCGCACCGGAACTGCCGGGGATGATCTGGTCGCCCTCGGCCATGGCCTCGGACAGGGTTTCGCTGAAGACGTAGGTGTTCACGTAGTCGCTAGGCTGGCGGTACTCGGGCAGTACCACCGGGTAAGCAGCCTTCCAGTCCTGGCAGCGCTCGCGCCAACTCTGGCAATCCAGCGCCTGCGAACCATTGGCGGCAAGCAGTTGCTGCATGAACGCGCGCGCATCGCAGACGAAGCGCTCGTCGGGCATGTCGCCCAGTTTGGCGATTTCCGCCGGATCGATGTCCACCACCACGATTTCGGCCTGACGCGCGAAGTGGCCGCGGTTGAAGCCGGTGATAGAAAAGTCCATGCGACAACCGATGGCCAAGACCAGATCAGCGTTCTGCACACTGAAATTGGCGCCACGCTGCGCCACGGTGCCGCAGCGACCGACATAGAGCGGGTGCTCGTACTCAAGCAGATCCGCGCCGATCCAGGTGGTCAGCGTCGGTAATCCCAGCGTCTCGATCAGCTCGCACATGGCGGCTTCGCCACCAGCGGCATGCACGCCATTGCCCACCAGCAGCACGGGGCGCTGGGCCTGGCGCAAACGCTGCACCAGTCGTTGTATGGCAGAGTCGTCGGGAGCCAAAGGCTGCGTATCCACCTCGGGCGTGTAGCCAACAAGCTGCTCCGGCGCGATCTCGGTGGCCTGCACATCGAGCGGTACATCCAGCCACACCGGGCCTTTGCGTCCGCTGAGCATCAGATGCAGGGCCTTCTCTAACTCATAGCGCACCCGCAGCGGATCGAGCAGACACACTGCGTACTTGGTCAGAGGCGTGACCACGCTGACGATATCCAGCTCCTGAGTACCGAGCTGACGCAGGCCGCTGTCGCCCTTGAGGTCGGCACGCTTGACCTGGCCGGAGACGAACAACGCCGGGGTCGATTCGAACCAGGCACCCGCTAAGCCGGTGATGGCATTGGTCGCTCCGGGGCCGGAAGTCACTAGGCAGGCGCCGAACTTGCCAGAGGTGCGCGCATAGCCTTCGGCGGCAATCGCGGCACCCTGCTCGTGGAGCATGCTCACGGCAGTCAGTCGCGGCTGACGGAACAAGGCGTTGTTGAGGTGCATGGCCCCACCACCGGGCAGGAAGAACACATGCCCGACCCCCTGATTGGCGATGAATTCGAAGATGTAATCGGCGACGCGCATTTAGGATGGCTCACTAGGGGAATGCTGAGGAACACGATCGGCGGGAACGGCATAGAGCACCAAATCCCAGCCATCACTGACGTGAGGGCAGAGACTGAAACGGTAGGCGTCGTTGTACTCATGCAACTGCAAGGCGATTTGCCATAGATGATTCTGCTGGTGATAAACACTCACAGCGATCAGTGGCTGATGCTCGCGGATCAACTGACGACCGCCAGCCAGACACTGCGGCTCGAAACCCTCGATGTCGATCTTGATGAACGTGGGGCGCATGCCCTGCGCAAGCAGATGATCCAGAGTGGTCATCGGTACAGGCTCGTCCCCCATACCAACGCGTGACGAGGGGCCATTACTCGCTTCGATCATCACTTCACCCTGGCTATCGCCCACAGCCATGCGATGAGCATGCATACCCGGCTTTGCCAGACGCGCCAGGTTGGCCGTTAGCGCAGCGAAGTTGCGCGCGACGGGTTCGAAACAGTGGTACTCGCTAAAACTGCGGCCGCTTGCTAGGTAGCCTTCCGCCGTGTCGCCATTGAACGCCCCCAGATCAAAGACCACCTCATCGGAGCAGTCCGTACTGAACGCTGCGTCGAAGTAAATCTGTAACGGCGAAGATACCGGTAGCAGATCGTGATTCAGATGCAGGCGCCACTCGATGTGATCGACAAACAACTGGCGTGACGACTGGTCGGCCAGCAGAGCGAATGCCTGCCGGATCGGCTCGATTTCACCGAGAACATGCTCAGGTAAATCCATGCAGTAATGCGGCAACAACTGAGCGGGATAGCGCCAGGCCAGGTGACCGAACAGCGCAATGCGCTGGAAGCCCAATTCATACAGTGGCCGCAAGCGGTCAGCCATGCAGTCGTGAATATGGCCACTCCAGATCGTGCAAATCACGGCAGGCAATTCACCGGGCCATTGCGCCACGAACTGTGCTGGGCTGTAGACCGGGACTGTGTCAATGCTTTGCCCCGCAAGAGCTGGGTTATTGTCGATGAAAGCGCACGGCAAATGACCTAACTCGTTGAGCAGCGCCAACGCCCGGCGCCCAAGATGGCTGGCACCGAACAGCACGAAGGGGCTTTCCAGCGAGCCGATCAGACGCTCCAGCGTCTGTGACTGGCGTTCACGCACAGACTCCAGCGGCTCGTTCAGCAGTCGCTCCAAGCGTTTTGAAAGAAGATCGGTAGGCATATCTGCGCGCTCAGAGTGATTGCAGGTAACGCAAGGCCGACCAGAACCCTGCGCCGTGATCCTTGTGCCCCTGCCAGACCTCGGGGATAAAGCTGACCTGCGGGTGCTGGCGAATCTGCGCCCAGGTGGCCGGCCAGTCGATGTCGCCGGTGCCCATCAGCACGCCTTCACCGTTGGTACCCTTGGCATCGGCCACGTGCAGGTGCGCCGAATGCGGAAGCAGCAGCGCCAGCGCCTGCTGGAAATCGAGGCCGAAGTGGAAGCAGGTCATTTGCAGGTGCGACAAATCCAGGCACAGGCGCAGATCATACTCGCGCGCCTGGGCGGCCAGCTCCTCGGGCATCATGAAGATATTCTGGTGGCGCTGACCCCCGAAGTGCCAGGGGAACGGAGCCATGTTCTGCGGGATCAGTTCGGTGCCGGCGAAGTCCACCTGGCGGCAGGCTTCGTGGAAGCGCTCGTAGAGTTCAGGGCGCATGGCCAGCGGGCGTGGCTCGTCGGCGGAGAAGCCACCGATATTGGCGACAATCAAACGTGCATCGGCATTGGGGAAGAACTCGCCCATCTGTAGCGTGGCATCCACCACGCGCTGCAGGTTGTCGATCGAGCGCTGGCGATAGGCCGGATCGTCCGAGGCCAGATCCAGCAGTTCGCTGTTCTCGAACAGCTCCGGCGCGTGCACCACCAGGCGCGAACAGTCGACCTCGGCGAGAAACGGCTGTGGTTTGAGGCTGAGGTCACGATAGGACAGGTGGAACTCGAACAGATCCGGATTGATCCGCCGACGGTAATCGAGGAAGTCGTGATAGCGCACCGGCACGCCCCAGCGAATCGGCAGGTCGAACGCCAGGCGCTGCTGCTGGGCCTGCTCGCTCAGGTCGCTGTCGAAGAGAAAATCGCCCAGAGCGATATCACGTCCGGCCGGTTTGCCCAGCAACTCCGGCAAGCGATACGGCGGCAAACCTTGGCCGGGGCTGGCGATACGCAGCATCGACGCCTCCATGATGGTGCCACGGGCGATGTCACAGGCAGCAATCACGCTCTTGCCGAGGTTTTCGCGGTTGAGCAGCTCACCCTGACTGGCATGGCGACCCGGCCCTTGCCAGGGCAGGGCAAGCTCCAGTTGGCGGATGCCGTCGACCAGTTGGCGGAACTCGCCCGGCTCCAGGCTGGCCAGGTGATCCGGCCCTTCCATGCCGCGATCTAAGGTGATGTGACGCTCCACCAGTTTGGCGCCCAGCGCCACTGCGCCGAGGGTGATGGCGATACCACGCTCATGCCCGGAGTAGCCGATCAGGCCATGTAGCTCCTGCAAGCGCCGCAGATAGCCGAGCTGGATATCGGCCTCGGGCGCCGGATAGGCGCTGTTGCAATGCAGCAGGGCAAAGGGCACACCGAGCGCCTTGAGCTGCTCGATGGCGCGCACGATCTCGTGCTCGAAGGACATGCCAGTGGACAGGATCAGCGGCTTGCCCAGGCTGGCGGCCTTGGCGATCAGGTAGGGGTTGCACAGATCCGCCGAAGCGATCTTCAGCGCCGCCACGTCGAAGCTGGCCAGCGCATCGACACTGGGCTCGTCCCAGGGCGTGCACAGGTAGGTGATGCCCTTCTGCTCGCAATAGGCGCGCACCTCGCGGTGCTCGTTGAGGCTGAGTTCCACCTTGTCTAGCAGATCCTGAATGTACTCGACGCCCAGATCCTCGGCGCGCGAGCCATCCGCCTTGCGTCGGTAAAGGGCCTCACGGTTGCGCAGTTGAAACTTGACGCAATCGGCACCGGCCTCGATAGCCGCATCGACCAGTTGCCGCGCCAGCGCCAGCGAGCCGTTGTGATTGTTGCCGACTTCGGCGATGACGTAGACGCGCTCGCCGCAAAGCGGGAAGCCGTCGATATGAAATGGGGTCATTGGATTTTCGTTCGCCATGAGGTCACGCCGCTCGATTCGAAGCGGAAGTTCTGGGTCTGACAGCCCAGCGCGCCGACGGCGTTGATCACATGCTGGCGGTGCTGGGGCTGGACGTAAAACAGGAAAAAGCCGCCGCCGCCAGCGCCCAGCAGCTTGCCGCCACAGGCTCCGGCAGCCAGGGCGGCTGCATAGATGTCGTCGAGTCGGCCATCACTGATGGCCGAGGAAAAGCGCTTCTTCAATTGCCAGGCTTCGTCCAGGCAGGTGCCGAACGCCTTGAGTTCACCCCGGATAAGAAAGTGGTGCATGCGCCGACACAGGGTGACGCTGGCGCTGAGCAGCTCGGTCTGCGACAGCTCGGCCTCGATCTCCTCGCGCTGCAGTTCGTGCAGGCGCCCGGAGTCATGAGAGATGCCGGTGTCGCACAGCACCAGGCAGGACTCCAGCTCATTACGGATGGCGTCTTCCAGACGAATCGGGTGAACGAGATTGCGCTGGTTCTCGAACTCGATCAGGTTGAAACCGCCGAAGGCCGAGGCGTACTGATCCTGCCAGCCACCGGCGATACCGAAACACAGGCGCTCGGCCTGGAACGCCAGCTCGGCGATTTCGTAGGTGTTCCAACGATCTTGACGCAGCTCGTTGAACACGGCGATGGTCGCCGTGGTGGCCGCCGATGAACCGCCCAGGCCGGAGCCTACGGGAAAATCCGAACGCAGGTAGAGGTCGAAGCCGTACTTGGGCTTGATCACCGCGACGATGGTGGCCAGCAGACTCTTCTCCGGCGCGGCCAGCAACTCGGCCAGGGAGCTGTAATGCTCTTCGCGTTTCAGGTCTTCGGCGAAGATGCTGATGCGCCCATCGTCACGCGGGATCAACGTGGCATGGGCATACAGCCCCACGGTGCAACTGAGCACCGCCGCCGAGTGGTCGATGAAGAAATAGGTGAGATCGGCACCGCCGCCGCAGAAGCTCATGCGCACGGGCGCACGAGCACGAGCCAGCACGGGCACCTCGGCGCTGGCGGCCATCTGCCGGGTATACACCTCAACCAAACAGCCTTGCTCGTCCAGACCTGGCAGGGCGATGTAGCCCAGGTCGAATGCCTTGAGCAGATCCTCACGCGGCACGCCGGCCTGCACCGAGCGAAACTCCTCGTTCATGCAGGCGGTAACCGGCTCGTCCGTTCTGCCGCCTTGCAGCAGATGGCGACGCACGTCACCGTTGGTCACCACGCCCAGCAGACGCATCTGCTCGTCCACCACGAAGGCGATCTGCAGGGCGCCAGCCTCGATGCACTCGACGGCGTCGAGGATGCTCTGCTGTTCGCGGATGCTGAGGTTTTGCACGAGCAGGCTCATGATCAGGGTTCCATCCGAAAATCAGTGGCGTATCGGTCAAGCGACTCTGGCGTGCCAATATCGATAAAGCGGCCGCCGTATTCGATGACCCCCACGGCCTCATGAGCCAGCAAATCGGGCAGCAACTCCTGCTCCATCGAGCACGCACGCACGGTGGCGCTCGCGAAGGTTTCACAGGTAAAAGCGTAGACGCCCGCGTTGATCAGCCCCGCGCCTTCGCGCCCCTTCTCCAGCAGCGCAAGCAACCGACCAGTAGCATCTACCTCCAGGCTGCCGTAACGGCTGCGGTCATCCACCTGCACACCTAGCAGCGCGCTGCCCTGACCTTGCGCCATCAGCGCGTAGCCATCGGCATCGACAAAGGTGTCGGCGTTGAGCACCAGATAGCGTCCCTGCGGCGGTTGCTCGCGCAAGGCATTGAGCAGTGCACCGCCTGTGCCCATGGGGCTGGGTTCGACCACTAGCATCAATTGCAGCCCGGCATCCTGCGCGAGAGCCGCCAGTTGTTCAGCCACCTGCTCGGCGCGGTAATGCGCGCAGAGTACGGCCTCGTTGACGCCGGCCCGCGCCAGTTGCCGCAGCACACGTGCCAGAAAAGGCTCGCCATGCACCGGCACCAGCGCTTTCTGCGTGTCCGTCACGCTGCGCAGGCGCGTACCGAAGCCACCGCAGAGGACGTAGGCGCGCATCAGCGTAGCCTCCGCACATAGGTTTCCAGGCTGCGCGCGGCGTGCTCCAGGTGATCCTCGGAAAGCCCCGGCCAGAGGCCGATCCAGAAGGTGTCGCGCATCACCTTGTCGGTCATCGTCAGCTCACCGCTCACGCGGTACGTCTGGCCCTGCATGTAGGGCTGGCGCGTCAGGTTACCGGCGAACAGCAGACGCGTGCCCACACGTTGCTCATCCAGATAACGCAGCAGCCCGACACGCTCGATACCGCGACCATCGCGCAGGGTCAGTGGGAAGCCGAACCATGACGGATCGCTGCCGGGCGTCGCCTGCGGCAGGATCAGTTGCTCGGAGCAGCCGGCCAGGCGCTCGCTGAGCCAGGCAAAATTGCGCTTGCGCGCAGCGATGAAGTCATCCAGACGATCCATCTGCGCCAGGGCGCAGGCAGCCTGCATATCGGTGATCTTCAGGTTGTAGCCCAGGTGCGAATAGGTGTACTTGTGGTCGTAACCTTCCGGCAGATCGCCCAGTTGCCAGCAGAAGCGCTTGCCGCAGGTGTTGTCCTCGCCCGGCGCGCAATAACAATCGCGGCCCCAGTCACGGAACGACTCGACGATACGTTTGAGCAGTGGCGAGTCGGTGAACACCGCCCCGCCCTCGCCCATGGTGATGTGGTGCGCCGGGTAGAAGCTGAGCGTGCCGATATCACCGAAACTGCCCACCTGGCGGCCTTCATAGGTCGAGCCGAGGGCGTCGCAGCAATCTTCGATCAGCCACAGGCCATAGCGATCACAGAGTTCGCGGATGACCTTGAGGTTGAACGGGTTACCCAGCGTGTGGGCGAGCATGATCGCCTTGGTACGCGGCCCGATGGCGGCTTCGATCAAAGCCGGGTCGATGTTGTAGGTGCCCAGTTCGATATCGACGAACACAGGCACCGCACCGAACTGCAGAATCGGATTGACGGTGGTGGGAAAACCGGCGGCCACGCCGATCACTTCATCGCCCTTGCGGATCGCCCGATCCCCCAGGCGTGGCGAGGTCAGGGCAGAAAACGCCAAGAGGTTGGCCGAAGAACCGGAGTTGACGGTAAGCACGCCACGACGCCCCAGATAACGAGCCAGACGTTTCTCGAACGCCTCGTTGAAACGCCCCGTGGTCAACCAGCCATCGAGCACCGCTTCGGTCATGGATTTCAGTTCCGCGGCACCGATCACCTTGCCAGAGGGCGGCACAGCACCGCGGCCGGCCTCGAATGCGGTGGGCGCCAGTTGCAGGTTGGCGTAACGCTCCACCAGCTCGGCTATCTGCTGGCGCAACTCTTGCGCCGTTTGCTCACTCATTGGATTCGCCTTGATAGGCCGCGATCTGTGCGCGGCTGAATGTCTGCATATTCTGGCCAGCCTGCCAGGCTTGGTGCCAGTCGAGCGTTCGTTCGAGAGCTTGCGACAGCGCCCAGCGCGGCCGCCAGCCCAGCATGGTTCGTGCTTTGCTGGAATCCAGCGACAACAGGCCGGCTTCGTGCGGTTGCGCGGCAGCATCGGTGTACCAGCGCGCCTCTCCAGGCCACTGACGGGCCAGACGCTCCACCAGATCGCCAACGCTGACGAGACCTTCGGCGTCAGGACCGAAATTCCACGCCGACGCCACCGCCTGGCCCTGTTCCACCAGCGCCTGAGCCAGAGCCAGGTAGCCGTGCAGAGGTTCGAGTACGTGCTGCCAGGGGCGTACCGCCTGCGGGTAACGCAAGGTCAGCGACTCGCCGGCCTGCCAGGCACGCAGAATATCCGGCACTAGCCGATCGGCCGACCAGTCGCCACCGCCCAGCACGTTACCGGCCCGAGCAGTGGCCAGCGCGACCCCCGCCTCACGCAGGAAAGACTCACGCCAGGAAGCACACAGCAACTCGGCGCATGCCTTGCTGCTGCTGTAGGGATCATGCCCGCCGACGCTGTCCTGCTCACGGTACGGCCACAGCCATTCGCGATTCTCGTAGCACTTGTCGCTGGTCACCACCACAATGGCACGCACCGAATCGCACTTGCGTACGGCCTCAAGCAGGTTGAGGGTGCCCATCACGTTAGTCGCATAAGTCTCGGCAGGTGTGCGATAGGATTCACGCACCAGCGGCTGGGCGGCCATATGCAGGACGATTTCGGGGGCAAAAGCCGCAACGGCCTTAGCCAGGCATTGTGCATCACGAATATCGGCCAAAAAACCTGGCGTCTGCTCCTGTAATCGAGCCACCTGCCATAGAGACGGCTCGGTGGTCGGCGGCAAGGCATAACCGAATACCTCGGCACCCAGCTCCCGCAGCCATAGCGCCAGCCAGCTGCCCTTGAAGCCGGTATGTCCGGTCAGAAAAACCCGGCGCCCGGTCCAGAACGCCTTGCTTACGCCCATAACCGCCACTCCGCCTGGCCGCTTTTCCAGCGTTCCTCAAGCAGCACGCGGTCCCGCAGCGTATCCATCGGTTGCCAGAAACCGCGATGCAGATGGCTCATGAGCTGACCTTGCTCAGCCAGCTGACGCATGGGCTCGAACTCCCATGTAGTGTCGTCACCTTCGATGTAATCAAAAACACCCGGTTCCAGCACGAAAAAACCGCCGTTGATCCAACCACCATCACCCTGCGGCTTTTCCTGGAAGCCCCGAACCTGCTGCCCCTGAATATCGAGGGCGCCGTAGCGTCCCGGCGGCTGCACAGCCGTCACGCTAGCTAGCTTGCCGTGGCTGCGGTGAAAGGCGATCAGTTGCGCGATGTCGACGTTGGAAACGCCATCACCATAGGTGAGGCAGAAGGTCTCGCCACCGACATAATCACGTACACGCTTCAGACGACCGCCCGTGGCGGTGCTCTCCCCGGTATCAATCAGGGTCACGCGCCACGGCTCGGCGTGGCGGTGGTGAATGTGCATCTGGTTTTCCGCCATGTCGAAGGTGACGTCCGACATATGCAGGAAGTAGTTGGCGAAATACTCCTTGATCACATAACCCTTGTAACCCAGGCATATCACGAAGTCATTGATGCCAAAGTGGGAGTAGATCTTCATGATGTGCCAGATGATCGGCTTACCGCCTATCTCGATCATCGGCTTGGGCCGCAGGTGAGACTCTTCGCTGATGCGCGTGCCCAAACCACCGGCCAGAATGACTGTTTTCATAGATTCGCCCAAGGTCGTCCGTAAGGCCGACAATTCATTGACCCTATTCGCTCAAACGATTATTGAGCAAAACCTGTGCCGTGCTACAGGACAGGAATGGCGTGCACACGACAAAACAGAAGAACTCGTACGCAGATCTGTACGGGCGTTCCGCCAAGAGCGCGAGCGTAGCAGCCTTCAGAAGAAGGAGGCTACGCTGGAATCTATCGTAACTGGTTGAAAAGATTGAGCCCTGCGATCTTCACGTAGCTTTGCTGCGCGGCCTCGAGGACGATCGTCTGGAACGACAAACGAGACAGCGCCTCGGCATAATCCAGCTCGCGCAGTTCCGCTTGCACTGACTTGTTCACCAGAGTGACGTCTTCATTGTCGACCTGGGTCGTGTCGATCAGGTTGCGTCTGGCACCGATCTCGGTGCGCACTTCGTCGACGTTGGCGATGCCGTTGTCGAAATTCTTCAGGGCAATGGCCACTTCGTCGCGGATGGCCAGGTTACCGGCTGGCGAGGTGGGTGAGGACTCCAGCGTCTGACGCAGGCGCGCGATGCTGTCGAGGATGCTGCGCTGCTGCTGAAATTGCGGCTGTATGCCGAACTCGTCGCCCCCAGCCGCGGCGGCTGGGCCGGACATCGTGAACTGCGCACCATAGATGTCGAAGGTCGCAGGATACGGCGCCGCTACCGAGCCGGTTGTGAGCACCGTACTGTTGGGTCCCAGCGGCCGAGCGTATACCTCGTAGTCGGTATCGTTGGTGAAACGCACCACCACACCCGAGGTGGGAAACTGGCCATCGAACACACCCTGGTTGACTATGGCGCCCCCGGACACCACGGCGGCCGAGGTGTTGGTTGACGAGCGAGTCACGGCAAACTCGGTGGGTGCCGATTGCAAGGTGAAACTATGGGTACCAGCACCAGGAGTGCCGGCGGTAGCCGGTGGCTGGATATCGGCCAGAAGGTTGTCCAGGTCCTGCGGGTTATCCCCTTGCTTGAGCACCACGTCAAGCTGGAAGCGCATGCCACGGAAGTTGATGGTGTTACCGTTGCTGGTCAGCGGATCGATCTTGCCGCGGCCCGGGATTTCCGAGGTCACGTCAGCACCGGAAGCGTCATAGATACGAAATTCGTTGCCGCTGACGAAGGCGAGCGAGTACGGCTCGCCATTGCGAAAGTCGGCGTTGAAGGCGCGATCATCCTCGACCAGACCGGGGGACATGAACACCCGCTGCTCATTGGCAGGTACCGCGGCAATGGTAGTGCCCGGCAAAGGCGGCGACGGCAGCGCCGGGTTGTTGACGCCGCCATTGCTGGCGGTGCGATTGGCATTGGTCACGCTCTCGAACAGGCGTTTGCCGTTGTCGTTGATCGCCACGTTGGTTGAACTGGCGACCTGCAGACTGCGCTGGCCCTCATCCCCCATGTAAGAATAAGTGCCGTCGGGGTTGCGCACGAAGGGCTCGGTCTTGCCCAAGTTACCGCTGAACAGATATTCACCGCGGGCGTTCTGGCTGTTCATCAGGTTTAGCAGCTCGGCTTCGCGCTCCTCCAGCTCCTTGGCGATGGACTGACGATCCTCGGCAGACAGTGCGCCACCACCGGCGCGCACGGCCAACTCGCGCACGCGCTGCATCACAGTGTTGACCGAATTTAAAGTGGTCTCCTCCTGCACCAGACTATTATCCGCTGCGATCAGGTTATCTTTGTATTGCTTGAGGACAGCCTGTTGCTGCTCGAGCTGCAACAGGCGCACCGAGGCGACAGGGTCATCGGCCGGCGTGAGGATACGATTGCCACTACTGATCTGCTCCTGCGTGCGAATCAGGTTCGAATAGTTGCGCCCCAGGCCGGAGACGCCATTATTGAAAGCCTGGATGGAGGAAATGCGCATGACCATGTGGCGTGCCTCTTGCCGAGCCTGCTTTCCACAGGCTACCCCTTCCCGCAGGAAGGGCAACTATCAGAATGAATTGATCAGGGTATCGAACAGGCTACGCGCAACTTGAATGATCTGCGCCGATGCCTGGTAGTACTGCTCGAACTGAATCAGCTTGGCAGCCTCTTCATCGAGGTTCACGCCGGACACCGAGTCGCGGTTGTCGGTGGCCTGCTTGAGAATCGCACCCGTCGCCTCGCCGTCGACCCGCGCCTGGCTGGTCAGGGTGCCGACCCGCTCGACCAGGTCGCCATAGGCATCGGAGAAGCTGGCGCCGGTGGTGTCGGGGGCCGCTGGGTTGATGCCGATGACCGACTTTTTCTGCAGATCGACCAGGCCCAGGGCATTGCGGTTATCCGAAACGCCATTGGTGTTGAACGACACCGAGAAGTTGTCGCCCTGCGAGGGGCGACCGCCGATGCTGACGCCGTAGGAGAAGGCGCTGGGCACGTTCGGCGGGTTGGCCGGTACGTTGATGGTGATGTTGTTGCTCTGCCCCGGCGTGATGTTGCCGTTGTCGATCACGTTACCGTTGATGTCCAGCACTTCGTAGGACTGGGTCGCGCCGCCGGCGGGCCCCATGACGATGCGCATCGGTGGGGCATTGCGCAGGCTGGTTTCCATGTTGGCCTGGGCTACTGGATCGTAGATATCGATCTCCGTGCTGAGCCGGGGCTGACTGACAGTTCCGGTGCCGGTGTTGCCGGGACTGGAGTCGGTCTTCAGCGGAGCGGCAAAGGCCAGCTCCTCCGGGTTCTTCATCTCGGCACGGGTGTCGCGCGCGGCATTGCGGGTCGGCATCACGGTGAAGCGGTCGCCAGCGGCGAAGGTGCCCTGTGCCACGCTCAGGGAAAAACCGTCGATTTCCGGCGTGGGCACCGTATTGATATCGAAGGTCGCCGGGCTGGCAGGGAACATCGTGCCATCGGAAGAACGCCGTACGACGTATTCGGTGGCGCTGGTGAACTGGACTTCATAATCGCTGGTGGTCAGGCGCGTGGTGTCGGTGATGCTGACATTGAGATTGGCCGCCGGATCGCTGTTGCCGATGCGCGCCAGGCTGCGCTGGGACAGCAGCAGTGGGTCGTTGATCGGACGGAACAACTCGTTGCCAAACTGGCCGTTGAGGTCGAGCCCCTGCCCCAGCTGGCGATTCATCTGGTCTGCGATGGACAGTGACAGACGGCCGATGGCGTTCATCGAGGTGTCCAGCACATCCTGGCGGTAACGCAGCAAGCCGCCCATCTCACCGCCAGTGATCAGCGAGCTGACATTCTGCCGGGAGTTGCCGCTGACGAACTGGATCTCGCTGCGCAGTGGGTCGGACTGCCCCGGCGTCACCTCCAGGCGCGCAGCGTTCTTTCCCACCACCAGCGGCTGGCCGGAACCGATAAAGAGGTTGTAGGTGTTGTCATCCTGCGGCACCACCGTCACGCCGACGAACTCGGAGAGCTTGCGCACCGCCTCTTCACGGGCATCGAGCAGGTCGTTAGGGGCCTGGCCATTGGAGGACGCCACGGCGATCGCATCGTTATAACCGGCGATCGAAGTCGCCAGCTGGTTGACCTGATCGGTCACTGCCGACAACTGCTTGTTAATGAACGCGTTCTGCTCGTACAACCGGTCGTAGATGTTGTTGAAGCGCTTTGCCAGACCTTCCGCTTCGGACAGCACCAACTGCCGGGCCGGAACATTGGCCGGGTCTTCCGCTGCGGTCTGCAGGGCTGCGAACAGCTTCTGCATGCCGGGAGTAACGCCCGTATTGCTACCGGCCAGCAACGAGTCGAGTTGGTTGATCTGACTCAGGTACGCCTTGGTATCGCTGTTGAGTGCAGTGCTGCTGCGCACCTGGGTATTGAGGAAGTCGTTATAAATGCGCCTTACATCGGTCAGGGTGGTACCCGAACCAATGTATCCGGCACCACTGAACTGCGGCGTACGCGTAGCCTGGATCGTCTCCTGACGAGAGAAACCCGGCGTATTGACGTTGACGATGTTATGGCCGGTAACGGCCAGCGATGTCTTGTTCGCAGCGAGACCGGAGAGACCGATGTTGAGTAGGTCAGCCATGGTTCAACCTCAAGTCCTTGTAGTGGCGCTATCGGCAGCGGCGATTGCCTGATAGGTCTGCATCTTGCGAGCGATCTGCGAAATCTTGCGCGCGTAGTTCGGGTCGGTGGCGTAGCCGGCCTGCTGCAGTTCCTTGACGAAACGCTCGGGGTTTTCGGTGCTATTCAGGGCCTTTTCGTAGCGACCATTGTTCTGCAGAAAGCTGACGTAATCGTCGAAGCTTTGCGCATAGGAATCGTAAGCACGGAAGTTGGCCGCTTCTCTTACGGCCTTGCCGCCCTTGTATTCAGTCGTGAGCACCCGGGCCGACTCGCCGTCCCAGCTGTTGTGGGATTTGATGCCGAACAGGTTATGACTGCTCTGACCATCACCGGTACGGATGATCGATTTACCCCAACCGGTTTCCAGTGCCGCCTGGGCCACTAGATAACGTGGGTCGACACCGATTTTCTCGGCCGCCGCTTCAGCCATCGGCAGCATGGTGGCCACGAACTCCTGCGGTGAACTGAACGCCGCCTTGCCCGGCGCCAGCGGCGGCTGTGCGATACGGCGGCCAGTCAACGCGTCACTGTTGGCCAGGCTAAGCCCAGCATCCTTGGGCGCAGCGCTGGTTTGCGCCGGGATCCAGTCGTTGCCGGCCAGCGCCTTGCTCTCGCCTTCACCCGTCGAAGGTACGATGCCCGCCAACAGACGATCCGCCAGCTTGCCCGGCACGGCCAGGCGCCGACGGTTGATCAATGCCGCATCATCACGGAAGCCTTCACTGCTGGCGACCTTGTCGGCCTTCGACTCGCCCGCGGCGGAAACCGGTTGTTCGATCTGCGCGAAGGGATTCGGGCGACTCGACGGCTGCTTGATTTTCGACATCTGCCGCACCAGTACGTCAGCCAGACCGATACCGCGCCCTTCCTTGGACAGGGTCACGGCCAGCTGTTGGTCGTGCATGTCCTGATAGGTCTTGCTCTCGTTGCTGTTCATGAAGTTGCCCTCGCCGAACGCGGCGTTGGCCGAACGCATGGCCTTGAGCATTTCGTTCATGAACAGCGATTCGAACTCCTGAGCGACCTTGCGAATGTTCTGCTCGGTGTCGCCGCCCACCTTGAACTGGTTGAGGCGGTTCAGGTCGGTAAAAGCGCCGCTGTCGATGGGGCTTTTGCCGTTGCCGAGCAGACCGGCTGAGAGTCGAGAATCCATGGCAGCAATCCTCCTCAGATCACAATCAGGTCGGCCTGCAAAGCGCCGGCTTGCTTGAGCGCCTCCAGGATGGCCATCAGATCGGAAGGTGCAGCACCCACCTGGTTCACCGCCCGCACGATCTCGTCGAGACTGGTACCGGGGCCGAACTTGAACATCGGTTTGGCTTCCTCCTCGGCGCCCACACGTGAGCGCGGCACTACCGCGGTCTGCCCGCCGGACAGCGCTTCAGGCTGGCTGACGATGGGGTCTTCGGTGATGGTCACGGTCAGGCTGCCGTGGGTAACGGCAGCCGGCTGAACCTTGACGTCCTGGCCGATGACGATGGTGCCGGTGCGCGAGTTGATGATGACCTTGGCCACCGCCTTGCCCGCTTCGACCTGCAAGTTTTCCAGAATCGACAGATAGTCGACGCGCTGATTGGGATCGAGCGGCGCGCTGACACGAATCGAACCGCCATCGATGGCCTGGGCGACGCCAGGGCCAAGCAGGTCGTTGATCTGGTCGACGATATTCTTCGCTGTGGTGAAATCGGGGCGATTGAGGTTAAGGGTCAGGTAGTTGCCCTGATCAAAGCCGCTGGGTACCGGACGCTCCACAGTGGCGCCACCGGGAATACGGCCGGCAGACGGAACGTTGACGGTGATTCGCGAACCATCGGCGCCACTGGCATCGAAACCACCGACAACCAGGTTGCCCTGGGCGATGGCGTAGACGTTGCCATCGATGCCCTTTAGCGGCGTCATCAGCAGGCTGCCGCCACGCAGGCTCTTGGCATTACCGATGGAAGAAATCGTGATGTCGATGGTCTGTCCCGGCTTGGCGAACGCCGGTAGGTCAGCATGCACCGATACGGCTGCAACGTTCTTCAATTGCACGTTGCCACCCGGCGGCACCTTGATGCCGAACTGCGCCAGCATGTTATTGAAAGTCTGCACGGTGAACGGCGTTTGCGTGGTCTGATCACCGCTTCCATTAAGACCAACCACCAGGCCGTAACCGATCAGCTGGTTGCTACGCACCCCCTGAATCGATGCCAGGTCCTTCAGACGCTCGGCCTGGGTCGGCAGGCTCAGCAGCAGGCACGCGAGCATGGTCACCAGCAGCACCCAATCGTTGGCGCCGCGATGACGATAGCCGCGATGAGCAACGGCGAACTGACGACGGCATGCGCCGGCCTGCGCCGACTCGAGGCCATGGACTCGCAGCCCCCGCTTGGCAGTCGAGGTCACTGCGAATGCCTTGCGCGCAGACCCGCTTGCCGTGGCTCGCGAGTAGCACCGGGAAAGAAGGTTGAGCAAGGACGCGGAATGAGCCAGCCAGGATTTCATCGGTAACACTCCGATCAGAACGGCCACAGCGGGCTGACGAAGAAACGACTCAACCAGCCGGGCTGGCTGGCATCGGCGAACGCGCCGGTGCCCGAGTACGTGATGCGCGCATCGGCAATGCGGGTGGAGGCCACGGTATTGTCGGTGGCAATATCGTCGGCACGCACCAGACCGGAGATACGCACCAGCTCGTCACCGGTGTTGAGGGTCATCCACTTCTCGCCACGCACGGCGAGGATGCCATTGGGCAGCACTTCGGCGACGGTCACGGTAATCGAGCCGGACAGGCTGTTGCTCTGCCCGGCCTGGCCGGAGCCGCTGGCCTCGCGCTCGCCGTTGAATTGGGCGCCGAGGTTCATGTTGCCGCCCGTCAGCGGGTTGGTAACCGAAGGGGTCGAACCGAACAGGGAAGTCACGCCAAGGTTGGCGCTACTGTCCTTCTGAATATTGCTGTTGGCGTTCTTGCTGGCCTGGGTACGCTCGTTAAGGGTGATGGTGATGATGTCACCGACACGGAAAGCCTTACGGTCGTCGTATAGGCCGTTTTCGAAACCGGCCTGATAGATTGAGCCATTGTTCTGTGCCGCCGGCAACGGCGTGCGCGGCAACACCGGCGCGTAATAGGGATCATCCGGCTTGGCTGTCGGCGCCATGCAGCCACTGCTGAGCAGCAGACCAGCCAACAGGGGGAAACACAGAATTTGCCGGTTCATAACCACTACCTCGCGGCGTTCACAACAGTGTCAAAAGAAATCAGAGGTTCTGCGTCACGAAGGACAGCATCTGATCGGCGGTGGAAATCACCTTGGAGTTCATTTCGTAGGCGCGCTGGGTAGTGATCATGTTCACCAGCTCTTCCACCACGCTGACGTTGGAGTTTTCCAGGGTGTTTTGCAGGGTGGTGCCGAGGCCATTGAGGCCCGGATTGCCCACCTGCGGCGCGCCGCTGGAACCGGTCTCCAGGAACAGGTTGTTGCCGATGGCTTCCAGGCCTGCCGGGTTGACGAAATCAGCCAGCTGAATGTTGCCGATGATCTGCGGCTGCGGGTTACCCGCAGTCGTCACGGAGACGGTGCCGTCTTCGCCGACGGTGAAGGTGCGCACCTCGTTGGGCAGCACGATTGCCGGCTCAAGAGCAAACCCCTGAGAGGTGACGATCTGGCCATCGGAGTTAAGGTGGAAGCTGCCATCGCGGGTGTAGGAAACGGTCCCGTCAGGCTGCAGAATCTGGAAGAAGCCCCGGCCATTTACAGCCATGTCCAGAGGCTGCTCGGTGGTCTGCAGGCTGCCGGCGGTGAAGATTTTTTGCGTGCCGACCACGCGCACACCGGTACCCAGCTGCAGGCCGGACGGCAGTTCACTGTCCTGGCTGGACTGGCCACCCGGCTGACGACGGATCTGATACAGCAGATCCTCGAACTCGGCACGATCACGCTTGAAGCCGGTAGTCGCGACGTTGGCCAGGTTGTTGGAAATGGTGGTCAGGTTCATGTCCTGAGCGGACAAACCGGTCTTGCTGACCCACAGTGCCGGAAGCATATCGTTTCTCCTCGGGTGCCGGTTTTACGGCGCCGCGTACTGGTAATTAGCTAATCTGCAAAACCCGCGCCATGGCCGACGAGTTGTCTTCGGCAGTGCGCATCATCTTTACCGACAGTTCGAACTGTCGAGACAAGGACAGGATGGCGGTCATTTCTTCCACGGCGTTGACGTTGCTCGCCTCGAGGAAGCCCGAAGTCACCTGAACGGTGGCGTCAGCCTCGACCTCGGGCTGGCCCTTGACGCGAATCAAGCCATCGGTGCCCTTCTCCATGCTTTTGGGATCAGGGTTGACCAGCTTGATGCGGTCCACCTCGGCCAGTACGTTGGGGTTCTCGCCCAGCGCTCGAATGCTAATGGTGCCGTCCTGACCAATTTCAACCTTCTGCTCCGGCGGCACGGCGATCGGCCCGGCATTGCCCATCACCGGCAAACCGTTGCCGGTGCGCAGCACACCCAAGGCATCGATGTTCAGACTCGCGGTACGGACGTATGCCTCACTGCCATCGGGCGCCTGCACGGCGATCCAGCCCTTGCCACCAATGGCGACATCGAGATCACGACCGGTTTCCTGCAGCGTGCCGGCACGAAAGTCAGTGGCCGGGCGCTCGGTCATGGCAAATACACGCGCCGGATAGCTTTCACCGAACAACGGCATCGAACGCGCCTGTTCGAAATCACGACGGAAACCGGACGTGGAAACGTTCGCCAGGTTATTGGCGTGGGCGCGCAGGCTCAGCGTGTTGTTCTGCGCTCCGGTCATGGAGACGTACAGCATCTTGTCCATGGTAATTCTCCGAGTGGGCGACGTGCCCTTGGCTCTTTGCAAGCAATACAGCAAGCGCCGTGCCAGACTCGAGAAACGAACTCAAGACACTGATTTAGAAGGAATTAAAACAACGAGGAGAAGTGCCAGGGAATACCAGCGGCGAGGTTTTGCCGGCGCTGGAACGGCAAAGCGGCAAGCCCGGCTTGCCGCTTTGCTTCAACATCATTAACGCAGGTTGATGATGGTCTGGGTGATGGCGCTTTCAGTTTCGATGGTTTTGGCGTTGGCCTGGTAGTTGCGCTGAGCCACGATCAGGTTCACCAACTGGTCCGACAGCTCGACGTTGGAGTCTTCCAGCGCACCGGCCTGCAGGGCACCGAGCGTACTGCTTCGCGGCGTCCCGATCACCGGCTCACCGGACTCGAACGACTGTACCCAGGCGGTCTTGCCGACGGGAGTCAGGCCCTGCACGTTGGCGAAGTTGGCCAGCAGCACCTGACCTTGCACCTTGGACTGACCATTGGTGTAGCGAGCGAAGATCACCCCGGTATCGTCTACCTCCACCCCGGCGAGCTGACCGGTGGTGTAGCCATCCTGGCTGACCGCATTGACGCCGAATGATGCGGCGTATTGAGTCGAACCACGCATGTCGAACGTGAAGGCCGCGCTGTCCGCGCCATTGGCGACCATGGCACCCGGAGTGGCCGGGTCTTTCTCCGCCGGCGTCCAGTCCGCCGCTCCCAGGGCGAAAATACCGTTCGGAGTTCCGGCCGGAATGGGCGGAGCATCCAGGGCTGGATTCGCCGGCGCACCTGCAAGGGGAGTGAGGGCAGGTGTAGCGAACTGCCCGGCAGCATCGTAATTCACTGCGTAGCTGAACGGCCGAGTGCTGCTCGGATCACGAGGGTTAACCCCGTCGATCAGCACATGCATGGTCCAGCCGTTGTTGGCCGGCGCCTCGTTCTTGACGAAGTACTGGCTCATGACGTGGGCGTTGCCCTGCTCGTCATAGATATTGGTGGAAGTTGACCAGTTGAAGGACTGCGAGTCGCTCGGATCGAAGGTCGGCGCCGCCATGGTTCCGGCATTGGCCGGACGTACGGCGTTGGAGTTCAGGTTGATCGTCTGCGTGACCGAGGTAGTCGCCTTCGGCTCCTGCTGCCCGGCATTGACCCGCAGATCGCTGCGAACCGGCAGGATGTTGCCGTTCTCGTCCGCGCCATAGCCCTGCAGCCGATAGCCGAAATTGTTGACGATATAACCATCGCGATCGGTACCGAAGTAGCCGGCACGGGTATAGCTGATCTCGCCGTTGTTGCTGGTAACGAAGAAGCCGTTGCCGTTGACAGCCATGTCCAGGGCGTTCTGCGTGTAGTTGATATTGCCCTGATTGAACATCTGCGCCACATCGCCCAGCAGCACGCCACTGCCCTGCGGATTCTTGCCGGTGCCGAGCATCGACGAGGCGTAGAGATCGGCGAACTCGGCACGCGACTGTTTGAAGCCGGCAGTACCGGCGTTGGCAATGTTGTTGCCGGTGACGTTGAGGTCGCTGGTTGCCGCACGCAGACCACTGAGACCGATATTGAACGACATGGAAGACTCCTTTGCCGGAACGACCGGCGTAAATAATTACTGGCCGATGACCTGCACTTGGGAAAGCGGAACGTTGCCGAGGCCGGCGAGATTGAGCATCAGCTCGTTGCCGCCCAGCGTCACGCTGTCGACGTTGGCCGGCAGCATGGTGTAAAGACCTTTGGTTTCGTTACCGTAGGTGGCCTGCGCCTCGAACTTGTAGGTGCCGGGCGGCGCCACATTGCCACTCGAATCCTTGCCGTCCCAGATGAAGCTGACATTGCCAGCGGCCTGCTCGCCCAGGTTGATCCGGGTAACCAGCGAACCGGAGTTGTTATAAACGTTGACGTACACGTTGCTGCTGCTGACCGGCAGCACGGTGCTCGCCTTGAAGCTCTCACTGGTATCGACCACTGCCTTCTCGCCCGGCACGATAACCTTGCGGCCAACCAGAGAGGACGCCTGCAACGCCTGTGAAGACTGGAAGCTGGAGAGCATCGACCCCATGCTGGTGTTGAGTTTCTCGATCCCTTCCACCTGGCTGAACTGCGCCAGTTGGGCGATGAATTCGCCATTGCCCTGCGGCTCCAGCGGGTTCTGGTTGTTCAACTGCGCCACCAGCAGATTGAGAAACTCGTTTTTGCCGAGATCCTTATTCTGCTTGGTGTCCTGCTTGATCTGATACTGGTCGAGTACCGAGCTGGTTCCGCCTACTGTGCTCATTCGAAATCTCCTCGATGCGTTACTGACCCAGAGTCAGTACGCGCTGCAACATTTGTTTGGCGGTATTCATCATTTCCACGTTGGTCTGGAAGGCGCGACTGGCGGAAATCATGTCGGCCATTTCCTCGACCACGTTGACGTTCGGGTAGTAGACATAACCGTCGCCGTTGGCCATGGGATGATCCGGCTCGTAGCGCGGCATCAGGCTGCTCTGATCCTCGATCACACCCAGCACCTGAACACCACGACCTGCCTCGTCCTGCTCGGCGAACAGAGAGCCACGGTCGCCGCCCTGCGCTTGCTGGAATACAGTCGCGAATACCGGATGACGGGCGCGGTAGGTCTGATCCAGGCTCGAAGACACGGTCTCGGCGTTGGCGATGTTGCTGGAAATGGTGTTCAGGCGAGTGCTCTGGGCGCTCATGCCGGTTCCGGCGATATTGAAGACACTGGCAAGGGACATGGTCGCGCTCCTTATTCGCCGCGCAGGGCTGCGGTCAGCCCTTTGAATTTGCTGTTGAGGAAGGTAAAGCTGGCCTGGAACTGCACGGCATTCTCCGCGTAGTTGGCCTGCTCGATCTGCAGGTCAACGGTGTTCTGATCCAGCGAGGCATGGAACGGGGTGCGATACGGCAGCTCAGCCTCACCGGTTTTCACGCCGTCGGCCGGAATATGGCGGCTGTCGGTGCGGTTCAGAGAAACGCCACCGCGCTGCATACGGCTGTTCTGCTCAGCCAGCACGCTGGCGAAGTCCAGGTCGCGCGCCTTGTAGTTCGGGGTATCGGCGTTGGCGATGTTGTTTGCCAGCACCTCGGCACGCTGGGAGCGGAAACCGAGTGCCTGTTCGTGGATGCCGAGTGCGCTACCGAAATTGATGCTCATGTTCGAACCTTTGCCGCTAAGGCCATGTGGTCACTGTTGCGAGCTGTTAAGCAAAGGCTGTGCCAAGTTATTTAAATCAATAAAATCAACTACTTAACATCATATAAGGCGAAGACAAGCGGCAAAGCGGCAAGGCTTTACCGCTTGCTGGCAACGGGTGGCAAAGGGCGTTTGGCAGACTGCCGCCTGTCGGTGCGGATCTATTTGCGATAAAACAATCGCTCCCGCGCGAATAATTCCGCTCCTACAAATGCAAGCGGGAGGCCATGGGCCTCCCGCTAGTGATGATAACGAACGAGCCTCGCGGCTATTTCGCCTTGTAGATGATCCCAGGGCTGCATTGCACCATCTGATACTTATCCGGCAGGCCATTGAGCGCCTCGGAAGCGCCCAGGAAAAGGTATCCGCCAGGTTTCAGCGTGGCGTGAATGCGAGTGAGGATGTCTTTCTTCACCTCGGCAGAAAAGTAGATCAGCACGTTGCGACAGAACACGATGTCGAACTTGCCCAGCGCCGCGTAACTGTCCAGCAGGTTGAGCGGCCGAAACTCGACCCGACTCTTGACCGGCGCCTTGACCTGCCAGCGACCCGGCCCTTTGGGGTCAAAGTAGCGCTGCAGACGCTCCTGCGAGAGGCCGCGCCCCATGGCCAGGCTGTCGTACTCACCGGACTTGCAATTGGCCAGCATCGAAGGCGAAAGATCGGTGGCGACGATCTGCACGCCCGCCTTGAGCTGACCAAGATTGGTACGCTCGAACTCATCGATGGACATCGACAGCGAGTATGGCTCCTGCCCCGAAGAGCAAGCCGCCGACCAGATACGCAGGCGCTGAGCCGGATAGGCCTTGATCAACTCCGGCAGGACGCGGTTCTTGAGCACCTCGAATGGGTAGGTGTCGCGAAACCACAAGGTCTCGTTGGTGGTCATGGCATCCACCACCTGCTCGCGCAGCCCGCCGCGCGGCTGGCTTTGCATGCGCTGCACCAGCTCGCCCAAGGTTTTGATGCCGTTCTGTTCCATCAGCTTGTTCAAACGACTGGAGACCAGGTACTGCTTGTTGCTACCAAGCAAAATACCGCAGGCCTTTTCCAGAAACGTCCGGAACTGCTCGAAATCCAAATTACCTGAAGACACTAGCGCCGCCTCACCCACCATAACGTTCGCCGAAGGACGACCTTCAGCCCCCATCCGATACACGAATGCGATCGACCACACGTGCTGCCAAGTCATCTGGTTTGAACTTGGCGAGGAAATCGTCCGCGCCGACCTTCTTCACCATCGCCTGGTTGAACACACCGGAAAGCGAAGTATGCAGGAGGATATGCAGCTTCTGCATGCGCGGATCGCTGCGAATCTCCGTCGTCAGCGTGTAGCCATCCATTTCCGGCATCTCGATGTCGGAAATCAGCATCAGCAGCTCCTTGTCAGGATCGCGCCCCTCTTCCGCCATTTTCTTGAGGTAATTGAGCGCCTCTCGTCCATCATTCAGCGCCGTCACCTCGACGCCAACCGTCTGCAGACAGCGCGAAACCTGTTTGCGCGCCACCGAGGAGTCATCGACGATCAACACATGCTTGGTCACTGCCTGACTCTGAACCTGCTCATCGATGACGCCGGCGGAAATCACCTCGGAGGTAGGCGCAACCTCGGCAAGGATTTTCTCCACATCAATGATCTCGACCAGCTGCTGATCGAGCCGCGTGACGGCGGTCAGATAATGATCGCGCCCGGTTCCCTTGGGTGGCGGATGGATCTCTTCCCAATTCATGTTGACGATACGCTCCACCGAACGCACCAGAAAACCCTGAACCTTGGTGTTGTACTCGGTAATGATGACGAAGCTGGTCTTGAGATCTTCCAGCGGCGCCCGCCCGGTGGCGATGGATAGATCAAGGATCGGGATGGTGCCGCCACGAATGTTGGCCACCCCCCGCACCACCCGACTGGACTTGGGCATAATGGTGAGGTTGGGGCATTGCAGCACCTCCTTCACCTTGAACACGTTGATACCGTATAGCTGTGGGCCTTCCAGGCGAAACAGCAACAACTCCAAGCGGTTCTGTCCCACCAGCTGAGTTCGCTGGTTAACCGAATCCATCAACCCGGCCATGCCCGGACTCCTTCTTGTTTAGTCACGCATCCCCATTGAGCCTAGCAGGCGGCACGGGGCTTGCTTTGCATTGCTTATGAAGCAGAGAACGTCATCATTCCGTCAGCTACTGGCAAAGTGCCTTGCCCCTTTGTCCGTTTTACTCGCTTTGCCAACACTCGGCTATAGCAGTACAGCGGCGGCCACCTTTACCAGCACTGAAGAGCTTATCGGCGCAACCGAGTCCTTTCTTGAGCAGGCAACCGCCGAATATCTACAGCGTAGCGAAATTCAGGGCCGCCATGAGATTCGCGTCAATCGTCTCGACCCACGGTTACGCCTGCCCTTGTGCGATCAACCGCTGACCACCACGCTGGAAAGCCCGGCGCAGCCTCTGGGCCGCGTCACCACACGCGTGCGCTGCGATGGCAGCGCCCCCTGGACCGTGTTCGTGCCGGCTGAGATACGCTTGTACCGCCCGGTGGTCGTATTGACTCGCCCTCTCAAACGCATGAGCGTAGTCAAAGCCGCGGATCTCAGCATGATGGAACGCGACGTGGGGCCACTGGGTCAAAACTTCCTGACAGACCCTTCACAGGCAATTGGCAAGAAATTGACGCGGCAACTGGGCGGCGATCAGGTACTTGCGCCGAGCCATTTACAGATTGCCGAAGTCATACGTCGTGGCGATCAGGTCGTCATCAGCGCTCGTGGCACCACTGTCAATGTCCGTATGCCCGGGGAGGCTCTGGCTGACGGCGCACCGGGCGAACAGATCAATGTGCGTAACCTGCGCTCGCAGCGAGTGGTGCGAGCCCGCGTCGTCGGCCCTGGCCAAGTGGAAGTTTCCATGTAGGCATGTTTCTTGTAGCGCAAAGGTCTGGCGATTCCCTACACTAATGAACGACGCAGTGAAATTAGTCCTAAAGTTTTCTCGGCAACGGCCGAAAAGCATGGCAAGCGTCCACCAAATCGTCTGAGGTTCTGCATCATGGTCATCGACTTCAACCGGCTGAACAATGCCAATACGCCCGCTAATGCGGGGCGTACCGGCGCGACTCAGGCTGGCAATCGCAGTGATTCGGCGCAGCCGAACAAGGCGCCTGTCACCGGTACCGATGAACAAACCAACGCCAAGAGCGGCGAATCCGTGCAACTGAGCCGCGAGGCACAGCAGTTGCAGGCAATCGGCGAAAAGCTGCGCGATCAGCCCATCGTCAACAAGGAGCGTGTGGCCCAGCTGAAACAGGCCATCGCCGACGGCAGCTACCAGGTCGACAGCAAACGCGTCGCCCAGAAACTGCTCGACTTCGAATCCCAGCGCTAGTCCCAGGGCTGCGCTGGGGGTGTTGGACGCCCGACCCCCAAGAGCCCGCCATGCACGACACAGCCCTGCTTGACCTGTTCACCACCGATATTGGCACCGCCGAGCAATTGCTTGAGCTGATCGATAACGAATTTCAGGCCCTCACCGAACGCGACCTGTCCCGCCTCGATAGCCTGCTCAACGAAAAGCAACCTCTGCTTGCCTTGCTCCAACAGCATGGCAGTGAGCGCAGCCGCCTGCTGCAAAACGCCGGCCTGAGCGCTGATCGTGAGGGGCTTACTGCACTGGCAGGTAAATCTTCAGTGGGCGATCAGCTACTCGCTCGCAGCGAGGAACTTTCCGCCCTGCTCAAGCGCTGCCAGGACGCCAATCTGCGCAATGGCCGCCTGATCCGTGCCAACCAGGCCTCGGTGGGTAGCGTGCTCGGCATCCTGCGCGGTGGTGAAACGCCTGGCCTCTATGACAGTCGTGGCAGTGCCGCTAGAATCGCGCAGCAAAGGCCGCTCAGCCAGGCCTGAGCCCTCATCATAAAAAAGCACAGGGACATGCAGGCACTACGCCAGTATGCTGGTGCCGATGTAGTCCATGACTCGGAGAGTTCCGAACTGTGTCCAGTGCGTTCAACGACGAGAGCGGTCCTCAGCCGCCCAAGGTGCTCAAGACATCCGTCGAGATCATTGCCACCCTACGACAATTGCAGCAAAACCATGACCCTCTGGTTATCCAGTTCAAGGACCGTGGTCAGCGTTTTCAAAGTTATCTTGTCGAGATCGACAAGGACCGGGCGCGCATCGCCCTGGATGAAATTATTCCCACCGACGGTGAGCGTTTTCTCAAACAGGGGGAAACATTCAATGTCGAGGCTTATCGCGATGGTGTGCGCGTGGCCTGGACCTGTGACCATGACGTGCAGCTTGGCGAGCTCGATGGCGCTCCGTGCTACTGGGCTCCCCTACCCGTCGAAGTAATCTATCACCAGCGTCGCAGTGCCTATCGCGCACCACTGAAGCAGAGCGATCTGGTCAAGGTGGTTCTCAACGGCGACAAACTGCGTGAGCCGCTACCCGGTCATCTGCTGGATATTTCCGCCACAGGCTGCAAGCTGCGCTTTGCCGGCGATCTCGCCCAGCAGTTGAGCAATGGCCAGGTGCACGAACGTCTCACAGCCTATCTCCCCTTCGGCAATCTGACCTGCGCGGTGGAAATACGCCATGTGCAATACGAGGACAAGGTCGACATGACTTTCGTCGGCTGTCGCTTCCATCGCATCGGTGGCCTGGAACAACGTCAGGTCGAGCGTTTCGTCTATCAGCTGCAACGTGAGGCGCGCCGCACCGAGAGCGACGGCACGCTCTAGGCGGTTGCTTGCAGGTAGCCTTAAAGGGCCGCCTGCCTCTTCTCCTGATCACTCTCAGCTGCCGCAGCTGCAGCAGGCTCCTGCATCTGCTCCTGCACGGTCTGCTCATCCACCCGCGGATCGAGCGCAGCAACCAATGGCGAGCTCGCGACATTGCCGGGCATGGCCATGTGCTGCAGCGGTGCGTCATCAACCTGATGCAGATGCGTCACCTTTTCAGGGCGAATGCGCCAGACCAGGATAAGCGCACAGACGCTGACGAATACGTACAGCATGTTGGCCCCGTAAAACCGCATCAGCACGCCCGTCAGCAAGGGGCCGATACAGGCACCAACGCCGAAGGTGACCAGCAGCATCGCTGTAAGCGATACACGTCGTTCCGGCTCCACATGGTCGTTGGCTAGGGCTACTGCCAGTGGATAGAGACTGAACTGCATCAGACTCACCAGAAAACCGATGCAGATCAGCAGGCCCAGAAAGACGTTTGGCAATGCCGCCAGCGGCAAGGCTGCGAACAGGAGCAGTACTGCGCAGCCGCGAATCAGGCGCACGCGATCATGGCGATCGGACAACCAGCCCAGAGGCCACTGCACCAGCAAGCCGGCGAGAATGCAGCTCCCCATGAACAGGCCCACCTCCTCCGTGGAAAGCCCCATGCGCGTGGCATACAGCGGCGCCAGACCGTAGAACGAGCCGATCAGCAGGCCAGCCACCGAAATGGTGGTGAGCGAGAGCGGTACCCGCTTTAGAAAAAAGCGCAGCTCCAGCGGAGCCGGGTGCAAAGGCGCCGGGTGCAGGCGGCGAGTCAGTGCGACCGGTACCAGGCACAGGGCGAAACACAGCGCCACCAGCATCAGCAGCTCCAGCCCCAACGTCGGATGCACCACCAGCGTCAGCTGTCCGAGGATCAGCCCCAGGTAGGAAGCGGCCATGTAACCACTGAATACCAGACCGCGCTGCCTGGCTTCGGCCTGCTCGTTGAGCCAGCTCTCGATCACCATGTACTGGCACATCATGCCCAGGCCCACCAGCATGCGCAGGAACAGCCAGAACGGCAGCCACTCCACCAGACCGTGGCCCAGCACCGCCGCGGTAACCACCCCGGCGCAGGCCACGTAAGCGCGGATGTGTCCCACCCGGCCGATCAGCCGATGACCCAGTTTGCCGCCCAGCACCAGACCGAAATAGTTGGCGGCCATCAATGCACCCACCCACAGACCGTCCACCGTATCGGCCAGGCGCAGTGCCAGGTAGGTACTGAGCAGGCCGGAGCCAAGCAACATCAGCAGAGTGGCGAAATAAAGCGAGCGGAATGACTTCCAGATCAGTCGCATTGGCGGGTAAAACTCCTTGTACGCGGTAACGATTAACGGCGTCAGACGTGCCTAGCCGGAACACGACACTGCCGTAATCCTGAAAGCGGGCCACAAGCTTGCTGGCGATGTACCCTTCGATGAATTACTCACCAAACAGTTCGACTGTCAGCTCGCTTCGCTTAGGATGCTCAATAGCGGTGGCGATGGTACAGCGTAGCGTCAATTCCCCGGGCGTCTCGAATGCCCCGGAATCCCAGGGTATGGCTACAACTCGCGCCCAGACCATGCCTCCGGGCCTAGCGCGATAGTCTGATTCGCTTATGCAATATCTGGCGCGGTCAAGCTTACCGAGATGCGACACCGGCTTGCACCCTGTCGTCCAGATGTTCCTTCCGTGACTCGAAGCCTGGCAAGGCTGTGCTAGAGTCGCGCGCTATTTTTTCGGCAGGCCTTTCACTGTCTTCGCTGAAAAACCTCTCGAACCAGGCACGACGCCACTTGCAACGCGCCCAGCAACCAGAGAACAACGCGATGTCCCAAGCCATCCACCCTGTCCTGCAGCTCCTCAACCGCACCAGCCTGGTGACGCAGATCATCATCGGCCTGCTCGCAGGTATAGCCCTTGCCGTTATTGCCCCGCAGGCAGCACTGTCCGTCGGCTTCATCGGTAACGTGTTCGTCTCGGCGCTCAAGGCGGTCGCTCCGGTGCTGGTATTCATCCTGGTGATGTCGTCCATCGCCAACCACCAGCAAGGCCAGCAGACCCATATCCGCCCGATCCTGCTGATGTACCTGATCGGCACCTTCAGCGCCGCGCTGGTGGCGGTGGTTGCGAGCTTCGCCTTTCCGTCGTCGCTGGTGCTGAGCAGCCAAGCCGCAGAGCTGACCCCGCCCGGAGGAATCGGCGAGGTACTCAAGACGCTGCTGATGAATGTGGTCGACAACCCGGTCAACGCCCTGCTGCGCGGCAACTTCATCGGCATCCTGGCTTGGGCCATCGGCCTCGGCTTCGCCTTCCGCCACGCCAGCGCCGGCAGCAAGCAGCTGCTCGGCGACCTGGCCAACGGCGTGACCGCCATCGTCAAGCTGGTGATTCGCCTGGCGCCGCTGGGCATCTTCGGCCTGGTCGCGGCGACCCTTGCCGAGTCCGGCTTCGACGCCCTGCTCGGCTACCTGCACCTGCTGGTGGTGCTGGTCGGCTGCATGCTGCTGGTAGCGCTGCTGATCAACCCTGCGCTGGTCTATTGGAAGCTGCGCCGCAACCCTTACCCGCTGGTGTTCACCTGCCTGCGCGAGAGCGGCATCACCGCCTTCTTCACCCGCAGCTCGGCCGCCAACATTCCGGTCAACCTGCAGCTGTGCCAGCGCCTGGGCCTGCACGAGGAAACCTATTCGGTCTCCATCCCGCTGGGCGCCACCATCAACATGGCCGGCGCGGCGATCACCATCACCGTACTGACCATGGCCGCGGTGCATACCCTGGGCATCGCCGTCGACCTGCCCACCGCCCTGCTGCTGAGCGTGCTGGCCTCGATCAGTGCCTGCGGCGCCTCGGGCGTGGCCGGCGGCTCGCTGCTGTTGATCCCGCTGGCCTGCAGCCTGTTCGGCATCCCCAACGACGTCGCCATGCAGATCGTCGCCATCGGCTTCATCATCGGCATCGTTCAGGATTCGGCGGAGACCGCGCTGAACTCCTCTACCGACGCCCTGTTCACCGCCGCCGCATGCATGGCGGAAGAACAGCGTCAGGCCTGATGACAAAGGACAGAAGGCTTGCATGAAGTGCAGGCCTTCTGCTCTCCGGACGGCAGATTCCGGCAAGGCAAAATTGATAACGATTAGCGTTTGAATTAGATTGACGCCCTTCGCACACCGACCGCGGACGGCTTCATGTTCGAATTGCAAAGCGTCAGTTTCAGCATTCCTGAACGCACCCTGCTGCATCCCCTGAACCTGCACATCGATGCCGGGCGCATGGTCGGCCTGATCGGTCATAACGGTTCAGGCAAGTCCACCCTGATCAAACTGCTTGCCCGCCAGCAGTCGCCCAGCAGCGGCCAGATCCTGCTCGACGGCAAACCGGTGCCAGCGTGGGGTCAGCGCGACTTCGCTCGTCAGGTGGCCTACCTGCCGCAGCACTTGCCGCAGACCGAGGGTCTTACCGTACGCGAGCTGGTGGGCTTTGGCCGGTATCCCTGGCATGGCGCCCTTGGCCGTCTGGGCAGTGAAGACCGCGCGCACATCGAGCGCGCCCTGGACCTGACCGACACCGGCATGTTTGCCGATCGTCTGGTGGATCATCTGTCCGGTGGCGAGCGCCAGCGTGTCTGGCTGGCCATGCTGCTGGCGCAGAACACCCGCTACCTGCTGCTCGACGAACCCACCTCGGCGCTGGACATCGCCCACCAGGTGGAAGTCCTCTCACGGGTTCACGACCTCAGCCGCGAGCTGGGCCTCGGCGTGCTGGTGGTGCTGCACGACATCAATATGGCCGCGCGTTACTGCGACCACCTGCTGGCCCTGCACAGCGGTCGTCTACTGGCGCAAGGCAGCCCGACCGAGCTAATGCATGGCGAAACCCTGGAGCGCATCTACGGCGTGCCGATGGGGGTGATGGCCAATCCGGTGGACGGCTCGCCGATCAGCTACCTGCACTGACCGGCACGCCTCAGGAGGCCGAACCGACCGCCTGCGCCGGGGGCTCGTCGAGCAGCGGGCAGTTCTCGCACAGTTCGAGTTCGGGCAGCAGATAGCGAATGCAGCACACCCGCCGCTGTCGCCACGGCAGCGCCGCGCCCTGCAGCTCGACATAACGCACCGGCTGATACAGCAGATTGCGTCTCCCATCAGGCAGCATGGCCGCTTGCAGGAGGCTGAAACCGTCAGTCAGCAATGGCGCCGGCAGGACCTTGCCCAGCGCCGTCAGAATCCACTCGAAATAGTTGCCTGCATTGCTCCAGAGCACCTTGGGCGCGACCTTCACCTGCGCGGTGAAGGCCTGGATCAGGGGTGCCAGATGTTCGTGCTGGAGATGGGCGAAACGCTCGAACGGATCGCCAGGGGCGAACGGCTGCCCCGCATCGCGCAGCTTGAACGCCTGTGGCAGATGCTCCTCATCGAGCACCACCTCGATGTCATCGAGGTTTAGCGGCAGGCGCCGGTTCAGCACCAGCGCGGCGGCCGCCACCGGCGGGATCAGGCGCACGAAATAATACTTCGACCACTGCGACAGCAGCGCGCGGCGGTCACCGCCCGGATATGCCTCGCCGAAGCGCGCCAGCAGCGCCGGCAGCCCTTCGGCGCTGAGCAGTTCGCGTAGCGGCACCGAGGACCGTGGATCATCGCGCAACACCAGTGTGTCCCGATAGGACGAAAAATCGCCGATGAACAGCGGCGCCAGTGCCTCAATCACGCTGAGCGATTCCCGATACGTTCAACACAGTGCCCCGCTATCAAAAAAGCGCTCGCGACCGATCGCCATCAGCGCGGCGCGCTTGTGAGGGAAATCGAACTCCTTTTCCCGGTAGTAACCCAGCGTTTGCATATAGGCGATCATCTTCGCATTGTCGGCGCGCGGTTCGCGCCGCCCTGATCGTCGGTTAAATAGCAGAACATCAATAGTTGATCATCAGCAAGGATCAATCCAGATAGCGAGCCGGGGGCAAAATTCAACGATTCATCGCCTCGATGGCCTCGCGCACCTGGGTCGCGATAGCGGCTGTCGAGCGTGGGCCACCAAAGGTCCAGTACGGCGTGGCAAGAAAGGCGTAACGCTGCTGCTGGGCGACCGGCAGGGCCTTCCACAAAGGGCTGGCGAAGAACGGCGCCCGCTCCTGCCCACCGATGAACAGCACGCGCAGCCCCTCCTCGCTAGCGACGCTGCGCATATCGATGCGCCGGTGCAGGCTGTGTGCAGAACTTAGCGTCCAGGGCGAGCGCACCTCCAGGCGGTTCATCAGGCTGCCGATCAGCGTCTGCTGGTTGAGGGCGATGAAACTGCCCTGCTGCACCAGCGGATAGAGCACGGCAACCGGCTCGCCCTGCAGGCCTCGCTCACGAACGGACTGACGCGCTGCTTCCACTGCCAGCTGACCGTCGCGGATCACTGCAGCAGCCTGCTCCTGGCGCCCGGTCAGACGCCCGAGATGCTCCAGCATGGCCTCGCCGATGGCCACGCCGTCATAGCCTGCCGATGCCAGCGACACCTGATAGATGAGGGTCGGTGCCAGGCCATCGAGACGCTCGAACAACGGCAGGTGCAGGTAGGCCACACCGACGATCAGATCCGGCTTGAGCCGGGCGATGGCCTCCAGATTGGGTTGCTGCGCGCTGCCCAGCGCCACACTGCGCTCGAGCAGGTCGTTGCCGATGCCGATGTAACGGCGATAGCTGGCCAGGTTGGCGACGCCGACCGGCTCTATCCCCAGCGACACCAGCAGCTCGGTACTCAGCTCATCGAGGCTGACGATCCGCTGTGGCGCGCCTCCAACGCCGGCCGACTGTCGGGCCACCAGTTGCGCATCGGCCGCCCAGGCACCCTGTGCCAGACAGAGCAGCAATGCCCCAAAGAAAAGACGCAGCATCGCCACCGCACTAGCTCCTTTTGTCACTGAAATAGACACGGCTGAGCAACAGCAGGAACAACGGCGCACCGATGGCGGCCGTGGCGATTCCCAGCGGGATGTCCAGCGGTGCCAGCAGCACGCGCCCGAGCAAGTCAGCCGAGGCCAGCAGGGTCGCGCCCAACAGCGGCGCCGCCACCAAGCGTTGGCGAGCGCGATGAAAGCCCAGCAAACGCACGCCATGTGGCACCAGCAAGCCGATGAACGCCACCGGGCCGACCACCGCCACAGCCGCTGCAATCAATGCACTGGCCAGCACGATCAGCAACACGCGCCTGCTCGGCACCGACAGTCCGAGGCTGCCGGCTACACCATCGCCCAGCTGCAGCAGATCCATCCAGCGCATGGTCGCCGCGCACAGCGCCAGGCCGATCACCAACCAGGGCAGCATGGCCTGCAGATCACTCCAGGTTCGCCCATAACTGCTGCCCACCATCCAGATCAGCGCCTGGGCGATATTGCTGGTGAACTGCGCCATCAGCAGGCTCACCACGGCAAGCACCACGCCGCTAATGGCAAAGCCGGTGAGCGTTACGCGCAGCGGCTCCAGGCCGTGACGCAGGTTGAGGCCGATGACGATCACCAGCGCCAGGCCGGCGCCCAGCCAGGCCAGCGGGAACCGCCAGGCAACGGCCAGCTCGGGCATGAAGATCAGGGCCAGCAGCACCACCAGCGCTGCCATCTGGCTCACCCCGAGAATTTCCGGGCCGGCCAGCGGGTTGCGTGTCACCGCCTGCAACAGCATCCCGGCAGTTGCCAGCAGCGCGCCAGCGGCCATGTCCACCAGCAGGCGCGGCAGGCGCAAATCGAGCAACGTCATGGCCATGGGCTCGCCGCTCCAGACCCGTTGCCAGAACACCCAGACACCCGACTCCCCCTGCGCCGTGCCCGCTACCAGCAGCGCCAGGCAGATCAGCACCGCGAGCACGACGAACGACCACAAGGGCAAGCGCATGGCCCGGCTCTCGCCCGGCATGCTCGCAGTGACCGCCGCCACCGGCGCGCTGCGCCCGTAACGCAGCAGTAAGAGGATCGCCAGCGAACCGAGAATGGCCGACAGCACCCCCAGCGGCAATTGGATCCAGGGCTCTACCGCAGCTACCAGCGCATCGGCGAGTAACGTAAGCAGTGCGCCCCATATCGCGCACAAGGGGATCAGTCGAGAAGGCCGAACCACAGCGAAGGCAAAGCGCAACAGGTTCGGCGTGATAAGCCCGATGAAGCCCAGCGGCCCGGCCAGATGAATGGCCAGCGCCGCCAGCAGGCTGCCGAGGACGATGCTCAGCCCTTTCAGCCAGGCCGGCGAGAGCCCCAGCGAGCGCATCTGCCCGTCGCCCAGCACCGCCAGGTTCATCGGCCGCATCAGCACCAGCAGAGCCAGTGCAATCAGCGGCAACAGATACAGCACCGGATGCATCGCGCCCCAGCCCAACTGCTGCAGCGAACCGGTGTTCCACAGCGACACCACCATCGCGGCCTGGTCGTTGAGGCTGAGAAACAGTGCGATCAGCGCGGCGAAGGTCTGCGCCACTGCCACTCCGGCCAGGGTCAGGCGCAGCGGCGAGGTGTTCCAGCCGCCGGCCATGAGGAAGGTGAACAAGGCCGCCAGCAGGCCGCCGACAAAGATCAGCGGCAAACCCAGCGAGCCAGGCAGAAGCATGCCGAGGATCACGCCCAGTTGCGCCCCGGCGGTGATGCCGAGCAGATCCGGCGACACCAGCGGGTTGCGCGTGATCAGCTGCATGATCGCCCCGGAAACGCCCAGGCAGGCGCCCACCAGTACTCCGGCAAAGGCACGGGGCAGTTGCGTCCACCAAAGCAACAGGCCGTCGAGCGAAGGCTGCGACGACAGCGGCGCCAGCCAGGCCTCGGTCGTTGGCCAAGGATGGCGTAATACGCCCTGCCAAAGCAGCATGGCCAGCAGCAGCGCCAGACCCAGCAGCGCGAGGCCAGCGTGACCGAACCCACGTACAGCGGCGGGCTGGCCGGGGCGGCTCAAACTCGTCATCCGTTGTCCTTACTTATGCAAAAAGGCGAAGGGTTGCCCCCTCGCCTTGGTTTGCCCACTCGGTTGCCGCTTACCAGCGCAGCGACACGGTACCGAGGAAGGTGCGTTCATCGCCCCAGTAGCAGCGTCCGGCATTGTTGCAACCTGCTACGTACTCTTTATCGAAGAGGTTCTTGGCGTTGAGATCGACCGACCAGTTCTCGTCGATGTCATAGCCGATAGCGGCATCGACCAGGGTGACGTCGCCGGTATCCAAACGGCCATAGGAGACGACAGCGGGGTTGGTACCGGGCGGGTTGGTGTAAGCGAAGGTACTGTCGAAATGACGCACACCACCACCCAGACGCAGACCACGCAGGGCCCCATCGAGGAAGCGGTAGTTGGCCCAGACCGATGCCTGGTTGCGCGGTACGCCGGTCATCTGATTGCCTTCGAGCAGTGAGCCCGGCGCATCCTTGGTGACACGTGCATCGGTGTAGGTGTAGGCAGCCGTGATATTCAGATTGGCGCTGATATCACTGCTGACCTCCAGCTCGACGCCCTTGGAGCGGCTCTCACCAACCTGACGGTAATCATTGATCCCCGCCTCGAAATAAACGTCATTCTCCTTACGCAGGTCGAATACAGCGGCAGTGAACATGGTGTTCCAGCCCTTTGGCTCGTACTTCAGACCCACCTCGTACTGCTCGGCGGTGATTGGGTCCAGAGGACCGTTGGTGGCGGAGGTTTCCTGCACCGGTACGAAAGCCGTGGAGTAACTGAAGTAGGGCGACAGACCGTTTTCGAACTGGTACATCACACCGCCCTGCCAGGTCCCCTTGTGATCGCTGAAATCAAGATCGGAGGCCGGCGCCAGTTTGTTGCGGTACTCGTTGTCGACCGAGTCGAAACGACCACCGAGCAGAAAAATCCAGTTCTCATACTTGCTCTGCAACTGGCTGTAGACGCCAGTCATCTTCTGCTCAAGCAAGGTATTGCCTTGAGCAATCGGAGTGGTCGGTTCACCCACCACGCCCCAGGCCGGATTGTAGTAATCAATCAGCGGGATGACACCGACGTCCTGATTCTGATTGAAGGAAGTGCGGTCGAAGGCCAGCCCCATCAGCAGGGTGTGCTGTAGAGCTCCCGTGGCAAATTTGCCCTCCAGCTGATTATCCAGCGAGTAGGTCATGGACTTGTTGTAACGATCACGTGCCAGGTTGGTGCCCACAGTACTGCTGTAATTGGCACTGGACAAACTGCTGCTCGGCCAGACTTCGTTGCGCTGGATACGCGACTGCATATAGCGCGAGTTCTGGCGGAACTGCCAATCGTCGTTGAAGCGGTGAGTGTACTCGTAGCCCAGCGTCCAGACTTCGCGATCGAAGTCGTCCCAGTCCGGGTGACCCACAAGGGTGTCCTTGTCCAGCTTACCGTTGGGGTTGGGTAGCAGCGTACCGGCAGCCGGCAAGCCCAGCTGAATCTTAGTGCGATCCTTCTGGTAGTTGGCCAGCAAGGTCAAACTGTTGTAATCGTCAAAATTCAAGGTCAGCGACGGCGCGACGTAGATACGGTCATCTTGTACGTGGTCGACCGCAGTGTCGGCATTACGCCCCAACAACACCACGCGCCCCAGCACATTGCCGCTATCGCTCAATGGGCCCGAAACATCTACGCCAAGTTGACGGCGGTTGTTGGAGCCATAACTGAGCTGTACTTCGCCCTGCGAAGCAGCGGTCGGGCGCTTGCTGACCAGGTTGACCAGACCACCCGGTGCGTTCTCGCCATAGAGGATCGAGGTCGGCCCGCGAAACACTTCCACCCGTTCCAGACCATAAGGCTCGCTGGTGGTGTCGTAGCGGTTGCCTTGCACACGCAGACCGTCGCGCAGCAGGCCATAGCCGTAGTCGGTGGCATTGAAACCACGGATAAAGAAGTAGTCACCCGCCAGGCCGTCGCCCACGGCGAATGGTGGCGCGAAGATTCCTGGCACATAGCCCAGCACATCGGTGAGGCTCTGCGATTTCTGGTCTTCGATACGCTTGCGGGTCACTACCGACACCGAACGCGGCGTTTCCGACAGCGGCGTGCTGGTTTTGCTGGCGGTCAGGCTTTTCTCGGCCTTGTAGCCGTAGTCCGGGCCTTGCGGACGGTCCAGCTCGCCGGTGACCGTCTGTGACGGCAGCGTCACCTGGTCATCTTGCGCCTGAACCGTTCCATGGCATGTGGCAGCAATCACCACGGCCAGACACTTCAGTTGAAAACGTCCAGCACCCTGCACTGCTTTCGACATCATCTTCTCCCCCGATACCGCCAGCCAATCCGCTGGCCTGTCAAAAAATCGCTCGCTAGCCTAACCAATACCAGAATGAAACTAAATAGTAATTTTTATCATTTAGATAGCAATTCGACACAGTACTGCCATCATGGAAAGAGGGTACGCTCTGCGATGGATTGACTAGGCAACCGCTGAATGGTCGTCCTACCCGCTCGAGTGGCAACCAGCCAGCATAAACTCGGCGCCGGTATGATCAACGGTGGCAGCTGCCGCAAACGCTGGAGTTGCGGCCGCCGACCTCCAGGATCGGGCCCCGACGCGGGCACTGCCGCTGAACGGCTAAGGTCAGCGCGCGGTTGTGCGATGCATGCGATGGCGCCCGGCGTGCCCTGCGGACCGACCAAAGCTCCTAGACACCTATAGAGGAAGACTTGCGCTCGCCGAGGCGGCACTTGGTCTCGCAGAGCGAACTTTCGTTAGGCAATGTTTAGAGCGATTTCCTGCGGAATATGAAATCACTCCGCAAAAACGGCTGCACCCGCATGATGCGGGCGCAGCGCGGGCAATCGGCATTCAGGAACGGGCGGCGCCACCAATCTCCAGCAGTGCGTTGCGACTGGCCCGGGCGCGATGCTCGCCCTGCAGTTCGTGGAGCTGCCCACCATCCATCTTCAGCAGGCGGTCGGCCTGGTCGAAGTAGTGATCGTCGTGGCTGATGGCGAATACGGTCTTGCCAGCGGCCTTCAACTGAGGCAACAGCTCGCGGTAGAACACCTGTCGGAACAGCGGATCCTGGTCGGCGGCCCATTCGTCGAGCAGCAGGACGTCGCGCGCTTCGAGCAACGCCAGGAGCAAGGCCAGACGCTTGCGCTGACCGGCGGACAGACGTGTATCACGCAGGCGCCCCGCCGCCACCTGCACCTTGTGGCGGATGTGCAAGCTGCCCAGCCAGTGATCGAGTTCCTCATCCGACGCCGCCACGCCGCGTGGGCCAAGCAGCTGCGAGAACAGGTGATAGTCGGTGAACACCGATGCGAACAGCTGGCGGTAGGCCGGCCACTCCTGCGGCCCGAGCACCCGGCCATCGACACGGATCTCGCCGCGCTGCGGGATGTACAGGCCCGTCAGCAGACGCGCCAGAGTCGACTTGCCGCTGCCGTTGCCGCCGACCAGAAACACCGTTTCGCCGCGCTCAAGGCGCAGACTGACCGGGCCTACGTCGAAGCCGGGCTCGCCGTCCTGTGCCGGATAGCGGTACTCCACCTCATGCAGTTCCAGCACCTGCCACTGTCCGCTCAAGGGGTCAGCTGGATGCTCGAACGCCTCCACATGCGGTGCCAGCGCCAGCGACTCGACCTTGTCCAGCGCCACGCGCCCGGCGATCTGCGTCGGAATCGCCGCCACCGCCGAAACCAATGGCGTGCGCATGAACAGAATGGTCAGCGCATAGGTCGAGGCCACCGCTGTGGAGGCCCAACCCAGGCCGTTGGCCAGGTAGAACACCAGGCCGATGGTGCCCAGCACCATGATGTTGGCCCAGTTGCTGGCCAGGCCGTGGTAACGGTCTGCCAGCGTCACGTGATCGCGATAGGCGCGCGCGCTGAGGTCGAACTCGTCCTCGTACAGGCGCTGCGCGCGGTCGCGGTTGAGGGTCAGCTCCTTGCGCCCGTCGATCACCGCCTGGTAGTCGCCGTAGAGACGATCCTCGGACTCACGCAGCATGCGCAGGTGATGATTGAGGCGCCCGACCAGTAGCCAGCCTACGCCGAGGGTGAAACTCATCCACAGCAATGTGGTGACGAACAGCCCCGGCGACAGCCAGGCCAGATAGGCGAACGCCGCCAGCGTCAGCACGCCGCCGTAGATCAGTTCGGGCAGATGGACGAAGGCCAGGGTGATATTGCGGATGTCGCTGGACAGGCTGGCGATGATGTTGGAGCCACCGATGATCTCCAGACGCTCGATGCTGGTGTCCAGCACCCGCTTCACCAACGCGCGGCGCAGGCGATAGACGAAGCGATGGCCCAGCGCCGTCAGCGACAGTTGCGCCGCCGAGGCCAGCACCAGCAGCAAGGCCAGCAATGCGACGAACTGCCCCAGCGCTACCCCCGGATTGCTCGCCGGGGTGAGCATGCGCTGATTGATGAAGGCAATCACCGCCACGCTGAGCAATGCGCTGCCCAGGCTGAGCCCCAGCACCAGCGCGATGGACCAGCGATATTCGTGGAAAACCAGACGCAGCAGCTTCATTCAGAACCTCTTGGCCAGGGGGCAGTTGCGCGAGCACTGCCCGTCGAGTCGAACACGGCAATGCCCTAGGGTATCGCGCAGAATCAGATTGATGAGCGCCGGCGAGGTACCCAGCCGCGTCGCCACCTCGCGCTGGGTGAGGCCATCGAGCTGACTGAGGGTGAATACCCGGCGCATGCGCGGGGTCAGCTCGGCCAGCGCATCGAGCAACTGGCGCACCGCCTGCTGCCCACCTACGGTCTGCTCTGGGGAAATTTCCGAAGGCTGCAGGTCGGCCAGCTCAGCGGCCGCACCGTAGCGCTGTTCCAGTTGCAGGCGGCGCAGATGATCGATGGCCAGATTACGCACCAGGCGCGTCAGATACCGCTCGGGCGACTCGACCCGAGACAGCTTGAGACCGCCCTCCCACAATTTGAGAAAGGCATCCTGCAGCACATCCTCGGCCCTGCTGCGACAGCCCAGTACGCGCGTCGCCAGGTTAAGCAGCCCATGACGCTGCGCCTGATAGGCACTCAGCAACGCCTTGCGGTCGATGACCGCAGCAGGCTGCTCGTAGGCAGGTGCACTGGCTGCAAAAGACCAGTCCGTTTAAATGGCCACCGCCCGGCAACATCTAGAAGTCGTAACGAGCCGCCACACCCAGGGTCATCGGCGCACCGACGTCGAGCAGGCTGTCGCTCTGGTTATTGGTGATGTATTGCTCATCGAACAGGTTGTGAACATAACCGCTGAGCGTCAGATTACCGATTGGCAACTCGGCATTGAGATTCACCAGCGTGACGCTGTCGTTACGACGTACCTTGGTTATTTCACGAGCGCCGTTGGCATCGAAGTTGGAGATGCTTCGCCCTTGGTAGATGACGTCACCACCGATCATCAGGCCGTTATCGAAGGTGTAGTTGGCGCCCACGTTGGCCATCTTCTTCGGGGCGTAGACGAACTCATAGCCGCTGAGATCCACGCCATCTCGGACGAAGGACTTGTACTTGGTATCGTTGTAGGCGAAACCGGCATTGAGCAACAGTTGCGAGGTCACCAGATACTCTGCGGAAAATTCCAGACCGATCATGCGGCTGTCGGCAGCGTTGGATACCTGAGTGGTGCCATCGGCGATATTACGGAACGATACCTGCTGGTCTTTCCAGGTGGTGTGGTAGAGATTGGCAGTCGTGCGCAAACGGCGATCCAGCCAGTTGCCACGCCAGGCCAACTCGTAGGTGCTGGTGAACTCGGGGTCATAACTATCATGACGGGCGCGGCTACGAATGTTCACACCACCGCTGCGATAACCACGCTGCCACGTCAGACCGAGCACTTGGTTCTCGGTGAGATCATGGCTGATACCGATCTTCGGCAGTAGCACGCTGGAGCTGATGTCTTCATCTACGGTAGGGTCTGTAACGGAAACCACACGGATCGGATAGTTGATCTTGGTGTTGTTCTTTTCGTGATCCCAACGCAATCCGGTAATCAATTGCCAGTCGTCCACGAACTCCCAGTTGAGTTCACCGAACAAGGCTTGGCTCCTGATATTGATCTCGCCCTTCTGGTTCAGCAGCACCGTTCCGTTGTTGACCAGTTGATCGTCGATCTCGCCCTTGGAACGTCCCAGATAGGCACCTACTACACCATCTACACGATCCGAGACGTAGCCCAGGCGAAACTCCTGACTGCCCAAGCTCTGATCATGATGACGAGGAGCGGTCTGGGTGGGGTTGTCGGCGGTAGTGCGATCGAAGTCGAGAATGGAATCGTACTTCGACCAGGTTCCGGAGGTAACGCTGGTCAGAGTCCAAAAATCATCCAGGCGGTAGTCCAGCTTGGCCGTAGCGGTATTCTGGTTCAGCGTATTGTAGGTCTCGGTATTCTCGTAAACGCTGTAGTAATCGGGTCTACCGTTAGTCGCCGCCGTTGCATTGAGGCCACTACGCTGCTTGGTACGAGCAAAGGTCAGCAGCAAATCCATGTCGTCGGACGGCAAAATGAGGAACTTGCCGCGAATGTTGGACGAGCGCAGCTGGTTGGCGTCCATGTCCAGGAATTCGTTTTCGATATAGCCATCGGAGGTCTGGTAATCGACAGCCAGACGGCCCGCGACGAGGCCGTCAATCAGGGTGCCGTTGGCCATGGCCGAAGCACCACGCTCTCCGTACTTACCAGCATTGCTTCTCACCGAAAACTCGGGATCGAAGGTCGGATCTTTGCTCTTCATGATGATGGCGCCAGCCAGGGAGTTACGTCCCTGAGTGGTCGACTGAGCACCACGATAGATTTCCACCTGCTCCATGTCCCAGAGCTGAATGGGGTTGTGGGTGAGCAGCCTGTTGACCTGTAGCGCATCATCGACATACACCGAGACCGCGCCATTCATGGCAGCCGGCCCCTGATCATCGAATCCACTCACCGGAATACCGCGAATCCCCCAGTTCTCGTTACCCGACTGGGCGTAGACGCCCGGAGTGCGATCCAGCACGCCCTGAAGATCTTGATCTCCGTGGCTGCGAATATCCTCGGCAGTCACGACGGCGACACTGGAGAGTGTCCTGTCCTGGCTGCGCTGGATCTTCTCGCCAGTAACCACCACTTCCTTTAACTCAAGCGCCTTCTCTGCACCGGGTTCTTCAGCTGCCATCGCCGCAGTCACAGCCATCAGACTGGACGCGACAGCCAATGCCAACGTGTTCTTCTTGAATATGATCATCGAGCCCTGGTTCTCATGGGTCTTATTTGGTTCCTGAAGGCCGCAACGACATGCTCCAACCTCCCCCAATCCCGGCAAAGCGCCGGAATACAAATCGATATCATTTCAACATAATTTGCATTCTTTACAAGAATGATTTGCTTTTATAGCCAAGCACAGCATTCTGCCCAGCCTCGCTCAACGATCTGGATGATCAACGGAAATGGATTTGTTACTGCTACTGGCGCGACGCTCCTGGCGCAGCCTGCTGATCGCGACTCTCACCGGCCTGGCCTGTGGCCTCGCGGCGGCCGGTCTGATCGCTAACATCAACCATTCCCTGGCCGATTTCAGCCACTTGCGCCCGACCGATGGATTGCTGTTCGCCGGCCTGGTCGTCTTGGTGGTGGTTGCACGCATCCTCTCCGACATAAGCCTGCTACGCCTGGGGCAGACTACGGTCAGCGACATGCGTCTGCATCTGAGCAGCAAGCTGATCGACACGCCCTATCCACGTCTGCAACACCTGGGTAAGCATCGTCTGCTGGCGATGCTCACCGACGACACGCATACCATCAGCCAGGCCGTCGAGCTGATGCCCACCCTGCTGGTCAATAGCGGCATTGTTCTAGCCTGCCTGGGCTACCTGGGCTGGCTCAGCTTGCCACTGCTGGCACTCACGGCAGTGCTGATCGTGCTCGGCGCGGCCAGCTTCCATTGGCCACAGCGCAAGGCGCTGACCTCGATAGGCAAGGCACGTGAACTGAAGGATCAGTTGTTCGACCAGTACCGCTTACTCACCGACGGCAGCAAGGAACTGCAACTCAACCACGCGCGGCGCCTGCAGTTCTTCGAACGCCTGCTCTACCCCATCAGCCAGCAGTATCGCCGCGACTTCGTGCGCGGCATGAGCATCTACGCCCTAGTGCTCAACTGGGGCAATGGCATTTTCTACCTGCTGATCGGCACGGTGCTGTTCGTCGTCCCGCAGTTCATCGAGCTCAGCGCGACGCTGGTGACCGGCTACATACTCACCCTGCTATACATGATCACGCCGCTGTCGGAGTTGATGAACGCCCTGCCTGGTCTGGGCAGGGCCAGCGTCTCGCTACGCAAGATCGGCGCCCTCGAAGGGCAACTGGAGGTGGCCGACACGCCAGGCCACAACCTGGTGCCAGCACGCCATGTGCGCTCGCTGAACTGTCGTGATGTGCGCCATACCTACTACCGTGAGGGCGAGGATGGCCGCTTTACCCTCGGCCCGTTCGACCTCGACCTGCGGGCGGGCGAAGTGGTCTTCATCACTGGCGGTAATGGCAGCGGCAAAACCACCCTGGCCCTGCTACTGACCGGGTTGTACCAGCCCGAAGGCGGCGAACTGCTGCTTGACGGCCAGGTGTCTTCAAGCACCCAGAACCAGATCTACCGCCAGCACTTCTCGGCGATCTTCACCGACTTCTGTCTGTTCGAGCACATGCTCGACGGCGATGACCCACAACTCATGCAGCAGGCCCGTGACTACCTGGCGCATCTGCAACTGTCGCACAAGGTCAATATTGATGGCGGCCGCTTGTCCACACTGGATCTCTCCACCGGTCAACGCAAACGCCTGGCCCTTCTGGCCGCCTACCTCGACGACCGCCCCTGCTACCTGTTCGATGAATGGGCGGCGGATCAGGACCCGGTGTTCAAGCGCTTCTTCTACACCAAGATCCTTCCGGATCTGCGCCAGCGTGGAAAACTGGTGATCGTGATTTCGCACGACGATGCCTACTTCCAGCTCGCCGACCGGCTGATCAAGGTGGATCAGGGAACTGTCTTAGAGGCAGACTCGGATACGTCTCTTGAGACCGGTCAAATTCACTGCTGATATATCAACCGCAAGTAACTTGCCTGATCCGCCTCGGGCAGGCGATGCAGCTTCGGACAGGACTCGCACAGCACCTGCGGCTGATCGGGTACCGGGGCATGCAACTGGTAATGCAGGCAGCAATGACGGCGCAAGGGAATACGCGCGCAGATCTCGGGCGCCGGTGAGTCGACCATCCATTGCAGACTTCTCGGCTTGATGCGACCGTCGGCGACCACCGCCCGCTCCAGCCAGCGGTGGGCCTCCGCGAAACCTTCACGCTCCAGCTTGGCGTCAATGCGTGCGAAGGCGCCGTCCCAGATGGCGGCAAAGTTGCCCCAGAGTATCTTCGGTGCCAATCCCCCCCAGGCTGCAATGCTGGCGAACAATGGCTCCAAATGCTCATGCAGCAGGCGCGCCCAGTAGTCATCGCGCTGCCGGGCGGCAAGTGCCGCCTGCGGCGTCGGCAGCCACAACGCCCGGGGCTGGCCAACCTCGTGCAACAAGGCGACCTCCTGATCCCAGAAGGCAATGGCCCGGTCACGCGTCAACACGGCCGCCAGCGTGGCCGGCAGCGTGACGCTGAGGTAATTCATCGACCACTGGGAGGCGACTGGGGGGCGCTTGATGCCGGGGTAGAGCTCGGCGAAGCACTCGAGCAGGGGGTACAGCACACTGGTGTCAGCCAGCTCGGGCAGCGGCACCGAAGTACGCCCCTGGCGCTCCACCTGGATCACACGCTGGATGGGTGGCCATGCTTGGCACAGCCAGTCCGGGAATTCGATGGCCGGCCTCCGCCGCTGTGGGTCAAAAAATGATGAGAACGATTAGCGTTGATGGTATAGACGCCCCTCTATAAACTCAACGCGTTTCACGCCGGGCAACTCGAGGCCACATGCAGACATTACGTGATTTCTGGTTGCTCGCCCGGCCGTTCTGGTCTTCTGCCGAAAGGCGTCCAGCCTTCCTGCTGCTATTCGGCACGATCCTGATGAACCTGTGCCTGGTCGGGGTCAACCTGCTGTACAACTTCTGGAACCTGCACTTCTACAACGCCCTGCAGGCACTCGACTACGACGCCTTCCTGATCGGTGGCGTGCAGTTCCTATTCCTGCAGATGGGCCTGGCCACCTTCACCGTGGCCGCCTTCCATTTCCAGCAGAAACTCACCCTGCGCTGGCGCCGCTGGGCCACCGAGAACACCCTGCAACTCTGGCTGCAGCGCCAACGCTACCTCAAGCTGCAACTGACGGCTCCGGAGACGGACAACCCCGACCAGCGCATCGCCGACGACATCAACCTGTTCATCACCATGTCGCTGAAACTCAGCCTGGGCCTGATGACCGCCCTGCTGTCGCTGTTCTCCTTCCTGCATATTCTCTGGCAGGCATCGAGCTTGGTGAAGATTCCCGTCGCTGGCGAGGAGCTGGTGATTCCCGGCTTGCTGGTGTGGGCCGCGCTGCTTTACTCCATCCTCGGTACTGGCGGCGCCTTCTGGCTGGGGCGCACGTTGCCCCGCCTGAATTTCATCCAGCAGCGTCGTGAGGCGGATTTCCGCTTCGCCATGATGCGCCTGCGCGAAAACGCCGAAGCCGTGGCTCAGTACCGGGGCGAGAGCGAAGAGCACGCCCGTTTCAGCCAGCGCCTGGGGGCGGCATTGGAGAATTTCTGGTCCCTGGTGAAACAGCAGAAGATCGTGCTCGGCTACTCCACCTTCTACATGCGTAGCGCCATGATCATTCCCATGTTCATCATGGCGCCCCAGTTCTTCGCCGGCGCTTTTCCCCTGGGCCGTCTGACCCAGCTCAGCGCCGCCTTTGGCGAGGTTCACGAGGCCATGGCCTATCTGGTCAAGGTGTTTCCCGAAGTCGCCGAATGGAAATCGGTGGTCGACCGCCTGACCGGTTTTCAGCAACGCCTGGGCAGCGTCGGTAGCGAAAATGGCGTGCGCCTCGAGCACCAGACGGAAGGCTTCGACGTGCAGGATCTGTCGCTGTGGCTGCCGAACGGCAGACGGCTGCTCGAAGGGTTCGACCTGCACATGCAGCCCGGCGAGCGCCTGCTGATCCGGGCACCGTCCGGCTTCGGCAAGTCCACGCTGATCCGTGCCCTGACCGGCATCTGGAACCATGCCAGCGGCGCGGCGCGCTACGATCTGGGCAGCACCCTCACCCTGGCGCAAAAGCCCTACCTGCCCCTGGGCACGCTGCGCGACATGCTCTGGTACCCATCAGCGCCACACCCTGAAGAAGACCCGCGGCTGCTGGCGGCGATGCATCAGTGCGGTATCGGCCACCTGAGCGAGCAGCTCGACGCCGAACTCGACTGGTCGCAGACCCTGAGCATCGGCGAGCAGCAGCGTTGTGCCTTCGTGCGCGCCCTGTTGCTGCAGCCGAAGGTCTTGTTTCTGGATGAAAGCAGCTCCGCACTGGATGAGGCGAGCGAAAGGAGCTGTTATCAGCAACTGCGACATGCCTTGCCGGACGCCATCGTCATCAGCGTCGGGCATCGCGCCTCGCTGGAAGCCCTGCATACCCGCACACTGGATCTGCTGCCCGCACAATGTACGGAACAGGCACTGGAATACGCCTGAACCGGCTCTGCGCACTCGCGACACCTGGTTTCGCACCTGACAGGAGACCATCTACGACAAAGCCGGCAGCAAGAGCCGGCTTTGTGCTGATCAAATCGTGGCGTCCCCTGCTGGAATCGAACCAGCATCTAGCCCTTAGGAGGGGCTTATTCTATCCGTTGAACTAAGGGGACACGGCCGTATTGGCAACGGCCGGGCCGCATCTTAGCGGCGGCGCGCACATTTGTCATGTCGCCACCGCCCACTTCCTAGCGCTGCCAACCTTGGGAGACGATCTTGGCGGTTGCAGCACGCACTGGCTGCAGGCCGCCGCGCAAGCGCTCCACCGCCATGCGGTCGGCGACCGCGATGGTGGTCTCCCCCTCGCGCTCGGCACGCTGGAAGATCTCCGTGAGAGTCGGGCCGATGCCTTCGATATGCGCCTTGAGCTCTGCGGCGCTGCCACCGGTGCGCTCGTAGCAGACGTCGATGATGCCGCCGGCATTGATCGCGTAGTCCGGCGCGTACAGGCATTCGCGGCGACGCAGCAGCTCGGCCAGGCTGGCGTCGGCCAGCTGGTTGTTGGCCGCGCCGGCGATGATTGGCGCGCGCAGGGCTTCCAGCGTCTGCAGGTTGACGATGGCGCCCAGCGCGCACGGCGCGAACACGTCCACGTCGAGGCGGTAGATCTCATGCTGGCCAACCGCAGTAGCGCCCAGCTGGCTGACGGCGCGCTGCACGTTGGCCTCGACGATATCCGTCACCCACAGCTGGGCACCGGCCTCCTTGAGTAGTTTGGCCAGGCCGAAACCAACCTGCCCCACGCCCTGGATGGCCACGCGTACGCCCTCAAGATCCTGACGCCCCAGGCGATCCGCCACCGCCGCCTGGATGCCGATGAAGACGCCGTAGGCGGTGGACGGCGATGGATCGCCGTCACGACTGCCTCCGTCGAAGGCCTCACGCTGGCCGGCGCCGGATACGTGGCGGGTGCGCTCGGCCATGATGCGCATCTCGGCCACGCCGGTACCGGAATCTGCCGCCGTGATGTAGCGCCCGCCCAGGCTGTCGACGAAATCACCCATGGCCTGGAACAGCGCCTCGCTCTTGCCGGTGTGCGGGTCGCCGATGATCACCGCCTTGCCGCCGCCCAGCGGCAAGCGGGCCAGCGCCGATTTGTAGGTCATGCCGCGCGACAGGCGCAGCACATCGCGCAGCGCCTCCTCGTCCGTGGCGTAGTTCCACATGCGGCAGCCGCCCAGCGCCGGGCCAAGGGTGCTGTCGTGAATGGCGATGATGGCTTTCAGGCCACTGGCCTTGTCGTGGCCGTAGATCACCTGTTCGTGATGATCGAAGTCGACGTGAGTGAAGACGGACATCGGGTTACCTCGGATGTAAAAGGCCGCCCCTCCCCCGAATGGGAGAGGGTGGCAAAGGGGATGGGTTTGCGGCTCAGGCAGCCGGTTCGAACAACTGCACCGCGGCGATCTCGCTGACGGTCAGACGTGCCTTGAGCTGCGTCGCCTGCTCGCGCGCCTTGGTCAGCGCCGCTTCCTTGACATGGCCGTAGCCGCGGATCTGCTCGGGAATCTCGGCCAGTGCCACCGCCGTGCGGTAGTTATCACCATTGAGCTCGCCCAGCAGGTAGGCCACGTTGGCTTCGTACTCCTCGATCAGTTCGCGTTCCAGACGACGCTCGGCGCTGTGGCCGAACGGATCGAGCACGCTGCCACGCAGGAACTTGAAGCGTGCCAGTACGGCGAACGCCTTGAGCATCCAGGGGCCGAAACTGCGCTTGCGCGGCTCACCAGTCACCGCATCCGGCTTGCTCAGCCAGCTCGGCGCCAGGTGGAACTGCAGCCGGTAATCACCTTCGAACTGCGCTTCGAGCTGCTTGCGGAAGGTTGCATCGCTGTAAAGCCGCGCCACTTCGTACTCGTCCTTGTAGGCCAGCAGCTTGAAGTAATAACGCGCGACGGCCTTGCTCAGGCGCTGCTCGGCATCGGTGTCGGCCTTGCGCACGCGCTCGACCAGTTCGCGGTAGCGCTCGGCATAGGCGGCGTTTTGGTAGGCGGTCAGGCGCTGCACGCGATCGGCGACGATTTCCTCCAGCGTGCTGCAATGTGGCGCCTCGACCACCTTGGGTGCAGCGACTTTCTCCACCGCAGCCAGATCATGCGCAGCACGACGCCCCCAGAGGAACGCCTGCTGGTTTAGCTCGATGGCCACGCCATTGAGTTCGATGGCCTTGTTGATCGCCTCCGCCGATACCGGCACCAGTCCCTTTTGGTATGCATAGCCGAGCATGAACAGGTTGGTGGCGATGCTGTCGCCGAGCAGGCGAGTGGCCAGGCGGGTAGCGTCGACGAAGCGGGTCTTGCCCTCGCCCACTGCCTCGCTGATCGCTTCGCGCATGGCCGCGCCAGGCACCTGGGCGTCCGGGTTGCGGGTGAACTCGGCGGTGGCCGCCTCATGACTGTTGATCACCGCATGGGCGATCTTGTCGTTGAGCTTGGCCAGCGCCTCTTCACTGGACGACACCACCAGGTCGCAGCCCAGCAGCAGATCGGTTTCCCCGGCGGCGATACGCACCGCGTAGATGTCGCTCTGCCGCGCGGCGATGCGGATGTGGGTGATCACCGGGCCGAACTTCTGCGCCAGCCCAGCCTGGTCGAGCACGGTGCAGCCCTTGCCTTCGATGTGCGCGGCCATGCCCAGCAGCGCACCGACGGTGGTCACGCCACTGCCGCCGACCCCGGGCAGGAGGATGTTCCAGGGCCGGCTCAGAGCCGGTTGTTTGGGCTCCGGCAGGGCGATGAACAGCGCACCGAGGCCAACGGCCTCGGGCTTGCGCAGGCTGCCGCCGTGCACGGTGACGAAACTCGGGCAGAAGCCTTCCAGGCAGCTGAAGTCCTTGTTGCAGGCGCTCTGGTCGATCTCGCGCTTGCGCCCCAGTTCGGTCTCCAGCGGCAGCACCGACAGACAGTTGGATTTCACGCTGCAATCACCGCAGCCTTCGCACACCGCCGGGTTGATGAAGGCGCGCTTGGCCGGATCGACCATCTTGCCGCGCTTGCGCCGACGGCGTTTCTCGGTGGCGCAGGTCTGGTCGTAGAGAATCACCGAAACGCCCTTGAACTCGCGCAACTCGCGCTGCACGGCATCCAGTTCGCGGCGGTGATGGAAGGTCACGCCGGGTGCGAAGGTTGCGCGGGTCGGGTACTTGTCCGGCTCGTCACTGACCAGGGCGATGCGCTTGACACCCTCGGCATGCACCTGCTGGCTGAGCTGGTCGATGCGCAACTCGCCGTCGATGGGCTGGCCACCAGTCATGGCCACCGCGTCGTTGTAGAGGATCTTGTAAGTGATGTTGACCCCGGAGGCCACGGCGGCACGCAGGGCCAGGTGGCCGGAGTGGAAGTAGGTGCCGTCGCCCAGGTTCTGGAACACGTGCGGCGTATCGGTGAATGGCGCCTGACCAATCCAGGTGGCGCCCTCACCGCCCATCTGGGTGAAGGTGTCGGTGCTGCGATCCATCCACTGGGTCATGTAATGGCAGCCGATGCCACCAAGAGCGCGGCTGCCTTTGGGCACCTTGGTCGAACTGTTGTGCGGGCAGCCGGAGCAGAAATGCGGGGTGCGCGCCGTCTTGTGCTTGGGCGCGGCCAGTGCCTTTTCCTTGGCATCGAGGAAGGCCAGTCGCTCTTCGATGGTCGGGCTGCTGTAGATCGGCGCCAGGCGCTTGGCGATCACCCGGGCGATCATCGCTGGGGTCAACTCGCCGAGGTTGGGCAGCAACGAATTACCCTCTTCGTCGAACTCGCCGACCACGCGCGGGCGTTTGCCGACCGGCCAGTTGTAGAGCTGGCCGGTCAACTGGTCTTCGATGATGCTGCGCTTCTCTTCCACCACCAGGATTTCGTCCAGGCCTTCGGCGAACTGGTGCACCGAAACCGGTTCCAACGGCCAGCTCATGCCGACCTTGAGCACGCGCAAGCCGACCTGGGCGCACAACGCCTCGTCCAGGCCGAGGTCATCCAATGCCTGGCGCACGTCGAGGTAGGATTTGCCGGTGGTGATGATGCCGAGGCGCGGGTTTGGCGAATCGAGCTTGACCTGGTTGAGGTTGTTGGCCAGAGCGAAGGCGCGTGCGGCGTAGATCTTGTAGACGTTGAGGCGTTTCTCCTGGGCCAGGGGCGGATCGGGCCAGCGGATGTGCACACCGTCTTCCGGCAGCTGGAAATCCTCGGGAATCTTCACCTGGATACGCAGCGGGTCGACGTCCACCACGGCCGAGGAATCGACGTTCTCAGCAATGGTCTTCAGTGCCACCCAGCAGCCGCTGTAGCGCGACAGCTCCCAGCCGATGATGCCGTAGTCCAGCACTTCCTGGACGTTGGCCGGGTTGAGTACCGGAATCGACGCGGCGATAAAGGCGTGCTCGCTCTGGTGGGCAATGGTCGAGGACTTGCAGCCATGGTCATCACCGGCCAGCAACAGCACACCGCCATGCTTGGAGACGCCGGCCGAGTTGCCGTGCTTGAACACGTCTCCGCTGCGGTCGACGCCCGGCCCCTTGCCGTACCACATGGCGAACACGCCGTCATAACGGGCGCCGGGGAACAGGTTGGCCTGCTGGCTGCCCCACACCGCGGTGGCACCCAACTCTTCGTTGACGCCGGGCTGGAAGTGGATGTGGTTCTGCTTGAGGTACTCGCGCGCGTCCCACAGGCTCTTGTCCAGGCCGCCCAGGGGCGAGCCGCGATAGCCGGATATGAAGCAGGCGGTATTGAGTCCGAAGGCGGCATCACGCTGCTTCTGCAGCATGGGCAGGCGGGTGAGCGCCTGAGTGCCGGTCAGGTAGAGGTGACCAGTCGCGAGGCGGTATTTGTCATCCAGGCGGATTTCGGCCAGTGACATGGAGCGCTCCTTTTATTCTTATGGCGAGCACGGGGAGCGCGACGGTAGACACGCTCCACTGGTTTCCACAGCAGGATCGCTGCCGTGGATTTACCTAAATCATGACCGGAGGGTTCCGCTTTTTTCTTTCTATTTTTGGGCAGCAGAGACAATACTTCGCATGATCCTTCCAACAATCACAAGAAAATGGAAACAATCATGCAGGACAAGCTCAGCCCCATCGACAGGCGGATTCTCCGCCTGCTGCAACACGATGCCGACCTCTCTGCAGCCGAGGTCGCCGAGAAAGTCGAGCTGTCACAATCGCCCTGTTGGCGGCGTATTCATCGGATGCAGGAAGAAGGCCTGATCGAGCGCAAGGTCGCCCTGCTCAACCACAAGCGCCTGGGATTCGGCATCACGGTGTTCGTCGACATCAAGCTGTCGGCCCATGGTCGCGGCAATCTGGACGAGTTCGAACAGGCCGTGGTCGGCTACCCGCAGGTGCTGGAGTGCTACAGCATGGCCGGCGGCTCGGACTACCTGCTCAAGGTGGTGGCCAAGGACATAGGCGATTACGAGCGCTTCCTGCGCGATCACCTGCTGCAGCGCCCACACGTACATGAAGCGCACTCGCACATCGCCATGAGCGAGGTCAAACGCACCACCGAGTTGCCGCTGGATTAGATCCCGACCTGCCGCCTGGCCCTGAGTGCTCGCAGGGCCTCCATGAGCGATGGGCCAAGGGCGGTTAGCGCCGAGCCGAGCACGACGACCACAGCGCCTGCGTAAGCGATCCAGTTGACCTGCTCGGGTAGCACGTGGTCCGGCCACCAGGTCGAGGCCAGGGCCACGGAGACGAAGGTCACCAGCGGAGTCAGCGCCAGGGTCGCGCTCACTCTTGAAGCCTCCCAGTGCGCCAACGCCTCAGCGAAGGCGCCATAAGCCACCAGGGTATTCAGGCAGCAGGCCAGCAGCAGCCACCCTTGTAGCGGGCTCAGCTCCAGCACTTGCAAGGGATGCGCCCAGGGCGTCAGCAGGAGTGCGCAGGCCAGGTAGATGACCATCATCACCTGCACCGAACTCCACGAGGTCAGCAGTTGCTTCTGCGCCAGACCGTAGAAAGTCCAGACGAAGGCAGCAGCCAGCACGGTCAGGACGCCGGTGGTGTAAGCGGTGAGCGAAGTCAGCAACTCACCCAGGCGCTGATTGAAGAACAGGCCGAAGCCCAGCAACATCACTATCAGGCCAAGCGCCTGGCCCAGACTGAAGCGTTCGCGAAAGACAAACAGGCTGCTGATCAGCAACAGGATCGGCGCCACCTGGATCACCAGTTGCGTGGTACCGGGGCTGAGCAGATTGAGCCCGACCAGATACAACACGTAGTTGGAGGTCAGCCCGCCGATGGCCAGCGCCAGCAGCCAGCCACCCTTGCGCCCGAGCGGGCGAAAGCTCGGCAGGCGGCGGCTCGCGGCGAGATAGGCCAGCAACAGCGAACCGGCGACCGCCAGGCGGTACCAGGTGACCGTGACCGGATCCATTACCTGGAGAACTTCTTTGAGTTTGATTGGCAGGATGCCCCATAGCACCGATGTGACCAGGGCAAGTAGCAGGCCGTACATCCAACGGCCGGAGGAAATGTGCATGACGACCTCAGGCAGGCGGCCAACAGGACATGTCGACCGCAGCAGACCATTCTAGGAGAGGTCAGGACACCGACACAGCAACAGTTAAGCCCGGTAGTCGGGCACAACTGTACCGCCAGGCGCGCACAACCTGACAATCGACCGGCGCCAAAAATCCATAAAATCGGCCAAAAGACGCTAAAAGGCCGACAAAAGAAACCATCTATCGCTTTGCCATGCGCACCGCTTCGCTTGCATTAAACTCAGACCATCCAGCCCCACAGATGGAGCTTTCGCCATGTTCGGCCAACGTACCGCCGACCCGCAACCGGGTACGCATTACCGCAGTTCACGGCTCAGCGCCGTCAATGGTCAGTACTTTTTCGCCACCCGCGAAGGCACGCTGGAAGGCCCCTTCCTCTCCCGCCACGATGCCGAGCAAAGCATCACCCGCTACATCGAGCGCATGGCCATGGCCGAGAAGCTGCTGCGCCACAGCAGCGAGCACATCGATAACCTGCAGCGCCGCGAAGCGATCAAGCACAACCAGGAGTTGTGAACTACAAACGCGCCAACCCCAGATCCTCCCGGTGCGCCGCAAGATGCGGCAACACGGCGGCCAGCAGTGGCTCCTTGAAGGCGTCCTGAAAACGATGCGCAAGCCCCGGAATCAGCTTGAGTTCGGCGCCCTTGATATGCGCGGCTACATGCACGCCGTGCATCACCGGCAGGAGCGGGTCGGCGGTGCCGTGCACCACCAGCGTCGGCACTTTCAGGCGATTGAGCAGTTCGACCCGGCTCGACTCGGCGAGAATCGCCAGCAACTGCCGCTGCACGCCTTCGGGATTGAAGGCACGGTCATAGGCCACTTCGGCCTGATGCAGAAGCAAGGCGCGATCATCATGTACTGAAGGACTGCCGAGCGCCGCGAGCAGATCGGCCTGCTGCTGCAGAGCGGCCTCGCGACTACCGGCCTCACGTCGTGCCAACAGGGCAACCAGGGCATCGCTTGGCGCTGGCAAGCCTTGCGCACCTGAGCTGGTCATCACCAGCGTCAGGCTGAGCACGCGCTGCGGCGCCAGATCGGCCAGGTGCTGGGCGATCATGCCGCCCATGCTCGCGCCCAGCACGTGGAAGGCATCGACCCCGAGGCTGTCCATCAATCCCAGGGCATCGCCGGCCATGTCACGCAGGTGATAAGGCGCGCCGAGCGAGAGGCCCAGCCGGTAGCGCAGCACTTCATAAGGCAGATTGATGCTCGGCGCGGGCTTGCGCCAGGTACTCAGCCCCACATCGCGATTGTCGAAACGCACCACGCGAAAGCCCTGCTGGCAAAGGCGCTCGACCACCTCGTCAGGCCAATGGATCAACTGCCCACCCAGGCCCATGACCAGTAGCAGAGCGGGGTCGCGCTCGCTGCCGACGCTCTGATAGGCCAGGCGTACGTCGCCCACATCGGCATACCGGGTCGGCTCGGAAAGATCACAACGGTTGGCCGCAAAAGACGGCAGGCCGCAAAGCATTGCGACCACAAAGATGAATGCACGCATGAAAACACCAGAAACGCAGAACCCCACTGGAACGCGATTCTGGTGAAAGTCATTCGACGGCGCTGCCACACAAGCATGACAGTTTAATGAAGGAGGACGAACGGTTGTCCGGATGCTGACCAGAGGTGCGATCCAGAGCATTGCGAACGCCCCTCCTTACTGTAGGAGGGGCTTTAGCCGCGACGACCTGGAGCATCAGGCCAGCTCGGCACGCAACTGCCTGGCCGCCGCGACCATGTTCACCAGCGCTGCCTCGGTCTCCGGCCAGGCGCGGGTTTTCAGGCCGCAATCGGGGTTGACCCAGAGACGCTCCAGCGGGATACGCCGCACCGCCTTGCGCACCAGGTTGGCTATCTCGACGCTGTCCGGCACCCGTGGCGAGTGGATGTCGTAGACGCCTGGGCCAATCTCGTTGGGATAATCGAAGCGCTCGAAGGCCTCCAGCAACTCCATATCCGAACGCGACGTCTCGATGGTGATCACGTCGGCATCCATCGCCGCGATGGCCTCGATCACATCGTTGAACTCGCTGTAGCACATATGAGTGTGGATCTGGGTTTCGTCACGCACGCCGCTGGCGGTCAGGCGGAAGGCTTCGGTGGCCCAGTCCAGGTAATGCTGCCAGGCGGCCCGACGCAGCGGCAGCCCCTCGCGAAACGCGGCCTCGTCGATCTGGATGATCTTGATGCCCGCCGCCTCCAGATCCATCACCTCGTCGCGAATCGCCAGCGCCAGTTGCCTGGCCTGTACTTCGCGGGCAACGTCCTCGCGCGGGAAGGACCACATCAGCATGGTCACCGGGCCGGTCAGCATGCCCTTCACTACCTTGTCGGTCAGACTTTGGGCATAGCGAATCCACTCCACGCTCATGGCCTGCGGGCGACTCAGATCGCCGACGATCACTGCCGGTTTGACGCAGCGCGAACCATAGCTCTGCACCCAGCCGAAGCGGGTGAAGGCGTAGCCGTCGAGCTGCTCGGCGAAGTACTCGACCATGTCGTTGCGCTCGGCCTCGCCGTGCACCAGCACATCCAGGCCGAGGCGTTCCTGGGTCCGTATGGCTTCACGTATTTCGCCGTGCATAGCCTCAAGGTAATCGGCGGCGCCGAGCTTGCCCTGCTTGAACGCCTGGCGTGCCAGGCGAATGGCCGAAGTCTGCGGGAAGGAGCCGATGCTGGTAGTCGGCAGCACCGGCAACTGCAGGCGCTCGCGCTGTTTGCCGATACGCTCGGCAAATGGCGATTGGCGCTGGGCATGACGCGGCAGGATCGCTGCCAGACGCGCCTGCACCTCAGGCTTGTGAATGCGCGTCGATGCAGCACGTGCGGCCTGTACCGTACGGCTGGCTTCCAGCGCAGCCTGCACAGCGGCGTCGTCCGGCGCCTCCAGTGCCCTGCCGAGCACGGCGACCTCCTGGCACTTCTGCACGGCAAAGGCGAGCCAGCTCTTCAGTTCGGCGTCGAGCTGATCTTCACGCGCCAGGTCCACCGGGCTATGCAGCAGTGAGCAGGACGGCGCCACCCACAAGCGCTCGCCCAGACGTTCGTGAGCGTGACGCAACACTTCGAGGGCCTTGTCCAGATCGCAGCGCCAGACGTTGCGGCCATTGACCAGACCCAGCGACAACACTTTATAAGCCGGCAGACGGTCGAGAATGGTCGGATACTGCTCCGGCGCCCGCACCAGATCGATATGCAGGCCATCCACCGGCAGATTGGCGGCCAGACCGAGGTTGTCTTCCAGGCCACCGAAATAGGTGGCGATCAGCTTCTTGCAGGGTTCACGCTGAATCAGGTTGTAGGCGCGCTCGAAGGCATTCTTCCAGTCCTGCGACAGGTCCAGCACCAGGATCGGCTCGTCGATCTGCACCCACTCCACACCTTGCGCAGCCAGGCGCTGGAGAATTTCGCCATACACCGGTAACAGGCGCTCGAGCAGCTCCAGCCGGTCGAAGTCGGCGCCTTTGGCCTTGCCCAGCCATAAATAGGTCAGCGGGCCGATCAGCACCGGTTTGACCTGGTGGCCAAGGGCGTGCGCCTCCTCCACTTCCTCGAACAACTGCTCCCAGCTCAGGGCGAACTGCTGATCAACGCCGAATTCCGGTACCAGGTAGTGATAGTTGGTATCGAACCACTTGGTCAGCTCCTGCGCATGAGCGCCACAGCAGTTGCCGCTGCTCTTGTTTGCAACGGCCCCACGGGCCATGGCGAACAGCGTCTCCAACGTCGGCTTGCCGCCGGCCGGGCGAAAACGCTCGGGAATCACGCCGAAGGCCAGCGAATGGCCAAGCACCTGGTCGTACCAGGCAAAGTCGCCCACCGGCAGCAGGTCGATGCCGGCGTCTTTCTGCAACTGCCAGTGCTCGGCGCGCAGACGCTGGCCGACCGCGCGCAGCCCGGTTTCATCCAGCTCACCTCGCCAATGCGCTTCGAGCGCTTTTTTCAGTTCGCGGTCGCGACCGATGCGCGGGAAACCGAGGGAATGGGACAGGGCCATGACTTAACGCTCCATACTAAATCGAGATGGCGCCATTCTCGGCATCGGCCATGAGTGAGACAAACTCAAGATTTTCGTCTTGATCTAAAGATTTACTCATGTAGGCTGTATGAAGCATTTTCATCCAGCACCGAAACTGGATGAGTGAAACCTTCGCAGAGACCCGCCATGCTCGAGCTACGTCACCTGAAAACCCTGCACGCCCTGCGCGAAACCGACAGCCTGGTCGAAGCGGCCGAGCGCCTGCACCTGACCCAGTCGGCGCTGTCGCATCAGTTCAAGGAGCTGGAAGAACGCCTCGGCCTGCAGCTGTTCGTGCGCAAGACCAAACCGGTGCGTTTCACCAGTGCCGGCCTGCGCCTGCTGCAACTAGCCGACGCCACCCTGCCCCTGCTGCGCAGCGCAGAACGCGACCTGGCACGCCTGGCCGGCGGCACTGCCGGGCGCCTGCACATGGCGATCGAATGCCACAGCTGCTTTCAGTGGCTGATGCCGACCATCGACCAGTTCCGCGATGCCTGGCCGGAAGTGGAGCTGGACCTGGCCTCGGGCTTCTCCTTCGCCCCGCTGCCGGCGCTGGCCCGTGGGGACCTGGACCTGGTGGTGACTTCCGACCCCATCGAACTGGCAGGCATCACCTACGTACCGCTGTTCACCTACGAAGCCCAGCTGGCGGTCGCCAATCAGCATCGCCTGGCGTCCAAGGCCTATATCCAGCCCGAGGATCTGGCCAGGGAAACCCTGATCACCTACCCCATCGAGCGCGACCGCCTGGACATCTTCACCCGCTTCCTCGAACCGGCCGATGTCGAGCCGGCGCAGGTGCGCACTTCCGAGCTGACGGTCATGATGATGCAGCTGGTCGCCAGCGGTCGTGGCGTATGCGGCCTGCCCAACTGGGCGCTTCACGAATACAGCTCGCGCGGCTACGTCAGCGCCAAGCGCCTGGGCGAGAAAGGTTTGTACTGCACGCTGTATGCAGCGATCCGCAGCGACATGCTCGACGCGCCCTTCATGCGTGATTTCCTGCTGACCGCCAAGGACACCTCCTTCGCCAGCCTCGAAGGTGTCAGCGTGGCACGCTAAGCGCCGCCGTGAGGCAGCTGTCAGCCCAGCGAAATTTTTTGGGCTGTCAGCATGCTTGGCCCCGTGACGCTGCTGTAGGCACCTCGCACCTGGCGCAGCCCTCAGCCTAGGTGGCAACCCGCAATTGCCTTGTTACAACTCCCCGCTTGCCGCATCGTGACCAACAGTCATAGCATGACCGCCGGTCACAACTTGCCGCGGAATACCCATGCGCTATCAGGATCAACTCTTCCAGCAACGGGAAAACGCCCTGCTCCAATCCGCTCGCCTGCTGTTTCAGGAACAATCCTGGGATCGGGTCACCATCGCCGACGTGGCGCGTCACGCGGGTATCGGCAAAGGCACCGTGTACAAACACTTCACCAGCAAGGAAGCGCTCTATGCGCGCCTTGTCCTGGACTGCTCACGCCAACACCTGGCCGAGCTGCAGGAAATCGCCCACAGCGCACCTGAGCAAGAGGCCATGCGCCGAGTGATTCACCGCGCCTTTGAATTGCTGCAGGCCGACCCGCTGCAGGCGCAGCTTTGCCTGCTATGTGACCGCCCGGCATTTCAGGAGCGCCTGGAGCCACCCTACCGCGAGCAGTTCATCGAGCTCGAAGGCCAGTACATGAACCTGTTCAGCGGCCTGCTGCAGAGCAGCTTCCGCGATCTGCAGCTCTCCCCTGTGCACTGCCAGCATCTGCTGTGGGGTGTGGAGGCCTGCGTCAATGGTGTCATGGCGCGCATTGCCTCCGGCGGTTTCGCGCACTGGGCCGAGTACATCGAGCTCAGCGCGTACTTCGACCGCGTTACCGACTTCATCATCGCCGGCCTGCAGGGCCAGGCCGCCGCGCTGCTGGCAGCGCCCGCCAACAACGAGTAAGCCATCGCCATGTTCGCGCAACTCAGCAAACGTCCCTGGATCATCGCCGTCGTCATCGCCATCGTGCTGCTGCTCTGGCTGCTCAGCGGCGACCGCTTCGTCGCACGCGACGAGGTACAGGCCGAGCCCGATAAACCGGCCACGAGCGCCGAACTGGCGCGGGTCGAGGTGACCTGGCTGGAAGCGCAGCCCATGCAGCGCCAGCATGTGGTGCAGGGCCAGATCGAGGCCTGGCGCCGCGTGGAACTGCGCGCCCAGGTCAGCGGCAGCGTGCAGAACCTGGATCAGGACAAGGGCAACCGTGTCGCCGCCGATCAGTTGCTGCTCAGCCTCTCGCCGGACGACCGTCCGGCGCAGGTCGCACGCAGCGAGGCCGATGTCCGGCAACGGCAAAGCGACGTCACCGCGGCCAAACGCCTGCGTGAGCGCAGCCTGGTATCGGCCAACGAACTGATGCGCCTGGAAAGCGAGCTGGCCAAGGCACGCGCCGAACTCGACAGCGCCCGCCTGCAGCAACGCAACACCAAGATCAGGGCGCCGTTCGCCGGCATTTACGACCAGCGCATGGTCGAGCTGGGAGACTTCGTCCAACCCGGCCAGAGCCTGTTGACCCTGGTGGACATCGACCGCCTCAAGGTCAGCGCGCAGATCGCCCAGCAACAGGTGACCCAGCTCGAGCTGGGCCAGCCGGTGAAGGTGGAACTGCTCGACGGCCGCACGCTGCAGGGCGAACTGCACTTCATCGCCGCCGCAGCCGACCCGGGCTCGCGCAGCTTCCGCATCGAGGTCAAGGTGGACAACCCGGACGGCCTGCGTCTGGCCGGGGCCAGCGCCACGCTGCATATCCAGACCGGCGAAGCCATGGCTCATCGCCTGTCCCCTGCCCTGCTCAGCCTGGATGAAAACGGCCGTCATGGCGTCAAGTGGGTCAACGATGCGCAGCGTGTGCAGTTCACGCCGGTCGAGCTGATCAGCGTCGACAACCAGGGCGCCTGGGTCAGCGGCCTGCCGCCGAAGGTGGCGCTGATCACCCTCGGCCAGGGCTTCGTCCAGCCCGGCCAGCAGGTGCGCACGCAACTTGCCGAGGGCAGCTGAGATGCACGCACTGATCGCCGCTGCCCTCGACCGCAGCCGCACCACCATCCTCATCCTGCTATTCCTGCTCTGCGGCGGGCTGGTGGCCTACATCGCCATGCCCAAGGAGTCCAACCCCGACGTCACCATCCCGATGATCTATGTCTCGGTGACCCTCGAAGGCATCAGCCCGGAAGACGGCGAGCGCCTGCTGGTACGCCCGCTGGAACAGGAGCTGCGCAGCCTGGAGGGCGTCAAGGAAATGCGCTCGATGTCCAGCGAGGGTCACGCCTCGGTGATTCTCGAATTCGACGCCGGCTTCGATGCCAAGGTGGCGCTGGCCGATGTACGCGAGAAGGTCGACACCGCACGCAGCAAACTGCCTGAGGAGGCCGACGAGCCGACCGTCACCGAAGTCAACGTGGCGCTGTTCCCGGTGCTGTCGGTGGGCCTTTCCGGGCCGATCGCCGAGAACGAGCTGGTGTACATCGCCAGGCGCCTGAAGGAGAACATCGAAGGCATCGCCGAGGTGTTGTCGGTGGAGATCGGTGGCGACCGCGAAGACCTGCTGGAAATCGTCGTCGACCCGCAGGTGCTGGACAGCTACGGGATCGACTACAACGAGCTGTTCAACCTGGTCAGCCGCAACAACCGCCTGGTCGCTGCCGGCAGCCTGGATACCGGCGCCGGGCGCATGAGCATGAAGGTGCCCGGCGTCATCGAAGACCTCGAAGACGTGATGCGCATGCCGATCAAGGTGGTCGGCGACAGCGTGGTCACCTTCGCCGACGTCGCCACCATCCGTCGCACCTTCAAGGACCCCACCGGTTTCGCTCGCATCAACGGCCAGCCGGCCATCGTGCTGGAAGTAGCCAAACGCAGCGGCGCCAACATCATCGAGACCATCGACCAGGTCAAGGCGCTGATGGAACAGGCGGGGCCCCTGCTGCCGCCGGGCGTTGAAGTCAGCTACATCATGGATCAGTCGCAGGAGGTGCAGGGCATGCTCGGCGATCTCCTCAACAACGTGCTGACCGCCATCGTTCTGGTGCTGATCCTGGTGGTGGCGAGCATGGGCATGCGCTCGGCGCTGCTGGTCGGCCTGACCATTCCCGGCGCCTTCCTGACCGGCATCCTGCTGATCTGGATGCTCGGCTTCACCCTCAATATCGTCGTACTGTTCAGCCTGATCCTGGTAGCCGGCATGCTGGTGGACGGCGCCATCGTCGTCTCCGAACTGGCCGACCGCTACCTGCAACAGGGCCAGCCGCCTCGTCAGGCCTGGGCCAACGCTGCCACACGGATGGCCTGGCCGGTGATCGCCTCCACCGCCACCACCCTCGTGGTGTTCCTGCCTCTGCTGTTCTGGCCAGGCGTGGTCGGCCAGTTCATGAAGTACCTGCCGGCCACCGTGATTCTCTGCCTGCTGGCATCGCTGGCCATGGCGCTGGTCTTTCTACCCGTGCTCGGCGCCGTCACCGGCGGCCAGGCACGTCCACAAGCGCCCACCGCCAACCGCGCCGGCAACGCCTACCGCAATCTGCTGGCTACCCTGCTCAAGCGCCCGGGCCTGACCCTGCTCGGCATGCTGGCGCTGATCGCCCTGATCTACGTCGGCTACGGGCGCTTCAACCATGGCGTGGAATTCTTCCCCGACGTCGAGCCGGAAAGCGCGCAGATTTGGCTACGCGCCCGTGGCGATCTGTCGGTACAGGAGAAGGACAGCCTGCTCCAGCAGGTGGAGAAGCAGGTGCTCGGCATGCGTGAGGTCAAGGCGCTGTATGCGCGCTCCCTGGCCCAGCCGGAAGGCCAGCAAGGCCAACTCGGCGCCGACGTGATCGGCACATTGCAGTTCCAGTTCGTCGACTGGCACCAACGCCGGCCGGCCAAGGACATTCTTGCCGAAATGAGCCAGCGCACCGCCGGCATTCCCGGCGTCCTCCTGGAGTTCCGCAAGCAGGAACAGGGGCCCACCGACGGCAAGCCGGTGAAGCTGCAGATCAGCTCGCTGGACCCTGCATTGAGCGAGCAATGGGTCGAACGTATTCGCGGCGAGATGCAGAACCTCGGCGGCTTCGTCGACATCGAAGACGACCGTGCCCTGCCCGGCATCGAGTGGCGCATCAAGGTCGATCGCGAGGCCGCCGCGCGCTTCGGCGCCGACGTGCTCAGCGTCGGCAACGCGGTGCAGATGATCACCAACGGCCTGAAGCTGGCCACGTACCGGCCCGAGGATGCCACTGACGAAGTCGACATCCGCGTGCGTCTGCCCGGCAATTGGCGTTCGCTCGATCAGCTCGGCCGCCTGACACTCAATACACCATCAGGTCAGGTGCCGCTGAGCAACTTCGTCGACCTGCAACCCGCGCCCAAGGTCGGCACCCTGCGCCGCGTCGACGGCGACCGCACCATCACCCTGCAGGCCGACCTGGCCGAAGGTGCACGCCTGGATGAACGCCTCAAGGCACTACGCGAAACGCTCGGCGAGGTTCCGGCCGAGGTCAAGGTGAAATTCGCAGGGGAAGATGCCGACCAGCGTGAAGCGGCCACCTTCCTGATGACCGCCTTCGTTGTCGCCATCTTCCTCATGGCGATCATCCTGGTGACCCAGTTCAACAGCCTGTACCAGGCGGCGCTGGTGCTGTCGGCCATCGTCCTGTCCACCGCCGGCGTGCTGATGGGCCTGCTGGTCAACGGCCAGTCGTTCGGCATCGTCATGGTGGGCATGGGCCTGATCGCCCTGGCCGGCATCGTGGTGAACAACAACATCATTCTGATCGACACCTACAACCAGTTGCGCCGCCAGGGCCTGGAGCCGCGCGAGGCGGCGCTGGAAACCGGCAGCCTGCGCCTGCGCCCGGTGCTGCTCACGGCAGTGACCACCATCCTCGGCCTGATGCCCATGGTGCTCAGCATCAATGTCGACCTGGTGACACCAAGCCTCGGCTTCGGGGCGCCCTCGACGCAGTGGTGGACGCAACTGTCGAGCGCCATCGCCGGCGGCCTGGCCTTTGCCACGGTGCTGACCCTGCTGCTCACGCCCTGTCTGCTGGTGCTGGGCGCCCGCTTCGAACGCCGCCCGCCACCGCTGGAGAGCTACGACACCGACCTGCTCGACCTACCCGAGCATCTGATCGCACACCGCGCGGACAAGCCGCACCTGCAACGCACCGATTGAGGCGCCCAGGCAAGACACGGCAAATCGCCAGGTATCGCCTGGGCTAGATAGCCACGACGACTAAGGTAGGGGTTGGAGAATTTTTCAAGCGCGAGTCGCGCAATGCGACTCGCACAAACGACAAAGCCCTCTTTTGGAGGGCTTTGTCGTTTCCGCTCGCCTCGTATCAGCCAGCGGAAACAATGAACACCGAGCTAACGAAGTGTGTGGGGTCGGCATCCTGCCTGTTGGCCACTTCGTTAGCCCGGTGATCGGAGAGTAGATCAGGCAGTGGCGTTTTGCCAAGTATCAAGGTGAGACCTGTTCAGCGACTCTCGAAGCCTGCTCGGTACAACGCAAAGCCCAGCAACAGCTGCGCGCGAAACGAATCTGAAGCAGATCAGGACGAACGTCTACCACTTTTTCTGCGTAGCAACTGCAACGCTGATATCGATACCGGCAGGCACTATCAACCAAGCCGATAATCCAAATGCACGAAAGGCATTCAAATCTCGGGCGCAATCCGGATAGCCTTGGTTGCGACTGCACCCTTCACATGTCGACAAGCGAGGCATCGATGACTCAATCCACCTACGTACCGCCGAAGGTCTGGCAACACCTGGAGGCATCCGGCGGCCAGTTCTTCAAAATCAACCGTCCGGTTGCAGGCGCGACCCATGACAAGGAGTTACCGGTCGGCAAGCATCCATTGCAGCTCTATTCCATGGCGACACCCAATGGCGTGAAGGTGACCATCCTTCTGGAGGAACTGCTCGCGCAGGGCCATGAGGGCGCCGAATACGACGCCTGGCTCATTCGCATCAGCGAAGGTGATCAGTTTTCCAGCGGGTTCGTTGGCGTAAACCCGAACTCGAAAATCCCCGCCCTGCTCGACCGCAGCACGGATAAACCCATCCGTGTCTTCGAGTCAGGTTCGATCCTGCTTTACCTGGCGGAAAAATTCGACGCCTTCCTGCCCAAAGACCCGGCAGGTCGTACCGAAACCCTCAACTGGCTGTTCTGGCAAATGGGCTCGGCGCCCTACCTGGGGGGCGGTTTCGGGCACTTTTACGTCTACGCCCCAGAAAAGTTCGAATACGCCATCAACCGCTTCACCATGGAAGCCAAGCGCCAGCTCGACGTCCTCAACCAGCGGCTCGCCAATAACCGCTATCTGGCCGGCGATACTTACACCATCGCCGATATCGCCGTATGGCCCTGGTATGGCGAACTGGTGAGAAACAACGTCTACTCGGCCGCTGAATTCCTGGCCGTTCACGAATACCCGCACGTTATGCGCTGGGCCGAAGAAATCGCCGAGCGCGAGGCCGTGCAACGCGGCCGGCGGGTCAACCGCACCTGGGGCGATGAATCGGAACAAGTGCCCGAGCGGCATCAGGCTTCTGATCTGAACACTATCTGAGGCGGGAGAGCGATCGCGAAGCCCGAAGCGCTCCCCAGCCGAGAAACAAAGCCCCGGATCGCTATGCGATCCGGGGCTTTTTGCTGTGACATAAGATATGACTTACTCCAGCAGGACTAACGCCGGTGCGGTGCAGATCGCCGCAACTCATGATCGACAATTGAGAATGGGGCCTCGCCCCCCACCTGATTACACCCAGCCTCATCCCTCAAACTTCGTCCGTCGAAGTTTCGCGAACGCAATAAAAGGATACCAAGGCAGATTGGTGTCAAAAGTAAATCTCTTAAAAACAGCGCCAAGCATTATTACAGCGCCGAAGTGCGTCAGGTCAGCTGGTATCGATGGCAACATCAGATCACCCCGCGGTAATCAAGAGCCGCAGCTTGCACGATAGCGTTATGCCTGCTCATGCATTTTGCACTCCTCACCAGCGGTCGAAACCCAGGCAAAGCCAGAAAATCCAGGGCCTGAACAATCGACGCAGCCTGGCATAAATCCTGCCATTGGACTCGAACCAGAATTATGGAGTTCACTCGTCATGGAACACGCTATCCGTTGTTTGAACGAAAGTTTCCCTGGGCATGAAGTTGCATTCAAGTCGCGTCCCGACGGCAAGCTGCTAGTGTCTCTCAGCCAAAATGGCAAGAGCCTCTACATGAAAGCAATTGACCCGTGCACACTCATGCATGAGCGAGATCTGAGATCGTTGATCAATGAGTTCAATCTCAGCCGGAAATCAGCCAACGGAACCATTCGCAAGGAAGATATCTATGAGCAGTTACTGCAAAGCGCTCTTCCTACCTTTAGCGGAAGCCCAATCAACCCGACCGCGGCGAAAATGATCTGGATAAAACGTGAAGGAAGGCCTATCACGCACCGCTAGATGCTAGGAATGGTCTGAATTAGCCCTGAATTTCCGGTCTCTGCCAATTTTCGAACGCGGCCAACCGATCAGAAAAGTCGATCAGGTCGCGCGCACATTTCTGAGTTTTTAGTCGCCGCAGGCCCCCGCGGCAACCATTTCCCGTATTACAGATACACCTCTCGTGCGGTAGTCAGGAAATACCAGCGCGCCATCCATAGATTTGACAGGGCAAACAAATTCATCAACTGAGACTTGTTCCGCAATCTGTCAGATGATGTCGCGTCCTTCATGCACACAACCTATTTACGTTGTGGCTACGACTGTCTGATAGATGACGGCCCTGGCCAAAGAGCCGGTTCAGCTTGAGCCCGAACTGCGACGTCATTTGCCCGTAGCAACAGGCCAAAGAGCATGATGAATTCGTGTACCGCAAGGTCGCTGCTGCCAGGGGATCGGTGGAGGCTGGTAGTGGCCGCTCCAATGATGATGTAGAAGCTGATTTCGCCACTCGCCGTGCCAAGACTCCGGGTGACTCTTCGACACCTTGCATGCCGCAGATAGCAAAAGCCCCCGAAGCTCTGGGAGCTTCAGGGGCTTAGGCTTGAGATATGGCGGGAAGATAGGGATTTGAACCCTAGGTGCCATTGCTGACACAACGGATTTCGAATCCGTCCCGTTCGACCACTCCGGCATCTTCCCAAGCGGCGCGCATGATAACAGCTGAATGCGCTTTGGCGAAGCTTATTTTGAAAAATTTTCTTGTTCTATCAGGCGCTTGTGAAAAGGCCGGGATATGCCCGGTCTTCTCCGGCGGGGCTCAGGCGGTCAGACGGGTCAGCGCTTCGCGATACTTGTCGGCGGTCTTCTGCGCGACATCTGCCGGAACTGCCGGGGCCGGGGGTTGTTTGTTCCAGCCGGTGGACTCCAGCCAGTCACGCACGAACTGCTTGTCGAAGCTCGGCGGATTGCTGCCCTCTGCATAGCTGTCGGCGGGCCAGAAGCGGCTGGAGTCCGGGGTCAGCACTTCGTCCATCAGGGTCAGGGTGCCGTCTTCGTCCAGGCCGAATTCGAATTTGGTGTCGGCGATGATGATGCCGCGGGTAGCGGCGTACTCGACTGCCGTGGTGTACAGCTTGATCGCCGTGTCACGCACCTGGGCGGCCAGTTCGGCGCCGATGATGGCTTCGCACTGCTCGAAGCTGATGTTCTCGTCATGATCGCCCACGGCGGCCTTGGTCGAAGGCGTGAAGATCGGTTGCGGCAGTTTGGCCGCTTCTTTCAGGCCTGCCGGCAGGGCGATGCCGCAGACGGTGCCGCTCTTCTGGTATTCCTTCCAACCAGAGCCGACGATATAGCCGCGCACGATGGCTTCCACGGCGACCGGCTTTAGGCGCTTGGCGACGACCGCGCGGCCTTCGACCAGCGGCAGCTCGGCAGCCGATACGACGTCCTCGACCTTGTCACCGGTGAAGTGGTTGGGCACTACGCCAGCCAGCTTGTCGAACCAGAAATTGGAGATGGCGGTGAGGATCTTGCCCTTTTCCGGGATCGGTTGTTCGAGGATGACGTCGAATGCCGACAGACGATCGGTGGCCACCATCAGCATGCGCTTGTCGTCGATTTCGTAGAGGTCGCGGACCTTGCCCGAGTAGATTTTCTTCAGGCTCAGGGTGGTGGGTGTGCTCATGTCGGCATTTCCGTTTCTGGCAAACAAAACAGGCGAAACCTTTGCGGGGTTTCGCCCATCGATTAGCGGCTGGAGCGCTGTGCGCTGATCAGCCGAGATTATCCTGGATCAGGCTCAGCACGCGGCGCGATACATCGGCCGGAGCGACGGTGTTGAGGTCTTTTTCCAAAGTGACCTGCACGCCATCGCCCACCGGGGTCAGACGCACCTGGTAGCGCTCGGCACGGGCTTCGATCTCTTCCTTGCTCGGCGCGCTGCCGAACATGCGGCCGAAGAAGCCGGGCTTCTTCTCGTTGACCTGAGCACCTTCGGCCAGGTTGATGTAGTACAGGCCGAGGCTGCGGTTGAGGTCGTCGACGCGCACGTCACCAAGCTCCAGCGAGCGACCGACACCGGACCAGGCACGGTCGAAATCGGCGCCCAGGTTGAGCACCGGGTTACCGTTGCCGTCTTCGCTCAGGCTGACGCGGCTGGGGGCGTCGAAGTCGCGCGCGGCCAGCAGCGATACGGAACCGCCCTGCTCCACGCCGCGGGCCATGCTCACCAGCATTTCGTCGAGCAGCGCCGCTTCCAGACTGGCGTTGCCGCTACGCGATGCGAAATCGACCTCGGCCGCACTACCGGCAGGACGCTCGGCACTGGTGACGAAAATTTCGCTGGTGTTGCGCTGCACGCCCGGTTCGATGCGCACACGCACGCGGGTTTCGGCATCCGGCGCAACGCCGGAAACACGGCTGCTCAAACGGCGCGCCATACCAGCGGAGAGCTCGTCGAAACGCTGCCAGGAGGTGGTGAACTCACCGACCTGCGGACGCTCGTTGGCGATACGGAAGCCATTGTCTTCGAAGAACTGACGCGCCAGCGGCCAGACTTCGGCCGGCACGCGCTGAGCCACCACCCAGCGCGAATCGCCGCTGCGCTGCAAGCTGAACTCACGCTCGTCGGCACGTACCTGCAGGCCTTGCGGGCGCGGCACTTCGAATTCGGCAGGAGTGGCGGTGGTACTGGCAATCTGTGCAGGCACAGGCAGCAGCGGATCGAGGCGCTTGGCCTGGACGTCGGCCGGCAATTGCATCGGTGCAGTCTGGCGCGCTTCCAGGTAGTCGCTGCCGCGATCACGGAAGTAGCCATTTTCACCCCAGAGCCAGCCGCAACCGCTGGTGCTGGAGACGATCAGAGCAAGGGCGGAGAATCCGGCCAGTCGCTTCATGCGTAAAGTCCTTGAGTTAAGCCAATACACCGCACTGGCGCATGGCCTGGCGCAGCGGTTCGTGACAGCGCGGGCTGAGCCAGGTCAGCGGCAGGCGGATACCGTCGCCCATCAAGCCCATTTCGTGCAGCGCCCATTTCACCGGAATCGGATTGGATTCGAGGAACAGGGCCTTGTGCAACGGCATCAGACGGTCATTGATGGCGCGGGCGATGGCAGCCTCGCCACGCATGGCAGCAGCGCACAGGTCGCTCATGGCGCGCGGCGCAACGTTGGCGGTAACCGAGATGTTGCCCTTGCCGCCCAGCAGCATGAGTTCAACGGCGGTGGCGTCGTCACCGGAGTAGACGAGGAAATCCTTGCTGACGCGATCCAGCACTTCCTGGGCGCGCTGCAGGTCGCCGGTGGCTTCCTTGATACCGATGATGTTGTCGATCTTCGACAGGCGCTCGACGGTCTCCGGCAGCATGTCGCACACGGTACGACCCGGCACGTTGTAGAGGATCTGCGGGATGGACACGGCTTCGGCAATGTGGCGGAAGTGCAGGTACAGGCCTTCCTGGGTCGGCTTGTTGTAGTACGGGGTCACCAGCAGGGCAGCGTCGGCGCCAACCTCCTGGGCGGCACGGGTCAGCTCGACCGACTCGCGAGTGGAGTTGCCACCGGTACCGGCGATCACCGGAATGCGGCCGGCGACCTGCTTGACCACACGCTTGATCACTTCGATGTGTTCACCCACGTCCAGCGTGGCGGACTCACCGGTGGTGCCGACCGCGACGATGGCATTGGTGCCCTCCTGCAGGTGGAAATCCACCAATTTGCTCAGGGCCTCCCAATCCAGACCACCCTGCGCATCCATGGGCGTGACCAGTGCCACCATACTGCCCGCAATCATGCAACCGCTCCTGCCGGAAAAATTGAGCCGTAATGGTACTGGTGCCACCAGTCCGGCACAAGCAACGGCCCGTTATACGTGCTGGCCGTCGTCCGATGCACCAGGGTCCGCCATTCCCCTCGGCGGTGCTTTTCGCTAACCTGCTGCCTTTGGTCTGCGGCTGCTCATGCGCGGACCGTTCATCGCTTTAGGAAGGCTGCATGTCCACCCCCCCCGTTCGCGAACAATTCCTCGTTATCAGCGCTCTCGGCCGCGATGCCATGGCCCTGACCAACCTGCTCAGCCGCACCAGCCACGAGAACCGTTGCGCGGTGATCAGCACCCGCTTGAGCCGCCATGGAGAGTTCAGCGCTCTGGTGCTGCAGGTGTCCGGCAGTTGGGATGCACTGGCGCGCCTGGAGTCGAGCCTGCCGCTGCTGGCCAAGAAGCACGACTTCACCGTGGATCTGGTGCGCAGCGCCGCCGCGGAGGTACGCCCGCAGGCGCTGCCTTACGTGGCCTACGTCAGCGCCGTTTACCGCCCGGATATCCTCAACGAACTGTGCCAGTTCTTCATCGATCACCGCGTCGAGCTGGAGAGCCTGACCTGCGATACCTACCAGGCGCCACAGACCGGCGGCACCATGCTCAACGCCACCCTGACCGTGACGCTGCCGGCCGGCACGCAAATCAGCTGGCTGCGCGATCAGTTTCTGGATTTTGCCGATGCGCTTAATCTCGATGCCTTGATCGAACCCTGGCGCCCGCAGAATCCATGACGATCTGCTGCGCGTCGGCCCTGCTGCGTTAGAAACAGGTTCGGCTCATTTACCGCTCGTAAAGGCGTACGCGATCCCGACCGGGCCTCACCTGTTTCTGCGGGGCCGCCATCGGTATTGCATGGTTCTAGCGCTAGATCGCTGACAACCCCTGAATGAAGGAGTCTCCATGTCCGTTGAACTCGACAAACCCGTTGCCGACTTCCAGGCCCAGGCCACCAGTGGTCAGCAGGTAAAGCTGTCCGACCTCAAGGGCAAGCAGGTGGTGCTGTACTTCTACCCGAAGGACGCCACGCCGGGCTGCACCACTGAAGGTATGGATTTCAGCGCTCGCTTCGAGCAGTTCGAAGCAGCCAATACGCTGATCTTCGGCGTATCGATGGACAGCCTGAAGAAGCACGAGAGTTTCAAAAGCAAGCAGGCCTTTCCCTTCGAGCTGATCAGCGACGAAGAGCACCAGCTGTGCGACCTGTTCGGCGTGTATCAGTTGAAGAAGAACTACGGCAAGGAATACATGGGCATCGTGCGCAGCACCTTCCTCATAGACAAGAACGGCGTGCTGCGCGAGGAATGGCGCAATATCAAGGTCGCCGGCCATGTCGACAAGGTGCTGGCAGCGGCCGAGGCCCTGAACAAGGCCTGATCCTCGCCACAATCGAAAAAGGCCGCGCTTGCGGCCTTCTTTCTATCTGCGTGTCCCTTTCAGTCGATAGCCACCAGCTCGGTACGCGGCCAGGCATTGATCACGGCCTTGAACAGGGTGGCCAGCGGAATGGCGAAGAACACGCCCCAGAACCCCCATAGCCCACCGAACAGCAGCACCGCGCAGATGATCGCCACCGGATGCAGGTTGACCGCCTCGGAGAACAGCAGCGGCACCAGCACGTTGCCGTCGAGTGCCTGGATGATGCCGTAGATCACCATCAGGTAGAGGAACTGGTCGCTCCAGCCCCACTGGAACAGACCGATCAGCGCCACCGGCACCGTCACCACCACCGCACCGATGTAGGGCACCACCACCGACAGGCCGACCAGCAGGGCCAGCAGCGCGGCGTAATTCAGGCCCAGGTAGGCGAAGGCGATGTAAGTGACCACGCCGCAAATGATGATCTCGATGAACTTGCCGCGAATGTAGTTGGCGATCTGCTGGTTCATCTCCTGCGCCACCTGAGTGATCAGCGCGCGCTCGCGCGGCAGGTAGCCGCGGAACCACTGGCCGATCTGCTCTCGGTCCTTGAGGAAGAAGAACACCAGAATTGGCACCAGCACCAGGTAGATCATCACGCTGACCAGCACCGGCAGGCTGGACAGGGAGAACGACAGCGCCCACTGGCCAAACTTGCCGGCTTCGCCGCGCATGCTGTCGATCAGTTGCACCACCTGTGCATCGGTAATCAGATTCGGGTAACGCTCAGGCAGCAGCAGGAAGACCGACTGCCATTCAGCCGCCATGCGCGGCAGTTCGTTGAACAGGGTGCTCAGCTGCTGCCAAAGCAGCGGCATCAGCACCAGCAGAAATACCGTCAGGCCGCCCATGAACAGGGTGAACACCAGCCAGACTGCCAACACCTGCGGTACCTTGAGACGCTCCAGACCGTTGACCAGGCCCTGCATGAGAAAGGCCAGCACCAGGCCGGTCAGCACTGGCGCAAGCATCCCGCCGAGCGTCAGCACCACGGCAAAGCCCAGCACCAGCAGCACCGCCAGCACCACGGCCTGCTCATCGGAGAAATAGCGGTACAGCCAGTCGCGAATAACCTTGACCATCAACAATCCTTAATCTGCAAAAGAGGCGCGCCCGTTATCTTTTAGCCTGCGTGACGGGGATGGTTCAGGCTTTACGCAACCAGTAACGATAAATACCTGCGTCGACCTCTTCATGCAGCAGCGCATGCCCGGCGAGACTGGCGAAGGCGCGAAAATCGCGCTGCGAGCCGGCATCGGTGGCGCTGACCTTGAGCACGGCACCGCTGGCCAGGCGATTGAGCTCGAGCTTGGCTTTGAGCAACGGCAGCGGGCAGTTCAGCCCGCAGGCATCGAGTTCGGCATCGAACGCCGGTACGTCTGTCATCATCTACTCCTGATAAGTCGGCTAGGATACCCAAGCCGCCGCAACCCTGGCCAGCGCGGTGTCTGGCCGGCTACAGTAACGCCTTTGCCTCCCGAGAGCCCTGAGTGCATGACTTTTCTGCGCCCCACCCTGCTGACGCTGGCCTGCCTGTTCGCCGCCCATACCGGCGCCAGTGACCTGCCGTCGCTTGGCGACGCCAGCTCCTCGATCGTCTCGCCGCAGCAAGAACACCAGCTAGGCCGCGCCTGGCTCGGTCTGCTGCGTGGTCAGGTTTCGCAACTGGACGACCCGCAACTCAAGGACTTCGTCGAGTCCAGCGTCTATCGCCTGGCAGAAACCAGCCAGCTGCAGGATCGCCGCCTGGAATTCGTCCTGCTCAACAGCCCGCAACTGAACGCCTTCGCCGCCCCTGGCGGGATCGTCGGGGTCAACGGCGGCTTGTTCCTCTATGCTCAGACCGAAGCCGAGTACGCCTCGGTCATGGCGCACGAACTGGCGCACTTGTCGCAGCGCCATTTCGCCCGTGGCGTCGAGGCGCAGCAGCGCATGCAGTTGCCGCTGATGGCCGCCATGCTCGCCGGCATCGTCGCCGCGGCGGCAGGTGCGGGCGACGCCGGTATCGCCACCATCATGTCGACCCAGGCCGCGGCCATTCAGGAGCAACGGCGCTTCTCCCGACAGAACGAGCAGGAGGCCGACCGTATTGGCCTGGTCAACCTGGAAAAGGCAGGATACGACCCACGCGCGATGCCGATGATGTTCGAGCGATTGATGCGTCAGTACCGCTACGACGCCAAGCCGCCGGAATTCCTGCTGACTCACCCGGTTTCGGAATCGCGTATCGCCGATACCCGCAACCGCGCCGAACAGTATCCGGCCCAGGGTCGTGAGGACAGCTTGCGTTACCAGTTGATGCGTGCACGCGTACAACTGACCTACGAGGAGACACCGGGCGTCGCTGCCAAGCGTTTCCGCGCCATGCTCGACGAGAACCCGGGCCTCGATGCAGCCCGCTATGGGCTGGTGCTGGCACAGATGAAAACCGGCCAACTCGCCGAGGCCGGCGAGACCCTGGCCCCGCTACTGAGCAAGAGCCCGGACGACATCACCTACAACCTGGCGCAGATCGAGCTGGATATGGCGGCCAACCGCCTGGATGCCGCCGAGCGCCGCCAGAAGCGCATGTTCAGCCTCTACCCGAGCAACTACCCGCTGCAGCAGACGCAAGTCGACCTGTTGCTCAAACAGCAACGCATCGCCGAAGCCGAGCGCGCCCTGGACAACCTGCTCAAAACCCGAGCCAAGGACCCGGACGTGTGGTATCAAGTCGCCGAGGTACGTGGCCTGAGCGGCAACACCATCGGTCTGCACCAGGCGCGCGCGGAGTTCTTCGCCCTGGTCGGCGATTACAACCAGGCCATCGAGCAACTGGACTTCGCCAAGCGCCGCGCCAGCAACAACTTCCAGTTGGCCTCGCGCATCGATGCCCGTCAGCGCGAACTCTCCGAAGAGAAGCGTCTGGTCGAGCAGATGCTGCGCTGAGCTTGGGTACGTAGCCCGGAGGAAAGCCGGGGCGTCCCTGAGCCTGACCCCGGATTGCATCCGGGCTACGGGTTTCCGTCTAGCGAGACAGGCAGATGACTCGCGGCGCTACCGCCCTCTCCCCTAGCCCCTCTCCCATGAATGGGAGAGGGGAGCACACTGCGTAGAACCTGGATGTGTAGCCCGGATGAAATCCGGGGCGTTCTTGAGCCTGCCCCCGGATTGCATCCGGGCTACGGGTTTCCGTCTAGCGAGACAGACAGGCGACTCGCGGCGCTACCGCCCTCTCCCCCAGCCCCTCTCCCATAAATGGGAGAGGGGAGCACATTTGCGTAGAACCTGAATGTGTAGCCCGGATGAAATCCGGGGCGTTCCTGAGCCTGCCCCCGGATTGCATCCGGCTACCCGACTACCAAAGCCAGTGAATACCGCCCCAGAAAAAAGAAGCCCCGCACTTGGCGGGGCTCTTTGATTTCAGCGGACAGCTCAGGCGCTTTGCGCCAGATCCATCAGCTCGCGGTTGGCCACCGCATACATGGCGTAGTCAGTGCCGGTCGCCGAACGCAGCTCGACCAGCATCGCCTTCCAGCGGTCGACCAGGCGTTGATGCTGGTCGAGCCAGAGCGCCACGCGCGCCTCGATCTCCTGTGGCCCCTCGGCCATCTGCAGCACCGACACGGTGATCGCACGCTGCTGCCAGTCCAGATCGTCACGGAAGGCTTCGCGGGCCAGCGCCTGCCAGTTGGTTTCCACCGGCAGATTGGTGATCTGCTGCAGGTACCAGGACAGCTCCAGCGCACCGCCGACGGCGAAGTAGGCGGTGGCCACTTCGCTGGTGTCCTTGCCGGTTACATCCGCCGCTTCGATGATCGGCAGCAGGGTGTACAGGTGGCTGGTACCGGCCACCACACGCGCCAGCTCTTCCGGCGTGCCGGCTTCGACGAAGCTCTGGTAACGCGCCAGCCACTGTTCGCGGGCCGGGCCTTCGAGCAGCTCGTCCAGACGACCGACCAGCGCCTCGATGCGCGGCGCGAAGTGCGCCACGTCGCGGGCGGCGTCCAGCTCGTTGCGACGGCTGCGCAGGAACCAGCGAGTGGCACGACGGCCCAGACGCATCAGCTCGTCCATCAGCTGCAGCTGCAGCTCGGCCGGCACCTTGTAGTCCAGCGCCTCGATCTGCGCCCACCAGTGCGGCAGGCGGAACAGGTCACGCACGATGACGTAGGCGCCGGCGACGTTGGCCGCGCTCATGCCGGTGGACTCCTTCAGGCGCTGCACGAAGGTGATGCCCATGTGGTTGACCAGATCGTTGGCGATCTGCGTGCTGACGATCTCGCGCTTGAGGCGATGACGGCGCATGGCGTCGCCGAACCTCTCGGTGAGGATTTCCGGGAAGGCGGTTTCCATCTCGCGCGCCAGGTAGTCGTCGTCCGGCACCAGGGACTTGAGCAAGGATTCCTTGAGGTCGATCTTGCTGTAGGAGATCAGCACCGACAGTTCCGGGCGGGTCAGGCCCTGGCCGTTGGTGGCGCGCTCGTTCAGCTCCTCGTCTGAGGGCAGGAACTCCAGCGCGCGGTCGAGCTTGCCGGCACTCTCCAGCGCGTTCATCAGGCGCTTGTACTCGCCGACGCGCTCGCGGGCGCGGCGTTCGGCGAGCGACAGCGCCTGGGTCTGCTTGTAGTTGTTGCCCAGCACCAGCTCGGACACGTCATCGGTCATCTCGGCCAGCAGCTTGTTGCGCTGCTTCTCGGTCATGTCGCCGCCCGAGACGATCTCGCCCAATAGAATCTTGATGTTCACTTCATGGTCGGAGCAGTCCACACCGCCGGCGTTGTCGATGAAGTCTGTGTTGCTGGCGCCGCCATGCAGGCCGAACTCGACGCGGCCGAGCTGAGTCATGCCCAGGTTGCCGCCCTCGCCCACCACCTTGGCGCGCAGTTCACGACCGTCCACGCGCAGCGCGTCGTTGGCCTTGTCGCCGACGTCAGCGTGGCTTTCCTTGCTGGATTTGACGTAGGTGCCGATACCGCCGTTCCACAGCAGGTCGACCGGTGCCTTGAGCAGCGCGTTGAGCAGCTCGGTGGGCGCCAGCTTGTCGGCGGCGATGTCGAAGCGCGCCTTCATCTGCGGGGTGATGGTGATGCTCTTGGCGCTGCGCAGGAAGATGCCGCCGCCTTCGGAGATCAGCTTGCTGTCGTAGTCGGCCCAGCTCGAACGCGGCAGGTCGAACAGACGCTTGCGCTCGGCGAAGCTCTTGGCCGCATCCGGGTTCGGATCGATGAAGATATGCATGTGGTTGAAGGCAGCCACCAGCTGCAGCTTGTCCGACAGCAGCATGCCGTTGCCGAACACGTCGCCGGCCATATCGCCGATGCCGATCACGGTGACGTTGTCCTTCTGCACGTCGATGCCGCGCTCGCGGAAGTGGCGCTGCACCGAGACCCAGCCGCCCTTGGCGGTGATGCCCATGCCCTTGTGGTCGTAACCGGCCGAACCGCCGGAGGCGAAGGCGTCGCCGAGCCAGAAGCCGTACTCGGCAGCGATGCCGTTGGCGATGTCGGAGAAGGTCGCGGTACCCTTGTCCGCCGCCACCACCAGGTAGGGGTCGTCGGCGTCATGACGCACCACGCCCACCGGCGGCACCACCTCGCCTTCCTTGAGGTTGTCGGTGATATCCAGCAGGCCGCTGATGAAGATGCGGTAGCAGGCGATACCCTCGGCCATCACCTCGTCACGCGAACCGCCGAGCGGCATCTTGCGCGGCACGAAGCCGCCCTTGGCGCCCATCGGCACGATCACCGCGTTCTTCACCTGCTGCGCCTTGACCAGGCCAAGCACCTCGGTACGGAAGTCTTCCTCGCGGTCCGACCAGCGCAGGCCGCCGCGGGCGACGTCGCCGAAGCGCAGGTGCACACCCTCGACGCGCGGGCTGTAGACGAAGATCTCGAACTTAGGCACCGGCCGCGGAATCTCCGGAATCAGGCGCGGGCTGAGCTTGAAGCTGAAATAGGACTTGGCCACGCCGCTGGCATCGGCCTGGAAGAAGTTGGTACGCAGGGTCGCCTTGATCAGATCCAGGTAGCGACGCAGGATGCGGTCTTCGTTGAGTACGGCGACGTTGTCCAGCGCAGCCAGGATGGCCTGCTCGAGCTTCTGCTGCTTGTCTTCCAGATCCTCGGCGGTGAGCTTGCGCGCGAGGTAGAAACGGGTGCGGAACAGGCGCACCAGCTCCCTGGCGATATCGGCGTGGTTGATCAGGGTCGAGGCGATGTAGCTGAGGTCGAAGCCCAGGCGGATCTGCTTGAGATAACGCGCATAGGCACGCAGCAGAGCGACGTCACGCCAGGGCATGGCGGCGATCAACACCAGGCGGTTGAAGGCATCGTTCTCGGCTTCGCCGCCGACGATATGGATGAACGCGTCCTGCAGCGTGTCGTTGAGCTGCTGGATGTCGACATCCAGGCCTTCGGCGTAGGTGAAGGCGAAGTCGTGAATCCAGAATTCGCGGCCGTCATTGCGGCGCAGCTTGTAGGGGAACTCGCCGAGCACGCGCAGGCCGAGGTTCTCCAGAATCGGCAGCACGTCGGACAGCGGCAGCGGCGTGTCGGCGTGGTACAGCTTGCAGTGCAGCTGTTGGTCGCCCTGCGCTAGCGGCTGGTAGAAGCTCATCACCAGCGGTTTTTCGTTGCTCAGGCTGAGCAGGTGCTGCATGTCCACCACTGCCGAATGCGGGGCGAAACGCTCACGGTAACCGGCCGGGAAGCCGCCGGGGAATTCGGCCAGCACACTGGTGCCCTGGGCTTCTCCGAGGCTTTCCACCATCAGGCTGGCGTAGTCGTCCTTCCACGAACGGCAGGCCTGGATGACTTCCTTCTCCAGCCGCACGGGGTCGATCTGGGTCTTGTTCTTCGGGTCGACGCGCAGGATGAACTGGACGCGCGCCAGCACCGATTCGGAGAAAAAGGTCCAGAACTCGCAATCGGTGGCCTGCAGACGATCCATCAGCACCTGCTGGATCTTCATCCGGGTTTCGGTGGAGTAGACGTCGCGCGGCACGTAGGCCAGGCAGTAGCAGAAGCGGCCGTAGGGATCGCGACGCAGGAACACGCGAATCTTGTTGCGTTCCTGAATCTGCACGATGGCCAGGGCGGTGTTGAACAGGTCGTCCACCGGGGTCTGGAACAGATCATCACGCGGCAGCACTTCCAGCACCTGGGCCAGTTCCTTGCCGAGGTGGGCGCTGCTGTCGAAGCCCGAGCGCTGCTTGATCACATCCACCTTGCGGCGGATGTAGGGGATGTTCCACACGCTTTCGGCGTACACCGCCGAGGTGTACAGACCCATGAAGCGGCATTCCTTGACCACGTTGCCCTTGGCATCGAGTTCGCGGATGGAAACGAAATCCGGGTAGGCCGGACGGTGCACGCGGCTCGGCACCGCAGCCTTGGCAAAGGACAGCAGCTGCGGCTCGCGCAGGTAGGCCACCGCTTCCGGCTCGATGTGCAGTTCCTCGGCGGACAGTCCGGTGCGCAGGCGCTTGGACAGGCCCAGCAGGGATTTCTCGTCATAGACCATGGTGCCGCCATCGGCGGTCGGCGCGACGGTGAACTCTTCGTAACCGAGGAAGGTGAAGTGGTTGTCCAGCAGCCAGTTGAGGTAGACCTTGATTTCCTCCAGCTCGGTCTTGTCCACCTTGAGCTTGGCGCGATCCAGCCAGGCCAGCAGCTCGCGTGCCTTGGCCTTCATCGGCTGGAAGTCGGCGACGCTCATGCGCACGTCACCGAAGACTTCGTGAATGGCTTTCTCCAGGGTCTTCAGCTCGGCGGCGCTGGAGCAGCGATCGATCTCCAGGAACATCAGCGCTTCCTGCAGCACGCCCTCGCCCTGGGTGCCACGCGGGAGGATTTCCAGCAACTGGCCATTCTGGTCGCGGCGCACGCTGAATACGCTGTTCTGCAGGGTGTGGATGCTGTAACCGTGGCGGTTCAGCTCCATGCGTACCGAGTCGACCAGAAACGGAATGTCGCCATGCAGGATTTCCACCGCGGTGTGGGTGGACTGCCAGCCGTGCTTCTCGTAATCGGGGTTGAACGCGCGCACCTGCGGCTTGGCGTGATCGAACTGCTCCAGCATGCGCCAGGCCGACAGGGTGCAACCGACCAGGTCGGAAAGGCGCCGCTGGGTCAACTCCTCGAGGGCGATGATGCCGAAGAACTGTTCGGCGAAAAGGGCTACTTGTGGCAGCGCCTGCTCACTCACGTGCTGTGCCAGGGCCGCTTGCAGTTGGTGCTGGAAGTCGGCTTTGCTGGCCGCCGTAAAGAACGCCATGGTTTTGCTCCATTGGGCTGATGGTTCGACAGAAGTCTGGATTGCTGTCGCAGGGTTTAGCAGCTGTTGAAAAACTACCTACGTTGCCATAGCTGCGTTAAAAACAGGCTCGTGCGCGAGTCCGATCAAAATGCTCATTTACAACTCGTAAACTGCGCTTTCTCGCCTGTTTTCGCCTTGCACTGGCTGCCTCGCCTACGTTTTTCAACGGCCTGCTCGTTCAACGTTAGTCCATGAAGCGACAATGACACTTGCAAGTCGCATGCGGACCAGCGTGAAGGCGGGCGACCAGGTGGTCACACTTAATCGGCGAGCTTAACGAGGGACGCCCTGCCACCGCTTGCGGCGCTGCGACATTTTCTTTCAAGGCTGCACCGAGACGGTGCATGACTACAGAACAGACCGACCGGTAAGCCATTCTGTGGGTATGGCAACCGCAACCACATGCGCCCCGGTCCTGCTGCGTGACAACGCCATTTGAATCCGCTACGCCAGGGTTCGCAGGGACACTTTCGATCGCGCGCAAGAGCCTGAGCCGGGTCTGTAAACCACCCACGCATAAACGCCCACACAGCCATAGACTTTTAATCAAGTTGTATGACAACTTGCCGATTCCTAAGAATCATCCACAAGAAGATGGCGAGGCCTTATCGTGAATTTTTCACTGTCCTGGCAACAAAAATTCCGCGCCCTGATCGCGCTCACCCTGATCAGTCTGACCCTCATGGCAGCCGCCTCGTTATGGTCCAGCCACCGTCTCAGCAGCGCGCTGCAGGCGCGAGAACAGGCGGCTGCCTATGCCAGCGCCAGTACCCAGCTGATGAACCGCTGGTGGCAGCAGAACGCTCTGCGCCAGCAAATCACCCCGGAAAGGCAGGAGGACTTCAACGATGGGCTCAACGAATTGCAGGAACTCATCGGACAACTGTTGACGCAAGCCCAGGCTCTGGAAGATGACGTCACTTTGCAACAAGCTCAGCAGATCCAGGCCGCGCTGCTCGAGGAACTGGCTCAGCAACGCCAGTGGCTGACGCTCAATCAGGCCCTGGGCCTGACACCATTCGAAGGCCAGCGCAAAACGCTGACGGAGAGGGGCAAGGCGTTGGAAGCGATCAGCTTCGACCTGATCAAGCCCTTTATCGCCAGCGCCCTGAGCAGCCAGCGTGACTATCTGTCGACATTCGATCCGGCCTACGCCCAGATTGCCCTAACGGCGATCGGCAAACTGCAGGAGCAGATTGCGGACCTCGAATGGGAGCAGACGCCGATCGGCAAGAATGTGCAGGGCTACGCTCAGGCTTTCGCGGACATCCACGGCAATATCGAACGCATCAACGCGACCAACCAGCGCCTACGCCAACTGGGCGAGCAATTGCAGACGCGTATCGATGAACAGGCGCAAGCGCTGCAAAGCGGCCTGCTGCTGCGGCGTAGCCAGGAAGCCGAACAGGCTCGCCTGTCCGCGCTGTGGATGATGGGGCTGAGTTTCCTCGCCATCGCCGCCCTGCTCTGCTTCACCCTGCTGCAAGCCTCACGCACCCTGGTCACTCGGCTGCGCAACGTGATCCAGCTGCTCACGCAGGTCGCCTCCGGCGATCTCACCGGCAAGCTGTACGTGGGGAGCAACCCGCGCGACGAGTTCAATCAGTTGGCCGACGCCGCCAACCGCATGATTCAGGGCATCGGCGGCATCGTTGCCGAAGTGGTGCGTGCCAACGGCGAGCTGAGCCGCCTGCATAACCACCTGGGCGATGCCATGCGTCAGTTGGGCGACAACAGCACCCAGGTAGAAATGCAGACCGAGCAGGCCGCCTCGGCCTCGCACCAGATCAGCGCCACACTTAATGACATGGCGCAACGCACCGCGGAAGTCGGTAGCGCCACCACCAGCGCCTACGATGCGGCGCGCAACGGCGGCGAGGTGATAGCCGCCAGCGTAGACAGCATGAGTCGCCTAGCGCAGCTGATCCAGGACACCCACAGCCAGGTCGACGCCCTCGGCCAAAGCAGTGCACGGGTCAACGGTATCGTCGACGTGATCAACAGCCTCGCCGATCAGACCAACCTGCTCGCGCTCAATGCGGCCATCGAGGCTGCCCGTGCGGGCGAAGCCGGTCGAGGCTTCTCGGTGGTGGCTGATGAGGTGCGCTCGCTGGCACAGAAAACCGTCGCCGCGACCACTGACATCAGCGCCATCGTCGGTGAATTCCAGCAGCAGACCCGACACATGCACCAGTTGATGAGCAACGGCCTGAACCTGGCCGCCGACAGCGAACGACATGCCGCTCAGGTGGCGGATGCGATCACCTCCATCACCTCGGCGATGGAACGACTGACCGGCGAAATGAATCAGGTCGTGGTGGCCATCGAGGAAGTCTCCACCACCACCGAGGACATTGCCGACAAGATGGAAACCATCCATGTGCATACCGGGCAGAGCAAGGACCTGCGCCACACCTTAGGCGGTCACACCGAGGGGCTGTCGTCCCAGGTCGACGCCCTGGGACGCAGCGCCAGCCAGTTCCGCCTGGCCTGAGCCGGCTGTTTTTTGCTGGACGCCCCCGACATGCCGCTGAAAAATGACGCCAGGGGATGACGACCATGTCCGTCCCCAATCGCGCCACTATGGCTTACCAAAGCTCGCAGGAGGAACGCCCCGCGTGAACGACATGCTTGTGCATTGCGCTGTTGGCGCACGCTTGCGGGCCCGGATCATGGGCCGCGATGCCAGGACCACACCCCGCCATAACTCGGTGGCTGCCGTGCAACATATCCGCCAGCCCCTCGACGGCCCGGTTCAGGCATGAAGGGGCCCCACGCCCGGCTGGAAGTCGCCGGCATCGACAGCCTGATCCTGCGCCTGTTCGACCATATCGATGAAGCCAACCTGCCGTGGATGCTGGCGGCGCGTGCACGTCTGCAGGAGGCGTTCGGCAACGCGCTGATCGATCTGGTGCCCTCCTACACTACGCTGCTGCTGCACTACGACCTGTGCCAGCTCGACAGCGAGCAGGCGCGAGCGAAGATCGCCGGGGCGCTCGATGGCTTGCAGCCTGGCGATCTGCAGGGCGGCCGCGAACACCAGTTGCCCACCTGGTACGACCGCAGCGTCGGCCCGGAGCTGCAACTGCTCGCCCGGCGCAGCGGACTCAGCGAAGCCGAAGTGATCGCCCGGCACAGTGGCCATGCCTATCAGGTATTCGCCCTGGGTTTCGCGCCCGGCTTCGCTTTCATGGGCCTGGTCGAGGAAATTCTCGCCGCGCCGCGCCTGAGCACGCCGCGCAAGCGCATCGCCGCCGGCAGCGTCGGCATCGCCGAACGGCAGACGGCCGCGTACCCGGCAGTTTCCCCCGGCGGCTGGAACCTCATCGGGCGCACACCAAACCGCCTGTTCGGCAGCGATATCGAGGGTTACAGCCTGCTGCAACCGGGTGATCGCGTGCGCTTCGTGCCCATCGAGCGCGCCGAATTCATCCGCCTGGGCGGTGATGACAGTCCGCTGGAGGCCAACCAATGAGCGCCATCGACGGCGGCCTACGTGTATTGCGCAGCAGCCCTTTCATTCACCTGCAGGATGCTGGCCGCTTCGGTGTTCGCCATCTCGGCGTGACCCAGTGCGGCGCCCTGGACTGGGTCGCCCATCGCTGGGCCAACTGGCTGCTGGGCAACCCGCTCACCGCCGCGGTGGTGGAGATCACCCTGGGCAACGCCGAGTTCGAATGCACTCGCGACGCCACACTGGCGCTGACCGGGGCCGACCTCGGCGCACGGCTGGACGATCAGCCGCTGGCGCCCTGGCGCAGCTTCGACGTGCGCAAGGGCCAGCGCCTGAGCTTCGCCCAGCCGCGTCAGGGCGCGCGCGCCTACCTGGCCGCTCCAGGTGGATTGCAGGCGCCGCTGGTGCTTGGCAGCTGCGCCAGCATGCTGCGCGAAGGCCTCGGTGGCTTGCACGGCGATGGCCGCGCCATCGCTGTCGGCGATGCCCTGGGTTGGAGCGGCAGCGCCAATGCAACGCGGCAGATGCCCGCCGAGTACATTCCCGAGTACCAGACCACGCCCCGCCTGCAGCTGGTGCTGGGCGCACAGATCGGCGACTTCCGCGGCCAGAGTCTGTTCGATGCGTTCAACAGCGAGTGGCTGATCGACCAGCGTGCCGACCGCATGGGCATTCGTCTCAACGGTCCGCAGCTGCAATGCCAACGTAGCTCGATGATCTCCGAGGGCATTCCCCTGGGCGCCGTGCAGGTGCCGCCGGATGGCCAGCCGATCGTCCTGCTCAACGACCGCCAGACCATCGGCGGCTACCCGCGCCTGGGCGCGCTGACGCCGCAGGCCGTGGCACGGCTGGCGCAATGCCTGCCAGGCCAGACGTTGTACCTGGCGCCCATCACCCAGGACCGCGCGCAACTTGCCCAGCGCCGGCTACTGGCGCAGTGGCAATAAGCTCCGTCCTGGACGACGGTGGGCGCTGGCGACCTGCCTCGCATTTCTGTTGCCAGAGCGTTCATGACCAGCGCCGCTGATAGCGGCTGAAGCGGCAAATGCATTAAAGTCGGCGGTCTGCACGCGCGGCTTCGCAAGCCCGCTCATCCGCCAGAAGAGCCCGACGATGGAACACCGTGAAGCGCTGGTCGCGTTACGCCAATTTCTCTCCACCCAGATTCTCGGCCAGGACAAGCTCATCGAGCGCCTGCTGATCGCCCTGCTCGCCGACGGCCACCTGCTGGTCGAAGGCGCCCCCGGCCTGGCCAAGACCAAGGCGATCAAGGAGCTGGCCGAAGGCATCGAAGGCGAGTTCCATCGCATCCAGTTCACCCCGGACCTGCTGCCTGCGGACATCACCGGCACCGAGATCTATCGCCCGGAAACCGGCAGCTTCGTGTTCCAGCAGGGGCCGATCTTCCACAATCTGGTGCTGGCCGACGAGATCAACCGCGCCCCGGCCAAGGTGCAGTCGGCGCTGCTCGAGGCCATGGCCGAACGCCAGGTTTCCGTAGGCCGCTCGACCTATGATCTGTCGCCGCTGTTTCTGGTCATGGCCACGCAGAACCCCATCGAGCAGGAAGGCACCTATCCGCTGCCCGAAGCGCAGCTCGACCGCTTCCTGATGCACGTGAAGATCGGTTTTCCCGATGCGGCGGTGGAGCGCAAGATCCTCGCCCAGGCCCGTGGCGATGCGCTCAATGGCGAAGCCAAACCCGAGCACCGGGTCAGCCAGCAGGCGGTGTTCGCCGCACGCAAGGAAATCCTCGGCCTGTACATGGCTGATGCCGTGGAGGAGTACCTGGTGCAACTGGTAATGGCCAGCCGTACCCCGGCCAAGTTCGACGCCGAGCTGGCCGACTGGATCGCCTATGGGGCCAGCCCGCGCGGTTCCATCGCCCTCGATCGCTGCGCGCGTGCTCATGCCTGGCTGGCCGGGCGCGACTTCGTCAGCCCGGAAGATATCCAGGCGGTGCTGTTCGACGTGCTGCGCCACCGCATCATCCTGTCCTTCGAGGCCGAAGCCTCGGGCGTCGATCAGGATCGCGTGATCCAGCGCATCCTCGACGTGGTGGCGGTGGCCTGATGCAACCGCGCGACTTGCGCTCGCCCTGCGTAGCCCGGATGCAATCCGGGGCTGATCACGCTGCCTTCCCGGATTGCATCCGGGCTACGGGCTAAAGCCCATGCAAACCCCGGCCGGCAACCCCGGCATCCATATCAGCCTCGGCGAGCTCATCGACATGCGCCACAAGGTGCATGAGGTGCCGCTGTTCTCCACTCCGGCCCGGCGCAGCCCGCTGACGGGCCTGCATCATTCCAAGCTGCGCGGCCGTGGTGTGGACTTCGACCAGGTGCGCGTCTACCAACCGGGCGACGACGTGCGCACCATCGACTGGCGCGTCACAGCGCGCACCCAGGAGCCGCACACCAAGCTGTTCCATGAGGAGCGCGAGCGCCCCATCTTCATCATCAGCGAACAGAGCCAGCGCCTGTTCTTCGGCTCCGGCCTGTGCTTCAAGTCGGTGCTGGCTGCGCGCGCCGCAGCGCTGATCGGTTGGGCCGCGCTGGGCCACAACGACCGCATCGGCGGCCTGGTATTCGCCGACAACGAGCATCACGAGGTCAAACCACGGCGCAGCAAGCAGAGTCTGCTGCAACTGCTCAACCTGCTGGCCCGCGCCAACCAGGCGCTGGGCCCAGAGAGCCAGGCCAGTGCCGGCCGCGACAACTTCGGCCTGGCCCTGCGTCGCGCCCGCGAGGTGCTGCGACCGGGTAGCCTGGTGATCGTACTGTGCGATGAGCGTGCCCTCAGCGACAATGCCGAGCAGCAGTTGACGCTGCTCGCGCGCCACACCGACCTGCTGCTGCTGCCGCTGTCCGATCCACTCGATCATGCCCTGCCGGCAGCCGGTCTGCTGCGTTTTACCCAAGGTGGCGCACAGCTGGAACTGGACAGCCACAACGGCGACCTGCGCCAGGCTTATCGTGCCCAGGCCCAGGCGCGTGAGGCGCGCTGGCAGCGTCTGGCGCAGAAACTCGGTGTGCCGCTGCTGCCTTTGAGCACGCAGCTCGAACTGGTCGAGCAGCTGCAGGAACAGCTCAGCACCCTGCACGCGAGAAGATCCCTATGAACCCCATCGACCAGTTGCAGCCGCTGATCGACCCGGCCCCAGTGCCCTGGTGGCCACCGGCACCGGGCTGGTGGTTGCTCGCCGTATTGCTGCCGTTGGTGGGGTGGGGACTGTGGCGCCTGCTGCGCAACTGGCTGCGTCGACAGCCCAAAGCGGCCCTGCAACAGGCGCTCGACCCACTGCGCCAGGCGGCGCTCGACGAGCTGGCCACCTTGCGCAAACCCTATGACGGCGCCCCTGCCGGCCCCTGGCTGCAGCAGCTCAACGCCCTGCTCAAGCGCCTGTGCCGCGAACGCTACCCGGACAGCGCCAGCCACACCCTGAGCAGCCGAGCCTGGCTGGCCTTTCTCGACAACCGCTGCCCGGCAGCGGGCCTGACCCGCTGGATGATCCTCGTCGATGGCGGCTACAGGCCACAATGCACGCTGAGCGACAAAGCCATCGCAGAACTCGATCAGGCCGTCGCCACCTGGATTCGCAAGCATGTTTGAGTTCGCCTGGCCCTGGATCTTTCTGCTCGCGCCGCTGCCCTGGCTGCTGCGCCTTCTGCTGCCCGCGGCCGACAGCGGTGACGCCGCATTGCGTGTCGGTTTTTTGGACGAGCTGCAGGCCCTGAGCGGTCGCCGCGCCCGCGCCGCCCTGCCCAGCTGGCGCCAGCAGGCGCCGCTGGTCCTGCTCTGGTGCCTGCTGTTGTGCGCCGCCGCGCGGCCGCAGTGGGTCGGTGAACCGCTGCCGCTGCCGGCCAGCGGCCGTGATCTGCTGCTGGCGGTGGATGTCTCGGGCTCCATGGATTACGCCGACATGCAGTGGGACGACGAGCCCATCAGTCGCCTGGAGCTGGTCAAACGCCTGCTCGGCGACTTCATCGAAGGTCGCCGAGGCGATCGCGTCGGCCTGATCCTGTTCGGCAGCCAGGCCTATCTGCAGGCGCCGCTGACCTTCGACCGTCAGACGGTGCGCACCTGGCTGGACGAGGCGCTGATCGGCATCGCCGGCAAGAACACCGCCATCGGCGACGCCATCGGCCTGGCCGTCAAGCGCCTGCGTCAACGCCCCGCGCAAAGCCGGGTATTGGTGCTGATTACCGATGGCGCGAACAACGGTGGCGAGATCGACCCGATGGTCGCCGCGCAACTGGCCGCCGATGAGGGCGTGCGCATCTACACCATCGGCATCGGCGCCGATCCACAACAAAGCGGCGCATTCGGCACCTTCGGTTTCAGCGCGCTGGACCTGGATGAAACCAGCCTGCGCGCAATCAGCGACACCACCGGCGGCGAGTACTTCCGCGCGCGCAATCAGGCTGAGCTGGAGCAGATCGAGCTGACCCTCGATCGCCTCGAGCCGGTCGCCCAGCAACCCACCCTCGCCCGCCCGGCCATGACGCTCTACGCCTGGCCACTGGCGCTGGCTCTGCTGGGCTCGCTGCTGCTGGTCGGCCAGGTGCTCTGGCCTGACCTGCTGCAGCGGCTAAGGAGGCGGGCATGAGTCTGCTCTGGCCGGAATGGCTGCGCCCATTGTGGCTGCTGGCCGTGCCCGTGCTGGCCTGGCTGCTCTGGCGCCTGTGGCATCGCGAACGGCAGAGCGGGCGCTGGCAGCTGCTGTTGCCGCCTGCGTTCCATCAGGCGCTGCTCAAGGGCGGCAGCGGCCGCTCGAGCAAATTGCCATGGCTGACACTCGGCCTGGCCTGGCTGCTGGCTGTGCTGGCACTGCTCGGCCCCAGCTGGCAGCGCGTCGAGCAGAGCAACCAGAAGCCTGCCGATCCGTTGGTGATTCTGCTCGAGCTGACGCCGCAGATGCTCGCCACCGACGGCCGCCCCAACCGCCTGGAACAGACCCGGCGCAAGTTGCTCGACCTGCTCGAAGCACGCCGCGATGCGCAGACGGCGATCATCGTCTATGCCGGTAGCGCACACAGCCTGGTGCCGCTGTCAGACGACCTGGCCACCAGCCGCAATCTGCTCGAGGCGCTGAAACCCTCGCTGATGCCCGAGCCGGGCCGTCGCGCTGACCTGGCCGTGGCGCGGGCGCTGCAACTGCTCGACCAGGCACAACTGGGTCAGGGCCGCCTGCTGCTGATCAGCAGCGCCCTGGATGACGAGGAACGCAGCGGCATTCAGCAGGCGCTGGCCAAGCGCTCAGTGCCGCTGCTGGTGCTCGGCGTGGGCAGCCGCGAAGGCGCCCCCGTGGCGCAGGAAGACGGCAGCTTTCTCAAGGACTCGCGCGGCGCCATCATGATTCCGCGTCTCGATGCCCGCAGCCTGCGGGAGGCGGCGAAGGCCCACGCTGGCCGCTACGCGGCGATGCGCCTGGATGACGACGACTTGCGCAGTCTGGGCCTGCTCGACGGCCCGCAGGCCATGCGCGCTGCGGGTGAGCCTACTCAGCTCGACAGCCATCTCGACCAGGGCTATTGGCTGTTGCTGCCGCTGCTGTTGCTGGCTGCCTGCGCCGGTCGTCGAGGCTGGCTGTTCTGCCTGCCGCTGCTGTTGATACTGCCGCCGCAAAGCAGCCAGGCCTTCGAGTTCGAGGATCTCTGGCTGCGCCCCGATCAGCAAGGCCAGCGCCTGCTGCAGGCACAACGCCCGGCCGAGGCGGCGCAACGCTTCATCGACCCGCAGTGGCAAGGCAAGGCGCTCTTCGAGGCCGAGGATTATTCCGCCGCCGCGCAGCGTTTCGCCAAGGGTGACAGCGCCGCCGATCATTACAATCGCGGCAATGCGCTGGCCAAGGCCGGCGAGCTGGAGGCAGCGCTGGATGCCTACGAGCAGGCGCTGGAGCGCCAGCCGGAGCTGGCCGCCGCGCAGCATAACAAGGCATTGGTGGAACAAGCGCTGCGCCAGCGCGAGCACCAGCAGCAGCCCGGCACTGGCGATTCGGAAGAGCAGCAGGAACCCGCCCACGAGCAGCCGGAGGTGAGAGAATCGCCGGCCGGTCAAACGGCCGAGAACAACACGGCTCAATCTGCCCAGCCAGGCAGCAGCGGCGAGAACAGTGAGAACGACCAAACACAAGGCACCGCCAATGGCGCTGGGGAAGACAGCGAGCCCGGCACCGACAGTGCGAGCCCAGGCGATGCAGAACCCGTCGAGCAGCCTCTTGCGGAAGCTGATCTGGGCACTGCGGCAGAGCGCCGGCAAGCGCTGGAACAATGGCTGCGGCAGATTCCGGACGACCCGGCCGAACTGCTGCGGCGCAAATTCTGGTATGAACAGCAACAGCGTCAGGACCCGAAACCATGAAGCCTCTGGTCTTCCTGCTTCTCCTACTGCTTGCGGGGCAGGCCCACGCCGAAACCTTCTTCGCCAGTGTCGACCGCACCCGCCTGAGCGAAGGCGAGACCGTGGTGCTGACACTGGAGTCGACCGATCCGACCCGCTTCGGCCGCCCCGACCTGAGCCCGCTGGAGCAGGATTTCGAGATTCTCGGCAGCCGTCAGGTCAACCGTCTGAGCAGCATCGGTGACACGCCACGTGCCAGCACGCGCTGGATCCTGACCCTGCAGCCACGGCGCAGCGGCGAAGTGACGATCCCGGCGATTCGCCTGGAAGATGCCGAAACCCTGCCGATCATGCTCAATGTCGAGGAAGCCGTCAGCGCTGGCGATGGCGACAAGCTCGCGCCGGTATTCATCGATGCCAGCCTCGATCAGCCAAGCGTCTACGTACAGGCCCAGGCGGTGCTGACCCTGCGCATCTACCACTCGGTTTCGATGTATGACGACAGCAACCTGACGCCTCTGCGCATAGAGGACGCCCGCGCTGAACAACTGGGCGAGCCGCGCACCTATGAGAAAAGCATCGGTGGCGTGCTGCACGGCGTGATCGAACTGCAATACGCCATCTATCCGCAGCGCAGTGGCCAGCTGGTGATTCCCGGGCAAACCTTCAGTGCCACGCTGGTCGACCGCTCGCGCAATAACGATTTTCTGCCCTTCGGCCCGCGCACCGGCAAGGTCACGCGGGTCAAATCCCCAGACATTCCCCTGCAGGTCAAACCCAAGCCGGCCGACTACCCCGCCGACGCACCCTGGCTACCGGCACGAGCCCTGGGGCTGGCGGAAACCTGGAACCCGCAACCGCAACAAAGCCAGGTCGGCGACTCGCTGACCCGCCGCCTGATTCTCAAGGTCGATGGCCTTTCCAGCGCCCAGCTGCCGCCGTTGCCGGCAACCCAGGTCGACGGCCTGCGGCGTTATCCGGATCAGCCGCAGATGGACGACCAGAAAAGCGAGAACGGCATCGTCGGCACCCGCGAAGAGCGCGAAGCGCTGGTGCCCAGCCGCGCCGGCAGCTTCGACCTGCCACCTCTAGAAGTGCTGTGGTGGAATACCCAGACCGACACGCTGGAGCGCACCACCCTCGCCGCCCGCAGTCTGCAGGTTGCGGAAAATCCGCAACTGCAAAACGACGAGCAACCCAACACCCCGATGGTGACGACTCAGGTGATCGAAGGGCCGGAGCTGTGGCCCTGGCAACTGGCCTGTGCACTGCTGAGTCTGACCACCCTGCTGGGCTTCGGCCTGTGGTGGCATGCTCGCCGGCAACCGGCGATCCAGCGCGCGGCACAGGCGGGCCCGAGCCCGCGCACGCTGCTCGACGACCTCAAACGCGCCTGTCAGGCTGGCGACGCCCAGGCGACCCGCCATGCCCTCGATGCCTGGGCGCGGCAGCAGCCGGAGACGCTCGCCGATATGGCGGCGCGCTACGTACCGCTGTCCGACGCGCTGGACGGCCTCAACGGCGCGCTGTACAGCGAAACTGGCCAGCAATGGCAGGGCGAGGAGCTGTGGAAAGCCATTCGCAACCTGCCCGCCGCACAGGAGCCGAGCGCTGCGCCGCAGGACAGCAGCGCACTGCCGCCGCTGTATCCGCGCTAGGCGCGCGATGGGCTTGCAGGATATGCAGTCCGAGGCGTGCAACTGGTGGGGTGCGCATCGCTGAATCGATCACGGCACTATGCCCATCAGGGCGGCGCCCTGTCCGGCAATTGAGCATTCGCCTGGTCGATAGCCGTGAACGCTCTCACGTAGCCTGACCCTGGCCTTGTCGGCATAGTTGCCGGCGAAGCCCCGGATTTCATCCGGGCTACCGGTTGGCTCAGGCAGGCCATGCAGCCTTTGAGCGAGACCGTCTCGTCACTGCAAAAGCCTTAAAACAAAAAACCGCGGCCAGGGCCGCGGTTCTCGTCTTACGCAACGGGCATCAGCCCTTGGCGCGCAGCTTCTCCGGATTGATCAGGAAGCGGGCCAGAGCCGGCAGCAGCCAGATCGCGCCGATCATGTTCCACAGGAACATGAAGGTCAGCATCAGCCCCATGTCGGCCTGGAACTTGATCGCCGAGAAGATCCAGGTCGCCACGCCGATCGCCAGGCAAACGCCGGTGAACAGCACCGCCTTGCCGGTGGACTTGAGCGTCTCGTAGTAGGCGTCCTGCAGCGACAGCCCCTGACGCAGGTAGGTCTCCAGACGGCTGTAGATGTAGATGCCGTAGTCGACACCGATACCCACACCCAGGGCGATCACCGGCAGGGTGGCGACCTTCACACCAATGCCCATGAAGGCCATCAGCGCGTTACCCAGCACCGAGGTCAGCACCAGCGGCAGGATCACGCACAGGGTCGCAGCCAGCGAACGGAAGGTCAGCAGGCACATGATGCTCACCGCCGCGTAGACCGCGATCAGCATGGTGGTCTCGGAGGCCGCGATCACCTCGTTGGTGGCCGCTTCGATACCGGCGTTACCCGCTGCCAGCACCACCTGCAGCTCCTCGGTGTTGTGCTGCGCGGCGAACTCTTCGGCAGCAGTAACGGCGCGCGACAGGGTTTCTGCCTTGTGGTCCTCGAGGAAGATCAATACCGGAGCCACCGAACAGTCTGCGTTGTACAGGCCTTCAGCACGGGCGATGGAGTTGTTCAACACATCCTGGTTACGCGACAGGGTCTCCCATTTCAGGTTGCCCTCGTTCATGCCCTTGATCACCTGCTTGGACACCGTGACCATGGAGATGGCCGACTGCACACCTTCGGTGTTCTCCATCTTCCACATCAGCTCGTCCATAGCCGACAGCGCTTCGTAGGTGGAGCAGCCTTCGGTGGGCGTTTTGATCATCACTACCAGCACGTCGGAGCTGGTCGAGTAGTTGCGGATGACGAAATCGTTATCCAGGTTATAACGCGAATCCGGGTGCAGTTCCGGCGCGCCTTGGTCGAGGTCGCCGATCTTCAGGTTCTGCCCGTACCAGACGCCGCCAGCCAGCGCCACAACGGCGATGACCACGGAAATCGGTGCCACCATCGGATGGGCGAAGTTGGAAATGGCACGCCAGACCGGGTGATCCTTCGCGGCCTCCTCGCGACTCTTCTTCACCGCGCGTTTACCAATGCCGATATAGGAAATCAGAACCGGCAGCAGGATCAGGTTGGTCAGGATGATCACCGCCACGCCCATCGAGGCGCCGATGGCTAGTTCGCGGATCACCCCGATATCGATCAGCAGCAGGGTGACGAAACCGACGGCGTCGGACAGCAGCGCTACCAACCCCGGAATGAACAGCTGACGGAAGGCCATGCGCGCGGCGGACAGAGCATCAGTCGCCTCGCCCGAGGCCATGGCGATGCCGTTGATCTTCTGCACCCCGTGAGAGATACCGATGGCGAACACCAGGAACGGCACCAGCATCGAGTAGGGATCGAGACCGAAGCCCAGAGTGTGCAGCAGGCCGAGCTGCCAGATCACGGCGATCAGGGTGGTGATCACCACGGCCAGGGTGCTCTTGAAGCAGTGGGTGAACCACAGCAGCAGCACGAAGGTGATGCCGATGGCGACGGCAAAGAACAGCGCCACGCCCACCAGGCCATCGATCAGGTCGCCAACCTTCTTGGCGAAGCCGATGATGTGTACCTCGACGTTGGGGTTCTGCGCTTCGTACTTGTCGCGAATCTTCTCTTCCAGCTCGTGGGAGAACTTCTGATAGTCCAGCTTGATCAGCTTGCTCTGATCCTCCGGGTCCGGATAGGACTCCAGCAGCGGCACGTCGACGATGCTGGACTTGAAGTTGTTCGCCACCAGACGGCCAATCTGGCCTGATTTGAGGATGTTGCTGCGCAGGTCTTCGAGGCTGTCGGCAGAACCGTCGTAGGTCTGCGGGATCACCTCGCCACCGGCGAAACCCTCTTCGGTCACTTCGGTCCAGCGCACGCTGGGGCTCCACAGCGACTTCAGGCCGGAGCGGTCGACACCGGGAATGTAGAAGGCCTCGTCATGGATCTGCCGCAGCGTTTCCATGTACTCCTTGCTGAAGATGTCGCCATCGGTGGCTTCTACCGAGATGCGCACCGTGTTGCCCAGGTTGGCCAGGTCGTTGCGGTGCTCGAGCATCTTCTGGATGTAGGGGTGACCCAGCGGAATCATCTTCTCGAAGCTGGTCTGCGGACGTACCTGGGCAGCCTGATAGAACAGGAAGATGCTGATCAGCAGGCAGATCAGGATCACCGCCGGGCGATTGTTGAAAATCAGCCGCTCGAGGAAAGACGCAGGCTGTTGTTGGTGCTTGCTCATGCAAAGGCTCCCGGCTTGTTATTGTTGGCCCAGATCGGCGCCGGTCGAGGCGGCGAGATGAACGCCGCCCTGCCCCACCAGGATCAGATTGCCGTTATCCAGTGCAGTTACCCCGGCCAGCGAAAGGCGGTCGGGCCGATTGATCAGGCTGAAGCTCTGACCGTGATCCGTGCTGCGCAGCACGGTACCGCCGTGGCCGACCACGGCGACGCTGCCGTCACGCAGCAGGGTGCCATCGGCCAGGCCGAATTCCAGCGGACCATTGTTCGGCGTGTTGAGGGAGATCTGCTGCCAGCTGTCACCGAAATCGGTGGAGCGGAACAGGTGGCCACGCAGGCCGTAGACCAGCAGCGTGCCGGCTTCGTCGGTGCCCAGCGCGCCGAACAGCGAGCCCTCGTAGGGTTTGTCTTCGACGGTCTCCCAGGTTTCGCCCCAGTCGCGCGAGCGGAACATGCCACCCAGCTCGCCGACAATGAACAGACCGGCGCCCTTCACCGCGGTGATGGCATTGAGGTGATAGGCATCTTCGTTGTCGAGGCGGTCGCTGACGTCTTCCCAGCTCTCGCCGCCGTCTGTGGTTTCCAGCAGCGCGCCATAGGCGCCCACGGCGTAACCGGTTTCAAGATCCTTGAACCAGATATCCAGCAGCGGCGCTTCGCGCTCCAGATCTTCGAACTGCTTGGTCCAGGTCAATCCCCCGTCGGTGGTGGCGAGAATCTGCGCATCGTGACCGACCACCCAGCCATGCTGGGCATCGACGAAGAACAGGGAGGTCAGCATCTGGCGAGTCGGCACCTTGGCCTGCTGCCAGCTTTGCCCCTGATCATTGGAATAGAGGATGTGGCCGCGGTCGCCCACGGCGACCAGGCGCTCGCCGGTGTTGACGACATCGAGCAGCAGGCTGTGTACGGCCTTGGGCGACTCGATAGCGTAGATGGCATCGGCTCCAGCCGTAGTCTCAGCCTGCAAGGGTGCGGCAGCGAAAGCCAGAATGGAAAGCACACTGCACAGCGAGAGCGCTTTAGCCAGCGGCGAATGGACACGGAGCGCCGATTTGCGCGCCTGCTTGGGCGCCAGACCGGACTGGGTGCGCCGCATGACGGGCTCACTCATATACCTTCCCCCTTTCTTGTTATAGGCGGTACTACTGATTCCGCCCATCCTAGCGAGCTTCGGAAAGCCCTGACAATTGGCGCGACGTTATGTTTTGTTAAGGCAAAACCCGCGTTATAGAAGCCTATTCGCCAAGCTGATACGAAAAGGCCGCTACTACTGTAGCGGCCTTCGCCTGAGGCTACACGACTATTATCGAGTGCCGCGGCGGCGCAGGGCAGCCGGTTTGAAATAACCGTCGTCCGGAACCGCCTGGGTGAAGTCGATGGTGTTACTTTCTTCGTTATCCAGGTTCTGCACGTGGTAACGACGCGCCTGCAGGTCGTGGAACACGTCGAGCGCGGACCAGGTGGTCGGCAGGTCGTAGTAGTTTTTCAGGTAGGCAATGGAAACGCGCCACAGCTCACCACGGCCGTCGTACTGATCAACCACCGCTGCCTGCCAGCTGTCCTCGTCGAGGAACAGGGTACGCTTGGAGTAGATATGACGGGCGCCGGACTTCAGCGTGCCCTCGACCACCCATACGCGGTGCAGCTCGTTACGGGTCAGTGCCGGATTCAGGTGACCGACCTGCAGCAGATCCTTGTACTTAACCTCAGGGCTGGTGACCTTGTAGTTGTTGTACGGGATGTAGATTTCCTTCTTGCCCACCAGCTTCCAGTCGTAGCGATCCGGAGCACCGTTGAACATGTCGGTGTCATCGGCGGTACGCAGGCCATCGGCTGCGGCGATCGGCGTGTCGTAGGCCAGGTTCGGCGCACGACGCACACGGCGCTGGCCGGCGTTGTAGCCCCAGGCCTGACGTGGCTCCTTGACCTGATCCAGGGTCTCGTGAACCAGGGTCGCGCCACCGGCCAGACGCGCCGGGCTGGTGGTGAACGACAGGTAATAGAACATGATGTTGTTCAGATCGGCGAAAGAACCGTTCTGCAGGTAGTACTTGAACAGTGCTTCCTGCTGCGAGGTGACCAGCGAGTAGGAGCCGTTGCGTTGCACCGCCACTTCCGAGGCGCGACGCACGATGTAGGTGCCGCGATAGCGGGCGATGTGGTTCCACAGCGCTTCCACGCCGTTCTGCGGGATCGGGAACGGGATACCGCCATAGGCGTTGGTGAAGCCGTTGCCGCCATCGGCCAGTTGAGCGCTGGTGGCGTTCTTGATGGTGTTGTCATAGACCCACTGCGGCGCGGAGCCGGAGCGGCGGGTCTGGTACACCGGCATCTGATAGGTTTCCGGATAAGCCTTGAACATGGCGATCTGACCCGGGGTCAGGTTGGCCTCGTACTGGCTCAGGTTGGCCGCGGTGATGGTGAACAGCGGTTTGTCGTCCGGGAAGGGATTGACGTGGTGCTGGCCCGAGCGGGTGTAGCCGGCCGGCGCCTGGGTGATGCCACCGGTCCAGGCAGGGATGGTGCCGGCGGCATTGCCGGCTTTCTCGGCGCCGAAAGGCGTCAGGGTATCGCCGAGCTTGGCGGCTTCCTGCGGGGAAACGCCAGCCAGCGCGGAACCGGCGGAAAACGCCAGTGCAACGGCTACAGCCATCAGCCTGTGCTTGTTCAGCATGGGTAATTCTCCGTGAAGAGTCTGACCGGGCGCCCGAGAGCGCCCGGCATTTTTCTGGTTATAGGTACAGAGGGTGTTTACAAAGCAGCGAGCGAAGGCCAGGCAAGGCGAAACCAGTCGAAAAAGCGGAGTGTACGAGCAGTACATGAGCATTTTGAGACTGGTTCCAACGCAGCATGGCCGAGCGCAGCAATTTGTAGACGTCCTCTTAGAAGGAGTACTTGACGTTCAGACCAATGTTGTCGCGATCACGCGCACCGTTGTTCTGGCCTGCGCCGTAGAACTCGGTGTACTGGATCTCGGCTTCCAGGCTGTTCAGGTAGCTGGCGCGCATACCGACGGTGTACGCCTTGCGACCTTCGATGAAGTTGCCGGTCTGGTGCGAATTGCCTTCGAAGTCATGCTTGAACACGGCGAAGGGCGACAGGTTCACACCGGCATAGACGTCGTTCCAGGTACCAGAGAGCACCAGGGTGTAGCCGTAGGCGTTCTTGTTGACCTGGTCATCGCGATCGTAACCGGAGATGTAGGAGCCGTTACCACGGCCGGCGTAATACCGGTTACCGGTGGGCGAGCTGTACTGGAGGCTGTCGCCACGCAGGTGCTCGGAGGCCAGCTCGGCGACACCGAACAGAGAATCGAAGCCAAAGCTCGGGCCGAAGTTGTAAATCGTACCCAGAGATGTATTGAACGCTTCTACACGGGTGTAGTTGTGAATCTGATCACCCAACTGTACTTGCTGGCCGCCAATATTGACGACGCCACCGCCCGCCAGTTGGGGCGCCTGGGTCAGCAGATCGCCAAGCAGGTCATTGGTGGCCGCGATACCAACCGGGAGGTTAGGACGGTAGGACAACTCACCGAATACCGACGCATTGCCGACAGTGGTATTGAAACTGAAGCCATACATGCGGATGTCTTCGACATACTCGCGACGGGCGTTAACCTGGTTGGCAACATCGATGGTGGCGAGGCCGCCAGTCGCATTGGTTACCGCGCTGGTAAGAGCATTCGAATAGGCTGCAGCCAGCGCCGGGTTCAGAGCCGGGTTCGCAATTACGGCTTGTAACGTTGGGACCGACACGCCAGCCTGAGATGCCACCGCTTGCTGTACCTGCGGAGTCAATGCCCCTTGCGCTTGCGCGGAAATGGCAGCGAGATCAAGCCCTTCATAGGCTCCGAGATCCGCATAGATAGTCGGTTCTTTGGCATGGTAGTTGACGAAGTAGAAACCGAACTCTGTCGAGTTCAACTCTTCGGCGATATAACGGAAGGCAACGCCAAATTGACCATCGTTCTTGGCATTGATATCCGGACCGACGCTAGCCACCTTGATATTGCCGTTCGCATCGACGGTACGGCCACCCTGCAAGCCACCAACCCCTGCAGCGCTCAACCCCGAGTAGAGGCCGCCCAGCGGAATCAGGGCACGCTGGGTCGAATACGCGGTATTGCCGCCGTCTGCGAACAAATCAGTCTCGGAGAAATAGGTACCGACCGGGTCAATGGCGGTTTCCTTCCAGTTCCATTGGTAGAACGCTTCCATGGACAGGTTGTCGGTCAGCCCGAGGTTGAAGCTCAGCGCCTCGACCGGCACCAGCACTTCCTTCACTTCCGAACCCGGCAGGCGGAACTTGGCGGCATCGACCGGGTTGGTGGTATTCACGCCACCGCGATAGAACAGGCCCTCACCCCAGTTGAACACCTGCTTACCCAGACGACCGGACACCGGCATGTTGCCTACATCCCAGTTGCCATAAACATAGGCATCAAGAATCTGCGCATCGCGGCCAGCCTTATGGCGAGTCTCGCGAGTGAAAGTGTTGTTGCGCGGTGCGCTCTGGCTCGGCTGGGCCGGGGAGTTGGCGTCATAGTAATCGTTGCGCTTGTCCATGATCTGGGTGTCATAGAAAGCGGTGCCGCGAATGAATACACCGTAATTCTGGTAGGACGCTTCGAGGTCCGAGGTGATCTTGAACACCTCAGAAACCAGGCCGGTATCGAAGTTGCGATTACCGTCGTTGGTATTGATGTCGTCGTTGGTCTTGTCCTGACCCTGTACACGCCACAACTGACCGTAGGAAACGGTAGTATCGAGGGAACCGGTGATTTCGTTGTCGGCGAAGCTGAACTCTACCGCCTGAGCCTGGGCGGCGACCAGCAACGGCAGAACGCCAGCGAACGCAAAGCCGGCCTTGGCCGGGGCAAAACGTAGAACGGGCTTGCGGGACTTAATTTCCATCGAGACTCACTCCGTGGACAGATCATTCTTTTGGGCGATCCCGTAGCCGGGTCGCGAATTGCCGTGCTGACGACGGCTTCTATTTTTTATTTGCTGCGACATATGCCAACGACCAGCGAGTGCTCGCCCGCGGTCAAATCCCGCTCAGCACTGCAACCATGGTGCCAATTCAAACAGGTGTATCAGCTCAAACCGGCTTGGAAGAGCTGTTGGACGGTTTCTTTTCGTGACTGATCAGCCACTGACCAACGCGTCAGAAAAACTGGCGCATCTTGTCCTACGATCCGACGCTTTATGTCGCTCTTGAGGCAGTGCTCAGCCGCAAAGATCAGCTCGCTGTCAAGCAGCGAAACCAGAACTTAGCAGTGCAATGCATAACGGGTCACATGCATATTTCATCGGGTAACAAAAAAGTGTTACCAGCCAAAGACCGGTAACACTTCTTGTCGAGCGGAGCAGTCTTAGGCGAGGCTCTTACTCACAACTTCATAGACGTCGCTGGACAGCTCGCCGGAGGCGAGAATGCGCTCCAGTTCGGTCTTCATGAGCGCCTGGCGGGCAGGGCCGTACTTGCGCCAGCGGGTCAGCGGCGCCAGCAGGCGCGAGGCGATCTGCGGGTTGAGGGCGTTGAGGGTGATCACCTGATCGGCGAGGAAGCGGTAGCCCGCCCCGTCCGCGCGGTGAAAGTTGATCAGGTTCTGGTTGGCGAAGGCGCCGATCAATGCACGCACCTTGTTCGGGTTCTTCAGGGTGAAGGCTTCGTGCTGCATCAGCGCATGCACGCGCTCCAGCCCGCCCGGCAACGGGCAGCCGGCCTGCACGCTGAACCACTGATCCATGACCAGCGGATTGTCCTTGAAGAAGTCGGCGAACATGGCCAGGGCCTTGCCCTGTTCGTCCTGGAACGGCGAGTTGACCAGCACGGCCAGCGCGGCCAGGCGCTCGGTCATGTTGTCAGCGTTCTCGAACTGGTCGACGCAAGCCGCCAGCACCTCAGCTTTCTCGCTGAGCATCAGGTAGGACAGCGCGATGTTCTGCAGGCTGCGGCGGGCGAAGTGCGCCGCCTCGGCCACATAAGGCGTGACCTTGGAGACTTCGCGGTTGGCCTGGTAGCGCGCCCACAGCAGGGCGAACAGCGCGCTGGCCAGCTCCTTGCGGGCGAACTCGCGTGCGGCGTGAATGGCTTCGACATCCGCCACTTCGCTGATCTCGGTCAGATACGCCTCGCCCGGCAGCGAGAGCATCTCGGCGACCATGGCCTGATCCAGCGACTCGTCTTCCAGCAGGGTGCGCAAGGCAGTGACCAGGCGCTGATCCAGCACCAGGGCCTCGCCACGCTGGTGCTGGCCGATCAGCTCCTGCAGCACCTGTACCGACAGTTGCTGGCCCGCTTCCCAACGATTGAATCCATCGCTGTCGTGCTGCATGAGGAACATCAGCTGATCGCGGTCATAGGGGAAGTGCAGCTTGACCGGCGCACTGAAGCCGCGCAGCAGCGAGGGCAGCGGCTTCTCGGCGATGCCTGCGAAGGTGAAGGTCTGCTCGGCTTCGGTGACCGACAGCACGCCGCTGGTGCCCTGCGCCGCGCTTTCGCCCTGCAGGCGCAGCGGCAGCTCGCTGCCCTGGGCATCGAGCAGGCCAAGCGCCACGGGAATCACGAACGGCAGCTTCTCGCTCTGCCCCGGCGTGGCCGGGCAGCTCTGACGGAAGGTCAGGCTGTAGGTCTGCGCAGCGGCGTCATAAGCCTCGCTGACCTCCAGGCGCGGCGTGCCAGCCTGGGTGTACCAGCGTTTGAACTGGGTCAGATCGATGCCACTGGCATCCTCCATGGCCTTGACGAAATCGTCGCAGGTCACGGCCTGGCCGTCGTGGCGCTCGAAGTACAGGTCCGAGCCCTTACGAAACAGTTCCGCGCCGAGCAGGGTGTGGATCATGCGCAGCACTTCGGCACCCTTCTCGTAGATAGTCAGGGTGTAGAAGTTGGAGATTTCCATGTACGCATCCGGACGCACCGGGTGGGCCATGGGGCCGGCGTCTTCGGCGAACTGGTGGGTGCGCAGGTAGGCCACGTCCTCGATGCGCTTGACCGTGCGCGAGTGGGTGTCGGCGGAGAACTCGCTGTCACGGAACACGGTGAAGCCTTCCTTGAGCGACAGCTGGAACCAGTCGCGGCAGGTCACGCGGTTGCCCGACCAGTTGTGGAAATACTCGTGCGCCACCACCGCCTCGACGCGCTGGTGGGCGGCATCGGTTGCGGTCTCGGCCTTGGCCAGCACGCAACTGGAGTTGAAGATGTTGAGACCCTTGTTCTCCATGGCGCCCATGTTGAAGTCGTTGACCGCGACGATCATGAAGATGTCCAGATCGTACTCGCGGCCATAGACCTCCTCGTCCCACTTCATCGAGCGCTTGAGACTGTCCATGGCGTGCTGCACCTTGTCGATGTTCTCCGGCTCGACATAGATGCGCAGCGCCACCTCACGCTGGCTCATGGTGGTGAAGCTGTCCTCCACGCACCAGAGGTCACCTGCGACCAGGGCGAACAGGTAGGCCGGCTTCTTGAACGGATCCTCCCAGGTGGCCCAGTGCCGACCGCCCTCTTCCGAGCCGCTGGCAATCGGGTTGCCGTTGGACAGCAGCACCGGGTAGGCATGCTGCTCGGCGCTGACCGTGGTGGTGAATTTGCTCATCACATCCGGGCGGTCGAGGTAAAAGGTGATCTTGCGAAAGCCCTCGGCCTCGCACTGGGTACAGAACATCTTGCCGGACTTGTACAGACCTTCCAGCGCGGTGTTGCTTTCGGGGTGGATGCGCACGCTGCTGTCGACCACGAAGCGTTCCTGAGTCGGCTGCAGGGTCAGGTGGCTGTCGGTCAGGGTGTAATCGGCAGCGCTCAGCTCATGGTCGTCGAGCTTGAGCTCCAGCAGCTCCAGTTGCTGGCCGTCCAGCACCAGCTTGGGCAGGCCGGCACCAGCTTCGGGGTTGCGCCGCATGACCAGCTGCGCATGCACCAGGCTGTGATCCTCGAACAGCTCGAAGGTCAGGTGGGTTTCGTCGATCAGGTAATCGGGAACCTGATAGTCCTTCAGATAGATGGTCTTGGATTGTTCGGTGCGCATGGCTCTTGGCCTCTCGTCTGCGGCGCGCCGGGCGCCGGTGGCAATCGGGTGTCAGGCGGCGATCTCGTGGACGGCCAGCTGATAGGCGGTGTACTTGCGGATATTGATCACGCCGGTGTCGAACATCAGGTACTGGCCCTTGATACCGAGCAGGGTACCCTCGGCCAGGGGCTGCTTGTCCAGGTTGAAGCTGGTGATCTTGGCCGGATAGGCCTCGATGGGGTAACGGATTTCCAGCACCTCGGCTGCGCTCAGCGGCTGGACGGCCTGCAGGCCGAAACGTTGCTGCAGTTCGGTGATGCCCGCTGCGCAGGCGGCGAACAGTTGTTCGCGAATCGCGATCAGGTCGACCGGCGCGGCGTCGCCCTTTAGCAGCGCGCGCCAGTTGGTCTTGTCCGCCACCTGACTACGCAACAGGTCTTCGACAAAACCGGACTGCTGCCGGGTGGCCACGCGCAGGATCGGCAAGGCCTGGGTCGCGCCCTGGTCGATCCAGCGCGTCGGCACCTGGCTGGCGCGAGTGATGCCCACCTTCACGCCGCTGGAGTTGGCCAGGTACACGACATGGTCGGTCATGCAGAACTGCTCACCCCAGCTCGGTTCGCGGCAGGTGCCGGCGTCGTAGTGACATTTCTCCGGGCTCATGATGCAGATGTCGCACTGCGCCAGCTTCTGCATGCAGGGGTAGCAGTAGCCCTGACTGAAGCTGGTCTTGGTTCTGCGCCCGCAATGGCTGCAATGGATGGCGCCGAGATACTCCAGGCGCAGGTGCTTGCCCACCAGCGGATTGACCGGCACCTCTTCCTCGCCAAGGCGGAAGGCGTATTGCACCGGCGCATCCAGGTGCGCCTTCATCTTGCTCAGCGAGCCACGTCCCAACTCGCTCATCAGTGCAGGGTATCCGTGGACTTGAACAGCAGGTTCGGCACCGGCTCGGACTTGGATTGGCACTCCTGCGGGCCCATGTAGCCGGTTCGCTGATCTTCCGGCAGGTTCTGCATTTCCCAGGCGATCATCGCCTGCAGGCTCAACTCTTTCTGCTCCTGGGTCAGCTTGCGGCCATCGGGCCATTTGCCGATTTCCACGGCCAGCTTGAGGCTCTCGTAGATTTCCGGGGTGATGTTGTCGATGGCTTCGAGAAAGGACGACATAGAGTTCTCCAGTTAAACCGTAGGGCGGGCTCAACCCGCCAGATAAATCAGCGTCGCGCCAGCATACCGCCAAGCAGCCCGGTCAGGCAGCCGGTGAGAAGACCGCCGACATGCGCGGCATTGGCGATGGCGCCGAATTGCAGCAGCTCGAAGATGCCGGTCATACAGATCGCCAACCAGGCCAGCATCATCACCAGCACGCCGGGCGGCAGGCGATACGCCGGGTTCGGCGCCAGGCGCTGGTAGATCCAGCAATGCCCGAGCAGGCCGTAGAGCACGCCGGACAGGCCACCGAACATCGAAGGCCCGGCCCACCAGTATTGGGCGAAATTCGAGGCGAGGCCGAACAAAAGGGTCAGGCCGAGCAATCCAATCGCGCCCTGGCGAAATTCGATGCGCCGGCCCAGCTCCCAGTACCACAGGCTGTTCATCGCCAGATGCAGCCAGCCGAAGTGGATCAGCATCGGCGTGATCAGGCGCCACCACTGGCCGCTATCGAGCGTGGCATCCAGATAGGTCAGGTAGATGTGCTCGCCGTCGATACGAAAGTCGACGAAGCTCAGCCAGCGAATAGCGGAAAAATTCTCGCCCGCCAGCGTCACGGCGAACACGATGAAGGTACTCAGCAGCACCAGAGCCGTTATCGGGCTGCGCCGCAGTTGGGCAAGAAAGCCCTCGCGCACGGGTGCCGGGTTGGGCGGCAGCTCCGCGCCCGCGTCGCCCTGTGGGTGGCGTGCGTAGAGCTCACGCACCTGCTCAGCAAGCTCCTCACCCGGCACCCAGAGCACCTGCTGACCGCCCTCTTCCGCCACCCGGTGCGGCACACGCAGGCGCTGCAGCAAGGTGACGAACCCGCTCAGGTCAGTCTCCAGCGGCAGGCGCAGTACTTCCACTGGTGTCATCGCGGCGCCTCCTGTGGATCGACATCGACCCAGACGAACTTAGCCGCGTCCAGACGCGTCTCCTGATCCAGACGGTAAGCCACCAGACGGCCGCCGACTACCGCGCTGTAGTCCAGGCAGGCCAGGTTCGCTCGAATCGGCGCCGGCTTGCCACGTCGCCAATAGTGGCCGACGAACAGCAGCGGCTCGTGCGCGCCATATCTGAGCAGCTCGTCCTTCTGTAGCTCGGTCAGGGGCGTCTGCGCCGCCAGCTCCGGCAGGGCATCGGGTTGGAAGACGATATCGCCGTAGGTCTGCGGATTCTCTTCCCAGAACTTGGTACGGAAGTAGGAACGGGTGAAGCCGTCACCACCGGTCAGGGTCAGGCCATGCGGCAGGCGCATGTCGGTGCCGCGCAGCAGGCGATCGAGCGCCATGTTGGCGAAACTGCCAGGCACGGCCGAGGCCTGCAGGAAATGCTCGTCGATGCAGCCGTCGGGGAACTGCGCCCTGAGCGGCGCGATCAGCTCGGCGTCCCAGCAGGCATGCACGACGCGGAAACGCCCGGCGTCGAGAAACAGCGGCATCTCGTAGAACCAGCGCAGGAATTCGCGCCACTCCTGCGGATGGTCCTCGAACTGCATCAATGTCTCGCGCATCAGGCGCTGATGGCGCGGGCTGTGTTCGCGCACGTACTGGCGGCCGCTGCCCGGTGGCGCCGGCGTGCTCCAGCCCAGTGCGTTGAACTCGTGGTTGCCCATGATGCAAAGGGCCTGGCCGGCGCGCACCATGTCGTGCACCAGGTGCAGGGCTTCGCGAATGCCGGGGCCGCGGTCGACCAGGTCACCGAGAAAGATCGCCATGCGCGTCGGATGGCGCCACACGCCGCTGTGCCGGCTGTAACCCAGGCGTTCGAGCAGACGTTCGAGGGTGCGCGCACAACCGTGGATATCACCGATCAGGTCATAGCCACGATGGGGGTCGAGGGACATTCAGTCCTGCCCTCCCAGGCGGCTGCCCCAACCGAGCTTGGTTCTGCAGACCTCGTAATAGTTGTGATCCAGCGGATGGATCAGGCGCAGCTTCTGCGCCTTCTTGGCCACGTGCAGGGTGTCGCCCGGCGCACAGGTGAAGTGGTTCTGGCCGTCGCAGGACACCTGTGGGTAGATGGTCATGTCCGGCGACACCACCACCTTCAGTTCGCTGTTGCCGTCGACCACGATGGGCCGGCTGGACAGGGTGTGCGGGTACATCGGCACCACCACGATGGCATCGAGCTTGGGATGCATGATCGGCCCGCCGGCAGACAGCGCGTAGGCGGTCGAGCCGGTAGGCGTGGCGACGATAAGACCGTCGGCCTTCTGGCTGCAGACGAACTGGCCATCGATGTACAGCTCGAACTCGATCATCCGCGTCGACTTGCCGGGGTGCAGCACCACGTCGTTGAGCGCATCGCCCTGGCCGATGGCCTCGCCCTGACGGCGCACCTCGGCCTCGAGCAGGAAGCGGTTCTCGGTCAGGTACTGACCTTCCAGCACCTGTGCCACCTTCAGTTCCAGCTCATCGGGGCGGATGTCGGTGAGAAAGCCCAGGCTGCCGCGGTTGATCCCAAGCACCGGAACCTTGTGCCGCGCCAACGCGCGCGCGGCACCGAGCATGCTGCCATCGCCGCCGACGACGATCACAAGGTCGCAAACCTCGCCGAGCATCTTGCGCGAAGATGTCTGCAGGCCATGGCCAGGCAGTACATCGGCGATGGTGTCCTCGAGAATCACATGCAGGTGACGGTCGATCAGAAAGCGCTTGAGGCGACGCACGGTTTCCAGAACCCGCGTGCTCCCCAGGCGCCCGATGATGCCGACATTGCGAAATTGCTCCATGGGACCCCGCCAGACAGATAAGAAACGATGGGTGATTATCGGCCAAAGGCCTGGGGCGCAGCAAACCAGCACTGTTACTGCGCTATGCTCGGCTTCATGACCCACCATGACATGATGCACGACCTGCTGCACAGCCTGAGCAACCCTGCTGTGCGCGACCTGGCCTGGGCGCTGCGCTCTTGCCCCTTGCTCGGTGAGACCACGAAAGTCCAACGTCATCCCCTGCAAGCCAGCTGCTGGACGCGACAACCGCAGCGGCTGGCAGACTGGCTTGCGCAGCAGGACAGAGACCCCAGCCCCCTGCACAGCTGGCTGGCGGAAAAACCGGTACGCCGCCTCGGCCTGTACTACGAGCGCCTGTGGCAGTTCGCCCTGCATGCCGCACCTGACGTCGAAGTGGTCGCCGCCAACCTGCCTATCCGCCAGGGCGGTCAGACTCTGGGCGAGCTGGATCTGCTGCTGCGCGACGACGAAGGCGAGCACCATCTGGAACTGGCGGTGAAGTTCTATCTGGGCACCGGCGGCAGTGATGCCGCTGACTGGCTCGGCCCCGGCAGCCATGACCGACTCGACCTGAAGCTGAGCCATCTGGCACACCATCAACTGCCCCTGTCGTCACGACGTGAAGCACGGGGGGCATTGAACGAGCTGCAGTTAAGCGAGGCTCGCGCGGCCTTCTGGCTCGGCGGCTATCTGTTCTACCCCTGGCCTGACGGTTGCTCGGCGCCGCGCGGCGCATTACCTGGACATTGTCGGGGCGGCTGGCTGCATCGACGCGACTGGGATTGCTTCGCTGCGACAAGGCCGGATGCTCACTGGCAACCGCTGCCCAGGCTGGCCTGGCTGGCACCGGCGCAGCTGAGGGCTGACGAGGCCTGGTCTGCAGAAATATTCCAGCAATGGCTGAGCATCCTGCGCCCCGAGGCTCAGGCGCAGTTACTAGTACGCCTGGAGGAAGATCAGGCCGGACATTGGCAGGAAGTGGAGCGGCTATTCCTGGTCAACGACCAGTGGCCGACGCACTCGTAGCCCTTATGCAATCCGGGATGTATGCATCTGCAAACCCCGGATTTCATCCGGGCTACGCTTGCCCCAAAGCCAGCGCCGCTCAAAGACTGCGCTCGATACGCCCCCCGGAGCGCGCCAGATACCCGGCACCGCTCTCACACAGCAGCGCATCACGCTGTACTGCCGGCAGGCCATCGAGCCCCTCACGCAGGGCGTAAACGCTGTAACCCAGCTGAGCGAGGAGAAACACCGCGCTGCTGCTGCGTTTGCCGCTGTCGCAGTAGCACAGATAGGTGCGCGACCGATCCAGCAGACGCGCCTTCAGGCGCAACAGTTGCAACGGCATGTGCAAGGCCTGGGGCGCATGCGCCTTTTCGTACTCTTCCAGCAGGCGTACGTCGAGCCATTGCGCACCCTGTGCCAGCAACCTGGCTGCCTCGCCAAGCGAAACCTCGGCCACCACGGGCGCCTTGAGCAGGGCGAAGAAATCCTGGCGATCCAGACGCAGCACAGTGCCGGCCTCGACCATGGTAACCGTGGCATTGCGTGGTCGATCGGCAAGCAGCGCCTCCTCACCGAAACAGGCGCCCACATCCAGTTCCGCCAGCACCTGACGGTCACTGCCGGCACTGCGGATCACCTCGGCGCGACCGCTTTCCAGGAAATAACAGCAATCGCCGCTGGCACCCTCCTCCAGTACCTGACTGCCAGCCGCAAGCTCGACCCGCTGCAGGCGAGCGAGCATGCTCTGCACGTTGGCCGGCGGCACCTTGGCGAACAGCGGATTCTCCAGCAGCCGCTCCAGCCACTCGATATCGGCGCCACTCTGCTGCAGCGCCAGCAACAGGTCCTGATGCGCCACACGCCAGGTCAACAGGCGATCCAGGGTGGCACTGTCGATCATCAGCACGCTGACATCGGTGAGGGCGCGCGCGTCATGCGAGCGCGGCAGCCCTGGCGACAAGGGATGACAGCTGACCTCGCTGCCGGCCTGGACCTTCTGCGTACGCCCCTCGGCATCCTGCAGTTGCAGCTCGCCGGCCAGCAGGTAGCAGGTCAGGCGCGCCTGATCCCCCTGGCGAAACAGCAACTGCCCGGCCAACAGCGGCTGCGGCACCAGCTGGCTGCGCAGCTCGCGCCACTGCTGCTCGGAGAGCGCATTGAGCGGCGTCAGGCTGCGTAGCTGTTCGGGGGTAAGGGGTTCGCTCATGTGGGTTCCAGGCTCCGCTGGTCAGACCTGAGTGTAGTCGGCGTCTGCGCCCATCAGCGCCCGACGCCCCTGCAAGCCGCCAGTATGAATGAAGATCAGCCGACTGCCGCGCGCAAGTTGACCACGTTCGCAGAAATCGCGCAGCGCCATCAGCGCCTTGCCGGTATACACCGGCTCCAACGGCAGATCACAGGCACGTTCGGTGTGCAGGATGAACTGGCGCAGCGGCTCGTCGAACCGGGCAAAACCGCCGCGCGCGGCATCGACCAGTTGGTAATGCCGCTGCGCCTCACCGGCCGCCTCCAACAGCGCGGCGACCTGGGCAGCGACGCCATGGTCCCCCGGCACGGCCAGTGCACCGAACACGGTGCGTCGCCTCTCCCCCAGCACCACTCCGGCCAAGGTGGTGCCGGTCCCGGCGGCCAGCCACCAGGCATCGAAATCGTCCCAGCCGATTGTGCTCATCTGTATCTCGGCCATCTCCACCAGCGTGCTGCAACCTCGGGCACCCTGCAAACCCAGACCTCCCTCGCCTATCGCGTGAAAACCACTGTAGCGTTCCAGCCAGGGCGCCCAGAAATCCGGCTGATGGCGCGCGCGATAACCGCCATAACCCAGCCAGTGCAGCTCCATACCCATGCGCTGTAGATCATCGACGGTCGGCGTTCGTTGCGCCTCACCGCGCAGCAAACCGACGGTAGCGAAGCCGAAGCGCTGCCCGGCGGCGGCCAGCGCATGCAAATGATTGGAGTGTGCGCCGCCGAGGCTGATCACGCCCTGCGCGCCTGCGGCAGCGGCCTGCTCTAGATAGGGCGCGAGCTTGAACCATTTGTTGCCGGACACCAGTGGATCGACGCGATCGAGGCGCAAACAGGCGAGCTCGACGCCGGCAGCCTCGAGCCAGGGCAGCTTTACTGGGTGCAATGGCGCCTGCGGGCGCCAGCAGGGAATGTGTACCTGCAAAATCAGCTGACGGTACGCAAACGGCTACTCGCCTTGTGCCGCGTACAGCAGTTCGAATCACCCAGCGTGAAACGACTGGGCGTATCGACACGGTCGATGGGAATGGCGCAGCGTTCTCCACTGGGCAAGGTGGCATCGCAGCTGGGCTGCTGATAATGCGCCAGCCAGTGGCGGTACTGTTCTTCGGAAACGAAGCATTTGGCTGCGGCGTAGGCCATGGGGTTGTACTGATAACGGGCAACATCCTGCAGCGCAATGGTCAGGTGCCCGGCGCCGGGATGGTACACCACGAACACCACGCCGAGTTTGGCCAAGCGCTCCAGCACCTGGTCTGCGCCCTGACTGGCAAAGGCATCGCGCTCACGCTTGAGACGCTCGATCTCCGCCTGCTGCTGAGCGTCCAGCTCGTTGCGATAGGCCAGTTCCACGTCGCGAATGGCGATCTGTTCCTTGTACTCGGCAACCGCCGCGGCGACTTTCGCCTTCAGCTCGCTGTCGAACTGGGCGCGCAGGATATCGCCTTCGGTGCGCCCGTGACGCTCCAGGGCACGCAGCTGCTGGGCCATTTCCTCACGGCTGCTCTGGAAGCTTTCCGCCTGTGCCGCCAGCTGCGCCTTGAGACTGGCGTTGAGTTCCTCCTGCTGGCGCAGCGCCTGATGCAGGCCATGCAGCTGCGCCTGCAGATGCTTGCTCTGCTCCTCACTGGCCAGCTTGAGTTTGGCCAGTTCTTCCTCATGCTGCTGGGTCAGGCTGGTGATACGCAGGCGCTGCTGCTGAATCAGCTGCGCGGTCTTGGCGCGGTGCTCCTGGTCCATCTTTTGCGCCAACTGGTCAGCGACTTCCTTGGCCGGATCTGGCGCATACCATTTGTCTTCGGAGGCCACCTGCAAACGTTCGGCAACCACCGCCTGGGCGCTGTCGTCCTCGACCAGCAGGCCGAGCTGATTGCGCTTGACCGCATCACGCAGCAGCACCAGATCGTTCTGCCCGGGCGCCAGGCTCGGGTCCCACAAATGCATCTGGTGCCAGGACACCGGGCATTGGCTGCGACAAGCCAGGCGAATCGGCCCGGCACCGAGATCCGGGCCTCGGCCGGCGCGCTCGGCCAGATGCTGCAGAGGAATGTTCCAGCCCTTGTCGGGGCGACCGTCCTCGTCGAAATCCAGCAAGAAGAACACCGCGGACCTGACCAGCAGGCGCGGGTTGATCGCCACGAATACCGCACGCATCTGCTCGTCGGCGAACTCGGGCATGTTCACCACACCGTCGAGCAAGGCTTCGAACTCAGGGAACATCATCTGTTTGCAGATACCGCGTTCACTGAAGAACATCACGGCTTCCACCATCTGCGGCTTGTTCTGCATGCTCATCGAAGGCCCTCTGAACCAACGGGGGATATGCGCGTACGACATCGATCGCCAAAGCCCATCCTGCTTTGGCGATTGATGCCGTCCCTGATCGGTCAGGCAAGTCTAGGGGAAAACCCGCCCCCAGCAATGTGACTGGGTTGGCACTCATTCTGCGAGCCAGGCCGGATAGGCGCACCGCTGACGCCAAAATGTGATGAGAGCGCTAAGTTCCGGGGCGACCATTGCTCGGTGCCTGGCCTACCTGGCACGGGCCAATCGGCGGATTTCTGCCACCACGACCCGACCAGACAAGCGAATTTCCGCCTAGAGAAGCCAGCTGCGAAATCCGCACCCGCTCTGCAACGGCATTGCGACAACCTGGCACGTCACCTGCTCGTCATACATCCCCCACGCGCCCGTTGCGCGACCGGACTGATAAAAAAGACAAGAGGTCAGCCATGCTCCGCCATCGTTTCACTGCCAATCCTTCCCGCTCACTGCACCTGGCGAATGCCTGTCCCACGCCTGCATAGCCCTGCGCTGACTCGCTCAGCTCGAAGAACAACAATAACGGAGAATTCACCATGCGCTTAGCCAAACGGCTTGGCCTGCTCGTCGCTGCCGCGATCCTGGTCAACAGTCCCAACACTCATGCCAACCCAACCTCGATCAACATCCTCACCGGCGGCACCAGTGGCGTGTATTACCCGCTGGGCATGAGCCTATCCGACCTCTATGGCGAGAACATCGAAGGCTCGACCACCAGCGTACGCGCCACCAAGGCCTCGGTGGAGAACCTGAATCTGCTACAGATCGCCCGTGGCCAGCTGGCCTTCGCCCTTGGCGACTCGGTGGCCGACGCCTGGAAAGGCAACGAGGACGCCGGCTTCAGGGCACCGCGTGACCGCCTGCGGGCCATTGCCGGCATCTACCCGAACTACATCCAGATCGTCGCCAGCCAGGCGTCAGGCATCCGCAGTCTGGAAGACCTGCGCGGCAAGCGTATTTCCGTCGGCGCCCCGCGCTCGGGCACCGAGCTCAATGCCAGGGCCATCTTCAAGGCCGCAGGTCTGAGCTACAAAGACATGGGGCAGGTCGAGTTCAAACCCTATGCCGAGTCGGTGGAACTGATCGAAAAAGGCCAGTTGGACGCCACCCTGCAGTCGGCCGGTCTGGGCATGGCGGCCATTCGCGAACTGGCCGAGCGCATGCCGATCACCTTCGTGGCCATTCCGGAGCAGGTGGTGTCACGTATCGGCGGCGCCTATCAGCCAGGCATCATCCCGGCCGGCACTTACAAGGGGCAGGCCAGCGACGTGACCACGGCGACCATCACCAACCTTCTGGTGAGCCAGACCAGCGTTTCCGACGACCTGGCCTATCAGATGACCAGGCTGCTCTTCGAGAACCTGGGCCGCCTGGCCGAAGCTCATCCGGCCGCCAGGGACATCCAGCTGGAGCGGGCAACCAATGGCCTGCCGATACCGCTGCATCCCGGTGCCGAGCGCTTCTACCGTGAAGTGGGTGTCCTCAAATAGGGCGCGCCTCAGCCCTTGGCTGCGGCGAGAAAAGGCGCGAGGCGCTGAGCCATTTCCGCGCCGAGGGCCTGCAGCCCGCTCATTGGGCGCACCATGACCTCGAACTCGACGATCCGCCCCGACTCGTCGAAACGAATCATGTCGATGCCCTTGAGCTCGCGCTCGCCCACCCGTGCGGAGAACTCCAGCACGACATTGAGGCCATCGGCCGAGGCCAGCTCCCGGTGATAGGTGAAATCCTCGAACACCTTGAGCACCGTATTGAGGATCAGATTAACTGCCTGCGCGCCCGGATAAGGCGTATGCGCCATGGGCGAACGAAACACCGCCTGCGGATGTAGCAGCTCAGGCAAGGCGCTCAGGTCCCTGGCCGCGACGAACTGGTGCCAGCGCGCCAGGCTGGCGGCGGCGGATGGGTTGAGTTGAGCATCGAGCGACATGGGCTTCTCCTTGTTATTGTCAGCCACTAAGCAGACGCCCCGCATAAGGCGGGGCGTCGGTTCGATCAGAGTTCGGCCGCCAGGCGCGAGCCCTGGTTGATCGCGCGCTTGGCATCGAGCTCGGCGGCGACATCCGCGCCACCGACCAGGTGCACGCGCTGACCTGCGCTTTCCAGCCCTTCCTGCAGCTCGCGCAGCGGATCCTGCCCCGCACAGACGATCACGGTGTCGACCGGCAGCACCTGCTCATCGCCACCGGCGATGCGGATATGCAGGCCGGCATCGTCGATCTTCAGGTACTCGACACTGTTGAGCATCTGTACGTTCTTGTTCTTCAGCCCGGTGCGGTGAATCCAGCCGGTGGTCTTGCCCAGACCATCGCCAACCTTGGACTTCTTGCGCTGCAGCAGGAACACCTGACGCGCCGCCGGGTGCGGATGCGCCTGTACGCCAGCCACGCCACCACGCGCTTCGAGGGAGGTATCGATACCCCACTCCTTCCAGAACTCGTCACGATCGAGACTGGTGGCCTTGCCCTGGTGAGTGATGAACTCGGAGACGTCGAAGCCGATACCACCGGCGCCGATCACCGCCACCGTCTGGCCGACCGGCTTGCGCTCGAGAATCGCGTCCAGGTAGCCGATCACCTTGGGATGCTCGATCCCCGGAATATCCGGAGTACGCGGGGCGATGCCGGTGGCCAGGATGATTTCGTCGAAACCGCCCGCCACCAGGTCATCCACCGACACGCGGGTATTGAGGCGCACGTCGACACCGGTGGTTTCCAGCTTGCGCTTGAAATAGCGCAGGGTCTCATAGAACTCTTCCTTGCCCGGCACGCGCTTGGCCACGTTGAACTGGCCGCCGATCTCGCTGGCCGCATCGAACAGGGTCACACTGTGGCCACGCTCGGCAGCGACGGTGGAAGCAGCGAGGCCGGCCGGGCCGGCGCCGACCACGGCGATCTTCTTCACCGTGGTGGTGGGAATGTAGTTGAGCTCGGTCTCGTGGCAGGCGCGCGGGTTGACCAGGCAACTGGTCAGCTTGCCGCCGAAGGTGTGATCCAGGCAGGCCTGGTTGCAGCCGATGCAGGTGTTGATTTCGTCCGCGCGGCCTTCGGCGGCCTTGTTGACGAAGTCCGGGTCGGCGAGGAAGGGGCGCGCCATGGACACCATGTCGGCATCGCCCTCGGCCAGCACCTGCTCGGCCACTTCCGGGGTGTTGATGCGGTTTGTGGTGATCAGCGGGATGTTCACCTCGCCCTTGAGCTTGGCGGTGACCTTGGTGAAGGCCGCGCGCGGTACCTTGGTGGCGATGGTGGGGATGCGCGCCTCGTGCCAGCCGATGCCGGTGTTGATCAGGGTAGCGCCGGCCTGTTCGATGGCCTTGGCCAGCAGGACGATCTCGTCCCAGGTGCTGCCGCCTTCGACCAGGTCGAGCATCGACAGGCGATAGATGATGATGAAGTTCGGCCCGACCGCCTCACGCACGCGGCGCACGATCTCCACCGGCAGGCGCATGCGGTTATCAAAGCTGCCGCCCCAGCGGTCGGTACGGTGGTTGGTGTGAGCGACCAGGAACTGGTTGATGAAGTAGCCTTCCGAGCCCATCACTTCGACGCCGTCGTAGCCGGCCTGCTGGGCCAGCGCGGCGCAATTGACGAAGTCGGCGATCTGCTTCTCGATGCCCTCCTCGTCCAGCTCGCGCGGCTTGAACGGGTTGATCGGCGCCTGGATGGCGCTGGGGGCCACGGACTTCGGGCTGTAGGCATAACGCCCGGCATGCAGGATCTGCATGCAGATCTTGCCACCGGCCTCGTGCACGGCCTGGGTGACGATCTTGTGCTTCTCCGCCTCCTCGACCGTGCTCAGCTTGGCCGCGCCAGCGTACACGCCGCCCTCCTCGTTCGGGCCGATACCGCCGGTGACCATCAGGCCAACGCCGCCCCGGGCACGCTCGGCGAAGTAGGCCGCCATGCGCTCGAAGCCGCCCGGCTTCTCTTCCAGGCCGGTGTGCATGGAGCCCATGAGGGTGCGGTTGCTCAGCGTGGTGAAGCCGAGGTCGAGCGGGGCCAGCAGGTGCGGGTAACGAGCAGTCATGGAAATCTCCACATCGCGGTGCAGTTCACGGATTGCCGCGGTCTCATGGTCACGCGGTCGGTTATGGAGCCAGACGATAAAGAGGCCGCCAGCCAGGCTCAATGATCAAAAGTGACAAGATAATGATCAAAAATAGCAACATATCTTGGCAGCACGGCTCGACCGACCTAACCTGCACCGCAATCCAACCGAACACCCTGAAATGCGCCTACTGATCACCCTTCTGCTCTCGCTGACTCTGCTAGCCGGTCTCGGCAGCTACGCCCACTGGATCGAACAGCGCCCCAGCAGCCATTACCTGTCCGATCTGCGCAGCCAGGTCGCGCTCGATATCGGCCAGCCGGGCCCACGCGGCAACCTGCTGGGCATCCAGCCGGAGCTGTTCGCCGCCGACTATCAGAGCCTCGCGCGCCTGCGCCTGAAACTCGCTGCCTATCTGGACCACGCCCGTGACCAGGGCCTGCTCAACGAGCGCACCGTCGTCGTGCTGCCCGAGCATATCGGCACCTGGCTTTTGGCCGTGGGCGAGAAGGAAGCGCTACACCGCGCCGCCGAACGCCAGCAGGCCATGCGCTGGCTGGTGGCGACCAACCCCATGGATTTTCTCGGCGCGCTGCTGAATGCGGGGAGCGAAGCGCGCCTGGACGACGCCATGCTACGCACCAAAGCGAAATCGATGGCGCATGACTACCAGCAGCTGTTCGGCGACCTGGCCCGCGACTACCAGATCACCCTGGTGGCCGGCTCGATCGTCCTGCCCGAGCCTCGCGTGGAGCTGGGTCGCCTCGAAGTCGGGCGCGGGCCGTTGTACAACACCAGCCTGGTATTCGACCGGGCCGGCAACCCGTTGGGCCAGCCACAACGCCACACCTTCAGCGCTGCCAATCTGAAAACCGCAGCGCCGGCGACCCTGCAGGTGCTGGATACCCCTGCCGGCCGGCTTGGCGTGCTGCTGGGCGGCAGCATCGGTCAGTTGCAGAACGAAGCGCTCAATGGCGACGCCGCCGAACTTCTGGCCATGCCCAGCGACCTGGATGGCCAGAGCGACGATGCCGAACTCGGCGAGCGACTGCAGGCCCACGGCATTCGTGCGGCAATGAAAGTCCATCTGCGCGGCAGGCTGTGGGAACGCAGCGGCCAGCCTCAAGCCCTGGCGTTCGATGCCGGTCGTAGCGAACGAGGCTCGGACGAGCGCGGCGCGCAACTGATCAACCTCTGGTTATGAAAACCTCTCGCGTTCGTCTCGGCGACCTTTCCGTCGGCTTCACTCTGGCGCTGGCCGATGCACTGCGCGCCAAAGGCCGGCCGCCCGAGCCGCTGTTCGAGCAGTTCGGCCTGGATGCCGCCCGTCTGAGCGAACCAAGGGCGCGCCTGTCGATTCCCCGTTTCATGCGCCTCGGCCACAGCGCCATAACCTTGTGCGGCGATCCGGCATTGGGCCTGGACATGGGTCGCCACAGCCATCTGAGCCAGATCGGCCTGGCTGGCATCTGCGCCATGCAGGCGCCGGACCTTCGCGAAGCAGCGCGCACCCTGACCCGATTCGAACCGCTGTACGCCGCCAATTATCGAGGCCGTTCCGGTTTTCGCGAAGACGCCCGCGGCGCCTGGCTGCACTTCTATTCCATCAGCCCGTACAACGCCTATAACCGCTTCGTGGTGGATTCGGTGCTGGCAGGCTGGCAGACCAACCTGGGCCAGGTGGTCGATCGCACCATCCTCCTGGAAAAGATCGAAATCGAATTTCCAGCGCCGGACTATGGCGAGCGCTACGAGGCGCTGTTCGGCTGCCCGGTAGAGTTCAGCGCTGGCGCCAACCGCCTGCGCCTGAGCAATGAAACCCTGGCGCTGCGCAACCCGCGGCATTGCCCCGGCACCTGGCGGCATCTTGTGGAGTTATGTGAACGCGAACTGGAGCAGCTGACCCGCACGCGAAGCCTTCGCGAACGGGTGATCCAACTACTCGGCCCATTGCTGCACGGGCACGAACCGGATCTGGATGAAGTCGCGCGCAGCCTGCACCTGCCGAGCTGGACGCTACGGCGCAGGCTAACTGAGGAAGGCACGCAGTTTCGCAGCATCCTCAACGATACCCGCCGCGACCTGGCCACGGCCTATATCCGTGACACCGAGCTGGCCTTCGGCGAGATCGCCTACCTGCTCGGCTTCGCCTCGGCCGAAGCCTTCCAGCGCGCCTTCAAACGCTGGCTGGGGCAAACGCCGGGCGACTATCGTCGCGCACAGCGCAGGGCGAGCGGTGAAGCTCAGAGTTCGGTGGCGTCGTCTTCGACATCAGCGTCGGACGCGTCCTGAACGAGGGCATCGCGCTCGAGCAGCTCTTCCTGATAATCGTCCATCGGGCATTCTCCTGGGTCATTTCGCCTGATCGATAGCAAGCTACTTTGCCCGCATGAAGACAAGATGACGAAAAGTCGCAGGCAAAGAAAAACCCGCTGATCTTGCGATCAGCGGGCTTCTATATGGCGCAGCGGACGGGACTCGAACCCGCGACCCCCGGCGTGACAGGCCGGTATTCTAACCGACTGAACTACCGCTGCGTGTCGGCTGGACTTGCGTCCAAAGAACTCTTGAAACTCTGTAGCATCCGATGGCGCCCTTACGGGCCTTGCCATCTCGAACCGAGCCAAGCTCGATCCGGGAAATAATGGCGCAGCGGACGGGACTCGAACCCGCGACCCCCGGCGTGACAGGCCGGTATTCTAACCGACTGAACTACCGCTGCGCGTCGGCCGGACTTGCGTCCGAATTCGCTAATGGTGGGTGGTGACGGGATCGAACCGCCGACCCTCTGCTTGTAAGGCAGATGCTCTCCCGGCTGAGCTAACCACCCATGTGCCTTAGCGAGGCGCGCACTTTATGCAGGTGGCGAAGCTAAGTCAACACCCTGCTTGAATTTTTTCTGAAAAAAGCGCGTCGACTCAGTCCATCTCGCCGCACAGCTCGGCGGCCCTCAGCAACGCCGCCGTCAGATTGTGGCGCTCCCAATCGGCCAGCACGGCAAAACGCTGGTTGAACTCCGGCGGCATCAGTGAAGGCGCCTGCTGAATCAGCTCGCGGCCCGCATCACTTATCAGCAGCCATTGCCTTCGACGATCCTGATTGTCGCGCTGGCGCTGCAACAACCCATGCTCCTCAAGGCGATCGAGCAAACCGGAAAGCGTCGCGGCCGTCAGGCTGACGCGGCTGCTGAGTACGCTGGCAGTCATGCGAGTCTCGCTGGCCAGTACTTGCAGGACCATCAACTGCATGGGGGTCAGACCGCCAAAACGGGCCAGACGCTTGGCGTGCACTTCCCCCGCCTGCTGCAGACGCCGCAGCGCCTGAAATAGTGGCATTTCAAAGGCCATGACAGATGACAGATCTATTTCAGCAGGAACTTTTTTAGCTTCCATAAACACCAATCCTTAACCACCATTACTTTGACATGAAAGCATTTTCTTGTTTTGGTGTAAAAGGCTCGGCCACGAGCCACTCCCCAACGGCAACACCGGTAAGGAACTATGTGCGGAATAGCTGGAGAACTACGTTTTGATCGACGCCCCGCGGACCTGGCGGCAGTCGAACGCATCACCCATCATCTCGCCCCTCGCGGCCCCGACGCCCACGGTTTTCATAGCCAGGGCCCCGTCGCCCTCGGCCACCGCCGCCTGAAGATCATGGATCTGGCCGAAGCTTCGGGCCAGCCGATGATCGACAGTGATCTCGGCCTGTCGATGGTGTTCAACGGCGCCATCTATAACTACCCCGAACTGCGCAGCGAATTGGAAGCGCTGGGCTATCGCTTCTTCTCCGGCGGTGACACCGAGGTACTGCTCAAGGGTTATCACGCCTGGGGCGAAGCCTTGCTGCCCAAGCTCAACGGCATGTTCGCCTTCGCCGTCTGGGAACGCGACGCACAGAGCCTATTCATCGCCCGCGACCGCCTCGGCGTCAAACCGCTGTACCTGTCACGCACCGGCGAGCGCCTGCGTTTCGCCTCGTCGCTGCCAGCCCTGCTGCAGGGTGGCGATATCGCCAAGACGCTCGATGCCGTCGCCCTCAATCATTATCTGAACTTCCATGCCGTAGTGCCGGCGCCGCGCACCATCCTGGCGGGTGTTGAAAAACTGCCGCCGGCCACCTGGATGCGCGTCGATGCCGACGGCAAGATCGAGCAGAAGACCTGGTGGACCCTGCAGTTCGGCCCGCAAGGCGATGAAGCGGCGTACGGCCTGGAAGAATGGCGCGACCTGACGCTGGAAACCATGCGCGAAGCCGTGGCCATTCGTCAGCGTGCCGCCGTGGACGTCGGCGTGCTGCTCTCCGGTGGCGTCGACTCGAGCATGCTGGTCGGCCTGCTGCGCGAAGCCGGCGTGGAGAATCTGCTGACCTTCTCCATCGGTTTTCAGGATGCCGGTGGCGAGCGTGGCGACGAGTTCCAGTATTCGGACCTGATCGCCCAGCGCTTCGCCACCCGCCACCATCAGCTGCGTATCGGCGAGCATGAGATTCTCGACCAGCTGCCGCAGGCCTTCCGTGCCATGAGCGAGCCGATGGTCAGCCACGACTGCATCGCCTTCTACCTGCTCTCGCGCGAAGTGGCCAAGCACTGCAAGGTGGTGCAGAGCGGCCAGGGCGCCGACGAACTGTTCGCTGGCTACCACTGGTACCCGCAGGTCGATGGCGCCAAGGATGCCTTCGCCGCCTACCGCGCCGCCTTCTTCGATCGCGAGCACGACGAGTACGCGGCCTGCGTGCAACCCGCCTGGCTGACCGGCGACATGGCCGGCGAGTTCGTTCGCGAGCACTTCGCCATGCCGGGCGCCGACGCCGCAGTGGACAAGGCGCTGCGCCTGGACAGCACGGTGATGCTGGTCGATGACCCGGTCAAGCGCGTGGACAACATGACCATGGCCTGGGGCCTGGAAGCGCGCACACCGTTCCTCGACTACCGCGTGGCCGAGCTGTCGGCGCGTATCCCGGCACAGTTCAAGCTGCCTGAAGGCGGCAAGTACGTGCTCAAGGAAGCGGCGCGCAAGGTCATCCCCAGCGAGGTGATCGACCGGCCCAAGGGTTACTTCCCGGTACCGGGTCTCAAGCACCTGGAAGGCGCCACCCTCGGCTGGGTGCGCGACCTGCTGCTCGACCCCAGCCAGGATCGTGGCCTGTTCAACCCGAACATGCTCGACCAGTTGTTGACTAATCCAGAGAGCCAGCTCACCCCCCTGCGCGGCTCCAAGCTGTGGCAGTTGGCGGCGCTCAACCTGTGGCTGAGCGAGCAGGGTCTGTAACTGAGACGGAGCGGCCTTTTGGCCGCTCTTGCAGGATCAATGGTCGTAGCCCGGTAAAGCCGGGATTTGTCGCGACTCAATGACGATCCGGCTCAGACCGGACGTAGTGAACACGGACAGGGACTATTCCATGCGCTCCACTGCCTTCAACCAACGCCTGCTGCGCGGCCAGACGCCCTCCTACGAGCGTCTGCAAGCGCGCCTGGCCGAAGACCACGCCAGCCAGCCAAGCCAGCCGCAGGCCATCCATTGCGGCTGGGGCCGCTTGCTGATCGGCCATACTTACCCGGACCCCACCGTGCTGGCCGAGGCGCTGCTCGCCGAGCAACCCGGCGAGCGCGATATCGCCCTGTATGTCGCCGCACCGCACCAGGTGCTGGCCCATGCGCCGCAGCAACTGTTTCTCGACCCTTCCGACACGCTGCGCCTGTGGTTCACCGACTACCGTCCGGCACGGCGCATTTTCCGGGGTTTTCGCATTCGCCGGGCGCAGAACGAGGCAGACTGGCAGGCCATCAACTGCCTGTATCAAACCCGCAACATGTTGCCGATCGACCCGGCCAAGCTCACGCCCTACAACGAAGGCGGCCCGACCTATTGGCTGGCGGAGGATGAAGACAGTGGCGACGTGATCGGCAGCGTCATGGGGCTCAACCACCAACGGGCCTTCCGCGACCCGGAAAACGGTAGCAGCCTGTGGTGCCTGGCAGTAGCCCCCCAGTGCAGCCGCCCTGGCGTCGGTGAAGTACTGGTGCGTCACCTGATCGAGCACGGCATGAGCCGCGGGCTGAGCTATCTTGATCTGTCGGTGCTGCACGACAACAAGCAGGCCAAGCGCCTCTACGCCAAACTGGGTTTTCGCGAGCTGCAGACCTTCAGTCTCAAGCGCAAGAACGGCATCAACCAGCCGCTGTTCCTCGGGCCGGGCCCGCAGGCCGAGCTCAACCCTTACGCACGCATCATCGTCGACGAGGCGCTGCGCCGCGGTATCGAGGTGCAGGTGGACGACGCAGAAGCCGGGTTGTTCACCCTCAGCCACGGCGGTCGGCGCATCCGCTGCCGCGAATCGCTGTGCGACCTGACCAGCGCCGTGAGCATGACCCTGTGCCAGGACAAACGCCTGACCCACCGTGCCCTCTCGCGCGCCGGTCTAAGCGTGCCGGCCCAGCGTCTGGCCGGCAGTGCGGAGGACAACGCCACCTTCCTCGCCGAGCACGGCTCGGTGGTGGTCAAACCGGTTGACGGCGAACAGGGCCAGGGCGTGGCGGTAGACCTGCGCACGCCGGGTGAAGTGCAGGAAGCCATTGAGCGCGCCCGCGTGTTCGACCAGCGCGTGCTGCTGGAGAGCTATCACGAGGGGCACGATCTGCGCATTTTGGTGATCGGCTACGAAGTGGTGGCTGCCGCCATTCGTCGCCCGGCCGAGATCCTCGGCGATGGTCGCCATAGCATCGGCGAGCTGATCGATGCCCAAAGCCGTCGTCGTCAGGCTGCCACCGGCGGCGAAAGCCGCATTCCCAAGGACGCCGAAACCCTGCGAACCCTGCACGGTGCCGGCCTCGACTACGACAGCGTATTGCCGGCAGGCCAGCGCCTGGCGGTACGCAAGACAGCCAACCTGCACACCGGCGGCACCCTGGAAGACGTCACCGCGGTTCTCCATCCCGCTCTGCGCGACGCGGCAATCAAAGCCGCGCGAGCCCTGGAAATCCCGGTGGTCGGCCTCGACCTGCTGGTGCCGGCGGCCGACCAGCCCGACTACGTGTTCATCGAGGCCAACGAACGGGCCGGTCTGGCAAACCACGAGCCGCAGCCGACGGCCGAGCGCTTCGTCGACCTGCTGTTCCCGCTAAGCCAGGCAACGAGCTGAACACTCTCCCACCGGCCCTCTCCCGCACACGGGAGAGGGGCAATCCGAATGCGAGGAGCTTGCATGCAACAGTTACCCGAACCTGATCTGGACTACCTGCAGAAGGTACTGCTGGAGATGCTCGCCATCCCCAGTCCTACCGGTTTCACCGACACCATCGTGCGCTACGTAGCCGAACGCCTCGAAGAGCTGGAAATCCCCTTCGAGCTGACCCGCCGCGGCACCATCCGCGCCACCCTGCGTGGGCGTCAGAGCGAGTACGAACGTTTCGACCGTGCCGTTTCCGTGCACCTCGACACCATTGGCGCCATCGTCCGCGAGATCAAGGACAACGGCCGTCTCGGCCTGGCGCCGGTGGGCTGCTGGTCGAGCCGCTTCGCCGAAGGCAGTCGCGTCAGCCTGTTCACCGACAACGGCGTGATTCGCGGTAGCGTGCTGCCGCTGATGGCCTCCGGGCACGCCTTCAACACCGCCGTCGACACCATGCCGATCAGTTGGGACCACGTCGAGCTGCGCCTGGACGCCTACTGCGCCACCCGTGCCGATTGCGATTCACTCGGCGTTTGCGTGGGTGATTTCGTCGCCTTCGATCCGCTGCCGGAGTTCTCCGAAAGCGGGCATATCAGCGCCCGTCACCTCGATGACAAGGCTGGCGCCGCAGCGCTGCTGGCGTCACTCAAGGCGATTCGCGATCAGGGCCTGCAACCGATGATCGACTGCCACCCGCTGTTTACCATCACCGAGGAAGTCGGCTCCGGCGCCGCCGCTGCCCTGCCCTGGGATGTCAGCGAGTTCGTCGGCATCGATATCGCACCGGTCGCACCGGGCCAGCAATCCAGCGAACATGCGGTCAGCGTGGCCATGCAGGACTCCGGCGGGCCCTACGACTATCACCTGTCACGTCAGTTGCTGCGCCTGGCTGCCGAACAGGAGGTGCCGGTGCGCCGTGATCTGTTCCGTTACTACCACAGCGATGCGCAATCGGCCGTCACCGCCGGCCATGACATTCGCACGGCACTGCTGGCCTTCGGCTGCGACGCCACCCATGGCTACGAGCGCACCCATATCGACAGCCTCAAGGCCTTAAGCCGCCTGCTCACTGCCTACATGATGAGTCCGCCGGTATTCGCCAGCGACGCCCAGCCGGCCCAGGGTTCGCTGGAGCGTTTCAGCCATCAGTTGGAGCACGATGCACAGATGGAAAGCGACACCCGTGTTCCTCCCGTGGACAGCCTGGTTGGCCAACATGATCGCGACGCTTGAAGGCTGCGACACATAGAGGCAAAGTGACGCGCAAGGACCCAGGGGAGCTTCAGCTCCCCTTTTTATGGCCAGCGTTCGCGGTCAGCTACCCTAAGGATGTCGCCACGTGACGTTACAAAGGAACGACTCCCGCTCTGCTGAACGGCCCTTTGAAAAGGCTTTTAGCAAGCCGAGCTAGGATCAGGTCGAGAAACGCGCGGTGCGTGGCGGTGCACGGACATTTCAAGGCTGTTTTCAACGCAGCACGGCCACGCGCAATGATTTGCAGACACTTTCTGAGGTTCACGGATGCCTCGCCTTCACCTGGTTTTGCTGCTGTTGTGGCTTGCCTGCCCGGCATGGGCCCTTACGCCTGCGCCGCTGGATAGCGACGACCTGCGCCTGTCTCTCGGGCCGTACACCGGTTACTACGAGGACGTGGGCGGTACCCTCAACGTCGAGCAGGTGCTGGCCCTGGATGATGACGACTTTCGTAAAGTCAGCGGCGAACATGCCAATCTCGGCAAGAATGCTTCGGTCTGGTGGTTCAAGATTCGCCTGGTCAATGCCTTGAAACATGAGGTGGGCGGCTACCTTGAAATCAATTATCCACTGCTCGATCACCTGCAGGTTCACCTGATCAACCCCGATGGCAAAAGCCTGCAACAGGAAAGCGGCGACACCTTCGCCTTCTCCCAACGGCCGGTGCAGGTGCGCAATTTCTGGTTCCCCATGCAGCTCGAACCCGGCGTCAGCACGCTGCTGGTTCGCGTGGAAACCACCAGCACGGTGTTCGTGCCGCTGTTCTTTGCCACTTATGGCGCAAGCGCGGCGGCGCAGGAGAATCTGATGGGTTTCAACGGCGCGTTCTACGGCGTGCTGTTCGCCATGTTCTGCTACAACCTGTTTCTTTATCTGTCGCTGCGCGAATCGGCTTATCTCTGGTACCTGGCCTACAACCTCAACGTTGGTCTGCTCGCCGCCTGCTTCGATGGCATGCTGTTCAAGTTGCTGCCCGAGCACGTGGCCTTGCAGTCGGTGAGCATCTATGTCCTCATGTACCTGCACTGCCTCACGGCCATCCAGTTCAGCCGCCATTTTCTTCACGCCCGACAGTACTTTCCACGCCTGGACACCTACCTGCGTCTGCTGATGCTGATCTGCGTCGGCTGCCTGCTGTCGGTGCCACTGATTGGCTTCGCGGCGTGGAACATCCTCGCCAGCGTCACCGTTTCCCTGGTCTCGTTGATCCTGCTGCTGACCGGCATCTATGTCTGGCGCCGCGGCGTGCGCTACGGCTCTTATTACACGCTGGCCTGGGCCATTCTGCTGTTCGCCTTCATCCAGGCCACTACCGGTTCGCTGGGGCTGGAAGTATTCGGCGTATTCGGCGCCACTGTGGTGAAGATCGGCGTGACCATTGAGCTGATCACCCTGTCCATCGGCCTGGCCGACCGCATCAACCTGCTCAAGGAAGAAGGCTTCCAGTCTCGCCGGGCAGCAGAGCAGGCAGCCTTCGAGAGCCAGGCCAAGAGCCGCTTCCTGGCCAAGATGAGCCATGAGATCCGCACCCCGCTCAATGGCGTGCTGGGCATGCTGCAACTGCTGCGTGAAACGCCGCTGGATCGCAGCCAGCGCTTCTATGTCGATACCATCTCCAGCTCCGGCAGTTCGCTGATGGCGGTGATCAACGACATCCTCGACTACGCCCGTATCGAGTCAGGCAAGCTCAGTCTGGAGCAGATCGAGTTCGATCTCGAGGACATGATTTCCGAGACCCTCAGCCTGTTCACCGGCCAGGCTCTGGACAAGCGCCTGCGCCTTTACGTCAGCCTGGAAAATGGCGTACCACGGCGCATTCAGGGTGACCCGACGCGGCTCAAGCAAGTGCTGATGAACCTGCTCAGCAACGCCCTGAAGTTCACCGCAGAAGGCCATGTGGCAGTCAGCGTCAGCCGCCGCAGCGACAGCCATGGTAAGCCGCACCTGATATTCGCCGTCAGCGACAGTGGCATCGGCATCAGCGAGCAGGCGCTGGCACAGTTGTTCGAATCCTTCGCCCAGGGCGACTCCAGCACCACGCGCCGTTATGGCGGCAGCGGTCTGGGGCTGGCCATCAGCAAGGAACTGGTGGAGATGATGGGCGGGCGGATCGAGGTACAGAGCACCCTCGGCCAGGGTACTCGTTTTGCCTTCGACATCCCCTTGCTGAGCGAGCAGGACGTGCCTGAAGAGCTCAACCGCCTGCTGGCGGGCCGCACCGCCCTGCTCGCCTCGCTCGATGGCCTTGGGCTGGATGCCATGAGCCGCCTGCTCGGTCGCTGGGGCATGCGCACCGAGCGTTGCCAGACACCGGAGCGACTGCAGGACTATCTGGAGGATTTCGCGGCGCCACCGCTGCTGGTACTAATGGCGCCCTGGCCAGGTGGCGTCAACCATTGGCTCGATTCAATCAGGCCAAAACTACAGGCGCAGCAGCGCGTGCTGCTGATCTGCCCGCCCGAAGCCTGTCCGCAGCTACCGGCGAGCCAGGGCCTGCGTCTGCAACACCTGGCCCAGCCGGTGGCGATCAACGCACTGCGTCAGGCACTCACCGGGTTATACGAAGAACCCCGGGCAAAGGTACATCAGTTGGTCAGAGATATGCGCAGCGACAACAGTAACGCCCCCTGCATACTGGTAGCAGAAGACAACCCGGTGAATCAGCTAGTGGTTCAGGGCTTCCTGAAGAAACGCGGCTACAGCGTGCGCCTGGTCACCAATGGCCAGGCCGCCGTCGATGAATACAGCCGTGACCCGGCTGCCGTGCATCTGATCCTGATGGACTGCGAGATGCCGGTGATGGACGGCTTCGAAGCCACCCGACAAATCCGGCGCCTGGAGCGCAGCCGCCAGCTCCCTGCAGTACCGGTTATCGCCCTGACTGCACACATCCTCGAAGAGCACCGCCAGCATGGACTGGATGCGGGCATGGACGATTTCCTCGGTAAGCCGCTCGATAGCGGCCTGCTTTACAGCACGCTGGAGCGTTTTCTGAAACGCCCCGGCAACCGCGCCTGAATAGACTCGCAGCCTGGCGCCCTCTGGCTCTATCATGGGCGCCAACAACCGGAGCCCATTCGCTGTGCTGATCCCCGCTCACCTGCTGCAAGCCGATACCCTTACCGCCCTGATCGAAGATTTCGTCACCCGCGACGGCACCGACAACGGTGACGAAACGCCGCTGGAAACCCGCGTACAGCGAGTACGCCGCGCTCTGGACAAGGGCGAGGCGGTGATCGTGTTCGACCCGGAAAGCCAGCAATGTCAGCTGGCGATGAAGCGTGACGTGCCCAGGGAATGGCTGGATGCCTTGAACGATGCCCTCAATGATTGACCGTATGCGCCAGCATCACCGATAGCTGGCACAGCGGCCGCCCGCTCTCGGCCTGCCACTGATTGAAGGCTGCCTGCACCGCGGCCAGATCCTTCTGACTGGTGGGCGCCTTGTCGATCACGCCCTGCGCCTTGAGTGCGGCGACCATGTCGTCGGTGGGAACGAAGGTATCCTTGCCCACCATGCGCAGAAAACGCGGCGCCGACAGTCCACCAAGCTGGTTGCCCTGCCTGGCCAGGTATTTCCACAACCCGACGATATCGGTCACCGGCCAGTCGGCGATCAGGGCGCCGAAGCTACCTTTCTCGCGGCGCATGTCGAGGATGAACTGGGCATTGCGCGGCACGCCCTTGAGCTTACCCAGGTGGCGGATCAGCCGCGCATCCTGCATCAGGTTCTCCAGACGCTCGGCCCCCATCAGCACGACCTTTTCCGGGTCGAAGCCGAAGAACACCTCCTCGAACGCCGGCCACTTGGCGTCCACCAGGCTGTGCTTGAGGCCGGCGCGGAAGATGCGCAGGCTCATCAGCGACAGATAGCGGTCATCGCTCAGCGCGCGCAACGCTGCATCGCTGCGCGGCTGCGGCAGCATGGCCTCCAGCGCCTTGGCCGAGCCGAAACGGTTGAGGCAGAACTCGTGCAGCCACTTGTAATCACGCATGAATCGAATCCTTCATGAAACGGATGACGAAGCCTGCACGCAGGAAGCACCACAGTTCAAGCCCAGTGGGAGCCCCGCCCCGGGGCGAAGCTCTTTGCCTGTACGCCTCAGGCCTGAGCACATTCGCCGCGAGGCGCGGCTCCTACAGCAAAACACCGCGCAAACGCTCGGCAGCCAGGCGCAAGGATGCTTCGGTGCCCTCCCAACCCAGGCAGCCATCGGTGATCGACACGCCATAACGCAGCTCGCCGGACAGCGCCTGGCAGCCGTCGAACAAATGGCTCTCCAGCATCACGCCACGCAGACTGATATCGCCAGACAGACGCTGCTCGATCACGCTGTCGAGCACCGCCGGTTGACGCAGCGGATCCTTGCCACTGTTGGCATGACTGCAGTCGACCATGATGCGCGGCGCGATACCCTGATGCAGCAGCGCCTGGCGCGCAGCGGCGACGCTGGCGGCATCGTGGTTCGGCGCGCCATGGCCGCCGCGCAGCACCAGATGGGTGTCCGGATTGCCGGCGGTGTGCAGCAGCGCCGGATGACCGAGGTCGTCGATGCCGAAATGCTGATGCGGATGCGTCGCCGAGCGCATGGCGTCACAGGCGATGCCCACGCTGCCGTCGGTGCCGTTCTTGAAGCCGACCGGCAGATCCAGACCGCTGACCATCTCGCGGTGCACCTGCGACTCGCTGGTACGTGCGCCAATCGCCGCCCAAGCGAGCAGATCATCGAAGTAACCGGCGGCCATGGGTTGCAGCAGCTCGCTGGCCAGCGGCAGGCCGCGCTCGAGAATATCCAGCATCAGCTGGCGCGACAGGCGCAGGCCTTCGGCCATGTCGCCGCTGCCATCCAGATGCGGGTCATACAGCAGCCCCTTCCAGCCCACGGTGGTGCGTGGTTTTTCCACGTAGGCGCGCATCACCAGCAGCAGCTGGTCGGCGACCTGCGGCGCCAGCTCGGCCAGGCGTTCGGCGTACTCAAGCGCAGAAGCGCGGTCATGCAAGGAACAGGGACCGACCACCACCAGCAGGCGCGAATCGCGGCCATCGAGCACGGCGCGGATGGCCTTGCGGTCGGCGGCGATACGTTCGGCAAGTACGGCGGATAGCGGCAGGCGCTGGCGCAATACGGCGGGGCTGGGCAGCGGCTGGGCGCTGCGGCGGGCGATGGTGGTGACAGGGCAAGCGAGTTGAGCGGAGACGGATGCATTCATGATCTGGCGGTTCCTTGGCCGGCGCGGCCTGCGCCGCGCGGCGCTAACTGAGTGTTCGTGGCAAAGGTTTCAGGGCGGTGGTGACGTTGCTAAATCGCCAGTCGTAGCGGTAGTTGCGGTAATAACGGTTCATCTGTGAGTCCTCGATCTGTGGCCATTTTCGGCCGAAAAAACAAAACCCCCGGTCGGGTTGCCGACCGGGGGTTTTCTGGAAAACGTCTCTGGTGGCGACCCTGGTGTCTCAGGCCGCCTGTGGGGTATCAGGCGCGCCTGTGGCTAAACCAATACCCAAAAAAATAATACGCTGCAGCCGCGACCGAATGCGCACGCGCCAACGCGGCGCGCGAGGCACCGGCTTGCAGCGTGGACAGGAGGTTGAGGCTGGCGGACATGAAATTCTCCAAAGCGATGGCCGAACCATACTCCAGGCCTTTGCGGCCTGGCAAGCGTCGCGGCTAAAGCCCCTCCCACATGCGACGCGACCGTGGGAGGGGCTTTAGCCGCGATGATTTACAGGCTCATCACATCGAGAAAGCGCGGCGTGGCGCTGTCGTCGATCTTCAGGCTCTTGAAGTCGAACAGGTTGCGGTCGGCCAGTTGCGAGGGGTGCACGTTCTGCAGGGCGCGGAACATGATCTCGACGCGGCCAGGGCTCTTGCGCTCCCACTCCTGCAGCATCTCCTTGACCACCTGGCGCTGCAGGTTCTCCTGCGAGCCGCAGAGGTTGCACGGGATGATGGGGAATTCCTTGAGCTGGCTGTAGGCCTCGATATCGGCTTCGGCGCAATAGGCCAGCGGGCGGATCACCACGTTGCGGCCATCGTCCGACAGCAACTTGGGCGGCATGGCCTTGAGCGTGCCGCCGTAGAACATGTTGAGAAAGAAGGTTTCCAGAATGTCGTCGCGGTGGTGCCCCAGCGCCATCTTGGTCGCGCCGATCTCGTCGGCATAGGTGTACAGGGTGCCGCGCCGCAGACGCGAGCACAGCGAGCAGGTGGTCTTGCCTTCGGGAATCTTCTCCTTGACCACCGAGTAGGTGTCCTTCTCGATGATGTGGTACTGCACACCGATGGACTCCAGATAGGCCGGCAGCACGTGCTCGGGGAAGCCGGGCTGCTTCTGGTCCATGTTCACCGCGACGATCTCGAACTTGATCGGCGCGACCTTCTGCAGATACAGCAGCACGTCGAGCATGGTGTAGCTGTCCTTGCCGCCGGACAGGCAGACCATCACCTTGTCGCCATCCTCGATCATGTTGAAGTCGGTGATGGCTTCGCCGGCCAGGCGGCGAATGCGCTTCTGCAGTTTGTTCTGGTTGACCGAAAGGGTGCCCATGGTGCGTCGAAATCCGAGGGGGTGGGAACGAAAGCGCAACATTTTACGCACAAAGGCGCCGCACCCCTACCCCGTTGACGGTTAAATGCTAGGCTCGGCCGATGAACGACGACCTCGACCCCAGCCAGGATCTCGCCGAGCAGGTGCTGCAATTATTGCAGAACGCTCCCGACGGTCTGGCCGAATACGCCCTGATCCAGCAGCTCAAGTCCCGCCACAGCGGCCATCTGCCCAACCTGCCGCTGACCGACAAGCTGGTGCTGTTTCGCACCCATTTTCTGCTGTTCAACGCGCTCTACCGCCTGCGTGACCGACTCTGGCAGGAGCAGACGCACCTGCTCGAGATCAGCCCGCTGTGCATTCGCCTGCAGCCCTATCAGGCCGGCAGCAGCGCGCTGAGCGAACGCGACGAGCTACGCGACTACTACCTGGACATGAGCCACCTGCAGAGCACCGACGAACGCGACGTGGAACGCCTGCTGACCAGCTTCTGGACGCGCATGCAGGGCGGCGACGAGAAGCAGGCCGCCTTGGAGCTGTTTGAACTCAACAACGAACGCCCGCTCGATTTGCCACGAATCAAGCAGCGCTACCGACAAATGGTCAGCTTGCACCATCCGGACCGAGGCGGCAGTACAGAGCGCTTGCAGTCGATCAACCTGGCGATGGAAATTCTTGAGCGCTATTACCACTGACGCCTAGAGAGCAATTTGCTCTAAAGCCAGACACCACGCCTGCCCCAGGCCCTGCCTATACTGCGGCATAAGGTCGCATCGATTTGGCCTGACACCCGGTGACGCTGTACACGCGTCCCGGGCGTTCGCTGGGGGGCGACCGTCATAAGAAAAGGAGGTGTCTGGCATGATCCACCACGTTTGGGGGCTCTTCACCCATCCCGATCAAGAATGGCAAGAAATTCGTGGCGAGGAAGAATCCATCAGCCACATGTACCTGACCCATGTTCTGATTCTGGCGGCGATTCCCGCCATCTCGGCCTATATCGGCACCACTCAGGTTGGCTGGGCAATCGGCGACCGAACACCCGTCATGCTTACCGAAGGCAGTGCGATGGTGATGACCATCATGTCCTACCTGGCGATGCTAGCCGGCGTGGCCGTGATGGGCGCCTTCATCCACTGGATGGCACGTACCTACGATGCCAACCCGAGCCTGACCCAGTGTGTGGTATTCGCTGCCTACACGGCGACGCCGCTGTTCATCGGAGGCCTTGCAGCGCTCTATCCGCATCTGTGGTTGGGCATGGTAGTAGGCACGGTCGCGATCTGCTACACGGTCTATCTGCTCTACGTCGGCATACCGACCTTCATGAACATCCCCGAAGATGAGGGCTTCATGTTCTCCAGCTCCGTGCTGGCAGTCGGTCTGGTGGTGCTGGTGGCGATGATCGCCAGCTCGGTAATCCTCTGGGGCATGGGCATCGGCCCGATCTACACCAGTTGATCGCGCTTGGCAGCAATCAGCAGGCCGCCCCCGGGCGGCCTTTTTGTTGCCTTACAGCTTGTAAGGAAATTGAGTTGAACCCTACGCCGTATTGGCTGCCCCAAATATAAAGGCAGTCAGCGGATGGACTTACCATGTATGCGAATCTCTACACCCTACTCACCCGCCCGGATCGTGCCTGGACGGCAATTCGCCAGGATGAAGAACGCAATAGCGCCAACTACCTGCCCTACCTTTTTCTGTTTGCCCTGCTGCCGGCGGTTTGTCTGTTCATCGGCACACACTGGGTGGGCTGGAGCCTGGTCGAAGAAGAGCGTATCCGCCTGGAGGCGATAAGCGCCTTGCAGTTAAGCGTACTGCTCTATGTGGCGACGCTGATCGGCGTCTTCATCATGGGCTATTTCCTGCGCTATATGTCGCGGACCTTCGAGGCCAGGCCCACGTTCAACCAGTGCATCGGTTTCATCGCCTATGCCTGCACCCCGTTCTTCCTCGCCGGCATCGCCGCGCTCTACCCCACCCGCTGGTTGGCGATACTGGTTCTGGCGGCAGCCTGCGCGCATACCTCTTACCTGTTCTATGTCGGCCTGCCGCGCTTCATGCGCATCGACAACCATCAAGGCTTTCTCTACGCCTCCTCAATGGTTGGCGTTGGCCTGCTGGTAGTTGTCACCATACTGGTCAGCACCATCCTGTTCTGGACCTACACGCTCCAGCCGGACTATCAGCGAACGGTCGATCAGGATCAGAGCCGCGGCACGCAGCAGGAGCGTATGCAACCGCCAGGAGACGAGTGATACCTGCGCAGCCGGGCTGCTTGCGGCATAATTCGCCCTCAGCCCGTACCTGCTCCAGTCATGCCCGAACAGATTCACGCCCGAGTCGAAGCCTGCTATCAGCAGGCGGAAGCTTTTTTCAAGCAACACTTCGCCCGCCCCGAGATCAGCTTCAAGTTGCGTGGTCAGAAGGCGGGTGTCGCGCATCTGACGGAAAACAAGCTGCGCTTCAACCTGCAGCTGTACCGCGACAACCACGAAGATTTCCTGCGCCAGACGGTACCCCACGAAGTCGCACACATGATCGCCCACCAGTTGTTCGGCCCGCGCATACAGCCGCACGGCGAGGAATGGCAGCTGATCATGCGCGGCGTCTACGAACTCCCGCCGCATCGTTGCCACAGCTACGAGGTCGAACGGCGCAAGGTTGCCCGCTTCATCTATCGCTGCAGCTGCGTGGATGGCGAGTTTCCCTTCTCCGCTCAGCGTCATGCGCTGGTGGCCAAGGGGCGCCGTTACTACTGCAGACGCTGCAAGGCGACCCTGCATTTCACCGGCGAGCATCGCCAGGAATGATCGGGCGCCAGCGCACCGACAGCGAACTCTACTCTTCGAATGTTTTCAGCCACTCGGTACGCGCACGCGCCTGCTGCGCATGGCACTCCGACTCCCAGAATCCGGTCCAGGGAGAGCCTTGCACGCGGTTGCGGGCGTACAGGCTGCAATCCTGCTCGCGCAGCTTGATCCATCGCCGCTGGGCATCGCGCAGCTCCGTGGCGAGCGCCGGCTCATACGCCTTGAGCGAGGCCATCACACGGTCGTAGGTGCCTTGCAGCTCCTGCTCGGCAGCCTTCCACAGCGGCCCCTGACACATGAAGGCGGCCATGGCGCTACCCTGCTGGCAGGGATCCTCCGAATCCTCGGTAGCATGCAAAGGTGTCAGGGCGAAGACCAAGCCCAACGCCAGGATCAAGCCCGGGGCACCTGGCGCCCTCCCGGTGATTCCTTTCATATCAACGCTCCGCTGCGATAAAGGCGCCCATCCTAAGCGGGCGCCATCGCACGCTTCAACCGAACACCCGTGCCTCGCGCAGCGCAGCGATTCGCTCGGCGTCATACCCCAGCTCGGCCAGCACCTGCTCGGTATGCGCGCCAACTGCCGCGCCCACATGCCGGGGCGGCGGCAAGCCCTCGGAGAACTTCAGCGGGCAGGCCAGTTGCGCCTGGGCCGGCAAGCCCTCGCGCGGGACCTCGACGACCAGCTCACGCGCCTCGATCTGCGGATGCCGTACCGCTTCGGACAATGGCAGCATGGGCTCGACGCAGGCGTCCAGCGCGGCGAAAGCCTCGCACCATTGCGCGAAATCGCGCTTCTCGAACTCGATTTCGATCTCGCGCTTGAGCGCGCGCTGATCCTCGGGCTTCGGCGACAGACCACGCGCCGCCAGCTCGGGCCGGCCAATGGCGGCGCAGAACTGCTGCATGAACTGCGGTTCCAGGCTGCCGACGGAGAACCAGCGACCATCGCGTGTGCGGTAGTAGTCATAGAAGCTGCCGCCATTGAGCGCCTGGTTTTCCATACCGGGTTCGACCCCACCGCCGAGATAACCTGCCCCAGCCATGCCATGCAGGCTGAAGGCGCAGTCGGTCATGCTCACGTCGACCTGCTGCCCCACACCGCTGACCTGGCGCTGCACCACGGCTGCGAGCAGGCCGATCACCCCATGCAGCGAGCCGCCAGCCAGATCCGCCAACTGCACGCCAAGCGGCAACGGGCCGCTGTCACGGCGCCCGGTATAGCTGGCGATGCCGGCCAACGCCAGATAGTTGATGTCATGCCCGGCGCGGTCACGGTACGGCCCGCTCTGACCGTAGCCGGTGATCGACACGTAGATCAGCCGTGGGTTGATCGCCTTGAGCGCCTCGTAGCCAACGCCCAGCTTGTCCATCACGCCTGGGCGGAACTGCTCGAGCACGATGTCGTACTCGCCCACCAGCTGCTTGACCACTTCCACGGCCTCGGGGCGCTTGAGGTCCAGGGCGATGCTGCGTTTGTTGCGGTTCAGATAGGCATGGCTGGTGGACGTTCCGCCATCATGCGGCGGCAGCACGCGCACCAGGTCCATACGCGTGGGCGACTCCACCCGCAGCACCTCGGCGCCCATATCGGCCAGCAGCAGCGAGGCGAACGGCCCCGGCAGCAGGGTGGAGAAGTCGAGAACCTTCAACGAAGACAGTGGGCCGCTCATGGCGTCTCCTGATAAGTGATCGGATGGCCCGCGACATGGGCGCATTTCTGAGCACCCGCCGAGCCTATACAGTGATCGTACGTATACCGCCTCATAGTTTCATGCCGCGACTGATGATCTCCTTCATGATCTCCGAGGTGCCGGCAAAGATGCGCTGGATGCGTGCATTCGCGTACATCTTGCAGATCGGGTACTCCCACATGTAGCCCCAGCCGCCATGCAGCTGCACACCCTCGTCCACTACCTTGCCAAGCAGTTCGGTGGTGAACAGCTTGGCCTCGGCGGCCACTTCCGGAGTGAGCTTCCTCTGGTTGTGATCCATCACGCAGCGGTCGGTAAAGACCTGCGCCACGTCGATCTGTGTGCGCATCTCGGCCAGCTTGAAGCGGGTGTTCTGAAAGTGCGCCACAGGGCGGCCGAAGGCCTGGCGTTCTCTGACGTAATCGATGGTGGTCTGCAGGGCCGCCTCGGCGCCGGCCACCGCGCCGCAGGCGTTGGTCAGACGCTCCTGGGCAAGCATGTTCATCAGGTAGAAGAAGCCGCCCTTGGCGTCGCCCAGGAGGTTTTCCTTGGGCACCCTGACGTCATTGAAGAACAGCTCGGCGGTGTCCTGGCTGTGCATGCCGAGTTTCTTCAGTTTCTTGCCGCGCTCGAAACCCGACATGCCGCGCTCGACCAGAAACAGGCCCATGGCGTGCTTGTTGGCCGGGTCGGTCTTGGCCGCGACGATCACCAGATCGGCCAGGTAGCCGTTGGAGATGAACACCTTGGAGCCGTTGAGCAGCCAGTGGTCGCCCTTGTCCACGGCCGTGGTACGCATGCCGGCCAGATCGGAACCGGCGGACGGCTCGGTCATCGCTACGGCAAGGATGGTCTCGCCACGGATGATGCCGGGCAGCCAGCGCGTCTTCTGCTCTGCACTGCCGTACTCGGCGATATAAGGGCCGCACAGGGCCGAGTGCAGCGGGATCATGAAGCCCGGCTCGTTGATCCGCGCCAGCTCCTCGCACATGATCTGCTCGTAGCGAAAATCCTTGAGCCCGGCGCCGCCGTACTCCTCATCCGCCCAGGGCAGCAGAAAACCCATCTCGCCAGCCTTCGCCCACACGCTGCGATCGACCACACCCGCCGCCTCCCACTCCTCCTGATGCGGCACCACCTCCTTGTCCAGAAAGGCCGCGAAAGCGTCGCGGAACAGATTGTGCTCGGTGTCGAAATGGTTGCGTTGCATGGGGCGGTTCCTCCGCTGATTTATTCTGCAACCGAGGTTAAGTGGCGCCCCCTGCCCCCTCAATGACCCATGCGCTCAGCCTGGATTGACCCAATCGCTCGGCCGGCTTGCTCTGCGCTGCGGCCGCTGCCTACCATCGGCGACCCCGACCATGGAAGCCCATGCATGCGCGAACGCACTATCGCCAGCCACTTCGTCCGCGCCGCCCTGCGCGGTGCCGACCGTCGCGGCCTGGCCTGCGAGGCGATTCTGCGTCAGGCCGGCATACAGAGCGCCGTGCTCGTCGAGCCACGTGCGCGCATCGCTCCCGAGCAGTTCGCCCGGCTGATGCAACTGCTATGGGAAGCGCTGGATGATGAATACCTGGGCTTCGGCCGCCAGCCGAGCAAACGCGGCACCTTCGCCATGATGGGCCACGCCATCATCCACTGCCGCAGCCTGGAAAAGGCCCTGAGCCGTGGCGCGATGTTCTACGGCCTGTTTCCCGACGCCCCAGGCATCAGGCTGCAACGCGAAGGCGACTGGGCACGGCTGAGCGTGGACGACAGCACGCTGTGGGATCCGGATCATTTTCTCGTGGAAAGCCTGCTGGTGATCTGGCATCGCCTCGGCAGTTGGCTGATCGGCCAGCGCATCCGCCTGGAAGAGGCCACCTTTGCCTACCCTGAACCCGCGCACGCTGCCGAATATGAACTGCTGTTTCCCTGCAGCCGCCGCTTCGGCGCCGGACACACCAGCCTGCTGTTCCACGCCCGTTACCTGGCCATGCCGCTGCTACAGGACGAACGCACCCTCAAGCAGTTTCTCCAGCACTCCCCCGCCGACCTGCTGGCCCGCCCCGACGGCGGCGACAGCCTGATCAGCCAGATTCGCCGCCTGCTCGGCCGCGACTGCCGCACCTGGCCCGACCTTGAACAGGTCGCCCATCAACTGCACACCAGCCCGCAAACCCTGCGCCGCCATCTGCGCGAAGAAGGCACCAGCTTTCAGGAACTCAAGGACCACCTGCGCCGCGACCTGGCCATCTACCACCTGGGCCGCGACGAACTGGCGATTCAGGACATCGCCGAACAACTCGGTTTTTCCGAGCCATCGGCCTTTCACCGGGCGTTCAAGAAGTGGACGGGGCTGACGCCGGGGGCTTACCGGACGCAGGAAGGCTGACACCGTCGGCCTGCCATATATGGAAACATTTGCATTGGCGCCCAGGTCAGCTATGCCCTAAATATTAAATCGATGACGCCAACTTCCGGCAAAGGCCTGCCACCATGTTCAACACCCGATTGAAGCAAGAGCTCAAGGCTCTGCGCGAAGAGCTGTCGCTGTTCCAGCAGGTGCGCGCCAGCCTCGACGATGAAATGATCGCCATGACCCTCGATCCACAGGGTCGCATCGACAAGGTCAACGCCAACTTCGAGAACGAAATGCACTACCATGCCGAGCAGCTTCGCGGGCGGCCGCTGCTGGATCTGATACCGGAACAGGTGCGCAATCTCGATTTTCATCATCGTGTTCGCCACGCGCTCGAACGCGGCGAGCATCTGGCCGGCATCATTCGCCTCAAGCGCGGTGATGGCGAGGAAGCCTGGCTACGCTCCATCCTGCAGCCAGCGCGTAACAGCGAGGGCCAGATTCAGTTCTTTTCCATCTATGCCAGCGATCTGACACGCACCATCGTCGCGTCACGTGAGCATGAAAACCTGGTCAAAGCGCTGCAGCGTTCGACCGCGGTGATCGAATTCACCCCAAACGGCGAGATTCTCACCGCCAACAAGCCCTTCCTCGACTCCATGGGCTACAACCTGGCACAGATACAGGGCAAGCATCACCGCATGTTCTGTGACCCGGCAGTGGCCAATTCGGCCGAATACCAGCACTTCTGGGATCAGCTGCGGCGCGGCGAATTCGCTGCCGGACGCTTCAAGCGCGTCGATGCCTACGGCCACGAAGTCTGGCTGGAGGCGTCCTACAACCCGGTCACCGACGCCCAGGGCAACCTCTACAAGGTGGTGAAATTCGCCACCATCATCACCGATCAGGTCAATCGTGAGCGCGCCGTGGCCGATGCGGCCAGCATTGCCTTCGAAACCTCGAAAGATACCGACAACAGTGCCAAGAGCGGATCGGCGGTGGTACAGCAGATGCTCGACGCCATGCGTGAACTATCGGCGCGCATGCAGGAGGCCGCGCAAGGCATCGAAGCGCTGGACAAGCAGTCGCAGATCATTGGTTCCATCGTCAAGAACATCAGCAGCATTGCCGACCAGACCAATCTGCTCGCCCTCAATGCCGCCATCGAAGCGGCACGTGCAGGCGAGCAGGGCCGAGGGTTCGCCGTGGTGGCTGACGAGGTTCGCCAGCTGGCCTCCCGCACCAGCGCAGCGACCGAAGAAATTACCCAGGTGGTCGGACAGAACCAGCAGCTGGCCGAGCGCGCGGTTGGCCTGATCGACCGCGGCAGAACCCAGGCCGAGCGCGGCCTGGAGCTTTCAGCCCAGGCTGGCCAGGTGATAGCGGAAATTCAGGACGGTGCCAAGCACGTGGTCAGTGCGGTGGAACGCTTCGCGACACAATTGTAGTGAATGCGCTGGATCGCGGATCGTTCCTACCCTCCGCGTGAGAGCGCCGCTCTTCGACGCTCCGCCTCCAGCAAAAGGCTGCTGCATTTCTAAAACCAGTAGCGACGCAGAGCGTGGCAGGACTGCTAGGACGCAGGCGCGTGGGAACTATCGCATCCCGGCATCGGCACGACTCAGTCGTACAGGCGCACCCTGAAGCAGGCACCGCCCAGCTCCGAGTCCTCCAGGCTCAACTCGCCGTCATAGCTCTCGATGATATCCTCCACCACAGCCAGGCCGATGCCCTGCCCGGGATTCTGTATGTCCAGCCGCTCGCCGCGCTGCAATACCCGCGCACGCTGGTGCTGCGGCACGCCGGGGCCGTCATCTTCGATGGTGAGCAGGCAGCCACCGGCCAGTGGCTGCAACCTGACGCGTACGCGATGCAGGCACAGACGGTAGGCGTTCTCCAGCAGGTTACCGAGCAGCTCCATCAGCGCGCCACGTTCCATGGTGATCTGACTGTTCTCGGGCACTTCCAGCGTCGCTTCGACACGCTTGTCGCGGTAGACCTTGTCCAGCGAGCGGCACAAGCCATCGAGCAGTGGCCAGACCTGCTCGCGATGGCGCACCAGGCCGCTGCGTCTCAGGCTGGCGCGCTGCAGTTGATAGCCGACCTGCTGGCTCATGCGCTCGATCTGCGCCTGCATCAGCTGCGCCTGATCACGATTCTCAGGCTGAACGGCAATGGTTTCACCGATACCCTGGAGCACGCTGAGTGGTGTTTTCAGGCTGTGGGCGAGGTCTTCCAGCGAATCGCGATAACGCTCGCGCTGACGCCGCTCGCTGTCGAGCAGGCGATTGAGGGAGTTGGTCAGGCGCAGCAGCTCACGCGGGTGTTCATCACTCAAACGCTGACGGGTGCCCGCTTCCACGCCATCGAGTTCGTCGCTGAGACCGCGCAGGCTGCGAAAGCCCCAGGTCAGGCCGAACCAGAGCAGGCCCAACAACACCAGCAATGCGATGCCCAGCCACAGCCGCAACTGCCAGGCGAAGCCATTGAACAGCCCCTGGTACTCGCGCGTCGGCTGCATGGTCACTATGCTCAGCGCGGTCTGGTCGCCACGCAACAGATCCACCTCGATGTCATAGACGAAGTATTCCTGGCCATTCTCGTCGCGAATACGCACGAACTCGTGGCCGCGACCATCGTAGCGCGGCAGGTAACGTACCAGCTCGTCGATGGAAGACCGTGAACGCCAGATCAGCTGCCCGTCGCGATCGAAGATGAAGCCCAGCAGGTGTGAGTCGAGGTTGTCGAATTCTTCGTCCGGCATCTTGTCCGGCATGTGCAGCTGGCCGTTGTGAATACGCGCGGCGGAGATCAGCGCGGCAGCGTCGGAAGCCAGACGCTTCTCCACCGTCTGCTCCAGGGCCATAAGAAAGACGCCCTGCAGGACGGGCATCAATAACAACATGAACAACATCGCCAGCGCCGCACTGGCCAGCATCAGGCGCAGGCGCAGGGAGCCGAAGCGAATGCGCAGCTTGCGTATGAAGACGCGCGCGCGCCTCACTTGCAGCGCTCGTTGAACATGTAGCCCTGTCCGCGCACGGTTTCAATCAATTTTCCTCCCAGCACGGCTTCGAGCTTGCGCCGCAGGCGACCGACCAGAACTTCGATGACATTGGGATCACGGTCGTCATCACCCGGGTAGAGCTGCTCCATCAGACGCTCCTTGGCTACGACCTGCTGGTGGTGCAGCATGAGGTACTCGAGGATGCGGTACTCGTAGGCCGTCAATTGCAGGGACTGCTCGTCCACCGAGGCCTGTTTGCGATTGAGGTCCAGCACCAGCGAGCCGGCCTCGATGGTCGATTTGGTGAACCCGGAAGAACGGCGCAGCAAAGCATTGAGGCGCGCCTCCAGCTCTTCGAACTGGAAGGGTTTGACCACGTAATCATCCGCACCGCAGGAAAGCCCCTCGACCTTGTCCTGCCAGTTGCCACGCGCGGTGAGTATCAGGATCGGAAAGTTCTTGTCCTGGCTGCGCAACTGACGGATCAGATCGATACCGCTCATGCCCGGCAAACCAAGATCGACCAGGGCCAGGTCATGATTGAAGGACTCAGCTCGATACAGCGCCTCTTCGGCAGTGCGCACGGCATCCACAACATGCCCGTTTTCACTGAGGCGAGTGAACAGATGATGACGCAGCAGCGCCTCATCCTCCACCACCAGCAATTTCATGGGACGTCCCCCTTTTTTCAGTTATACGAAGGCCGGGCATAAGCCCGGCCTGGTGACGCTATGCCATCATTAGAAGGCGAAGTTGGCACCGAGGTACAGCAGGGAACTGCTATGCAGGTCCAGCGACCCGGCTTTGCCTGCTCCATGCGGCGCCATTTCGGTGCTGGCGTTGGTACGCAGATAACGATAGCCGGCTTCGATCGAGGTATTGCTGTTCAGTTCCTGAAGGATACCGGCCTGCAGGCCTGCAGCAAATCCGATGTCGCTGTCGCGGGAGAAGCCACGGCTCTCCTGCTCGAGCTTGACCAGGCCACCGGTGACACCGCCGAACAGCTTGGTGTTGTTGTCACCCAGCGGTACGAACATGTCGTAGCTGCCGAGCAGATTCTGCTGGCGCAGTTTGTAGCCATTGTGGCTGTCGGAGACGTTCTCGTAGGTCGCGTAGTAGCGGCTATCGGCAGTCTTCTGACCGGCACGGATGCCCCAGGTCCCCTCGCCATTGATCACCTTGTCCAGCTTGGGATTGCCGAGATTGGCATTCAGCGCATTGGACTTCTGGATATTGTTGTCGGTCTGACCCCAGGTCAGGCCGACAAAGTTGTCGTTGGCCTGGGCAGCGGTTGCGCCCAGGGCCAGGCAGGTAGCCAGTGCGATACGGTTCAGGGTGATTTTCATCGAATCGTTCCTCTCGTTGCAGTTTTGATCAACTCGGCAACAAGTCTGCGGGAAGACTACTGAATCCCCGCTGAACCCTCCTTGAACCTGCACTGAACGAGCGACAAACAGCCTAGATACGCCGGACCAGAGCGGCCGCAGCGATGAACAACGAAGCCAGTACACCGAGCAATGCCAGCCATCCGGCATGCTCCCAGACGTAACCGCCGACATAACCCACCAGGCTTGAACCGAGGTAATAGGCACACAGATACAGTGCCGACGCCTGTGCCTTGGCACCCTGTGCATGCGCGCCGACCTGCCCGCTGGCTACCGCGTGGGCGGCGAAGAAGCCCAGCGTAAACAACGCCAGCCCGACCACCGCAGCGCTCAGCCAGGGTGCAGCGCAGAGCGCCACCCCAAGCAGCATGAGCCCGATACCGCCATGCAGCACCTGGCGCGCGCCAAAACGCGGAACCAGTCGTCCGGCCCAACCGGCGCTGAAGATACCCAGTAGATATACAGTGAACAGCAGACCGATCACCGTCGCCGAAAGGTTGAATGGCGCACCGGCCAGGCGAAAGCCCACGTAGTTGAACAACGCAACGAAACCGCCCATCAGCAGGAAGGCCAGAGCGAACAGAACGCGCAGGCGCGGATTGCTCAGGTGCAGGGCGAAGTTGCGCAGCAACCCGCGCAGAGACAGCGGCTGAGCCGTGAAATGCCGGGAGGGTGGCAACAGCCAGAGAAACAGCCCCATCGCCAGCAACCCCAATCCAGCTATTCCACCCAGCGCCCAGGACCAACCGCCGATATCGCTGAGCAGACCAGCCAGCAGTCGCCCCAGCAAGCCACCCAGGGCCGTGCCACCGATATACAAGCCCATGGCAGCCGGCAGCGCTTCGGGATCGAACTCCTCACCGACATAGGCCATGGCCAGCGCCGGCAAACCGCTCAGTGCCAGGCCCAGCAGTGCGCGCAGGATCAGCAGGCTTCCCCACTCCTCCACCAGCGCACTGGCAATTCCCAGCATCGCCGCCAGGCCCAGCGCAGCCGCCATTACCGGCTTGCGCCCCCAGCTTTCCGCCAGCGCACCGGATACCAGCAGGCACAGCGCCAGGCTCAGAGTCGTTAGCGACAGCGCCAGGCTGCTGCTGGCGGCCGACACACGAAAGTGGGCTGCCAGCAGAGGCAGCAACGGCTGTACGCAATAGAGCATGGCGAAGGTAGCGAAACCGGCGCAGAACAGCGCCAGAGTGGCGCGCCGATAACCGGCGCTGCCACGACTGAGATGGGAAGCGGACATAGACTGGATGACTCTCGGAGCATGTTGCGGACAGACAAGAGTTCGACAAGCGAAGTCGATTCGAGCAACGCCTGCCCGCGAATGGAACGAAGAACAAATATTAGCACGCTATCGATAACTCGAGCCTGTACCCGTGCCCTGACCGTTGCGCCTCTCCCTTGATCCAGCTCAAGTGACTTTGCCCTTACCAATGATAGGGTCTAGCCTGAGATACGGAATGCAATGGAGCCGAGCGAATGGACACCACGCCCGAACGCAGAGCCACGAAAGGCAAGGAAACTCGCCTGTTCGTCTTTCTTGTCGTCTGCCTATTCCCCCTCCTGTCCGTGGCGCTGGTCGGCGGCTACGGATTCATCATCTGGTTCACCCAGATGCTCTTCGGGCCACCTGGCCCACCGACCTGACCCCTTTACCCGACGGAGCCACGGAACATGGCCGCCCCCCTGCACATATCCAGCCTGCTGGTCCACGTTAGGCCCGAGCTGCTCGCCGCGGTGAAAGCCAATCTGCGCCAGCTCGAGGGTCTCGAACTGCACCAGGAAAGCCCTGAGGGCAAGCTGGTGGTGGTACTGGAGACCGAGCATGAGCGCCACATTCTCGCGCGTATCGAACAGATCAACGCATTGCCGGGCGTGCTCAACGCAGCCCTGGTCTACCACGAACTCCTCGAGCCAGAAGGAGACTCAAAATGAAGCTTTCCCGCCGTGAATTCGCCAAAGCCAACGCGGCTGCCATCGCCGCAGCGGCGGCCGGCCTGCCCATCGTCAGTACCGCCAGCAACCTGATCACCGAGGCGGACATGACCCGCCTGGAGTGGAACAAGGCGCCCTGCCGCTTCTGCGGCACCGGCTGCAGCGTGATGGTCGCCACCCGCGACAACCGGGTAGTGGCCACCCACGGCGACGTCAAGGCCGAGGTCAACCGCGGCCTGAACTGCGTCAAGGGCTACTTCCTGTCGAAGATCATGTATGGCGTCGACCGCCTCACCCAGCCGCTGCTGCGCATGAAAAACGGTGTTTACGACAAGCAGGGCGAATTCCAGCCGGTGAGCTGGGATCAAGCCTTCGACATCATGGCGCAGAAGATCAAGCAGGCCATCGCCGAGCATGGCCCGGAGGCCATCGGCATGTTCGGCTCCGGCCAGTGGACGGTGTGGGAAGGCTATGCGGCCAACAAGCTGATGAAAGCCGGCTTTCGCAGCAACAACATCGATCCCAACGCGCGCCACTGCATGGCCTCGGCGGTGATGGGCTTCATGCGCACCTTCGGCATGGACGAGCCCATGGGCTGCTACGACGACATCGAGGCCGCCGACGCCTTCGTGCTGTGGGGCTCGAACATGGCAGAAATGCACCCGATCCTCTGGAGCCGGGTCACCGATCGCCGCCTCAGCCACCCGAATACCCGAGTCGCCGTGCTTTCCACCTTCGAGCACCGCAGCTTCGATCTGGCCGATATCCCGCTGGTGTTCAAACCCCAGACCGATCTGCTGATTCTCAACTACATAGCCAACCACATCATCGAGAGCGGCGCGGTGAACGAGGACTTCGTCGGCAAGCACACCAAGTTCGTACGTGGCGCCGACGATATCGGCTATGGCCTGCGCGCCGACAATCCGCTGGAAATGCAGGCCAAGAACGCCGCCAAGGCCAATACCTGGGAGGACATGTCCTTCGAGCAGTTCGCCGCCTTCGTCAAACCCTACACGCTGGAGCGCACCGCCAGGGAAAGCGGCGTCGCGGCGGAGCGCCTCAAAGCCCTGGCCGAGTTGTACGCCGATCCCAAGCGCAAGGTCATGTCGTTCTGGACCATGGGTTTCAACCAGCACACCCGCGGCGTCTGGGCCAACAACCTGATCTACAACATCCATCTGCTGACCGGCAAGATCAGCGAACCGGGCAACAGCCCCTTCTCCCTCACTGGCCAACCGTCGGCCTGCGGCACCGCGCGCGAGGTGGGCACCTTCTCCCACCGCCTGCCCGCCGACATGCTGGTGGCCAATCCCAAGCACCGCGAAACCGCCGAGAAAATCTGGAAGCTGCCGGCCGGCACCATCCAGGAAAAGCCCGGCTTCCACGCCGTGGAGCAGAGCCGCAAGCTCAAGGACGGCGTGCTCAAGGTCTACTGGACCCAGGTCAGCAACAACATGCAGGCCGGCCCCAACGTGATGCAGGAAATTCTCCCCGGCTGGCGCAACCCGCAGGCGTTCGTCATCGTTTCCGACGTTTACCCGACCGTCTCGGCCCAGGCCGCCGACCTGATCCTGCCCAGCGCCATGTGGGTGGAGAAGGAAGGCGCCTACGGCAATGCCGAGCGCCGTACGCAGTTCTGGCATCAATTGGTGAAGGCGCCGGGCGAGGCCAAGTCCGACCTCTGGCAACTGGTGGAGTTTTCCAAGCGCTTCACCACCGATGAGGTCTGGCCCGCCGAACTGCTGGCCAAGGCCCCGGACTACAAGGGCAAGACGCTCTACCAGGTGTTGTTCGCCAATGGCCAGGTCGACCAGTTCCCCAGCGAGCAGATCGAGGCCGGCTACGCCAATGACGAAGCCGGGGCCTTTGGCTTCTACCTGCAAAAGGGGCTGTTCGAGGAATATGCCCAGTTCGGCCGCGGCCATGCCCATGACCTGGCGCCGTTCGACAGCTATCACGCCGCACGCGGCCTGCGCTGGCCGGTGGTCGACGGCCAGGAAACGCGCTGGCGCTATCGCGAGGGCCTCGACCCCTACGTGGAAGAAGGCAGCGGCGTACAGTTCTACGGCTACCCGGACAAACGTGCGCTGATCTTCGCCCTGCCCTACGAGCCGCCAGCCGAGGCACCGGATGACGACTTCCCGTTCTGGCTCAGCACCGGCCGCGTGCTGGAACACTGGCACACCGGCAGCATGACTCAGCGTGTCGAGGAGCTACACGGCGCCGTACCCGATGCCCTGGTCTACATGCACCCGGACGACGCCAAGGCGCTCAAGGCGCGACGCGGCAGCGAGGTCAAGGTGATCAGCCGGCGCGGCGAGATTCGTGCGCGCATCGAAACCCGCGGGCGCAACAAGCCACCACGCGGTCTGGTCTTCGTGCCCTTCTTCGACGCCAATAAACTGATCAACAAGGTCACCCTGGACGCCACCGACCCGATCTCCAAGCAGACCGATTACAAGAAGTGTGCGGTGAAGATCGAACTGGTCAACCTGGCCTGAGGAGAGCCGTCATGAGCCTGCGTTTCCTGCCTCTGCTACTGCTCGCTGCCTTCGGCCTGGCCATCGCCGGCGAGCTCAATTATCCACTCGACGCCCCCGCGCCGGACGGTCGCCGCCCAGGCGGTACCCTCAGCCAGACACTCCCGGCACCGGTGCTGGGCAACGAGGAGAACAAGGATCTGCGCCGCGAGCGCAACTACCCGGAACAACCACCGACCATTCCGCACAGCATTCGCGGCTATCAGGTGGACGCCAACGGCAACAGGTGTCTGACCTGCCACAGCCGGGCCGGCAGCGCCCGCAGCCAGGCGCCGATGATCAGCATCACCCATTACATGGACCGTGACGGCCAGGCCCTGGCGGCGGTTTCACCGCGGCGCTATTTCTGCACCCAGTGCCACGTGACCCAGCAGGAGGTCAAACCTCTGGTGGGCAACAGCTTCCGCAATATCGACCACCTGCTCGAAGACGAAGCAGCCGGCATGGCGAAACCCTGAGGAGGCCCTATGAAGTCATTACTGGCCCTGCTCAAGGAATACTGGGGCATCCTGCGTCGACCGAGCGTGCATTACAGCCTGGGCTTTCTCACCTTGGGCGGTTTCATTGCCGGGATCATCTTCTGGGGCGGCTTCAACACCGCACTGGAGGCGACCAACACCGAACAATTCTGCATTTCCTGCCACGAGATGCGCGACAACGTCTACGTCGAGCTGCAGGACACCATTCACTACAGCAACCGCTCCGGCGTGCGCGCGACCTGCCCGGACTGCCACGTGCCGCACCAGTGGACGGACAAGATCGCACGCAAGATGCAGGCCTCCAAGGAGGTCTGGGGCAAGATCTTCGGCACCATCAACACGCGCGACAAGTTCCTGGAAAAACGCCGCGAGCTGGCAGAGCACGAATGGGCGAGGCTCAAGGCCAACGACTCCCTGGAATGCCGCAACTGCCATAACTTCGACTACATGGATTTCACCAAGCAGAGCCCACGCGCCCGGCAGATGCATTCCAGCGCGCTGGCCAACGGTGAAGCCACCTGTATCGATTGCCACAAGGGCATCGCCCACCACCTGCCAGACATGAGTGGCGTGCCGGGCTGGTAATCAGGAGGGCGCTGCGCACCGGTTTGTGACGGTGCACGGCGCCATTGAGTGAGCTTATTTGCCGCGCAAGCGCTCAAGATGCGCCAGCAAGCCGGCGGCAGTCTGCTCGCCCACCAGCCGTTCACGCAGCTTGCCATCGGCATCGACGATGTAGGTCACCGGCAGTACATCGTTGTGCGGCAACTCGAAACGCGCTGCCGGGTCCTGCGCCAGTACGGTGAAACGGATATCGAAGCTGTCGGCCGCACGCTTGAGGTCATCGCCCTGCAAGGCGTCGAAGTTGACGCCGATCACCCGCGCCGACCGGGTTTTCAGCTCATCTTCCAGCGCATTGAGCTCGGGGATTTCCGTGCGGCATGGCGCACACCATTCGGCCCAATAATTGATGACCAGCCACTGGCCATCGAGGTTGTCAGCCGTTACCTTTCGTCCATGCTGATCAGGGCCGAAATCCTCGGCGCAAGCCGCCAGCAGCAGACCGGCGCAGATTCCCAAAACAGCCTTGCCGACCATCCGGAGCCGTAAGCCCATGTACTCGATCCTCCACTCGGGGTTGATATGACGCTCAATGCACTGCGCCTGGAAGTACCGGATATCCGCGAGGACACCAGCGTATCGCCAGCGGAGATTGCCCCGCGACTCGCGGCTGCCCGCCATCTGGAGCCGGAACACGGCCTGCAACAGGTGCTGGGGCTGCTGTTCACACTCAACCGTAGCGGCCTGACCTTACTGGAAAGGCAGCGTGCGCTGCAAAGCTTCAGTGACGAGTATCGCCATTACGCCGGCCTCGCCAATCGCCAGCATCCACCCAGCACGCTGTTCGTGCGCCTGTGCGGCGAACTGGCAATCGGTTTCAAGCGCCTGCTGCTGCAGATTCTGCAAGGTCGCCAGCCATCGCTGCCACATCTGGCCTGGTGCCTGTACATGGCCCAGCATTTCCTTGCCCAGCAGCTGCTGCGCCACTACCAGCTGTATCAGGAGCCCCCGCCGGCACTCTGGCGCGACAGCCACTTGCTGTACTGGATCGGCGAACACCAGCAATGCCTGGACGAACCGGTGGCTGCGGCCTTCGAGCCAAAACCGGCCAGCAACCTGCGCGGGCTGTACCAGCAGATGCTGCTACTGGCCCTGAGCAACCCCTTTCACCTCGATGAAGGCGAATGCCTGACCTTGTTCAGCGCACTCGCCCCCCTGGCCTCGTTGGCCAGGCTACAACCCTGGGATGAAGAAGACGAGGCCGAGGGTCCGCTCGTCGACCTCAGCCAGTCCAGGGCCAGCCTGGGTTTCGAACAGCGCGTGGAGGGCGAGGCAGACAACCTGCGCCGTTTCGAACTGGGCGCATTGCTGATCGCCCTGCACGAACCGGCGCCGCTGCAAAGCGCACAGGAGCGTCAGCTCCTCGAACGGGTACGCCAGCACTGGCTGGGTCGCCAACAACGTCGTCACGAGCGCGCCGAGCTGGATGGCCAGTGCAGCCTGGTGGTCGGCCTTGCGGCCATTCACGCGCAACTGCTGGACAAGCTGCCACAGCGCACCGAGGCACAGTTGCTCGATGCCAGCCCCGGTGGCGCGCGCCTGCTGTGCAACACCAATGAAGGCGCACAGCTGCAGGTCGGGCAACTGGTGCTACTGCTCACCGATGGTACTCCGACCCTGGCGCTGGTGCGCTGGCGCCATCAGGGCAGCAAGGGCCTTCACCTCGGCCTGCGCTATCTGAAGGGGCTGCCGCGGCCAGTCTGGCTGCGTCGCGCGCCCAATGCCCAGACCCACCCCGGCGTTCTGCAGAGCACCCCGGCACCAGGCAATGGCTGGCATCACGGCCTGTGGCTGCCCAATGGCCAGTTCAGCGTCGACGAACATCTCTGGCTGCAACTGGCCAACGTACATAACCAGGCGATCGTGCCGCTTCCCGAAAGCAACCTGCAGACGTCGGCAGTCACCCGCCACCCGTTGCGCCTGGCCTGATACGCGAAACTGCGACCCCAGTCACGCCGCCCGTCTGCCGAGTGCACAGTTTCAACACCAGACGCCTGCTTATAATTCCTTGCCAAAAGTCTCACCCAGCCTGGAATTTCGCCATGTCCCAAGTGCAAGACAAGCTGATTGGCTCCGTGCCTGCGCGCATCGTTGACGTCGCTCACCTGCTGGTCACGCCCTATGAGGGTCGCGTGGCCGAATACAACATCGCCACCTGGCTGCAGTTGCCCGGGCTGGCCAACCTGCCGGTATCGCTGCTGGTGAGCTATCGCGACGGCGACAAGCGCCGCGAGGTCAATGTCGACCACGGCAAGGTCAACGCCCACGGCAAGATCCTGCTCTCGGGCATCGCCCGCATGCCGGTGCGGCAGAAGATCGAAGACATGCAGGTACGCCTGCGCTCGTCCGTGCCGGCGCAAAGTCTTGTCGTCGAGGAATTCTTCGTTCAGGCCGTCGAACTGGCCAACAGCGAGAGCCGTCAGGCTCTGGCCTGAAACATCACAGCCAGTTGAAAACCCGCGCATTGTCGCGGGTTTTGTTTTCAGCCAGAGGACGCTTCGGGACTGGACGCTGGGCGTAAATTCGAAGCCTCGGCATCAGACGGCAGGTTTTCGCTGGCTGCATGGTCAAGGAGCGATTCCGGCCAGCGAGCGAAGTGCAGACCGGTAATGCGGTTGAGCCGCGTCAGCGCTTCCTGCGGATCGCGTCGATGGAGGTGGATCACCTTGGTTTTCTTGCCTGTCATTACTGCCTGCGTCCTCAGCGACCCCTGCCCTGCTGGCAGTTCGATAGCAACTGTTTCTCCAATTGCCAGAAGCGTGCCAGCCGCCCAACACTGCATTCACTGACGCCTGGACGTGCGCCGGAGCCACGACAGATCGTGACAGGGCCGTTAAGTGACGCTTTTTGTCACCTCCTGGCACACGCCTCCGTGGTTCCGCTATCCCTTACCCGGCAGCCAGTCCGCCAGGCTGATGCCAAACTGAGCCTCGCGCTCCGCCTGCATGCGCTCCAGCCCCTCGCGCAATGCCGGATACCACGGCTCATCGAGCTGAGCGGGTAGCTGCGACAGGCTCGGCAAAGGCCATGGGCTGCACTCCAGCAGTTTGTACAGCGGGAAAGAATGCAGGTCCCTGCACAGCACCCAGCCGCCGCCAGAAGCTTTGCAGGCCAGATGCTCCCGCTCGAGGAAATCCATCACCTGGCTCCACACCTCTTCCGGCAGACGCCATCCGGCGCGCTGCATATCGCCGTAATGCAAGGCCTCTCCCCTCTGCTGGCGTTTCAGCAACAGGCGCAGCACCACCAGCACTATCAACCCCTTGGGAATGGGATCGCGACGCCAGTCCCGGGGGCGGGAGAGGCCGTACACCAGCTCGGCACCAAGCAATACGATCAACCAGGACAGATAGATCCACAGCAGAAACAGCGGCACCGTGGCAAAGGCCCCGTAGATCAACTGATAGCCAGGGAACAGACGCACATAAAGGCCGAACAGCGCCTTGGCCACCTCGAACAACACGGCGCTGAACAGCCCTCCGAGCAGCGCGTGGCGAAAGGGTACTCGGGTATTGGGCACCGCTGCATAGAGCAAGGTGAAAGCCGCAATGCTGGACAACAGCGGAGCGAAAGCCAGCACCGTCTTGGCCCCGACCAAAGCGTCCGGCCCGGACACCAGCGACAAGGAGGTGATGTAGGTGCTGATCGCGAACCCTGCGCCGAGCAGCAGCGGCCCAAGGCTGAGTATCGCCCAGTAGAGCAGGAAGCTCGACATCCCGCGCCGAGGCTGACGGACCCGCCAGATCACGTTGAAGGTCTTTTCGATAGTCAACAGCATGAGAAATGCAGTGACAGCCAGGAGTCCGACACCAAACCAGGTCAGCTGCCGGGCCTGAGAGGTGAATTCACGCAGATACTCCTGCACCGTCTCCCCGGTGGAGGGCACGAAGTTGCGGAAAATGAAGCCCTGAATGTCTTCACCGACGCCCTGAAACGCAGGGACGGCCGAGAGCATGGCGAAGGTCACGGTCATCATTGGCACCACGGCGAACAGGGTGGTGTAAGTCAGCGCCGCAGCGTTGCCTGCACCACGGTTCTCCACGAAGCGCCGATAAAGATTCAGCCAGAACTCCAGCCAATCCTTCAAACGAACCTGCATGACCTCTCCTTAGCCCTCAAACCTAAACAGACAGTGCGCCGCGTGAAAAAGTCGCAGCAATGCGGCGTATCGGTTCACGTGCATCCACGCACCAGGCGGTTAGAATAGCCGCCACTTCAAGCCGGATGCGAGCCACCATGACCGACCTGACCTTCTATCACAACCCGCGCTGCTCCAAATCCCGCGGCGCTTTGGAATTGCTCGAAGCCCGCGGCCTGCAACCGAACGTCGTGCGCTATCTGGAAACGCCACCCAGCGCCAGCGAACTCAAGAGCCTGCTGGGCAAGCTGGGCATCACCGCCCGTGACCTGCTGCGCAGCGGTGAGGACGAGTACAAGGCACTGGGCCTGAGCGATACCAGCTTGAGCGAAGCGCAACTGATCGAAGCCATGGTCAAGCATCCCAAGCTGATCGAGCGCCCGATCCTGATCGCTGGCGGCAAGGCCGTGGTTGGCCGTCCACCGGAGAAGGTCCTGGAGCTGCTGGCATGAGTACGCCTTATATCCTGGTGCTCTACTACAGCCGCCATGGCGCCACTGCGCAGATGGCCAAACAGATTGCCCGCGGCGTCGAGATGGCTGGCCTGGAAGCACGCCTGCGCACGGTGCCGGCAGTATCCAGCGAATGCGAGGCCGTCGCACCCAGCGTACCCGAGGACGGCGCCGTGTACGCCACCCTGGACGACCTGAAGAACTGCTCGGGCCTGGCTCTGGGCAGCCCGACCCGTTTCGGCAACATGGCCGCACCGCTCAAGTATTTCCTCGACGGCACCAGCAACCTGTGGCTCACCGGCGAGCTGGTAGGCAAACCGGCTGGCGTGTTCACCTCTACCGCCAGCCTACATGGCGGTCAGGAAACCACCCTGCTGTCGATGATGCTGCCGCTGCTGCACCACGGCATGCTGCTGTGCGGCCTGCCCTACAGCGAATCGGACCTGCTCGAAACTCGCGGCGGCGGCACGCCCTATGGCCCCAGCCACCATGCCGGGGGTGACGGCAAACGCGCACTGGACGAACACGAAGTGGCCCTGTGCCGTGCACTGGGCCAACGCCTGGCGCAGATCGCCGGCAAACTGGAGCACTGATCGTGGCCCGAGCCAAGAAACCCCTGCCCAGCCTCGAATGGCTGGAGCCGCGGGTCAAACTCAGCCGAGCGCTGAGCCTGTTCAGTTTCATCGCTCTGCTGACCTTGCTGCTGGTATGGAACCTCGCCTTCGCCGACCTGCATGGTGCCCGCGTCGGCGTGGTGCTGGCGATCCAGCTGCTGCCACTGGCCCTGCTCGCGCCCGGCATACTCATGGGCAACGCCCGCGCTCACGCCTGGGCCTGCTTCGTGGTCAATCTCTACTTCATCCAGGGCGTACTCGCCGCCATCGATCCGGCGCGCGCGCTGTTCGGCGCTCTGGAGGCAGTAATCAGCTTCGGCCTGTTCTGCTGCGCCCTGCTCTACACCCGCTGGCGCTTTCAGTACGACCGCAAGAAGGCCGGGGAAGCCTGATGCGCCTGGTGCTGCTGCCTGGCCTCAATGGCAGCAGCGCCCTCTTCACTCCTCTGCTCGCCGAGCTTGGGGATATCGATTGTCAGGTGCTCGACTTGCCCGAGCACGGGCCGCAGGATTACGACGCCCTGGCGCAAAAGCTGGCCGAGCGACTGCACAGCACCCCGTTCGTACTGCTGGGCGAATCCTTTTCCGGCCCCATTGCTTATCGGCTCGCCATGCGCAAGCCGCCTGGACTGCAGGGCGTGATCTTCGCCGCATCGTTCCTGACCGTTCCTAATGCCGTCTTGCCTGTGCTGAAGCGCCTGCCCATATCCTTGCTGCTCGCTACGCAGCCATGGCCACTACGCGCGGCGTGCCTTGGCCAGATCGCAAGTGATCAGACGTTGCAGCAAGTACAGAGAGAAATCCGCCGTTTGGACAAGGCTCTGATACGCGCTCGCCTCCATACGCTGGCGACGCTGCAAGCACCGCAACAGCGCCTCGAACTGCCCGTCCTGCACCTGTGGCCGCAGCAGGATCGTCTGGTCGCAGACAAGGTGGCGAGACAGGTGGCGCATTTGTGCAACGATCTTCGTCAGCTTCGGCTGGAGGGACCGCACTTCATTTTGCAGGCGCAACCACAGCTTTGCGCTCAGGCAATACGCGGTTTCATGCAAGAGCTGGGAAACAGACGCGTTACCAGCCCAGCGTTTCCTTGAGGAAAGGAATGGTCAGCTTGCGCTGGGCCTGCAGCGAGGCCTGATCGAGGCGCTCGAGCAGTTCGAACAGCGCACTCATGCTGCGCTCGCCGCGGGTGAGAATGAAACGGCCGACCTCGTCGCTCATCTGCAAACCGCGACGTGAAGCGCGCAGTTGCAGGGCGCGCAATTTGTCCTCGTCGGACAGCTCGTGCAGCTGGAAAACCAGCGCCAAGGTCAGCCGGGATTTGAGGTCAGGCAACTGAATCGGCAACTCGCGCGGCGACATGGTGCCGGCCAGCAGCAGGCGTCGGCCGCTGTCGCGCAGGCGGTTGAACAGGTGGAACAGCCCCTCTTCCCAGTCGCTGCGCCCCGCCACCGCATCGAGATCATCGAGGCAGACCAACTCGCACAATTCAAGATTGTCGAGCAGCTCCGGGCCATGCTGTACCACCTCGCCGAGCGGCAGGTACACCACCGCTTCACCACGCTGCTCGAAGCGCAGGCAGGCCGCCTGCAGCAGGTGGCTGCGCCCGACGCCCTCGGCGCCCCACAGGTAGATCAGACTTTCCGTCCAGCCGGCATCGGCCTCGCACAAGCGCTCGACATAGCCCAGGGCCGCGGCGTTGGCACCGGGATAGTAGTTGGCGAAGGTGGCGTCATCGCGCAGACGCACCCCCAGAGGCAGCTGGATAGGTTTCATGCTGGGGGCTCGTGGGAACCGCTTGTCTCTCCATAAAGGCCAGAAAGTTTATACAAATCATGAGCATGGCGCAGCAAAACCATGATCACCGCCGCCACCGGCAAGGCCAACAGCACGCCGGTAAAGCCGAATAGCTGGCCGCCAGCGAGGATGGCGAAGATCACCGCGACCGGATGCAGACCGATGCGATCGCCCACCAGCATGGGCGTCAGCACCATGCCTTCGAGCAATTGGCCGATCATGAACACCACGCCGATACCGATCAGCGGATAGGGCTCGAGGCCGAACTGGAACAGCGCCGCGCTCAGCGCCGCACCGATACCGACGATGAAGCCCATATAGGGCACGATGCTCGCCAGGCCGGCCAGCACACCGATCAACAGTCCGAGCTCCAGCCCGACCAGCATCAGACCGACGGAATAGATCACGCTCAGCGCCAGCATCACCAGCAACTGGCCGCGCAGGAAGGCACCCAGCACCTCATGACATTCGCCCGCCAGTTTGACCACCAGCCCCTCACGCTGCCGCGGCAGCAACCCTCGTACACGCGCGACCAGCACGTCCCAGTCACGCATCAGGTAGAAGCTCACCACCGGAATCAGCAGCAGGTTGCCCAGCCAGGCCAGCAGCGCCAGGCCCGAGGAGGTCGCCTGGGCCAGCACCAACCTGAGCACATCGGTGGTCTTGCCGATGTTGTCGGTGAATGCCTGCTTTAGCTGGGCGAGCTGCAGCACATCGTCCTGCAGCCCGAGGTGCGATTGCGACCAGGGCAAGGCGGTGCCCTGCAACCAGTCGAGCATCTCCGGCGCCAGTTGATACAGCCGCACCAGTTGCCGCCCCAGCATGGGTACCAGCACCAGCAGGAGAATCAACAACAGCAGCGCGAACAGGGTGAATACCACGATTACGCCGCCGGTGCGCGACAGGCGATGCCGTTCGAGGCGGTCGACCAGCGGATCACCCAGATAGGCCAGCAGGACGCCCATCAGGAACGGCGAAAGAATCGGGTGCAACAGATACAGGAGCCAGCCAAGCAGAAACAGCCCAGCCATCCATAGCCAACGGGTGGAATCGGTCATGCTCGCGTCCTCGATGCGAAACGGCGCCCGGAAGGCGCCGCGAACAGGGCTGTGTTTTACCGGCGGGGATTCTACCAGCGAAAGCGCAGCTGATCGGTGCGCGGCTTCACCTGAGGCGCTTCGTCTTGTGGGCTCGCCTGCGAACTCTCCACCGGCTCAGCGGCATCGAGCGGCTCGTTGACTTCCTGCAGCTGAGCCAATGCCAGCTGCGCGCGCAGCTGTTCCGGACTGGCGCTGACCTGATAGACCAGGCGCTGCCCGTCGATTTCCTGCAAACGCGCGGCGAAGGGTTCGAGCAGGCGCTCCAATGCCGCGAAACGGCCCAGGTCAGCACCTTCGATCACCAGCGTCAGGCTCTGCGCGGCGCCCGGTTTGACGACAAAACGCGGCGCCAGACGCTCGGCCACCGCCAGCATCACCGCATCGGCCAGTGCGGCCTGATCCGCGCCCTCGGCCTTGCCCTGCTCACGCTCGTCACCCAGCCACAGGCGCCAGGTTGCCTGCCAGCTACCGCCGCTTTCGGCTGCACGCACCGCCAACAGCGCGTCAGCGCCATAGCGTTCGGAGGCCTCGCGCAGCGCCTGCGGATCGTTGGCCAGCAAGGCATCGGCACTGCCCAGCGCCTGCTCGCTCAGATCGGCCAATGGCAAACGCAGCGGCAGGCCACGGTGCTGAGCGGCATCGCGCAGTGACGCCGAGGTGCCCTGGCTCTCGCCAACCAGTTGGCTGCCTTCCGGCGACTCGTTGAGCCACCAGGCGAGGATCGCCGGACGATTGCCCCCCCACAGGGCCAGGCCGGCCTGACGAAGCTGGCGCTCGGTACTGCCCGGATCGAACTCCACCAGCAGCGCATCGCCTTCGTAACCGTACTGGCTGACGATCTGCTGCGGGTCCTTGCGCAGCCCTTCCAGCGCCGGGTTCTGCAGCGCCTTGGCATCACCGGTCAGGCGCAGCACCAGGGTCAGCAGGGCTTTCTGCATGGCCGCATCACGGCTTTCCGGTTGCTGGTCCGCCACCGGTTCGCGCACCTGATACAAACCGGCAACCGGCGCAGCCAGTGCCGAGAGGCTCAGGAGCGACAAACAGAAGAACATCAGGCGGACAGACAGACGCATGGGGCGGGCTCTCGCAAAGGGATGGCGGCGTGCGCAAAGGCCTATACCTTAAACAGCCGCTCTTGCCCCGGCAACCAGAGCCAGTGCCCGCGACGAAGCGCATGCACGCGAGTGGCCGCTACCGGGCAAGCCTGATAAAATCGCGCGCCTTCGCCAGCCGGTACGCGCGCCGGGCTCCTTGGATGAGCCTGAGCCACGTCGGCGCCTACACGAACTCCCCATCCAAAGGCCCGGATCTATGAGCAAGCAACCCTCCATCAGCTACAAGGACGCAGGCGTCGACATCGATGCCGGTGAAGCCCTGGTCGAGCGCATCAAAGGCGTCGCCAAGCGCACTGCCCGTCCGGAAGTCATGGGTGGCCTGGGCGGCTTCGGCGCCCTGTGTGAGATCCCGGCTGGCTACAAGCAGCCGGTACTGGTTTCCGGCACTGACGGCGTGGGTACCAAGCTGCGCCTGGCGCTGAATCTGAACAAGCATGACAGCATCGGCCAGGATCTGGTCGCCATGTGCGTCAACGACCTGGTGGTCTGCGGCGCCGAACCGCTGTTCTTCCTCGACTACTACGCCACCGGCAAGCTCAACGTCGACGTAGCCGCCACCGTGGTCACCGGCATCGGTGCCGGCTGCGAGCTGGCTGGCTGCTCCCTGGTCGGTGGTGAAACCGCCGAAATGCCGGGCATGTACGAAGGTGAAGACTACGACCTGGCCGGCTTCTGCGTCGGCGTGGTGGAAAAGAGCGAGATCATCGACGGCTCCAAGGTCGTCACCGGCGACGCGCTGATCGCCCTGCCCTCCTCCGGCCCGCACTCCAACGGCTACTCGCTGATCCGCAAGATCATCGAAGTCTCCGGCGCCGACATCGAGCAGGTGCAACTGGACGGCAAGGCCCTGGCCGACCTGCTGATGGCGCCGACCCGCATCTACGTCAAGCCGCTGCTCAAGCTGATCAAGGACACTGGCGCGGTCAAGGCCATGGCCCACATCACCGGCGGCGGCTTGCTGGACAACATCCCGCGCGTACTGCCGCAAGGCGCCCAGGCCGTGATCGACGTCGCCAGCTGGAATCGTCCGGCCGTGTTCGACTGGCTGCAGGAACAAGGCAACGTCGATGAGCATGAAATGCACCGCGTGCTGAACTGTGGCGTCGGCATGGTCATCTGCGTCGCTCAGGATCAGGTCGAGGCGGCCCTCGCCAGCCTGCGCGCCAGCGGCGAGCAGCCCTGGGTCATCGGCCAGATCACCGAGGCGGCCGAAGGCGCGGCTCAGGTGCAGCTGAACAACCTGAAAAGCCACTGATGCCCTGTAATGTCGTCGTTCTGATCTCCGGGTCAGGCAGCAACCTGCAGGCTCTGATCGACAGCGTCGCCCGCGACGGCAATCCGGCTCGCATCGCCGCGGTTATGTCCAACCGCGCCGATGCCTACGGTCTGCAACGGGCGAAACAGGCCGGCATCGCCACCGAACTGCTTGACCACAAGCAGTTCGACGGCCGCGAAGCCTTCGATGCGGCGCTGATCCAGGCCATCGATGCCTATCAGCCCGATCTGGTGGTGCTGGCCGGCTTCATGCGCATTCTCACGCCGGGCTTCGTTCAGCATTACGCGGGGCGTCTGCTGAACATCCATCCTTCGCTGCTTCCCAGGTACAAGGGGCTGCATACGCATCAGCGTGCGCTGGAAGCTGGTGACAGCGAGCACGGCTGTAGCGTGCACTTCGTCACCGAGGAACTCGATGGTGGCCCTCTGGTCGTACAAGCAGTGCTGCCAGTGATGGCAGGCGATACGGCCGAAAGCCTGGCCAGCCGCGTGCACCGGCAGGAGCACCAGATCTACCCCCTGGCCGTACGCTGGTTTGCCGAAGGCCGCTTGCGTCTTGACGCTCAAGGCGCAATGCTGGATGGCCAGCCGCTGCCGGCCAGCGGCCATCTGATTCGAACCTAGGAGACTCTATGCGTCGTGCCCTGCTGTTCGCCATGACCCTGTTCGCCCTGCCAGCCCTCGCCGAGGACCTGCAGCCTTTCTCCGCCAGCTACACCGCGGACTGGAAGCAGTTGCCGGTCAGCGGCAGTGCCGAGCGCAGCCTCAAGCGTGAGGACGACGGTCGCTGGACGCTCAATTTCGAAGCTTCGATGCTGGTCGCAGGCTTGACCGAAGAGAGCACCTTCCGCGTCGACAACGGCGCCCTGCTGCCACTGACCTACCGCCTCAACCGCAGCGGCCTGGGCAAAGGCAAGAAGGTCGAGCAGGACTTCGATTGGGAGCAGAAGCAGGTCATCGGCAGCGACCGCGGCGACTCTGTGCGCTTCCCGCTCAATCGCGGCCTGCTGGACAAGTCGACCTACCAGATCGCCCTGCAGCAGGATGTCGCAGCCGGCAAGAAGAGCGTGAGCTACCAGGTGGTCGACGGTGACGAAATCGAAACCTACGATTTTCGCGTGCTTGGCGAGGAAGTGGTGCGTACCAAGGCCGGCCTGATCGATGCGATCAAGGTCGAGCGCGTGCGCGACCCCACTCAAAGCACCCGCAAGACCGTGCTGTGGTTCGCCAAGGATTGGGGCCACCTGCTGGTGCGCCTGCACCAGGTGGAAACCGACGGCAAGGAATACCAGATCATGCTCAAGGAAGGCACCGTCGCCGGCAAGGCGGTGGAAGGCCGCCGCGACTGATTGGCGCACGAACAAAAAACCGGGCAAATGCCCGGTTTTTTATTGGCCGTTAAGGCGCTGATCGGACAGCGCCGACAGGTATCAATCCTGACTCATCGCACCGATCTTGTGAATCGACAGGTCGGCGCCGTTGTACTCCTCTTCCTGACTCAGGCGAATGCCCAGGGAAGTCTTGAGCAGGCCATACACCGCAAAGCCACCGACCAGCGCGATCACCACACCCAGGGCCGTGCCGATCACCTGGCTGGCCAGACTCACGCCACCCAGGCCACCGAAGGCTTCGAGGCCGAAGATGCCGCAGGCGATACCGCCCCAAACGCCACACAGACCATGCAACGGCCAGACGCCGAGCACGTCGTCGATCTTCCACTTCACCTGAGTCGCGGTGAAGGCCCAGACGAACAACGCGCCGGCGATCGCACCGGTGACCAGGGCGCCAATCGGATGCATGAGGTCCGAACCTGCGCAGACCGCTACCAGGCCGGCGAGCGGGCCGTTGTGCAGGAAGCCCGGGTCGTTACGCCCAACCAGCAGCGCGGCGACGGTGCCGCCGACCATGGCCATCAGCGAGTTGACCGCCACCAGCCCGCTGACGCCTTCGAGCGTCTGCGCACTCATCACGTTGAAGCCGAACCAGCCGATGATCAGGATCCACGAGCCCAGCGCCAGGAACGGGATGTTCGAGGGTGCCATGGCCACCAGCTTGCCGTCGCGGTAACGGCCATTGCGGCGACCGAGCAACAGCACCGCGCCGAATGCCAGCCAGCCGCCCATCGCATGCACCACCACCGATCCCGCGAAGTCATGGAAGCCGGTGCCGAAACGCGCCTCCAGCCAGGCCTGCAGTCCGTAGTTGCCATTCCAGATCATGCCCTCGAAGAACGGATAGACGAACGCCACGATCAACACCGTGGCGCACAGCTGCGGGCCGAACTTTGCGCGCTCGGCTATACCGCCGGAGATGATCGCCGGAATCGCAGCGGCGAAGGTCAGCAGAAAGAAGAACTTCACCAGGCCATAGCCGTGGTTTTCGGTCAGCACCGCGGCCGGCTCAAGGAAACTGATGCCATAGGCGATCCAGTAACCAATGAAGAAATACGCCAGCGCGGAAATGGCGAAGTCCGAGAGGATTTTCGATAGCGCATTGACCTGATTCTTCTGCCGTACCGTGCCCACTTCGAGGAAGGCAAAACCGGCATGCATGGCCAGGACCATGATCGCACCCAGCAGGATGAACAGGGTATTGGAACCGTGGATCAGCGTGGCCACGGCGCTGTTGATGTTTTCCATCGAGGAAGAAAACTCCGGAGGCAGAAGAAAAGGCACCAAACCAAGGCACACCATCGAAAATGCGCACCACAATGCAGCCAAGCCACCGCGTACGCCCTCGAAAAGTGCTTTCGGGCGGCCCTAAAACAGCGCCACCGAAAATCCTCTGATCGGTACTAATCTCTTGTTAATCAAATGGTTATACGCGAAATGGACCATCCTGAGCCGCACCCGAAAAGCCCCATCGCAGGGCATTTCCCGGCCTTCGCGCACCAGCAAATAGCAATCGCTATACCAAATGCCGAACCGGTCACTCAGCGACTATTCTTTCGGAACCCTTGCGCCGCAGTGCACTCGTAAACCATACATACCCAACGCAGAGGACTGCTCGCCATGCCAAACAAAGCCGCTACTTCAAGCACCAAGGACGCCTTGCTGGATGAATTCCAGGCTCTGGTCAGCGACACCGAGAAGCTCCTGCAACACTCGGCCAGTCTGGCCGGCGAACAGGCCGAAGCCCTGCGCGACGATATTCGCAGCAGCCTGAGTCGAGCCCGCGAAACCCTGCATGATGCCGAAGCCAGCTTACGCCAACAGGGCAAGGTCGCCGTCGACGCCACCGAAGAGTACGTTCACAAGCATCCATGGCAGGCTGTCGGCTTGGCAGCCGCTGTCGGCCTGGTGTTCGGCCTTATGATGAGCCGTCGTTGACAGCGCCCATGTCCAAGGACTCTTCAGCCCGTCGTCTGGGAGCAGCGCTGCTCGGCCTTTTGCAAGGCCATATCGCGCTGCTGGCCCATGAACTGGAAGACCAGCGCAACCAGGCACTGCGTGCTCTGCTTCTCGGGGGCCTGTGCTTCAGCTTTGCTCTGCTTCTGTTGTTCGGCTTGTCCGTTCTGTTGCTGGTCATCTTCTGGGACAGTCACCGCCTGGCAGTGGCCATAGGGTTGTGCGTGTTCCATGGAGCGGGCCTGCTAGCCTGCGGTACCTGGCTGGTGCAGAGCCTGCGGCACGCTGAAGCGCCTTTCAGCGCGACGCTGGAAGAATTGCAACGAGACAAGGAGCAACTGTTGCCATGACCACTCCAACCATGCCACCAGGCGCTTCGCCGCGCGAGATGCGCAAGGCCGTGCTGCGCATGCGCCTGGAGATGCGCCGCCAGGAAGTTCGCCATGAGGCGTTGCAGCTCACCAGCCCGCTACGTCAGGCGCGTGACTACGGACAACGCCTGCGTCAGGGTACTGCACCAATCTGGCTCGCAGGTGGCGCGGCGACGCTGACCGCATTGCTGGTTCGCAAGCGGGGCATGCGTAGCTTGTTGCGCCTGGCACTGCTGGTCATTCCGTTGCTTCGGCACCGTCCCATGAGGTAGCAAATGCGGCCACCCTTGCGAGGAGTGGCCGTAATCTTGCTTGGTCGAGCAGTCTGCCGCTTCACGCGGCCAACTGCTCGCAGCTAAGGACATTCAGTGCTCGACGGACAGCCATTCGCCGTCTTCCAACCCTTCATCGACACGGCCACTGGCCGCATAGCTGGCGTCGAAGCGTTGGCCCGGCTGCGCGATGGCAGTGGACGGGAACACTCAGCCGGCCATCTCTTCGCCGATCCGAAAACGCCCACCGCAGCCCTGCGCCGCCTGGACCGCCAGGTCCGCGAAGATGCGCTGCAGCGCTTTGGCGAAGCCCCCGGCGACTGGTTTCTCAGCCTGAACATTTCGCCGCGCTGGATCAGCCTGTTGCGCCCTGCCCAACCCCTTCCCAGCCTGATTCAACTGCAGCGCAGCCGTATCGACCCCGCGCGCATCGTCTTCGAAATAACCGAACTGGGCGGCGCCCGCCAGCGCCTGTCCGATGTGGTCGCACGCTACCGCGAAGCCGGCGCGCGAATCGCGATCGACGACTTCGGTGCCGGCTACTCGCAGCTCGACCGCGTGCTGGCGCTGCAGCCGGACATCCTCAAGCTGGACATGCGCCTGTTTCAGGAAGCTGCGCGTGGGGGCCCCAGCGGCGAAGTGGTCAAGGCCCTGGCGCAGATGGCGGAGAAGACCGGCTGCTGGATCATCGCCGAGGGGGTGGAAACCGAAGCCGAGCTGAACTTCGCCCTCGAGTGCGGCGCGCGCTACGTGCAGGGTTTTCTCTTCGCCAGGCCCGAGCGGGAGCTGTTCGCCAGCGACGCCTTCGTCGGCCGCTTCGCCCGCCTGCGCGACTATTATGTGAAACAGAAACTCGCTGAGCGCGCACGCCTGGTCAACCTGCGCCAGCAGTTGAGCGAACTGATGGCCGAACTGCGGCCCTGGGCTGAGAGCGGCGCCCCTACTAGCGGCCTGCGCGCGCCGGACAGTTATCCTTGGCTGCTGCGCACCTATCAGTGCGATCGCCACGGCACTCAGCTGACGCCGAATCTGGAGTGGCGCCAACAGGCCTGGCACGCCGATGACCGCTACCTGGGCCACAACTGGTCATGGCGCCCCTACTTCTATCAACTGCTGGCCGAAGGCTGGGAAGAGCGGCGCCTGACGCTCTCCACCACCTATCGTGACGCCACCACCAACCAGTACTGCCTGACAGCGGGTCAGTTCATCGATAACGGTCACCGGCTGCTCCTGGTAGACATCGACGCCGCCGGTCTGTAGCCAACACGGGGTTGCAGGCAGCGGCACGAACAACCAAGCTAGGGGTCTGGATCAACCTGGCGAGGATAGGCCTTGGATTGGCACACCCTGCTCACCCGCGAACGTCTCGGCAAACCCGCTCCCAGCTCGGCAGAGCTCGGACGCAGTCCCTTTCATAAGGATCATGACCGCATCATCTTCTCCGGCGCCTTCCGCCGCCTGGGGCGCAAGACGCAGGTGCATCCGGTTTCCAGCAACGACCATATCCATACCCGCCTTACCCACTCGCTGGAGGTCAGCTGCGTAGGCCGCTCCCTGGCCATGCGCGTCGGCGAGATGCTGCGTGACGAACTGCCGGACTGGTGCACACCCAGCGATCTGGGCATGGTCGTACAGTCCGCCTGCCTGGCCCATGACATCGGCAATCCGCCGTTCGGCCATTCCGGCGAGGACGCCATTCGCCACTGGTTCCAGCAGGCCGCCGGGCGCGGCTGGCTGGATGCGATGAGCGATGCCGAACGCGCCGACTTTCTTAATTTCGAAGGCAACGCCCAGGGCTTTCGCGTCCTCACTCAACTCGAATACCACCAGTTCGACGGCGGCACGCGCCTGACCTACGCCACCCTCGGCACCTATCTCAAGTACCCCTGGACGGCCCGTCATGCCGACGCCCAGGGCTACAAGAAACACAAGTTCGGCTGCTACCAGAGCGAACTGCCGCTGCTCGAGCAAATCGCCGCCAAGCTCGAGCTGCCGCAACTGGAGCCCCAGCGCTGGGCGCGCCATCCGCTGGTCTACCTGATGGAGGCGGCGGATGACATCTGCTACGGCCTGATCGACCTGGAAGACGGCGTGGAGATGGAGCTGCTCGACTACACCGAAGTCGAGACGCTGCTGCTCGACCTGGTCGGCGACGATCTGCCGGAGACCTATCGCCAGCTAGGCCCCAAGGACTCGCGCCGGCGCAAACTGGCGATCCTGCGCGGCAAGGCCATCGAGCACCTGACCAATGCTGCGGCCGGTGCCTTCGTCGAGCAGCAGCAGGCACTGCTTGGCGGCGACCTGCAGGGCGATCTGGTGGAACACATGCACGGCGCGGCCAAGCGCTGCGTGCAGAGCGCGAAGTCTCTGGCGCGGGAGAAGATCTTCCACGACAAGCGCAAGACGCTGCATGAGATCGGCGCCTACACCACGCTGGAAATCCTCCTCAATGCCTTCTGCGGCGCGGCGCTGGAACAGCACAGTGGGCGCACGCTGTCCTTCAAGCACCGGCGCATTCTCGATCTGCTCAGCTACTACGCGCCGGAGCCGGGCTGGCCACTGTACCGCTCGTTCATGCGCGTGATCGATTTCATCGCCGGCATGACCGACAGCTACGCTACGGAAATGGCGAGGGAAATGACCGGCCGCTCGAGCCCGGTCTGACGACACATGAAGAACCTGATTCGCAACAGTTTCACCTGGCATGCAGGCCCGCCGGCTTGGGGCCCGGCGGTGGTCGCCGGGCTGGGTTGTGCCTTGCCGCTGCTGCTCGGTCTGTTCACTGCCCATAGTGGTTTCCTCTGGGCCTCGGCCGGCGCCTTCCAGGCCGCGCAGGCCAATCCACTGCACCGCTTCGGCATGTTGCGCATGCTGCTGCTCACCGGTCTCGGTGCCTGCAGCGCCGGCCTGGGGTTCTGGGCCGGAAGTCACCCGCTGGTCAGCCTGGGTATTTTTGCCGCCTTCGGCCTGCTGCTGGCCTGGCTGCAGCGTTTCGGAAGCGAGGCCGGCAAGCTGGGCATCGGCCTGTGCATCTGCCTGTGCCTCGGCCAGGGACAATTCGGCATTGGCAATCTGCACAACCCCTACGCAGTGGCCATGCTTTTCATCCTCGGCGGGCTGTGGGTGATGTTGCTCGCCTTCGGCCTGCGCGGCCTGCATGGCCTGCGTATGTGGCCGTACATGCCGCGCTTTCTCGCCATTCTCAAGGTGCTCAAGCGTCACGCGCAGCGCCTGCCACGCCAGCAATGGCGCCTGCATGCGCTGGCCTGCATGCTGGCCTTCGCCGCCTCCGGTCTGATCGTCAACCTGGCTGGTCTGTCGCGTGGTTACTGGCTGACGCTGACCGTGATCAGCACATTGCAGCTGGAGTTCCGCGGCAGCCTGGTACGGGCGCTGCAAGCCAGCCTTGCCAGTCTCGCCGCCGCCGGCCTGCTGATCCTCTTCGGTCATAGCTTGCAAAGTCCGCCGATGATGGTGATGACCCTGCTGGTGCTGGTCATCCTCAGCCGCGCGCTGCAGGCCAATCACTACGGCCTGTTCGTACTGCAGACCAGCCTGTGCTTCGTGCTTCTGGCCGAAAGCCTGTCACAGGACTGGCACCTGGCCGAGGTACGCCTGCTCAACGCGCTAATCGGTGTCGCCCTGACCCTGACGGTGGCGCTGCTGGTACATGGCCTGCGCCTGCAGCTGAGAAAGCCAGACAAAACCGAGGACGGTTCGCAGCAGCCCTTATAACGTTCCGGCAGATTCGCCCACTCTTCACTATGCTGTGCAAGCACGCAGCGCCCAAGGAGTGAAGTGCGATGCTAAAGCCCGCCGTAGCGCGTGAACGCCGTTTCCCCCTGCACGTCCATATCAGTGTCCTGTTCACACTTCTGTTGCTGTTCACCGGTGTCGTGCTGGGTTTGTTCAACTACAAGCAGACCAGCCGGCTGATCTTCTCCAGCAGTTCGACCCTCTTCGAGCGCATCCAGCACGACGTAGAGCGCGACCTGGACAGCACCTACCGGCCCATCCGCCACCTGCTCAGCCTGCTGGCGCTGCATCCGGCTACCCAGGCCGACACACTCGATGAACGCCTGAAAATGCTGCCGCTGTTCGCCCAGGCACTGCGCGACAATCCCAAGCTGGCCTCGATCTACCTCGGCTACGAAGATGGTGATTTCTTCATGGTCAGACCGCTGCGCAGCGAAATGCTCAAGCAGCGCTTCAACGCACCGGACAAGGCCGCCTATCAAGTCTGGGCCATCGACCGCAGTAGCACGGGAACCGAGAGCGACTACCTGTTCTATGACGGCTCGCTGAACCCGCTGACCCGCCGCCAGAATCTCAGCGAGCCCTACGATCCAAGACGGCGCGAGTGGTTCAAGCGCGCCCGCGACGATGGCGGGCAAATCACCACAGCGCCCTATCTGTTTTTCTCCACTCAGGAAATCGGCACCACCCTGGCCAGACGCAGCGGCCTGACCACCGTACTCGGCGCCGACCTCACCCTCGACGACCTTTCGGCTACGCTGGCGACTCACCGCGTCACGCCCAACAGCCAGGTGGTGCTTGCCGACGGCGACGGTAACGCGGTGGCCTATCCCGAGAGCAACCGTCTGCTCAAGGAGGTCGACGGCAAGGTGTCGCTGGTCAAGGTCAGCGAGCTCAACCCGGCGTTAGGTGAGCTGCTGTCCGGGAAACTCAACGAACAGGACGAGGGCATCATCGAACTGGCCAGGCAGCGCTGGGCCATGGCCCACCGGCACATTCAGGAAGGCGGCCCACAAGGGCTTCACCTGGCGCTGCTGGTGCCCGAGCAGGAGTTGTTGGCCGAGGCCTATCGCATCCGCTGGCAGGGCGCCCTGATCACCCTGACCACGCTGCTGCTGTGCCTGCCGCTGGGCTGGCTGACCTCGCGCCTGGTGGTCAAACCCCTGCGCAGCCTGGTGCAGGAAGCGCAGGCGATCCGTCGCTTCAACTTCAGTTACCCGGCCAGCGGCCGCTCGCCGATTCTCGAAGTCGACCAGTTGGCGGTGTCGATGGGGAGCATGAAGGACACCCTGTCGAGCTTCCTCGATATCGCTGCCAGCCTTTCCGCGGAAACCCATTTCGACGCGCTGATCAAACGGGTGATGGACGCCACCGTATCGATCAGCGATGCCCAGGGCGGGCTGCTCTATCTGCTCGACAACGACAGCGGCCGGCTGGAGCCCCAGGGACTGGTGATCGACGGTCAGAGCCGCAGCCTCGCCGAACTCGACCTTCACGCCCTGACCCACGACGACCCAAGCCTGCCCACCTGGCTGCAACGCCCGGCCAGCGGCGGCGAGAGCATCGCCACCTCCATCGGCTTCGATCAGGCAGGCAAGTTTCAAGGGTTGCTATCGGCGATGGACAGTCCGCGCCTGCATCTGATCGCCACCGGCCTGCACAACCGTCAGGGCGACACCGTGGGTGTGTTGGTGCTGCTGCAACGTGATAACGGCGAGGACAGTGAAAGCATGCTCAGCCCGGACCGCGTGGCCTTCGTCGAAGCGGTCTCGGGCAGCGCAGCTCTGTGCATCGAAAGTCAGCGCCTGCTGGCCAGACAAAAGCAGTTGCTCGATGCCTTCATCCAGCTGATCGCCGGCGCCATCGACGCCAAGAGCCCCTATACAGGCGGCCACTGTCAGCGAGTGCCGGAGCTCACATTGATGCTGGCGCGAGCCGCCGCCGAGAGTGAGGCTCCGGAGTTTATTGACTACGCCCCCAGCGACGAGGAATGGGAGGCGCTGCATATCGCCGCCTGGCTGCACGATTGCGGCAAGGTCACCACTCCCGAATACGTGGTGGACAAGGCGACCAAGCTGGAAACCCTGTATGACCGCATTCACGAGGTGCGCATGCGCTTCGAGGTGCTCAAGCGCGATGCCTGGATCGCCTACTGGCGTGGCCGCGCCGAAGGCGGCGACGAAGCAGCACTGGCCGCACAACGCGATCAGTTGCTGAGCGATCTGGATGAAGAATTTGCCTTCATCGCGCGCATCAACCAGGGTGGCGAGGCCATGGCCGAGGCCGACCAGGCGCGCCTCGAGCAGATAGCCGAACGCCGCTGGCTGCGTACTCTGGATAACCGGCTGGGAGTGTCCTGGGAGGAAGCCAAACGCCTGGAGCGTTCTGCGCCCGCCGGCCTGCCGGTGGAAGAGGCGCTGCTGGCTGATCGTCTCGATCACCTGATCGAGCGACCGGCTCAGGAGCTGATCGCGACGGACAACCGCTGGGGCTTCAAACTGGACGTGCCGCAACACAAATTCAACAGGGGCGAACTGCACAACCTGAGCATCACGCGCGGCACGCTGACCACCGAGGAGCGCTACATCATCAACCACCACATCGTGCAGACCATCCTGATGCTCGACCGCCTGCCCTTCCCCAAACACCTGCAGAGCGTCACCGAAATCGCCGGCGGGCACCACGAGAAAATGGACGGCACGGGTTACCCCAAGCGCCTGACACGCGAGCAGATGAGCCTGCCGGCAAGAATGATGGCGATCGCCGATATCTTCGAAGCTCTGACAGCGGTGGACCGCCCCTACAAGAAGGGCAAGACGCTGTCGGAAGCGCTGAACATCATGGTCGGCATGTGCAAGGGCGCGCACATCGACCCACAGCTGTTCGCCCTTTTCATCCGCAGCGGCATACATCGGCGTTATGCCGAGCGCTTCATGCAGCCCGAGCAGATCGACGAGGTGGACGAGCAGGCAATACTGGAAAAGGCGGGAGTTCTGTAGGAGCAACTGCGCTCGATAGGCCTTACAACGCCTCGGTTCGCGAGCAGAGCTCGCTCCTACAACCTGGTAGTCGCCTGAGTTGGCCGAAAGCCTGTCCAGGCAAGCGGCGCCGGAGAACCCGGCGCCGAATAGCTATCAGGCCTGGTTGATCGGATTTTCCGGATACCAGACGTCAAGCAGCGGGCTGATCTCGTAGTTCTGCAGCTCGTCACGGCCCTTCAGCCAGGCTTCGACGGCGGCGCGCTGCTCCTCGTTGACCGAGCCACGCTTGGCCAGGCAGACCAGACCGTAGTCCTCACCACCTACGTAGTCCAGGCCATTACCGGCGATGGCCTGATCGAGGAACTGATCGACGAAAGCGTCGAGGGTCTGGTCGCTCAGGTCGGCCTTGAAGTTCAGGGTCAGCTCGAAGCCCAGCTCCTGGAATTCATCGACACAGAGCTTCTTGCGCAGACGGCGGGAACGGTTGGTCGCCATGAAACAATCCTCAAAGGTGATAACGCGCGGCACTCTAGCAGTTTCGCCGGCCGAGCGCCCGTTTTGTGTCCTGGCCGGCCCTCACGGATGTTGAACGCCAGCTGTTTGCGACGCCTGTTTTTAAGCGGACGGGGCCGACTGAGGATCGGCTCTTGCGGCATAATGCGGGCAACTTTTTCCCGAGCCAGACGGTCGTTTGTCTGTCTACCTCGTTACTCCCGCCTGATTGCGGAAGGTCCCTGTCGATGATTCAGCGGTTTCGCCAACTGGCGCTGAGCGCCGTGCTTTTCCCCCTCGCCCTCTCCTGTCATGCGGCCAGCGCCGCACTACCTGCCAAGGTGGAGCAGGCGCTGAAGGCCAACAAGATCGCCAACAGCTCGCTGTCCGTGATGACCGTACCGCTAGGCGGGCAGACCGGCGGCCTGCAGTTCAACGCCGATGTCTCGGTCAACCCGGCCTCGACCATGAAGCTGGTGACCACCTACGCGGCACTCGAACTGCTGGGCCCGAACCATCAGTGGAAGACCGAGTTCTATGCTGACGGCCCTCTGAAGGACGGTGTGCTGCACGGCAACCTCTACCTCAAGGGTGGTGGCGACCCGAAACTCAACATGGAAAAACTCTGGCTGCTGCTGCGCGACCTGCGCATCAATGGCGTGCGCCAGGTCCAGGGCGACCTGGTGCTGGATCGCAGTTTCTTCGTCGCCCCGCAATTGCCGGCTTTCAACGACGACGGTGGCGACGCCAACAAGCCCTTCCTGGTCAAGCCCGACTCGCTGCTGGTCAACCTCAAGGCGCAACGGTTCATCACCCGTGCCGAAGACGGCAAGGTGAGCATCGCCATGGACCCTCCCATCGCCTCGGTGCGTATCGACAATCAGGTACGCCTGCTCAAGGCCGCCAAGTGCCCATCCTGGCCGGACATTCGTTACAACGCAGTGGAAGAGTTCGACGGCACCACCCTGATCGTCAGCGGCCAGCTCGCCGAAGGCTGCAGCGCGCAAACCTACCTGTCGCTGCTGGACCACCCCAGCTATGCAGCGGGCGCGGTACGCGGCATCTGGCAGGAGCTCGGTGGCAAGATTCTCGGCAAGGACCGCCAGGGCAGCGTTCCGGAAAAAGCCCGCATGCTGGTACGCGCCTTCTCGCCCGACGTGGTGGAGATCGTCCGTGACATCAACAAGTACAGCAACAACACCATGGCCCGGCAGTTGTTCCTCAGCATAGGTGCGCAGTTCCGCACCGAAGCCGATCAGGACGACGCCATGGCCGCACAGCGGGTGATCCGCAGCTGGCTGGCACGCAAGGGCATCACCGCGCCGCAGCTGGTAATGGAGAATGGCTCAGGGCTGTCGCGCGCCGAACGCATCAGCGCGCGGGAGATGGCGCTGATTCTCCAGGCTGCCTGGCGCAGCCCGTATGCCGCCGAATTCCGCAGCTCGATGCCGCTGGTGGCGATGGACGGCACCATGCGTCGACGTCTGCAGCGCACACCGCTGGTGGGCGAGGCGCACATCAAGACCGGCACGCTGAACAACGTACGCGCCATCGCCGGCTACAGCCGCGACAGCAATGGCCAGGACTGGGCGGTGGTGGCCATCCTCAACGACCCCAAACCCTGGGGAGCCACCTCGATTCTCGATCAGGTGCTGCTGTACACCTATAACCAGCCCAAGCGCTAAATAATCGTAGCCCGGATGCAATCCGGGGGCGCTTCTGGATCCAAGCCCCCGATTGCCTCCAGACCGCAGGCCGACAACCTACCGCGCAGTGAAACGCCAGGCGCGGTGGATCTTCGGATTGCGCGCGAAGTCCGGATCCAGGGTCTGCGCGCTGATCTCCTCGACCTGATAACGCGCTACCAGAGTCTCGTCTAGCTGGAACTTGCGGAAGTTGTTGGAGAAGTACAGCACCCCGCCGCGGGCCAGGCGCGCCATGGCCAGGTCGAGCAGCTCGACGTGGTCACGCTGCACATCGAACACACCTTCCATACGCTTGGAGTTGGAGAAGGTCGGCGGGTCGATGAAGATCAGGTCGTACTCGCCGCGATCCTCACCCAGCCAGGCCATCACATCGCCCTGCTCCAGGCGATGCTTGTCGGAAAAACCGTTGAGCGAGAGATTGCGCCGCGCCCAGTCCAGGTAGGTTTTCGACAGATCGACGCTGGTGGTGCTGCGCGCCCCACCCTTGGCCGCATGCACGGTGGCCGTGGCGGTGTAGCAGAACAGGTTGAGGAAACGCTTGCCGGCCGCCTCACGCTGGATGCGCAGGCGCAGCGGACGGTGATCGAGGAACAGGCCGGTATCCAGGTAGTCGGTGAGATTGACCAGCAGTTTGACGCCGCCTTCGCTCACCTCCATGAACTGGCCCTGGGCAGCCTGACGCTGGTACTGCTTGGTGCCGGTCTGGCGCTCGCGGCGTTTGATCGCCACCCGGCTCTGCACCACACCCAGCGCCTGCGGGATCGCGGCCAGGGCATCGAGCAGACGCGCCTGCGCCTTGTCCGGGTCGATCGAACGCGGCGCGGCATATTCCTGCACGTGCACCCAGTCAAGATACAGATCGACCGCCAGGGCGTATTCCGGCATGTCGGCATCGTACAGCCGGTAGCACTCGACACCTTCGCGGCGCGCCCACTTGCCCAGTTGCTTGAGGTTCTTCTGCAGGCGGTTGGCGAACATCTGGCCGCCTTCGGACAAACGCGCCTGCTGTGGTGCTTCGCTCACCGGTTGTTGATCGTCCTCGCGCGCACGCCGCCCGCCGGTGACGAACTGCTCGGTCTGTACCTTGATCAGCAGCAGCTTGCACGCCAGCGCACCGTTCCAGAACGAATACTGCTTGTGGCTGCGCAAGCCCATGCGCTTGCCCAGCTCCGGCGCCCCGGTGAACACCGCCGCTTCCCAGCCCAGGCAGGCCTGACGCAGACGCTCGCCGAGGTTCTGATAGAGGTACAGCAAGCTGGCTTCGTCGCCCAGGCGCTCGCCATAGGGCGGGTTGCTGATCACCAGGCCCTTCTGATTCTGGTCCGGCCGCGGCTCGAAACTGCCCAGCTCCCCCTGATAGATCTTCACCCAGTCGGAGAGACCGGCACGCTCTACGTTGTTACGCCCAGGCTGGATCAGGCGCGGGTCGGCTTCATAACCGCGAATCCACAGCGGCGACTTGGCCAGGCCGGCTGCGGCCCGTTGTTCGGCCTCGGCATGCAGCTTCTTCCAGATGGCCGGCACATGGCCGAGCCAGTTGGAAAAGCCCCAGCGTTCGCGCTTGAGGTTGGGCGCGATGTCGGCGGCCATCAGCGCAGCTTCGATCAGGAAGGTGCCGACACCGCACATGGGGTCGGCCAGCGCGCCGCCCTCGGCCGCGATACGCGGCCAGCCGGCGCGAATCAGCACCGCGGCAGCCAGGTTTTCCTTCAACGGCGCGGCGCCCTGCTGCAGACGGTAGCCGCGCTGGTGCAGGCTGTGCCCTGAAAGGTCCAGAGAGAGCACCGCCTCACCTCGATCCAGGCGCAGATGCACGCGCAAATCGGGGTTGAGCTTGTCGATGCTCGGACGCTCGCCGCCGGCGGTGCGCAGCCGGTCGACGATCGCATCCTTGACCTTGAGCGCGCCGAAGTGGGTGTTATCGATGCCCGAGCCATTGCCGCTGAACTCCACTGCCAGGCTGCCAGCCGGCTCCAGGTGATCACGCCAATCCAGCGCCTTGACGCCTTCGTACAGCTCATCGGCGTTGTTCATGGAAAAGCGCGACAGCACCAGCAGCACGCGATTGGCCAGCCGCGACCACAGGCACAGCCGGTAGGCCACCTCAATCTCGGCATGCCCACGGACGGCGGCGGTCTGCTCGCGCGCCTCCTCCAGGCCCAGCGCCTTCGCTTCTTCCAGCAACAGGCCTTCTAGCCCTTTGGGACAGGTCAGCACGATTTCGTAACGATCAGACATGGATATTCAACTGCCTATGGCGTCAGGGGGTGCGCAGGCGCACCTCGACTCAAAATAAGTGACAAAAGGTCACAGTGCGACCCTTCGTCGGAATAAGTAAGAGCTCTCATTTGCACTCGCAAAATTAAGCATCGATGCGCATAGCCAGCTGTGGCGGCGCTTGGCTGAAAGAGGCTGGACATATGCCCAGCTTCCTTATGGCGTCACCCGCATTTAGGTTACGCCCTTATGACAAATCGATCATTCACAGCCATCGGTGCATTCGTTAGAACACTACCTAAGGCTTTCGCTGCAACGGCGAAGGCACAGAAGGTTCGCCACGCCGGCAGCGGACTTTCGTAGGCAGAAAGATTTCTGCCCGGCCTTGCTACAAGGCCAACGGGACATAACAGTCAACAGTGAGGGCAACACCCTATGAGAAGACTTAAGCGTGATCCGTTAGAAAGAGCTTTTTTGCGCGGCTATCAATACGGCATCAATGGTAAATCCCGCGAACTCTGCCCCTTTACCCTACCTTCGGTTCGTCAGGCCTGGCTCAATGGCTGGCGTGAGGGCCGTGGCGACAATTGGGATGGGCTGACCGGCACCGCCGGTATTCATCGACTCAACGAACTTCACGCTGTCGGCTGATCAGGATCACACCCGACTTCACCATGCCGACCCCCTCCGGGCGGCGGGCGCAAGCCCAAGGGCTCCTTCGGGAGCCCTATTTATTTACGCAGCTTATTTACGCAACGCAGCAATCGCATCCACAGCCTCGCGAATCAGCGCCGGCCCCTTGTAGATGAACCCCGAATAGATCTGCACCAGACTCGCCCCTGCAGCGATTTTCTCCGCTGCGTGCTTGCCCTCGGTAATACCACCGACTGCGATGATCGGCAGACGGCCCGACAACTCGCCAGCCAGTACCTTGACGATATGCGTGCTCTTGTCTCGCACCGGCGCCCCCGAAAGCCCGCCGGCCTCGTCGCCATGAGCCAGCCCCTCGACGCCTGCGCGGCTGAGGGTGGTGTTGGTGGCGATCACCGCGTCCATATCGGCACCCAGCAGGGCCGATGCGACCAGCGCTGTTTCTTCGTCGCTCATGTCCGGCGCGATCTTGATCGCCAGCGGTACGCGCCTGCCGTGTTCCTGGGTCAGGTCTTCCTGACGGCGACGCAACGCCTCGAGCAGCTCCTTGAGCGAATCACCGAACTGCAGGCTGCGCAGCCCCGGCGTGTTGGGCGAACTGACGTTGACCGTGACGTAGCTGGCATGGGCGTAGACCTTGTCCAGACAGGTCAGGTAATCATCCACCGCACGTTCGACCGGCGTATCGAAATTCTTGCCGATATTGATGCCCAGCACCCCCTTGAACTTCGCGGCCCTGGCCCGCGCCAGCAGATGATCGACACCGTGATTGTTGAACCCCATACGATTGATCACCGCCTCGGCCTCGGGCAGGCGGAACAGGCGCGGCTTGGGATTGCCCGGCTGCGGCCGCGGGGTCACGGTACCGATCTCGACGAAGCCAAAGCCGAGCTGGGCGAAGCCATCGATGGCATCGCCATTCTTGTCGAGCCCCGCCGCCAGACCAACCGGGTTGGCGAACTGCAAGCCCATCACATTGACCGGCAGGCTGGTCGGCGCCTTGGTCAGCAGGCCATTGAGACCCAGCCGGCCACCGGCACCAATCAGATCGATGGACAGTTCATGAGAGGTTTCCGGGGACAGTTTGAACAGCAGCTCGCGGGCCAGGGAGTACATGGGCAGGCTCAGCTCGACAGATAAGGGTTGGCAAGCCGCTGATTATAGCCGTGCAGGCATCATCGGCGCGAGGCAAGCGCGCCAGATCAGTCCAAAGGGCGTAAGCTCAGCAACTCGCCGGTGTTGCTGAACTCCAGGACGAAGGAACCATAGATGCCGGCGTGAGTCAGATACGGCCGCAAATGGTGAGCCGGCAAACTGACGCGGCGCCCGTCACGGCTTTGCGCCATAATCCGGTTGGCATTGCCACGGTAGATGGCCTGCAATCGTTCGGCCGATAACGCAATATCCAGCACCAAGCTGGGCATGGAGGCACCCTCGCAAATGAATGCGGCTATTTTGCCACAGACCTGCACAGCTGCTGGCGCTCATGTTTCGCGCTACGCTTTATGGGCAACAGTTGTCCACGTCTGCCACATTGCAGTAGACGCTTCAGGAGCGATCTGCCGGCCATGAGCCTGTCCGAATCTTCAACCCTTAGCAGCCGCCTGGCCGCTCTTGCTCAGCGCATGGGCCTGCTCGGCCGTGGCTCACGGCAGATTTTTGCCAGAGCGAGCGCCCTGCGCCTGCCCTTCAAGCCGCTACCCGCTGCGGTCGATAGCATCTGCTGGCACGACGGCCCGCAACTGCAACTGCTGGTCAACCTGCCGCGCGGCGCACTCTCCGGCCCGGTACAGGAAGACAAGGCCCAGGCCCATGCAGCCCTCACGCAGGTCGTCGAAGCGCAAACACAGCAACTGCAGGCCTTCGACCTGCGCATGATCGATGGTTTCGCCTGCTCTACTCCTGCTCCAGGCTACGCATGCTTCGAGGACTATGCCGCAAGCGAGCACTGCAAGCGGGTTCGCATCATCAGTTACAAGGATTTCGTCAAAACCATCAGCCTGGCATTGCCGCGCTTTCTCACAGGCGAACCGGTCGAACTGCGCCAGGCCAGTTGGCGAGGCTCGCGCACCTTCTGGTCAGGAGAAACGCAGGGTGAAGCCTTCGCCGGCGCGATCGCCTACGCCCGCAGACGCGGACTGGACGTGCAACTGCCAGCCAATCTGGTGCGCTATCGATTGAACGAAGCAGGCCTGGATGACCTGCAGAGTCGCTATCATGTGCTGGCCATGCCGGAAGCGGCCTGGAGCGACCCAAGCTTCATGGGACTGCTGCTGGACAACGCGATTCCATACGCGAGGCTGTCACTGCTGAAGAAAGCCGGCACACCGGAATTTCTCATGCTTCCCAAGGAGCACCAGGACGCCACAGCGTTGGGCGAAGGCTTGCGCCTGGCTGGCGCTCCCGATGTGCCGGAGCATCTACGCCAGCTGACCGCGCAACCGGAAGTTGCCGAATGACGAGCTAGTCGTCGCAACCGCGCAACAAACGCCCGATCATCTCCATCGAATACCCCCGGTAAACCAGAAACCTGCCCTGCTGGGCACGCTCGCGAGCATCACCAGGAAGCCGACCGGAAAACTTGCGCTGCCAGGTTTCACGCAATTGCTCGAACCAGTCGATGCCACTTTCGCGTAGCGCCTGATCGATATCGCTGCGCGCCAACCCACGCTGCCCCAGCTCGTCACGGATGCGCTGCGGACCATAGCCGGCACGCGCCCGATAGGCGATAAAGCTTTCCAGGTAGCGGGCCTCCGACAACAAGCCTTCTTCTGCCAAGCGCTGCAGAGTAGCTTCGATCATCTCTTCCGGGGCACCGCGCTTGCGCAGTTTGCGCGTCAGTTCGACGCGCCCATGCTCACGTCGCGCCAGCAGATCCATGGCCGCTCGCCTGACGGCGAGCGGGTTATCCAGTACGACGGTCATGCGTTAGCGACTTAGAAGTCGACTTCTGCGTCAGCCAGATCGTCAGCGGAAGCCTTGGCCGGAGCACTGCTGACCAGCAGTTTCTGGCGAATCTGACCTTCGATCTCGCGGGCCACTTCCTGATTGTCTTCCAGGTACTTGGCGGCGTTGGCCTTGCCCTGGCCGATCTTGTTGCCCTGATAGCTGTACCAGGCGCCCGATTTCTCGATCAGGCCCTGCTGCACGCCCAGGTCGATGATCTCGCCGTTACGGTAGATACCCTTGCCATACAGAATCTGGAATTCGGCCTGACGGAACGGTGGGGCAACCTTGTTCTTGACGATCTTCACGCGGGTTTCGCTGCCCACCACCTCTTCGCCTTCCTTCACCGCGCCGGTACGGCGGATGTCCAGACGAACCGAGGAGTAGAACTTCAGCGCGTTACCGCCGGTGGTGGTTTCCGGGCTACCGAACATCACGCCGATCTTCATACGAATCTGGTTGATGAAGATCACCAGGCAGTTGGCGTTCTTGATGTTGCCGGTGATCTTGCGCAGCGCCTGGCTCATCAGTCGGGCCTGGAGGCCGACGTGCATGTCACCCATTTCGCCTTCGATTTCCGCCTTGGGCACCAGTGCCGCCACGGAGTCGACGATGATCACGTCGATGGCATTGGAGCGCACCAGCATGTCGGTGATTTCCAGTGCCTGCTCGCCGGTATCCGGCTGCGAAACCAGCAGATCATCGACGTTGACGCCGAGCTTGCCGGCATAATCCGGATCCAGCGCGTGCTCGGCGTCGACGAAGGCACAGGTGGCACCCAGTTTCTGCGCTTCGGCGATGACCGAGAGAGTCAGGGTCGTCTTACCGGAGGACTCGGGGCCGTAGATCTCGACGATACGGCCTTTCGGCAAACCGCCAATACCCAGCGCGATATCCAGACCCAGCGAGCCGGTGGAAATGGCCGGAATCGCCTGACGCTCATGATCGCCCATGCGCATGACGGCGCCCTTGCCGAACTGCTTCTCGATCTGACCCAGGGCAGCCGCCAACGCGCGCTTCTTGTTCTCGTCCATTACATCCTCACGTATTCACAAGGGCCTCAGCGGCCGCCAACAACTGTATAAGTAGCCAGTATTATTCCACAGGGCAAGTCGCCCGCCTACCCCATCGCAGGATTTTCCTCTGCCAACAGGCGCAGAAGCCCCGCCAGAGCGGCCTCGACCGTTTGTCGGCGCACCTCGTCGCGGTTTCCGGAAAACAGCCTGCGCACGCTGTAAAGCCGCTCGCCATCGCCCCAGGCCAGCCAGACGGTACCGACCGGCTTTTCCGGCGAACCGCCATCCGGGCCCGCCACACCGCTGACGGCAACGGCATAACGCGCGCCACTGTGACCCTGAGCGCCGCGCACCATGGCCTCGACCACCTCCTGACTGACCGCCCCGACGCTGGCGAACAGGTCGGCGCAGACATCCAGCTGCCGGGTTTTCTGGGCGTTGGAGTAGGTCACGTATCCCGCCTCGAACCAGACCGAGCTACCCGGTATGCGGGTAATCGCCTCGGCGATACCGCCGCCGGTGCAGGATTCTGCCGTGCTGACCTGTGCCCCCTGTGCTTTCAACGCCTTGCCAAGTTGCTCGGCCAGCTGACTGATTCTGTCCATCTTCGCCTCCTTATCGAATCACCCCACCCTACACATCTTGCGTGAGCAGGGGAAAGGGTCATGACCACCAACCGGCGTAACACGGCAGCGACCGATAGCGTCAGCGTTTCGGGGTCCACGGCAAAGGCGAAGTATGGGAAGATTCCCCGTTTAGTCACACCCACCGCATGTAAGGCCCGGCATGACCGATCTCTCCGCACACACACCGATGATGCAGCAATACTGGAAGCTGAAGAACCAGCACCCGGACCAGTTGATGTTCTATCGCATGGGTGACTTCTACGAGATTTTCTACGAAGACGCGAAGAAGGCAGCCAAGCTGCTGGACATCACTCTGACCGCCCGCGGTCAGTCGGCCGGCCAGTCGATCCCCATGTGCGGCATTCCCTTCCATTCGGTGGAAGGTTACCTGGCCAAGCTGGTCAAGCTTGGCGAGTCGGTGGTGATCTGCGAGCAGATCGGCGACCCGGCTACCAGCAAGGGCCCGGTGGAGCGCCAGGTGGTGCGCATCATCACCCCCGGTACCATCAGCGACGAGGCGCTGCTCGACGAGCACCGCGACAACTTGCTGGCAGCGGTACTGGGCGATGAGCGCCTGTTCGGCCTGGCCGTACTGGACATCACCAGCGGCCGCTTCAGCGTGCAGGAGATCAAGGGCTGGGAGAACCTGCTGGCAGAACTGGAGCGCCTGAACCCCGCCGAACTGCTGATCCCCGATGACTGGCCGCAGGGCTTGCCGGCGGAAAAGCGCAAGGGCTCGCGCCGCCGCGCGCCCTGGGACTTCGACCGCGACAGCGCTTTCAAGAGCCTGTGCCAGCAGTTCGGCACCCAGGATCTGAAAGGCTTCGGCTGCGAAAACCTGACCCTGGCCATCGGCGCCGCCGGCTGCCTGCTGAGCTATGCCAAGGAAACCCAGCGCACCGCCCTGCCCCACCTGCGCAGCCTGCGTCACGAGCGCCTGGACGACACGGTGATCCTCGACGGCGCCAGCCGCCGCAACCTGGAGCTGGACATCAACCTATCCGGCGGTCGCGACAACACCTTGCAATCGGTCATGGACCGCTGCCAGACCGCCATGGCCAGCCGCCTGCTGGGCCGCTGGCTGAACCGCCCGTTGCGCGACCGCACGGTGCTGGAAGCACGCCAGAACGCCATCGCCTGCCTCCTCGACGGCTATCGCTTCGAGATGCTGCAACCGCAGCTCAAGGAAATCGGCGACCTGGAGCGCATTCTCGCCCGTATCGGCCTGCGCAACGCCCGCCCGCGCGACCTGGCCCGCCTGCGTGATGCCCTGGCCGCGCTGCCGGAACTGCAGCAGGCGATGGTTACGCTGGACACGCCGCACCTGCAGCAGCTGGCCAGCACCATCGCCACCTATCCGGAGCTGGCCGAGCTGCTGGCCCGCGCCATCATCGACAACCCGCCGGCGGTGATCCGCGACGGCGGCGTGCTGAAGACAGGCTATGACGCCGAGCTGGACGAGCTGCAGGCGATGAGCGAGAACGCCGGCCAGTTCCTCATGGATCTGGAGGCACGCGAGAAGGCCCGCACCGGCCTGGCCAATCTCAAGGTGGGCTACAACCGTGTGCACGGTTATTTCATCGAGCTGCCGACCAAGCAGGCCGAATCGGCGCCGGCCGATTACATCCGCAGGCAGACGCTCAAGGGCGCCGAGCGTTTCATCACCCCGGAGCTCAAGGAATTCGAAGACAAGGCGCTATCGGCCAAGAGCCGCGCCCTGGCGCGGGAAAAGATGCTCTATGACGAACTGCTCGAACGCCTGATCGGCCACCTCGCGCCGCTGCAGGACAGCGCCGCGGCCCTCGCCGAACTGGACGTACTGAGCAACCTGGCCGAGCGCGCGTTGAATCTGGATCTGAACCGCCCGCGCTTCGTCGACGAGCCGTGCATGCGCATCGACCAGGGTCGTCACCCGGTGGTCGAGCAGGTGCTGACCACCCCCTTCGTGGCCAACGACCTGGACCTGGACGACAACCGCCGCATGCTCATCATCACCGGGCCGAACATGGGCGGTAAGTCCACCTACATGCGCCAGACCGCCCTGATCGTGCTGCTGGCCCATATCGGCAGCTTCGTCCCGGCAGCGGCCTGCGAGCTGTCGCTGGTCGATCGCATCTTTACCCGTATTGGCTCGAGCGATGATCTGGCTGGCGGCCGCTCCACCTTCATGGTGGAGATGAGCGAAACCGCCAACATCCTGCACAACGCCAGCGAACGCAGCCTGGTGCTGATGGACGAAGTTGGCCGTGGTACCAGTACCTTCGATGGCCTGTCGCTGGCCTGGTCGGCGGCCGAGCACCTGGCGCGCCTGCGTGCCTTCACCCTGTTCGCCACCCACTACTTCGAACTGACGGTATTGCCGGAAAGTGAGCCAGTGGTGGCCAACGTTCACCTCTCGGCCACCGAACACAACGAACGCATCGTTTTCCTCCATCATGTGCAGCCCGGACCGGCGAGCCAGAGCTACGGCTTGGCGGTGGCGCAACTGGCCGGCGTGCCAGGCAGCGTGATCAGCCGCGCGCGCGAGCACCTGGCGCGCCTGGAAGCCACCAGCCTGCCGCACGACCTGCCGCGCCAGGAGCCCGGCCAGCCGCAGGTGCCGATGCAAAGTGATCTGTTCGCCAGCGTGCCGCACCCATTGCTGGAGCAATTGGGCAAGATCAATCCGGATGATCTGACACCACGCAAGGCACTGGAACTGTTATATACATGGAAGACGCAGATCTAACGCTCTATAGAACAAACTGCTAGAATCGCGCGCAATTTTTACGACCGCCCGGTTTACAGCCTGAGCCGCGGCCACAGACAGAGCGCCTGACAGCCCTTCGCAGAAAGAGCCCAGGCCGCCGCCCGAGGAGAGAATCAGACATGACCTTCGTCGTTACCGACAACTGCGTCAAATGCAAATACACCGACTGCGTGGAAGTCTGCCCGGTTGACTGCTTCTATGAAGGCCCGAATTTCCTGGTGATTCACCCGGACGAGTGCATCGACTGCGCCCTGTGCGAACCCGAGTGCCCGGCTCAGGCGATCTTCTCCGAGGACGAAGTGCCTGAGGACATGCAGGAATATATCGAGCTGAACGCCGATCTGGCCGAAGTCTGGCCGAACATTACCGAGAAGAAGGACTCGCTGCCGGACGCCGAGGAATGGGATGGCGTGAAGGACAAGCTGCAGTATCTGGAGCGCTGAGTTCGCCTGGAAACACAAAGACCCGCCAAGTGCGGGTCTTTTGTTTTCTACGCAAACGCCTTTGGCGATCAGGGTTGAACAGAACAAGCAGGCAAAAAAAAGGGGCGGCTTGCGCCGCCCTCTTTTATTCCCTAGTCCCTTTGTTTCCCAACTCATCATCCTGATGGATCGCGTCTTGCGATGTTCCTGATCATCATCCTGATGATCTGTGCTTGTCCCTGAGCACAGGTGTGATGTTAGCCGTTCCAGGCTCGCGCACAAGCCGGCATAACGCCCAGCCAGAATGTTCAGTAAAAATAAAAAAGCTTAAAAAACAAAGGCTTAATAACTCTCTTCCATTGCATCCCAGCCAAATCAGCACAAAGGCTGACACCACTTGTAAGCGATGACTTACATGGCCTCGCACGAAAAACCCGGCCGAAGCCGGGTTCTTGGTCGAAGCTGAGGTTCACTGGAACAAGGCGTCACTGGACAGGCCGTTCTTCTCCAGAATTTCGCGCAGACGCTTGAGCGCTTCGACCTGAATCTGCCGCACACGCTCGCGCGTCAGACCGATCTCCTGCCCTACTTCCTCCAGCGTACAGCTCTCATGCCCGCGCAGACCGAAACGGCGCACAACGACCTCGCGCTGCTTTTCGGTCAAGTCGGACAGCCACTGATCTATGCTCTGCGACAGGTCATCGTCCTGCAGCAACTCGCAGGGATCGGTCGGACGATCATCGGTCAGGGTGTCCAGCAGCGTCTTGTCCGAATCCGGACCGAGCGAGACGTCCACCGAGGACACACGCTCGTTGAGGCCAAGCATGCGCTTGACCTCACCCACCGGTTTTTCCAGCAGGTTGGCAATTTCTTCCGCGGAAGGCTCATGGTCGAGCTTCTGGGTCAGCTCACGCGCCGCACGCAGGTAGACGTTGAGCTCCTTGACCACATGAATCGGCAGGCGGATGGTTCGCGTCTGATTCATGATTGCGCGTTCGATGGTCTGGCGAATCCACCAGGTCGCATAAGTCGAGAACCGGAACCCCCGCTCCGGATCGAACTTCTCTACGGCGCGAATCAGGCCCAGGTTACCCTCCTCAATCAGGTCGAGCAGAGAAAGACCGCGGTTGACGTAACGCCGGGCAATCTTGACGACCAGACGCAGATTACTCTCGATCATGCGCTTGCGCCCGGCAGGATCGCCCTTCTGCGCCAAGCGCGCGAAGTGCACTTCCTCTTCGGGAGTGAGCAAGGGAGAGAAGCCGATTTCGTTGAGATAAAGCTGAGTGGCGTCCAGCGCCCGGGTGTAGTCGATGTACTTGTGCTGCCTGGAAGGTGCGGCGCTCTTGGCCTTGGTACGCGTGACCGGTGCTTCCACGTCATCGCCCTGAACCTCGCCGAACACGATGCCCGGCTCCATCAGGAGCAGTTCATCGTCGACGTCAAACTCCGGCGCTTCTTTTTTGATGAGAGCCATTGTTGTTGTCCTTAGCTGAGTTCGACAACAGACTCTGGCGGAACCGTCCTGGCCACACCTGAGCCCGTCCCTCCTACGTGATGGAACGGGTCAGCGACGGGTCAACGACGTGGCAGATATTGCAGCGGATCGACAGGTTTACCTTGGCGGCGAATCTCGAAGTGCAGCTTCACCCGGTCGGCCCCTGTAGACCCCATTTCGGCAATGCTTTGCCCGGCTTTGACCTGCTGCCCCTCCCGTACCAACAACCTGCGGTTATGACCGTAAGCACTTACGTAGGTGTCGCTGTGCTTGATGATGATCAACTCGCCGTAGCCCCGCAAACCACTCCCGGCGTACACCACTGACCCATCAGACGCAGCTAAAACAGGCTGTCCTAATTCCCCAGCGATATCAATTCCTTTATTCAAACTACCGTTTGAGGAAAAACGACTGATTACCGCCCCCTGTGTAGGCCAGGACCAACCGCTGGCAGAGCGGCTTACCGGGGTTACAGGCGTGGTCGCGGGTGTATTGGCTACAGGTGGCCGGGCTGGCTGAGTGGCAGGCGGCGCCGTCACTGCGGCTGGCGGGCGGGTCTGCGCCGGCTGAGTAACCGCAGGGGAAGCGGTCACAGGCGGCGCCGAGGCAACGGCAGGCCGACTGCTGCCCACCGGGCGATTGTCGAAACGGATCGTCTGGCCAACGCGGATGATGTAGGGGTCACGCAGACCGTTGTGCGCGGCCAGCGCCTTCCAGTCCCAGCCGAAACGAAATGCAATGGAGTACAGGGTATCGCCGCGCTGCACCACATAATGGCCGTTGCGCACGGGCTGACGTTGCACCACCGGAGCGCGCCCCTGGTTCTGTCCGCGATCGACCACTTGCACGCCACCTGGGGGCGAACTGACGCAACCGGCCAACGCCGAGGCGGCAAGCATGGCGAGCGGCAGACGAAAGACTGCGACTGCGCGGACCAGCACGTGAAGGACGGTGCAACTCACCCAACTGCTCCCTGAATGATTCCGAGTACGGCGCCTATTGTGGCGCAATTATTCCGTACGGCCATTATCGATTGGCCGACGGCGTGCCAGCCACTCCAGGCTCAGCACCAAAACGATACCGCCTATTGCCAGCGCCACGGCGAACAAGAGCTGTGGATCCTGGCCGCTGACGCCGGCGAACTGCCCCGGCAGCAGATTGTTCTGCAACAGCGGCACCTGCTCGCCCTTGCTGTCGACACGCCAGGTCAGCGTTTCCTTCCAGGGCCAGACCTTGTTCAGCGAGCCGAGCATCAGCCCGCTGAGAAACGCCAGACTGAAATCGCGCCAGCGCGACAGCAGCCAGCTGAGCAAACGCGCGAAACTGAGCAGGCCCACCACACAACCACTGGCGAAAACCGCCAGCACCGGCAGGTTGAGGTCTTTCACCGCGCCCAGCACGACCGAATAGAGGCCGAGCAGCAGCAGAATGAAACTGCCCGATATACCTGGCAGGATCATTGCGCAGATGGCGATGGCGCCAGCCAGGAACAGGGTCGGCAGGTCACTGCCCCACTGCATGGGCGCCGCGACGGTGATCCAGTAGGCGAAAGCCAGACCGAGCACGAAGCTCACCGCCCGACTCCAGTTCCACCGCCCGATTTCGCGTCCCACCAGATAAGTGGACACCAGAATCAGGCCGAAGAAGAACGACCAAACCGGAATCGAATGATGGTGCAGTAAATAGGTGATGACGCGGGCGAGCGTGAGGATACTGGTGACAATGCCGCTGAACAGCACCAGGAGAAAGGTCGCGTTGGCCATCTGCCAGGCGTCCTTGATGCGGCCTCGCAGCAGCAACAGCAATGCTTCGGGAATACCGGCGATGGAGCGCAGCAGCTGGTCATAAATGCCGCTGATGAAGGCGATGGTGCCGCCGGAAACGCCGGGCACGACATCGGCAGCGCCCATGGCCATGCCCTTGGCGTAGAGCAGGAAATATTTCTTCATGGATCCTTCCAGAGCGATACAGCAGTCAGGCCAGCGGCCCGTTGAGCAGCGGCACGAAGCGCACCGCGTCCAGCACATGACGGGAAAAACCATCCTCTTCGCGCACGATCAACAGCAATTGCTGCACGTCGCCGCTACCGACCGGAATGACCAGACGCCCACCTGGCGCCAGCTGATCGAGCAAGGCCTGCGGCACCTGCGCGGCGGCGGCCGTGACGATGATGCCGTTGTACGGACCGAGTGCATTCCAGCCCTCCCAACCGTCTCCCCAGCGAAAGACCACGTTGCGCAGCTTGAGTTCGGCCAGACGCTCCTTGGCACGATCCTGCAGCACCTGGATGCGCTCGACCGAAAACACCCGTTCTACCAACTGCGCGAGCACGGCGGTCTGGTAGCCGGAGCCGGTGCCGATTTCCAGAACCTTGTCCAGCGGCCCGGCTGCCAGCAGCAGCTCGGTCATGCGACCGACCATGTATGGCTGGGAAATGGTCTGGTTATGGCCGATGGGTAGCGCGGTGTCTTCATAGGCACGGTGCGCCAGCGCCTCATCGACGAACAGATGACGCGGGGTACGGCGGATTACTTCCAGTACCCGCGCGTTGGACAGCCCCTCCTCGTAGAGACGCTGAATCAATCGTTCACGGGTGCGCTGCGAGGTCATGCCGATCCCGCTGCGCTGCATGTCGTCCTGGCCACGCATCAGAAGATGCCCTCCAACCAGCCATCCATAGTTTCGAGAGCCTCATTGAACGTGCGGTCGAGCCGTAGCGGTGTGATCGATACATAGCCTTGCATCACGGCATGGAAATCGGTGCCCTGACTGCCGTCCTCGACGTCACCGGCCGCCGCGATCCAGTAGCCTTCCTTGCCGCGTGGGTTGACCACCTTGACCGGGGCTGCTGCACGCGCACGGTGACCGAGACGGGTCAGCTGCACACCCCGGATATGTTCGAGCGGCAGGTTCGGCACATTGACATTGAGCACGGTACGCGGCGGCAACTCGAGGCGCTCGTGCGCTTCGACCAGCTTGCGGGCGAAATAGGCGGCAGTCGGCAGATTATCGGGAAGACGCGACAGCAGCGAGAAGGCGAACGCCGGCTTGTTCAGGAAGCGACCTTCCAGCGCCGCGGCCACGGTGCCGGAATAGAGCACGTCATCGCCCAGATTGGCGCCCAGGTTGATGCCCGAAACGACCATGTCCGGTGTCTGCTCGAGCAAGCCGTGAAGCCCCAGATGCACGCAATCGGTCGGCGTGCCGTTGAGGCTGATGTAACCGTTGGTCAGAGCCATCGGATGCAGCGGGCGGTCGAGCGTCAACGCACTGCTGGCACCGCTCCTGTCTTCGGCAGGGGCGATCACCACGCATTCGGCGTAGTCGGCCAGCGCCTGGTGCAACGCGGCGATACCGGGCGCGTTCACCCCGTCGTCGTTGGAAATCAGAATTCGCATGGAGTATCCGTCTGCCCTGCTGGCACCAGATCGAGCAATTCGCGCACCACCACGGTGGCGAAACACCCGGCCGGCAGGACGAATGCAAGTTGCAGAATATCGGGCTCGGGATAATGCCACGTAAGGCTCTGAATGGGGAGGCGCAGAATTCGCCGTTCGTGCGCCATGTCCGCCTTGACCAGCCATTGCACCAGTTGCGTAGCCTCATCGGCGACGCTTTGCTCCAACTGCTGGGTGGCACCACCGGTCGGCAGCGCGCCGTCACCCCACAATGGCCCGGTGGGATGCAGATCGAGAATGGCCAGGCGCGGGTCATGGCATTCAGCCTCGCCTGCCATGAAGAAACTGCGACTGCAGGTGAAGGCCAGCAAATCGCCGATCTGCGCCTGGTTCCAGGTGCCGGCCGCCACGCGCTTGGCCAGCACCTGGTTGAACAGGTAACTGCGTGCCGCTGAAAGCAGGCGCGAACGCAGATTGCGCTGCACCGGCAGCTCCTGGCGCAAGGCAAAATCGCGCGCCTGCTCGACATTGCCGCCGTCGAAGCCGAAACGCTGCAGGCCGAAATAGTTCGGTACGCCCTGCGCCGCAATACACTGCAGGCGCTGCTCGAGGGCATCACAGTCAACCTCGAGCGCGGTCAGGCGCAAGGTGAAGCCATTGGCCGAATGGGCGCCGCGCTGCAGCTTGCGGTTATGCCGCTGGCTGTTCAGGATGACCAGATCATCGCCCTGAGCGGCGGCAAGATCGGGGTCGGCCTTGCCCGGCAGGTGCAGGCTGAACCACTGGCGGGTCAGCGCCTGGCGATCCTTGAGGCCGGCGTAGCTGACCGCCTTGAGCGGCAAGCCGGCGGTACGGGCTATGCGCCGCGCCGCTTCCTCGGTATTCAGGCCGCGTTTTTCCACCCACAGCCACAGGTGCTCGCCCTGGCCAGTGAGCGGAATGTCCAGTACTTCATCGACCTGAAAGTCCTCGGCCGTAGCCTTGAGCACGGCGCGTCCGCAGGCCTCGCCATGGGCGCGCGGCCCCAGTAGTTGCAACTCGTTCATGCCTTGACCAGCAAGGCCACGGCGTGCACCGCAATACCTTCCTCGCGTCCGGTGAAGCCGAGTTTCTCGGTGGTGGTGGCCTTGACGTTGACCTGGTCCAGCTCGATGCCAAGATCTTCGGCGATGCGCTCGCGCATGTTCTGGATATGCGGCGCCATCTTCGGCGCCTGGGCGATGATGGTGGCGTCGACATTGCCCACCGCATAGCCCTTGGCCCGCACCAGGCCCATTACATGACGCAGCAACATACGACTGTCGGCGCCCTTGAAGGTCGGATCGGTATCGGGGAAATGTTTGCCAATATCGCCCAGCGCCACCGCGCCGAGCAGGGCATCGCTCAGCGCGTGCAGCAGCACGTCGCCGTCGGAGTGAGCGACAAGACCGAATTTATGGGGAATCCGCACGCCGCCGAGGGTGATGAAATCGCCTTCGCCGAAGCGGTGTACGTCATAGCCATGACCGATACGCATAAAGAACAACGCCCTGAAAAAGTCAGGGCGTGATTCTAACCGCATTGATCCGTAGCCCGGACGAAAACCGGCTAATTCGTACCCCGGTTTTCACCCGGGTTATGCCGGGAGCAAAGCGGCTGCGTGATGACGCAGATGCTCGTCGATGAAGCTGGCGATGAAATAGTAGCTGTGGTCATAGCCAGGCTGCATGCGCAGCGTCAGCGGATGGCCGGCGGCCTTGGCAGCGGCCTGCAGAGCCTGTGGCTTGAGCTGGCCTTCGAGGAAATCATCGCGATCGCCCTGATCGACCAGAATCGGCAGTTTCTCCTCGGCCTCGGCGATCAGCACGCTGGCATCCCACTCACGCCAGCGCGAGCGCTCTTCACCCAGGTACAGGGAAAACGCCTTCTCGCCCCAGGGGCAGTTCATCGGATTGCTGATCGGCGAGAACGCCGATACCGACTGGTAGCGTCCAGGGTTCTTCAGCGCGCAGATCAGCGCGCCGTGGCCACCCATGGAATGGCCGGCGATGCCACGCTTGTCCGAAACCGGGAAGTTGGCCTCGATCAATGTCGGCAGTTCCTGCACCACGTAGTCGTACATGCGGTAGTGACGGGCGAAGGGTTCCTGCGTCGCGTTGACATAGAAGCCGGCGCCGAGGCCGAAGTCATAGGCGCCATTGGCATCGTCGGCCACACCTTCGCCACGCGGGCTGGTGTCCGGCGCGACGATGATCAAGCCAAGCTCGGCCGCCATGCGTTGAGCGCCGGCTTTCTGCATGAAATTCTCATCGGTACAGGTCAGGCCACTCAGCCAGTACAGCACCGGCAGCTTGGCACCCTGCTCCGCCTGCGGCGGCAGATAGACGGCGAACACCATGTCGCAGTTCAGGCTGCTGGAACGATGGCGATAGCGCTTGTGCCAGCCGCCAAAGCTCTTGTTGCTGGAAACGATTTCGAGGGTCATGAGCCGCTCCGTAGGGTACGCCATGCGCACCAAGGGGTTGCGGTGCGCACAGCGCACCCCGCGAGAATCCGTGCGGCCAAGAGACCGCACGGCGTTTCATCAGAAATGGATGACGGTACGGATGCTCTTGCCTTCGTGCATCAGCTCGAAGGCTTCGTTGATCTCGTCCAGCCCCATGTTGTGGGTGATGAAGGTGTCCAGCGGAATCTCGCCCTTCTGCGACTTCTCGACATAGCCCGGCAGCTCGCTACGGCCCTTGACCCCACCGAAGGCACTGCCACGCCAGACGCGACCGGTGACCAGCTGGAACGGACGGGTGCTGATCTCGGCACCGGCTGGCGCCACGCCGATGATGGTCGACTCGCCCCAACCCTTGTGGCAGCACTCCAGCGCAGCGCGCATCAGTTGCACGTTGCCGATGCACTCGAAGCTGTAATCGACGCCACCGTCGGTCATCTCGACGATGACTTCCTGGATTGGCTTGCTGTGCTCCTTCGGGTTGACGAAGTCGGTGATGCCCAGCTCACGCGCCACGGCCTCCTTGGCCGGGTTGATGTCGATACCGATGACGCGCGAGGCCTTGGCCATCTTGGCGCCGATGATTGCCGCCAGACCGATGCCACCCAGACCGAAGATGGCCACGGTGGAGCCCTCGGTGACCTTGGCGGTGTTGAGTACGGCACCGATACCGGTGGTCACGCCGCAACCGAGCAGGCAGACCTTGTCCAGCGGCGCTTCCTTCGGGATCACCGCAACCGAGACTTCCGGCAGTACGGTGTATTCGGAGAAGGTCGAGCAGCCCATGTAGTGGTAGATCGGCTCACCGTTGTAGCTGAAACGGGTGGTGCCGTCGGGCATCAGGCCCTTGCCCTGGGTGGCACGCACCGAGCTGCACAGATTGGTTTTCTGCGATTTGCAGAATTTGCACTCACCGCACTCGGCAGTGTACAGCGGGATCACATGGTCGCCGACCTTCACCGAGGTCACGCCCTCGCCCACCGCCTCGACGATGCCACCACCCTCGTGGCCCAGCACGCAGGGGAATACGCCTTCGGAGTCCTGACCGGACAGGGTGTAGGCATCGGTATGGCAAACGCCGGTGGCGACGATGCGCACCAGCACTTCACCGGCCTTTGGCGGCTCGACATCGATCTCGACGATCTTCAGCGGCTCGTTGGGCGCGAAAGCGACGGCAGCACGGGACTTGATCATGAAAGCTCTCCTGAGCGTTGCGAAAGTGCCGAGCAGTCTAAAACAACGGAAAGAAGAGATAATTCAACAGATATCAAAACATTATTGCCACACAGGGATAATATACTCATCCGTCAACGACACTGGAGCAAACCATGAGTCGCTGGGAAGGACTCGACGAGTTCGTCGCCGTCGCAGAATGCGGCCAGTTCAGTGCCGCCGCGGAACGACTGGGGCTGTCCACCTCGCAGGTCAGCCGCCAGGTGGCGCGCCTGGAGGATCGCCTGCAGAGTCGCCTGTTCTACCGCAGCACGCGCCGCGTAGCCCTGACCGAGGCCGGTCAGCTGTTCCTGCAGCATTGCCAGCGCCTGCAGGATGCGCGCGAAGAGGCACTGCGGGCGATCGGCGACCTTGGGGCGGAGCCCAAGGGGCTGCTGCGCATGACCTGCGCGGTGGCCTATGGCGAGCGCTTCATCGTGCCGCTGGTGAATGACTTCATGGCCCGCCACCCGCAGCTGCGGGTGGAGATCGAGCTGTCCAACCGCCAGTTGGACCTGCTGCACGAAGGTCTCGATCTGGCCATCCGCCTGGGGCGTCTGCAGGACTCGCGGCTGATGGCAGCACGCCTGGCACCTCGGGAAATGTACCTGTGCGCCGCGCCCGAATACCTGCAGCGCTATGGCCGGCCACACTCGCTGTCAGAACTGGCCCGGCATAACTGCCTGATCGGCAGCAGCGATCACTGGAGCTTTGCCGAGAGCGGCCGGGAAACCCAGGTGCGGGTACAAGGCAACTGGCGCTGCAACAGCGGTCAGGCGGTGCTCGACGCCGCGCTGCGTGGGTTCGGTTTGTGCCAGCTACCGGACTACTACGTCCTGGAACACCTGCGCAGCGGGCGGCTGATCTCTCTGCTGGAACAGCACCGTCCACCGAATACCGCGGTCTGGGCGCTCTATCCGCAGCAACGCCATCTCTCACCCAAGATCCGCCAGCTGATCGACTCGTTGCGCCTGGGGCTGAGTCAATGCGCCGAGTACGCCGCCCCTGCCTGAGCCCTGCAACAACCTTGTCGCTCAGCTGAACCGTCATGGAATGTCACAAGCTGCGGCGAAACTTGGACGAGGCGACCGCGTCACAACCAATGTCCCCGGCAAACGGGGCCTCACGAATTCAGCAGCATGAGGACATGGTTATGCAGGTTCTGGTCAACAGCGGTAAGCACGTCGCCTCGTCGATGGCCTTCAAGGAAGACATCAGCAGTCGAGTGCGCAGCAAACTCCAACGCTACGAGGACCACCTCACCCGGATCGAAGTCCACCTTTCCGACGAGAACGCGCTCAAGAGCGGCCCCCAGGACAAGCGCTGCAAGGTCGAGGCTCGGATGAAAGGACGTGACCCGCTGACGGTATCCCACGATGCGGAGGAAATGCATCAGGCCATCGACGGCGCCATGAACAAGCTGACCAACGCGCTGGATCGCAACCTGGGCAAGGACGCGAAAAACTGGACGCACTGATGCAATCAATGGCCGCGTGGCCACAGTGACTGCAGATAGTGCAGGTCTTCCGGGCGGGTGACTTTGAGGTTGTCCGCCCGGCCTTCGATCAGACGCGGCGCCTGCCCCGCCCACTCCATGGCAGAGGCCTCATCGGTAATCGCCACCTGCGCCTGCAGAGCCTGACTCAGCGCGCCATGCAATGCCCCCAGGAGGAACATCTGCGGCGTATAGGCCTGCCAGATCACACTGCGATCCACGGTCTGCGCCACTCGCCCGTCGGCACTGGCACGTTTGAGCGTATCGCGTGCCGGCACGGCCAGCAAGCCGCCCACCGGATCATCGGCCAACTCTGCCAGCAAACGGTCCAAGTCCTGCCTGGCAAGATTGGGGCGAGCGGCGTCATGCACCAGCACCCAGTCCTCGGCACCTGCGCCCTCGGCAAGCAGCGTCTGCAACCCGGCCAGTACCGAATCGGCCCGCTCGCGCCCGCCGGGTGCGCGACGCACACGCGGATCGTTGGCAACCGGGAGCTGCGGCCAGAACGGATCGTCCACCGCCACGCACACCATAGCGCCCAGCAAGCCAGGATGATCGAGAAAGCAATGCAGGCTGTGTTCGAGAATGCTGCGACCGGCAATCTGCAGGTACTGCTTGGGACGGTCGGCGGCCATTCGTGCACCGACGCCAGCTGCTGGAATCACCAGCCAGAATGGGACTGTCATTCGGTCAGCAGGTAGAGGGTCTCACCCTCTTTGAGCATGCCAAGCTCCTGCCGTGCACGCTCTTCAACGGTCTCCATACCGCGCTTGAGCTCCATCACCTCGGCCTCGAGGATGCGGTTACGCTCCAACAGACGCTCGTTCTCGCCTTGTTGCTCGGCGATCTGCTGCTGCAGGCGGCTTACCTGGGCAAGACTGCCCTCGCCGACCCACAGACGATACTGCAGACCGGCAAGCAGCAGGATCAGCACGATGAACAGCCAGTACGGACTACGCATGGAGCGGCTCGCAGATTGAGTCATCGGCATGGTAGGGGCTGCGTTCATGCTTGAAAAGAAGCCGACTGATGAGTGACATGGGGTTTCTGTACCTGCATCCGTGCAATGGTTCCCAAAGATCGACGAAGCGTCGACGAAAAAGGTCATATCAGCAATGGCACAGCCCGTGTAGGAGCGGCTTCAGCCGCGAAAATTCGCGGATAAATTCGCTCCTACATGCCGCACCAGCGCTAAGCCACCACAAAAAAGGGCGACTTGCGTCGCCCTTTTCTACCACGCAGTGATCAGCCGCGGAACTCGGCGCGGCCCTTGTAGGGAGCCTTGCCGCCCAGCTGCTCTTCGATGCGCAGCAGCTGGTTGTACTTGGAAACGCGGTCGGAGCGGCACAGCGAACCGGTCTTGATCTGACCCGCGGCGGTACCCACGGCCAGGTCGGCGATGGTGCTGTCTTCGGTTTCGCCGCTGCGGTGCGAGATCACCGCGGTGAAGCCGGCTGCCTTGGCCATCTGGATGGCCTCCAGGGTCTCGGTCAGCGAGCCGATCTGGTTGAACTTGATCAGGATCGAATTGCCGATCTTCTCGTCGATACCGCGCTTAAGGATCTTGGTGTTGGTGACGAACAGGTCATCGCCAACCAACTGCACCTTGGCGCCAATCTTGTCGGTCAGCACCTTCCAGCCAGCCCAGTCGGACTCGTCCATGCCGTCTTCGATGGAGATGATCGGGTAGCGCTGGGTCAGGCCAGCCAGGTAGTCGGCGAAACCGGCGGCGTCGAAGACCTTGCCCTCGCCTTCCAGGTCGTACTTGCCGTCCTTGAAGAATTCGCTGGAGGCGCAGTCCAGCGCCAGAGTCACGTCATCACCCAGCTTGTAGCCGGCATTGGCAACAGCTTCGGCGATGGCGGCCAGGGCGTCTTCGTTGGAGGCCAGGTTCGGCGCGAAGCCGCCTTCGTCACCCACCGCAGTGTTCAGGCCACGGGCCTTCAGTACGGCTTTGAGGTGGTGGAAGATTTCGGCGCCCATGCGCAGGGCATCGGCGAAATTCTTGGCGCCGACCGGCTGGACCATGAACTCCTGGATGTCGACGTTGTTATCGGCATGCTCGCCGCCGTTGATGATATTCATCATCGGCACCGGCATGGAGTAGACGCCCGGGGTGCCGTTCAGATCGGCGATGTGCGCGTACAGCGGCACGCCCTTGGCCTGAGCGGCGGCCTTGGCAGCAGCCAGGGACACGGCGAGGATGGCGTTGGCGCCCAGCTTGGCCTTGTTCTCGGTACCGTCGAGTTCGATCATCGCACGGTCCAGCGCCTGCTGATCGGTCGCGTCCTTACCCAGCAGCAGGTCGCGAATCGGGCCGTTGATGTTGGCGACGGCTTTCAGCACGCCCTTGCCCAGGTAACGGCTCTTGTCGCCGTCACGCAGTTCCAGCGCCTCGCGCGAGCCGGTGGAGGCGCCGGACGGAGCGCAGGCGCTGCCGACAATGCCACCTTCCAGAATTACATCGGCCTCCACGGTGGGGTTGCCACGGGAGTCGAGAACCTCACGACCCTTGATGTCGACGATCTTTGCCATTCTTGATAACGCTCCAAAGGTTGACGATAAGACGGCAGCAGCAGGCTGCGCTGGGCCGCCGCTACCCGAGGGCAGATCGGCGGCTCACTCTGACTCACGGGTCAGGGGGATTTTTCTCGGGCGGCACTTTACCGGATTGCGTCGGCTTCAGGCAGTCTCGATTGGCGGAAAACTCTTCACCAGATCGTCAAGCTGCTTGAGCTGGCTGAGGAACGGCTCCAGCTTGTTCAGGCGCAAGGCGCACGGACCGTCGCACTTGGCGTTTTCCGGGTCCGGATGCGCTTCGAGGAACAGACCGGCCAGGCCCTGGCTCATGCCGGCCTTGGCCAGGTCGGTGACCTGGGCACGACGACCGCCAGCGGAGTCGGCGCGACCACCTGGCATCTGCAGGGCGTGGGTCACGTCGAAGAACACCGGGTACTCGAACTGCTTCATGATGCCGAAGCCGAGCATGTCCACCACCAGGTTGTTGTAACCGAAGGAGGAACCGCGCTCGCAGAGGATCAGCTGATCGTTACCGGCCTCTTCGCACTTGGTGAGGATGTGCTTCATTTCCTGCGGGGCGAGGAACTGCGCCTTCTTGATGTTGATCACCGCACCGGTCTTGGCCATGGCCACCACCAGGTCGGTCTGCCGCGAGAGGAAGGCCGGCAGCTGGATGATGTCGCACATTTCGGCCACGGCCGCGGCCTGATGCGGCTCGTGCACGTCGGTGATCACCGGCACGCCGAAGGTCTTCTTCACTTCTTCGAAGATCTTCATGCCCTCTTCCAGGCCCGGGCCACGGAAGGAGGTAATGGAGGAACGGTTGGCCTTGTCGAAGCTGGCCTTGAACACGTAGGGGATGCCGAGCTTCTCGGTCACCCGCACGTATTCCTCACAGGCCTGCATGGCCAGGTCGCGCGACTCGAGCACGTTGATGCCGCCGAACAGCACGAACGGCTTGTCGTTGGCGATCTCGATATCGCGAACCTTGATGATCTTCTGCGCCATGGGTCAGACCTTCTTCGCTTTCTGCGCCAGCGCGGCGTTGACGAAACCGCTGAACAGCGGGTGACCGTCACGCGGCGTGGAGGTGAATTCCGGGTGGAACTGGCAAGCGACGAACCACGGATGATCCGGCGCCTCGACCACTTCCACCAGCGCGCCATCGCCAGAGCGGCCAGTGACCTTCAGGCCAGCCTCGGTCAGCTTCGGCAACAGGTTGTTGTTCACTTCGTAACGGTGACGGTGACGCTCGACGATCACGTCCTTGCCATAGCAGTCGTGCACCTTGGAGCCGGCCTGCAGCTGGCAGTCCTGCGCACCCAGGCGCATGGTGCCGCCCAGGTCGGAGCTCTCGCTGCGCTGCTCGACGCTGCCTGCAGCGTCCTGCCATTCGGTGATCAGGCCGACCACCGGGTGCTGGCTGGCCATATCGAATTCGGTGGAGTTGGCATCGGTCCAGCCCACCACGTTACGGGCATATTCGATGACCGCGACCTGCATGCCGAGGCAGATACCCAGGTAAGGAATCTTGTTTTCGCGAGCGTACTGCACGGTCTTGATCTTGCCTTCCACGCCACGCAGACCGAAGCCGCCCGGCACCAGGATGGCATCGACGCCTTCGAGCAGGCCGGTGCCCTGGTTCTCGATGTCTTCGGAGTCGATATAACGCAGGTTGACCTTGGTGCGGTTCTGGATGCCGGCGTGGCTCATCGCTTCGATCAGCGACTTGTACGCATCGAGCAGCTCCATGTACTTGCCGACCATGGCGATGGTGACTTCTTTCTCCGGATTGAGCTTGGCATCGACCACGCGATCCCACTCGGACAGGTCGGCGCCGCCGCACTCCAGACCGAAACGCTCGACGACGAAGTCATCCAGGCCCTGGGCATGCAGCACGCCCGGAATCTTGTAGATGGTGTCGACGTCTTCCAGGCTGATCACCGCACGCTCTTCGACGTTGGTGAACAGGGCGATCTTGCGGCGCGAGGACACATCGATCGGATGGTCGGAGCGGCACACCAGCACGTCCGGCTGCAGGCCGATGGAGCGCAGCTCCTTGACCGAATGCTGGGTCGGCTTGGTCTTGGTTTCGCCAGCGGTGGCGATGTAGGGCACCAGGGTCAGGTGCATCAGCATGGCGCGTTTGGCGCCAACTTCCACACGCAGCTGGCGGATGGCCTCGAGGAACGGCTGCGACTCGATGTCACCGACGGTGCCGCCAATTTCCACCAGAGCCACGTCGGCATCGCCGGCGCCCTTGATGATGCGACGCTTGATTTCGTCGGTGATGTGCGGAATCACCTGGATGGTCGCCCCCAGGTAGTCACCACGGCGCTCCTTGCGCAGCACGTCTTCGTACACGCGGCCGGTGGTGAAGTTGTTGCTCTTGCTCATCGTGGTGCGGATGAAGCGCTCGTAGTGACCCAGGTCGAGGTCGGTCTCGGCGCCGTCGTGGGTGACGAACACCTCACCGTGCTGGAACGGGCTCATGGTGCCCGGATCGACGTTGATGTAAGGGTCCAGCTTGAGCATGGTGACCTTCAGGCCCCGCGCCTCCAGGATGGCCGCCAGTGAAGCCGAGGCGATGCCTTTCCCCAATGAAGAAACAACACCACCCGTGACGAAGATGTAGCGCGTCATGAAAAACCCTAGAAGTCTGCGTTTAAGCGGTCAGTGCCGCCGGGGAAAGCGAAGGAGCGCCATCGACAACACAATGGCAAGCTCGCCAAGCTCCCTGAGGGAGTCGGCAAAAGCTGTAGTAAGACGGGAGCGTAGTCTACCCGAAAGGCCTTACCAGCTCAAACCTTGCGCGCCGATAGGCGGCGACCAGTACAGACGCACCCCGCGCGCCTCGATTCCTGGCGCTTGCGTCAGGTTCGCCACCGCCATCAGCTCATCGCCATCGAACAGCAGCGGCAAGCGCGAGCGCACGAATGGCGGCACGCGCATCTCGTTCAGTAAGCGTTTGAGATCACGCCGACCACGTCCCGGCACCTGCAGCGACTCGCCGCCCACACGGTAACGCAGATGCCAGTGGCCTTGAGGCAGTTTGCCGGACAGGCTCACACGGCCATTGCCGGGGAGTTCGACCGAATCGGTAAGGGCAGCGTTGAGCAAACCCAGCGGTTGCGGCGGCTTCAGCCAGTCACCGCTGAGCCACCAGAGCCGCCCCTCTGCCCGGTGCAGCTCGCCATCGGCCAATTTCCAGATCGGCCTTGCATCCGCAGCTGCATCACGCAGGTCGTACCAACCGGCCCAATGGTCGCTGTCGGGCATTCGGCTCATGGGCGCCAGCCAATGCCGCAGCAGGTTGCGCTGACGCGCATCGCTCAGCGCGGCCACGGCCGACAAATCCAGAGAAGGCAACGGCAGCCAGGGCAAAGCGCAAACGCCACGAGCAGCCAGCAGGTCCATCTCGGCCAGTTCTTCCAACAATTGCTGAGTTTCGCTCAAATGGCCGGCGCTGCGCGCAAGGCTTGCCGCCACCTGCGGCCAGCGCTCGGCCAGCAGCGGCATAATCTGCCTGCGTAGGAAATTGCGACTGAAGCGCTCGTCGGCATTGCTCGGATCCTCGATCCAGGCAAGCCCATGGCTTTGCGCATAGGCATGCAATTCGGCCCGCGAGCAGCCGAGCAAGGGCCGAAGCAGAGTGCCGCGACCCAGTACGCGACTGGCCGGCATGGCCGCCAGGCCGCGCACGCCAGCCCCACGCAGCAGACGAAACAGCAGGGTTTCGGCCTGGTCGTCGCGATGCTGGGCGCCTAGCAATACCTCGCCTGAGCCCAACCGCTCAGCGAACGCCGCATATCGCGCCCGCCGCGCGGCCTGCTCCAGGCTGGCCCCCGGCGCCACCTGCACCCTGACGATGTCCAATGGAATACCCAGCCGCGCGCAAACCTGCGTGCAATGCTCAGGCCAGGCATCAGCCGTCGGCTGCAGGCCATGATGGACATGAATGGCGGACAGCGCGGGCAGTTCCTCGTGTCTCGCCCAGGCGGCGAGCAGATGCAGCAGCACGCTGGAATCCAGGCCACCGGAGAAGGCGATACGCCAGGCAGGAGCCGTGCGCCACGACTGCAGGGCCTGGCGCAGGCGAAGTTCGAGAGGAGTCATCGGCCAAGCTTAAACAACAATGGGCCCGAAGGCCCATTGAGATATGCGCTGAAAGAACTCAGGCGATGCCGTAGCTCATCAGACGATCGTAACGGCGCTTGAGCAGCGCATCGGTATCGTGCTTCTGCAGGGTGGCGAGCTGCTTGGACAGCTCCTGACGGATCGACTCCGATGCCGCAACCGGATCACGGTGCGCGCCGCCCAGCGGCTCGGCGATTACCTGATCGACGATACCCAGGTCCTTCAGGCGCTCGGCGGTAATGCCCATGGCTTCGGCGGCGTCCGGAGCCTTCTCAGCGGTACGCCAGAGGATCGAGGCGCAACCTTCCGGCGAGATTACCGAGTAGGTGGAGTACTGCAGCATGTTCAGCTGGTCGCAGACGCCGATGGCCAGCGCACCGCCGGAGCCACCCTCACCGATTACGGTGGCGATGATCGGCGTCTTCAGGCGTGCCATCACGCGCAGGTTCCAGGCGATGGCCTCGCTCTGGCCCCGCTCTTCAGCGTCGATACCCGGGTAGGCGCCGGGAGTGTCGATAAAGGTGAGAATCGGCATCTTGAAGCGCTCGGCCATTTCCATCAGACGGCAGGCCTTGCGGTAGCCCTCGGGACGAGGCATGCCGAAGTTGCGGCGCACCTTCTCGCGCACCTCACGGCCCTTCTGGTGACCGATGATCATCACCGGCTGATCACCCAGGCGCGCCACACCACCGACGATGGCGGCGTCGTCGGAGAAGTGACGGTCGCCGTGCAGTTCATCGAACTCGGTAAAGATGTGCTGGATGTAGTCCAGGGTGTAGGGCCGGCGCGGGTGGCGCGCGAGCTGCGCGATCTGCCAGCTGGTCAGGTTGCCGAAGATGCTTTCGGTCAGGGCGCTGCTCTTGTCCTGCAGGCGGGCAATCTCGTCGCCGATATTCAGCGCGTTGTCATTGCCAACCAGGCGTAGCTCTTCGATCTTGGCTTGCAGGTCGGCGATCGGCTGTTCGAAATCGAGGAAATTCGGGTTCATAGTCATCCGTCTTGCGTCGACGGCCAAGTGGCCGGGGAGCTGTATCCATTAGGCGCCCTACCTTAAGGGATAGGGCGCAGCGGGTCGACACCCTCGGGTGCCTCTGCTGTCACGAAGAGGAATTTTCCTCTCGCATATCAGCGGTAGTGCAAAAAGACGTTGTCGCGCCCGAACTGGTCACGCAATGCCTGAATCAAAGTGTCGGCCGGGTCGATTCGCCAGGCATCGCCGAATTGAAGCAAGGCCCGTGCCTCCTCGCCACTGTAATCGACGGTCACCGGGCAGGCGCCCTTGTGCTTGCTGCACAACTCGGCCAGCCAGCGCAGGCGATCCCCCTTGAGCGCTTCGCTGGCGACCTTAACGCGCAGGCTGTCGGCCAGGCCGGTACGCGCCTCTTCCAGGCTCATCACGCGCTTGGCGCGCAGACGCAAACCGCCGGAGAAGTCGTCGTTGCTGACTTCACCTTCCACCACGACCAGCGCATCGTTCTGCAGCAGCGCCTGGTTGCTGGCGAAGGCGTCGGCGAACAACGAAGCCTCGATCCTCCCTGATCTGTCATCCAGGGTAATGAAGCCCATTTTGTCGCCCTTCTTGTTCTTCATCACCCGCAGGTTGACGATCATCCCGGCGATGGTCTGGGTGTCGCGCGCGGGCTTGAGCTCGACAATGCGCTGGCGGGCGAAACGACGGATCTCGCCTTCGTATTCGTCGATGGGGTGGCCGGACAGGTAGATGCCCAGAGTATCCTTCTCGCCTTTCAGGCGTTCCTTGATCGGCAGTTCGCGAGCCTTGCGGTGGTTGGCATAGACGTCTGCCTCGGGCTCGGCGAACAGGCCGCCAAACAGATCCATATGGCCGCTCTCGGCGCTGCGTGCAGTCTGCTCGGCAGACTGCACGGCTTCTTCCATGGACGCCAGCAGCACGGCGCGGTTCTTGTCCACGCTGGCCTGATAGGCCTTGAGCTCGTCCTGGTAATAAGGGCCGAGGCGATCCAGCGCGCCGCTGCGGATCAGCGCCTCGAGGGTGCGCTTGTTGATGCGCTTGAGGTCGACGCGGTTGCAGAAGTCGAACAGGTCCTTGAACGGCCCGCCCTCGGCACGGCATTCGACGATGGCCTCAACCGGGCCCTCACCCACGCCCTTGACCGCGCCGAGGCCGTAGACGATACGGCCGTCGTCGTTGACGGTGAACTTGAACTCGGAGACGTTCACATCCGGCGGATCGATGCGCAACTTCATGTTGCGGCACTCTTCCACCAGGATCACCACCTTGTCGGTGTTGTGCATATCCGCCGACAGCACCGCGGCCATGAAGGGCGCCGGATAGTGCGCCTTGAGCCAGGCGGTCTGGTACGACACCAGGCCGTAGGCGGCGGAGTGGGACTTGTTGAAGCCGTAGCCAGCGAACTTTTCCACCAGATCGAAGATGTTGCCCGCCAGGTCGGCATCGATGCCGTTGTTGGCGCAGCCTTCGATGAAGCCGCCGCGCTGCTTGGCCATTTCCTCGGGCTTCTTCTTACCCATGGCGCGGCGCAGCATGTCCGCCTGGCCCAGGGTGTAGCCGCCCATCACCTGGGCAATCTGCATCACCTGCTCCTGATACAGGATGATGCCGTAGGTGGGCTTGAGCACCGGCTCCAGGCCGGCGTACTGGTAATCCGGGTGCGGGTAGGACAGCTCGGCACGGCCGTGCTTACGGTTGATGAAGTCATCCACCATGCCGGACTGCAGCGGGCCGGGGCGGAACAGTGCCACCAGTGCGATCATGTCTTCCAGGCAGTCGGGCTTGAGCTTCTTGATCAGCTCCTTCATGCCGCGCGATTCGAGCTGGAAGACCGCAGTGGTTTCCGCCTTCTGCAGCATGTCGTAGGTTTTCTTGTCATCCAGCGGGATGAAGTCGATGTTGACCAGTTCCTCGTCCGAGGCGCCGTCGCGCTTCTGGATGCGGTGGATGGTTTCCATCGCCCACTTGATAATGGTCAGGGTACGCAGGCCGAGGAAGTCGAACTTAACCAGGCCGGCCTGCTCGACGTCGTCCTTGTCGAACTGGGTCACCAGGCCGCCGCCCTCCTCGTCACAGGCGATCGGCGAAAAGTCGGTGAGCTTGGTCGGCGCGATCACCACGCCCCCGGCGTGCTTGCCGGTGCCGCGAACCACCCCTTCGAGCTTGAGCGACATGTCCCAGATTTCCTGGGCTTCCTCGTCGTTCTTGAGGAACTCGCGCAGCGGCTCCTCCATCTCATAGGCCTTCTCCAGGGTCATGCCCACCTCGAAGGGGATCATCTTCGACAGGCGATCGGCCAGGCCGTAGGACTTGCCCTGCGCCCGCGCCACGTCGCGCACCACCGCCTTGGCCGCCATGGAGCCGAAGGTGATGATCTGGCTGACCGCGTTACGCCCGTATTTCTCGGCCACGTAGTCGATCACCCGGTCGCGGCCGTCCATGCAGAAGTCGACGTCGAAGTCGGGCATGGAAATCCGCTCAGGGTTGAGGAAGCGCTCGAAGAGCAGGTCGTAGGCCAAGGGATCCAGGTCGGTGATCTTCAGCACGTAGGCCACCAGCGAGCCGGCGCCCGAACCACGGCCCGGGCCGACCGGCACGCCGTTGTTCTTGGCCCACTGGATGAAGTCCATCACGATCAGGAAGTAACCGGGGAAACCCATCTGGATGATGATGTCGAGCTCGAAGTTGAGACGGTCGATATAGACCTGTTTCTTCGCCTCGTAATCCGGCGTGTCCTTGGGCAACAGCACTTCGAGACGCTCTTCCAGGCCCTCGAAGGAGGCATGGCGCAGGTAGTCGTCGATGCCCATGCCATTGGGCGTGGGGAAGTCCGGCAGGAAATACTTGCCCAGCTGCACATCGATGTTGCAGCGCATGGCAATCTCGACGGTGTTCTCCAGGGCCTCCGGCAGATCGGAAAACAGCTCCCACATTTCCGCCGGGGTCTTGAGGTACTGCTGGTCGGAGTAATGCCGCGGCCGGCGCGGATCATCCAAGGTACGGCCCTCGCCGATGCAGACGCGGGTTTCGTGAGCCTCGAAATCGTCCTGCTTGATGAAGCGCACGTCGTTGGTCGCCACCAGCGGCGCCTCGACGCGATCGGCCAACGCCACGGCGGCATGCAGGTATTCCTCGTCGCCGACCCGACTGGTGCGCTGCACCTCCAGATAGAAGCGATCCGGGAACACTGCCATCCACTCGCGCAGGCGCGTTTCCGCCAGCGCTTCTTCACCTGCCAGTAACGCCAGGCCGACCTCGCCTTCGCGCGCGCCGGACAATGCGATCAGCCCCTCAGCGGCCTCCTTGACCCAGTCACGCTGGATGATCACCAGGTCGTTGCTCTGCCCCTCAGCCCAACCGCGGGAAATCAGCTCGGTGAGGTTGCGATAGCCCTTGGCGTTCATTGCCAGCAGAGTCAGGCGCGTCAGCGGGCCGTCCTCCTCGGCGCTGGCCATCCAGATATCGGCGCCGCAGATCGGCTTGACCCCGGCGCCCATGGCCGTCTTGTAGAACTTCACCAGCGAGCACATGTTGCTCATGTCGGTGACCGCCACCGCAGGCATGCCGGCCCCGGCCACAGCCTTGATCAGCGGTTTGACCCGCACCAGGCCATCGACCAGGGAGTATTCGGTGTGCAGACGCAGATGGACGAAAGCTTGGGTCATGGGCGGCCTTGCAGGTGAAAACGACAAAGCGCGGATTGTAGCCTAAGCGGGTCTGTCTTAGGGCCAGCGGTTCAAATGGTGGCGGCGATGCAGTCGACGACCAAAGGCTCGAGCAGCGCGCGCACCGGCGCGAAGGAACGCCGATGAATGGGCGTCGGGCCCAGGCGCTGCAGCGCCTCGAGATGAACGGGCGTGGGGTAGCCCTTGTGCCCGGCGATACCGTAGCCGGGATAGCGGCGGTCCATTTCGAGCATCTCGCGGTCGCGGCTGACCTTGGCCAGAATCGAAGCCGCGGCGATGGCCGGTACTCGGCTGTCGCCCTTGACCACTGGCGCGCTGGGCACCGCCAGCCTGGGGCAGCGGTTGCCATCGATCAGCGCCAGTTTCGGCGTCACGCTCAGGCCTTCGACAGCGCGCTGCATGGCCAGCATGGTGGCATGCAGGATGTTCAGGCGGTCGATCTCTTCCACCTCGGCGCGGGCGATACACCAGGCCAGTGCCTTCTCGCGGATTTCGTCGAACAGCACTTCGCGACGCGCCTCGGTAAGCTTCTTCGAGTCGTTCAGGCCGATGATCGGCCGCATCGGATCGAGAATCACCGCCGCCGTGACCACCGCGCCGCAGAGCGGACCACGGCCGACCTCGTCGACGCCGGCGACCAGCTCTTCGACCAGAGTGAAGTCGAGGCCCAGCTGCATCAGTCGCGCCCCGCCAGCTTGAGCACCGCATCCGCCGCCGACACCGAAGCATCGCGGCGCAGCGCACGGTGAATCACGTCGAAGCCCTCGGTCTGCACCTGACCGCCATCAATCAGCGGCGCCACCGTCTGAGCCAGGGCCTCCGGCGTCGCCGCATCCTGAATCAGCTCAGGTACCAACAAACGCTCGGCCAGCAGATTGGGCAGCGAAATATAGGGACTTTTGACCAGGCGCTTGAGAATGCGATAAGTCAATGGAGCCACACGGTAGGCCACCACCATCGGCCGCTTGTACAGCAGCGCTTCCAGGGTCGCGGTACCCGAGGCGATCAACACCGCATCACAGGCGGCCAGGGCCTCATGGGAACGGCCGTTGAGCAGGGTCAACGGCAGATCACGCCCGGCCAGCATCTGCTCCAGCTGCTCGCGACGCTCAGGCGTGGCGCAGGGTAGCAGGAAGCGAACACCCGGGCGAAGTGAGCGAAGGCGAATGGCCGCATCGAGAAACAACTCGCCGAGACGCGCAACCTCGCCGCCGCGACTCCCCGGCATCAATGCGACTACCGGCTCGTATTGCGGCAGATCCAGCGCATCGCGCGCACCAGCACGATCCGCCTGTTGCGAAATGGCGTCAGCCAGCGGATGACCGACGAAACGCACCGGCACCTGGTGTTCGTCGTAGAACTGCGCCTCGAACGGGAACAGGGTCAGCATCAGATCGCAGGCTTCACGAATCTTCAGCACGCGTTTCTGCCGCCAGGCCCAGACCGACGGGCTGACGTAATGCACGGTCTTGATCCCGGCACGGCGCAGCTTGAGCTCAAGCCCCAGATTGAAATCCGGGGCATCGATGCCGATGAACACGTCCGGCTTTGCGGCAATCAGATCGCGAGCGAGCTGGCGACGACGACCGAGCAGCTCGAACAGACGGCCGAGCACCTCGACCAGGCCCATGACCGCCAGGCGTTCCATGGGAAAGTAGGATTTCAGGCCCTCGGCTTCCATGCGCCCACCACCGACGCCGATGAATTCGGCATCCGGATGGCGCGCCTTGATGGCCTGCATCAGGCCGGAACCGAGGATGTCACCGGACGCCTCACCAGCGACCAGTGCGACGCGAAGAGGTCTGTTCATAGGAATCAGCGGGTGATGCCGCGGGTGGAAGCCTGGATGGAATCGCGGAAGATCGCCACTTCGGGGAACTGGGCGGCGGACTCGGCGAGGTCCGTCAGCGCCTGCTCGACGGTAAGCCCCTGGCGGTAGACCAGCTTGTAAGCCTTGCGCAATGCAGCGATGGCTTCGGCCGAGAAGCCACGCCGACGCATGCCTTCGAAGTTCATGCTGCGTGCTTCGGCCGGGTTACCGAACACCGTAACGAAGGCCGGAACATCCTTGCCAATGGCGGTGCCCATGCCGGAAAAGCTGTGCGCACCGATGCGGCAGAACTGGTGCACCAGGGTGAAGCCGGACAGGATCGCCCAGTCGTCGACCCAGACATGGCCAGCCAACGCCGTGTTGTTGACCAGAATGCAGTGATTGCCGATCACGCTGTCGTGCCCGATGTGGGCATAGGCCATGATCAGATTGTGATCGCCGATGGTGGTTTCGCTGCGATCCTGCACGGTGCCACGGTGAATGGTGACGCCTTCACGGATGGTGTTGTGATCGCCGATCACCAGGCGCGTCGCCTCACCCTTGTACTTCAGGTCAGGCGTGTCTTCACCCACCGAGGAAAACTGGTAGATGCGGTTGTGCTTGCCGATCACGGTCGGGCCCTTGAGCACGACGTGCGGGCCGATGACTGTACCCTCGCCGATTTCCACATCGGGCCCGACAATGCTCCAAGGGCCAACGACGACGTCGTCGGCCAACCTGGCACTGGGGTCGATGATCGCGCGAGGGTCAATCGAACTCATAGCTTGCGTTCCGCACAGATAATTTCAGCGGAGCAGACTTCCTTGCCATCGACCGTGGCACGGCATTCGAATTTCCAGATACTGCGACGGTCGCTCAGGTACTTGGCTTCCAGCGTGAGCTGATCGCCCGGCAGCACCGGCGAGCGGAAACGCAGCTTGTCGGAGCCGACGAAGTAATAAAGAGTGCCGTCGGCCGGCTTCACACCCATCATCTTGAAGCCGAGGATACCGGCAGCTTGCGCCATGGCCTCGATAATCAGGACGCCCGGCATGATCGGATGCTCGGGAAAGTGACCGTTGAAGAACGGCTCATTGATGCTGACATTCTTATAGGCGCGAATCTGCTTGCCTTCGACGTCCAGGTCCACCACACGATCCACCAGCAGGAACGGATAGCGGTGCGGCAAATATTCACGAATTTCGTTGATGTCCATCATTTCCGGTTAAGCCTGTAAGAAAAGAAAAGAGCACGGTCACGCCGTGCTCAGGCATCAGATGAGACGTTTGCCGTCTGGGTCACGGCGGCCAGCTGTTTTTCCAGCTCACGCAGACGCTTGGCCATCTCGTCCAACTGACGAATACGGGCCGCGCTCTTCTTCCACTCGCCCGCCGGCTGCATGGCGGTACCGGAAGAATAGGCGCCCGGCTCGGTGATCGAACGGGTCACCATGGTCATACCGGTAACGAACACGTTGTCGCATACCTCGATATGACCCACCATGCCCACGCCACCGGCGATCATGCAGTTCTTGCCGATTTTGGTGCTGCCGGAAATTCCGCAGCAACCTGCCATCGCGGTGTTATCACCCACCTGCACGTTGTGCGCGATCATGATCTGGTTATCCAGCTTCACGCCATTGCCGATCAGGGTATCGGACAGCGCACCGCGATCCACCGTGGTATTGGCACCGATCTCGACGTCATCGCCGATGGTCACCCCACCGATCTGTGCGATCTTCTGCCAGACGCCTTTTTCATTGGCGAAACCGAAGCCTTCGCCACCGATCACCGCACCGGACTGAATCACCACACGCTTGCCGATCTGCACATCGTGGTACAGCGTCACGCGGGGGGCCAACCAGCCGCCATCACCGATCACACTGCGGGCACCGATCACGCAATGGGCACCGATGCTCACCTCGGCGCCGATACGTGCACCACTCTCGATCACCGCATAAGGGCCAACACTGGCACTGGGATCGACCACGGCGTCGCCAGCGACCTGCGCAGTGACATGAATGCCGGGCTCTGCCTTGGGCTTGCGATCGAACAGATGGGAAAGCTGGGCGTACGCCAGATAAGGATTGGCAACGATCAGCGCGTCGCCAGCGTAGCCCTCTGCATCGGCTGCAGTCAGCAGCACGGCACCTGCCCGGCTTTGAGCCAGGAATTTGCGGTACTGGGCATTGGCCAGGAAGCTTAACTGTTCGGGCCTGGCCTCCTGTAAGGTGGCCAGGCCCGTAATGACCTTAGCTTCGGCGCCACGCAGGGTGGCGCCCAGGCGCTCGGCCAATTGGCCGAGAGTAACTGTCACAGTCATGCTCAACGCATCTGGTTCATGCGCTCGATGACCTGGCGAGTGATGTCGTACTGAGGTTTGACATCGATCACCGCGCCACGCTCGAGCACCAGGTCAAAGTTTCCGTTCTTGATCACTTCCTCGACGGCCTTGTCCAGGTTCGGCTTGAGCTTGGCCAGCATTTCACGGTCGGCGATGGCCTTGGCTTCGTTCAGCTCCTTGGACTGGAACTGGAAGTCACGGGCCTTTTGCTTGAACTCAAGCTCGAGGCGCTCGCGCTCGGCCTGCTGCATCTTCTCGCCATCCTTGACCATGCGATCCTGAATGCGCTTGGCATCGCTTTCCAGAGTCTTGAGCTTGTTCAGCTGCGGACCGAACTTCTTCTCGGCATCGACCGCATAGCGCTTGGCTGCATCCGACTCGAGCAGCGCCATCTGATAGTTCAGCACGGCCACCTTCATCTCGGCGAACGCCGGAGTGGCGATCAGGGCGGCGGTGAACAGAACCAGTTGAGTCAACTTACGCACAATGCACTCCTGCAACAAAACTGTTGGCTTTCGGTGAATGACTTTTAGAAGGTCTGACCCAGGGAGAACTGGAATACCTGGGTATCGGCATCATCCGGCTTCTTGACCGGCATGGCCAGGCTGAAGCTCAGCGGGCCCAGTGCAGTGATCCAGGTCAGACCGACACCCACGGAGCTGGCCAGATTGCTGAAATCGATATCGCAGCTGTCGCTGAGCTTCTTCTGACTGGACGAGCAATTGGTGTCGAACACGTTACCCACATCCCAGAACAGCGCAGTGCGCAGCGAGCGCTGATCCTTGACGAACGGCAACGGGAAGAGCATCTCGACGCCACCCTGGACAAGAACGTTGCCACCGAACGGCAGCGGGTCCTGATCCGGATCACGCAGAGTACCTGGTTTGTTACCACTACTCGGGGTACTACGCGGGCCAAGGCTGCTGTCCTTGAAGCCACGTACCGAGTTGAAACCGCCGGCATAGTAGTGCTCGTAGAACGGCAGCTCTGCGGTACTGCCGTAGCTGTCGCCATAACCCAGCTGGGTGTGGAAACGCAGGGTGTAGTTATCGGTAAGCGGGGTGAAGACCTGGCCACGGTAGTCGAGCTTGTAGAACGACAGGTCGCTGCCCGGAATGGTGGTTTCCAGCACCAGGCTCTGCGAGTGACCGCGGTTGGCCAGCACACCACGGTTCAGGGTCGACTCGGACCAGCCGATCGAGCCCTTGAAGTTCAGATAGTTGTCACCTTCGGCGTCGATGAAGTCGAAGATCTCGTCGACGGTATAACGACCGGTATCGATGCTGTCCTGCTGGACGGTCAGACCGTAGGTCAGACGCGAGGTCTCGCTGATCGGGTAACCGATATTGATACCGGCGCCGAGGCTGTCCACCGAGTAGCTGGATACATCGACATCCAGCTCATCGTAGTCGGTGGTGCGATAGAAGGCGTTGTAGCCCAGGCTGACACCGTCGACGGTCCAGTAGGGGTCAACGAAGCCGAAGCTGTAGCGGGTCTGGTATTCGCTGCGGGTCAGGCCAATACTGACCTTGTTACCGGTGCCCAGGAAGTTGTTCTGGCTGATCGAACCACCGAGGATCAGACCGGCGTTCTGGGCAAAGCCGACGCTGGCGGTGATGGAGCCCGACGGCTGCTCTTCGACGCTGTAGTTGACGTCGATCTGGTCATCGGTGCCTGGCACCTGCGGGGTTTCGACGTTGACTTCCTTGAAGAAGCCCAGGCGCTCCAGACGCACCTTGGACTGGTCGATCAGGTAGGTCGAAGCCCAGCCACCCTCCATCTGACGCATCTCGCGGCGCAGCACTTCGTCTTCGGACTTGGTGTTGCCACGGAAGTTGATGCGATTGACGTAGGCGCGCTTGCCCGGGTCGACGAAGAAGGTGATCGAGACGGTGTTGTCCTCGTCGTGCGCTTCCGGCACGCCATTGACGTTGGCGAAGGTATAACCCTCGTTACCCAGACGGCGGGTGATCAGCTCGCTGGTGGTGGTCATGATCTTGCGCGAGAAGACCTGCCCTTCCTTGACCAGCAGCAGTGCGCGCACATCTTCTTCCGGCACCTTGAGGTCGCCGGACAGCTTCACGTCGCGAACGCTGTACTTCTCGCCTTCTTCGACGTTGACGGTGATGTAGACGTGTTTCTTGTCAGGAGTGATGGATACCTGAGTGGAGCTGATATCCATGTTGATGTAGCCGCGGTCCAGGTAGTAGGAGCGCAGTCGCTCCAGGTCGCCCGAAAGCTTTTCACGCGCGTACTTGTCGTCGTTCTTGAAGAAGGACAGCCAGTTGGTGGTCTTCAGCTCAAACAGATCGACCAGGTCCTCATCGGAGAACACGGTGTTGCCGACCACGTTTATGTGGGAGATCGCGGCGACGGTGCCTTCGTTGATGGTGATCTTCAGCGCCACGCGGTTACGCGGCTGCGGAATCACTTCGGCCTCGATCTCGGCCGAATAGCGACCCTGAGCGACATACTGGCGCTGCAGTTCGTTACGCACGCCCTCGAGGGTGGCGCGCTGGAAAATCTCGCCCTCGGCCAGACCGGACTGGTTCAGGCCCTTGAGCAGATCTTCGGTGGTGATGGCCTTGTTGCCCTCGATCTCGATACCGGAGATGGAAGGACGCTCGACCACGGTGACGACCAGCACATCGCCGTCGCGACCGAGCTGGATGTCCTGGAAAAAACCGGTACGGAACAGGGAGCGAGTGGCATCGACCAGTTGGCGATCATCGACCTGCTCGCCCACATTGAGCGGCAGTGCGCCAAACACGCTGCCCGCGGATACGCGCTGCAGGCCGTTGACGCGAATATCGGAGATGGTGAAGGACTCGGCGTGAACTTCGGCGATCATCAATGCGGACAGCACCGCAGGTAGCAGCAGACGTTTCATGAAGTCCTTTCTTATTCCAACTGACGATAAAACTGCCGCCTGAGCGACACTTCTTTTAAATCTCAAGAACGTATTCAGCAATGCTCACAGGCGGCTGAGGTCGTTGACCAGGGCGAGCAACATGACCCCGATGACCAGACTGATGCCGATCTGCATCCCCCAACCCTGAACCCGCTCAGACAAGGGGCGACCACGCACCCACTCGACCAGATAAAACAGCAGATGCCCACCATCCAGTACAGGGATGGGCAGCAGATTGAGAACCCCCAGGCTAATACTCAGATATGCAAGGAATTTAAGGAAATCCCCCAGCCCTGACTCAGCTGAAGCGCCCGCCACTTTAGCAATGGTTATCGGCCCACTCAAGTTTTTTACCGAGAGCTCTCCGAACAGCATTTTCTTCAGCGAATCGAGGGTCAACAGGCTCATTGCCCAGGTCTGACGCATCCCTTCGGCGATACCCTCGAGCGGGCCGTAACGCACCTCGCGAAGCATCTCCGGCGGCCATTCGACGCCCTGAACACCAGCACCCAGATAGCCACTGCGCGCCTCCCCCTCACCGCGCGACGCCAGGGTCAACTGCACATCCAGCACCTGACCGTCGCGCTCGAAGCGCAGCGTGACAGCCTCGCCCGGCATGGCCCGCACCCGATCGACCAGACCCTGCCAATCGGCAAGCGGCTCGCCATCCAGCGAGAGAAGGCGGTCGCCCGCCTGCAGCCCGGCGGCATGGGCCGGCCCCTTGGAATCGACCTCCGCCAACACCGGCTCCAGCGCCGGACGCCACGGACGAATACCCAGCGAACCGATCGGATCCGGCTCATCGACGCCGCGCAGCCAGTTGTCCAGCTGCACCTGCTTAAGCGTTTCGACCGTGGAACCCGGCTCCGTCACGCGCAGGTCGAGTGCACCGCTCTCACCTAAACGTCTGACCAGTTGCAGATTGACCGCAGCCCAGCCGGTGGTGGCTTCACCATTGACCGCAACGATTTCCTGCCCTGCACGCAACCCGGCCACCTCTGCCAGGCTCTCCGGCTCCACCGCGCCGATGACCGGGCGCACCTGCTGGCTGCCGAGCATGGCGACGAACCAGAAGAACAGCAGCGCCAGGAGGAAATTGGCCAGCGGGCCGGCAGCGACGATCGCGATACGCTGACGCACGCTCTTGCGATTGAAGGACTGCTCGACCAGCGCCGGCGGGACATCGCCCTCGCGCTCATCGAGCATCTTGACGTAGCCGCCAAGGGGGATGGCAGCCACTACGAATTCCGTGCCATGGCGATCATGCCAACGCACGAGCGGCGTACCGAAACCGACGGAGAAACGCAGAACCTTGACGCCGCAGCGCCGGGCCACCCAGAAGTGCCCATACTCGTGAAAGGTCACCAGGACACCCAACGCAATCAGGGTGCCAACCAGCATATACAGCCCACTCATTTCACTTCTCCAGCCCTATGGGCCGCTCAAGTTCCGATGCACGCCAGATGACTGACGACTCAACGACCCGCGAGCCACTGCCCGGCCAACTCACGCGCGCGCATATCCGCCTCGAATACCGCATCGAGCGCTTCGACCGCCCGGACCGGCTGCGCGTTCAGCACGGACTCAATCATACGCGCGATATCGGTGAAACGGATGCGGCGCTGCAGGAACGCCTCGACCGCCACCTCGTTGGCCGCGTTGAGCATCGCCGGCGCACTGCCGCCAGCCTGCACCGCCTCGCGCGCCAGGCGCAAACAAGGGAAACGCTGCTCGTCGGGGCGTTCGAAATCCAGGCGACCGACGGCAAACAGATCCAGGGGCGAGACCCCCGAATCGATGCGCTCCGGCCAGGCCAGGGCATGAGCAATCGGCGTACGCATGTCCGGGTTGCCCAGCTGAGCCAACACCGACCCATCCACATAATCGACCAGCGAGTGGATCACGCTCTGCCGGTGGATGACCACCTCGATCTGTTCGGGACGGGCGTCGAACAACCAGCAAGCCTCGATCATCTCCAGGCCCTTGTTCATCATGCTCGCCGAATCGACCGAGATCTTGCGCCCCATCGACCAGTTCGGATGCGCGCAAGCCTGCTCCGGCGTAACGCGCTCCAGCTCGGCCAGCGGCGTTTCGCGAAACGGCCCGCCGGAGGCAGTGAGCAGCACGCGGCGCACGCCGACTGCCTGCAGACCGCGCGAATAGTCACCCGGCAAACACTGGAAGATGGCGTTGTGCTCGCTATCGATCGGCAAAAGAACAGCACCGCTCTGCTTGACCGCCTGCATGAACAAGGCGCCAGACATCACCAGTGCTTCCTTGTTGGCCAGCAACACCTTCTTGCCGGCCTGCACTGCCGCAAGCGTCGGTCTGAGGCCGGCAGCACCGACGATGGCGGCCATCACGCAATCCACCGCCTTATCGGCCGACACCGCGCATAGCCCTTCTTCGCCAACCAGCACTTCGGTCTCCAGCCCGGCGGCGCGCAAATGATCCTGCAGTTCGAGCGCCGATTTGGCATCGGGAACCACGGCGTAGCGCGGACGATGGCGCACGCACAGCACCTGCAGCTCCGCCAGACGGGAAAAACCGGTCAGGGCGAATACCTGATAGCGCTCGGGATGACGAGCGATCACGTCCAGCGTGCTAAGTCCGATGGAGCCGGTCGCCCCCAGCACGGTCACCTGCTGCACTGAACTCACAGCGCGCCCCAGCCCGACAGCCAGAGCAATGTGGCGAACACGGGAATGGCGGCGGTAAGGCTGTCGATACGGTCCAGCACGCCACCGTGTCCCGGCAGCAGATTGCTGCTGTCCTTGATCCCGGACTGACGCTTGAACATGCTCTCGGTCAGGTCACCAACCACCGAAATCAGCACCACCACAGCCGCGCCAGCCATGGCCAGCAACAACCCCGTGACGGACCAACCCTGCTGCAATCCGACAAGCAGAGTGATCAGCAGACTGGCCGCGAGGCCGCCATACAGCCCTTCCCAGCTTTTGCCCGGGCTGACCCTGGGCGCCAACTTGCGCTTGCCGAATGTCTTGCCGGAGAAGTAGGCGCCAATATCCGCGCCCCACACCAACACCATCACCGCGATGATCAGCGCGTTGGCCTGCGGCCATTGCTTGAGCAGAACCAATCCCTGCCAGGCTGGCAGAAGAATCAACAGACCGATCAGCAGCTTGCCGGGCAGGCCACCCCAGTAACGGCTGCTGTCGGGGTAGTTGAGTACCAGCAGTGTCGCCGCCCCCCACCACAGCACGGCAGCGAGCAGCAGCAGTGGCGCCAGCGTCGGCAGCAGATAAAGACCAAAGAGCAGGACCGCCACCGCCGCCGCATAGGCGATGCGCTGAGGCTGAGCTCCAAGCCCGGCCAGACGCGCCCACTCCCAGGCGCCCAGCGTGACCACCGCACCAATGAACAATGCGAAAGCACCGCCGTCGAGCAGGAAAAACCCGCCTAGAGCGATGGGCAGCAGTACCAGCGCCGTGATGATTCGTTGTTTGAGCATTAGGAGCGCGCCTCAGCTTCCACCTGCTCGCTGGTCTTGCCGAAGCGACGCTGGCGGGTAGCGAAATCGGCCAACGCCTTACGCATGGCCTCGTGCTTGAAATCCGGCCAATAGAGGTCGGAGAAGTACAGCTCACTGTAGGCCAACTGCCACAGAAGGAAATTGCTGATGCGGTGCTCGCCCCCCGTGCGAATGCACAGGTCGGGCAAAGGCAGATCACCGGTAGCCAGACAGCCCTGGAGCAACTGCGGCGTGATGTCCTCTGGCTGCAGATGCCCTGCCTGCACCTCTCGCGCCAGGCGCTGAGCGGCCTGGGCGATATCCCACTGACCGCCGTAATTGGCAGCGATCTGCAGGGTGAAACGGCGACTGCCGGCGGTCAGCAGCTCGGCTTCGCGCATGGCAGCCTGCAGCTCGGGATGAAAGCGCGAACGGTCGCCGATGATGCGCAAACTGATGTCGTTATCCTGCAGACGCCTGGCCTCACGACGCAGCGCACCGAGGAACAACTCCATCAGCGCGCCGACCTCTTCGGCCGGGCGCTGCCAGTTTTCACTGGAGAAGGCGAACAGGGTGAGCACCTCGACACCCGACTCGGCACAGACCTCGATCACCGCGCGAACCGCGTCGACCCCGGCCTTGTGCCCCGCCACTCCTGGCAACAGGCGCTTCTTCGCCCAGCGGTTGTTGCCATCCATGATGATGGCGACATGCCGCGGCACCGCCCCCTGCTTGTTCTTGTCCATGTGTGGGCGCCCAGCCGTCAAACGGCCATCAGGTCCGCTTCCTTGACCTCGAGCGCCTTGTCCACCTCGGCAATGAACTTGTCGGTGATCTTCTGCAGCTCGTCAGCGGCGCGACGCTCTTCGTCCTCGCTGATTTCCTTGGCCTTGGAAAGCTTCTTCAGCTCGGCCAGGGCGTCACGACGCACGTTGCGCACCGCGACCTTGGCATCTTCGGCCACGCCACGCGCCTGCTTGGTGTAGCCCTTGCGGGTTTCCTCGGTCAGGGCCGGCATCGGCACGCGAATGGTGGTACCGGCGCTGGACGGGTTCAGACCCAGGTCGGAAGTCAGAATGGCCTTCTCGATGGCCGCACTGAGGTTCTTGTCATGCGCGACGATCTTCAGGGTGCGCGCATCTTCGACGGTGATCGCAGCGACCTGATTGAGCGGCATGTCGCTGCCCCAGGCCGGGACCTTGATGCTGTCGAGAATGCTCGGATGGGCACGACCGGTACGAATGGAAGCCAGGTTGCGACCCAGCGCCTCCAGGGACTTGCTCATGCGCTCCTGAGCGTCTTTCTTGATGTCGTTGATCATTGTGCATCCTCCTCGATCAGAGTTCCTTCAGCGCCGCCCACTACAACGTTCAGCAGGGCGCCGGGCTTGTTCATGTTGAAGACCCGCAGCGGCATGGTGTGATCACGGCACAGACAGATGGCAGTCAGATCCATCACGCCCAGCTTGCGATCAAGCACCTCGTCATAGGTCAGACGCTCGAACTTCTCGGCATGCGGGTCCTTGAACGGGTCGGCAGTGTACACGCCATCGACCTTGGTCGCCTTCAGAACCACGTCGGCATCGATCTCGATGGCGCGCAGGCAGGCAGCCGAATCGGTGGTGAAGAACGGATTGCCGGTGCCCGCAGCGAAGATAACCACCTCACCCGTCTTCAGGTGACGCATGGCCTTGCGACGGTCGTAATGATCGGTCACGCCGACCATGGAAATCGCCGACATGACGATGGCCGGGATGTTCGAGCGCTCCAGCGCATCACGCATGGCCAGGGCGTTCATCACGGTCGCCAGCATGCCCATATGGTCACCGGTTACGCGATCCATACCGGCAGCGGACAGCGCCGCACCGCGGAACAGATTGCCACCGCCGATAACCAGGCCGACCTGCACGCCGATACCGACCAGCTGGCCGACTTCCAGCGCCATGCGGTCGAGCACCTTGGGATCGATACCGAAATCTTCCGAGCCCATCAGGGCTTCGCCGCTAAGTTTGAGCAGAATGCGTTTGTAGCGAGGTTGGCGACCAGTAGTCTGCTGAGCCATTGCAAGTCTCTCCTGCGGCGATATGAAATTCTTCAGCAACGCGCTTGCGCTGCAATTATCCGGCACTTCGAACGTGCCGACGACCGCAGGTTGCACGGCCGCTTGTACATTTGTCGCCCCTTATTCGGCAAAGAGGCTGCACGCGCAAGCGGGCAGCCTCTCTGGGACAACTGGCCTAACCGCCGATTACTGCTTGCTGGCAGCAACCTGAGCGGCAACTTCGGCAGCGAAGTCGGTCTCGGCCTTCTCGATGCCCTCGCCCACTTCGTAACGAACGAAGGAAACGACTTCGGCACCGGCTTTCTTGACCAGGTCACCGACCTTGACTTCCGGATCCATGATGAAGGCTTGCTCGACCAGGCTGGCTTCGGCCAGGAACTTGGCGATACGGCCTTTGACCATGTTTTCCACGATGTTTTCCGGCTTGCCGGCGATCTTCTCGGCGTTCAGCTGCAGGAAGATTTCCTTTTCCTTGGCAACCAGCTCCTCGGAAACCTGGTCCGGGGAAACAACGGCCGGGTTGGAAGCGGCAACGTGCATGGCAACGTGCTTGGCCAGTTCGTCGTTGCCGCCTTTCAGGACAACCAGAACGCCGATGCGGTGGCCGTGCAGGTAGGCACCAACGGTTTCACCGGAAACGGCAGTCAGACGACGGATGTTGACGTTCTCGCCGCACTTGGCAACCAGGGCTTCACGAGCCGACTCGCGGGAAGCGATCAGCGGAGCAGCGTCGGTCAGGTTCTTCTCGAAGGCTTCGTCGATGCTTTCTTTGACGAAGGCCTTGAAGTCGTCCTGCAGGGCCAGGAAGTCGGTCTGCGAGTTGACTTCGATGATCACGCCACGGCCGCCTTCGACGCGAACGGCGATGGAGCCTTCGGCGGCGATGTTACCGGCCTTCTTGGCGGCCTTGATGGCACCGGAAGCGCGCATGTCATCAATGGCTTTCTCGATATCGCCACCAGCGGCAACCAGGGCCTTCTTGCATTCCATCATGCCTTGGCCGGTACGCTCGCGCAGTTCTTTAACCAGGGCTGCAGTAATCTCTGCCATCTTGAAAATCCTCTCGGTAGGTCTTCAACCAAATCAAATCTTTGAGTGGCAAAAAGGGGGCCTAGCCCCCTTCTTGCACAGCGCATAACGCTAAATGCTTGGCGTTACCGCTTAGCCTTCGGCGCTCTCGGCCGCGGCTTCTTCGACGAACTCTTCAGTCGCGCCGCCAGCGTTGCTGCGACCACGGATCACGGCGTCAGCCATGGCACCCATGTACAGCTGGATGGCGCGGATGGCGTCATCGTTACCCGGGATGATGTAGTCAACGCCTTCCGGGCTGCTGTTGGTATCGACGACGCCGATAACCGGGATGCCCAGCTTGTTGGCTTCAGTAATAGCAATGCGCTCGTGGTCAACGTCGATCACGAACAGAGCGTCCGGCAGACCGCCCATGTCCTTGATACCACCCAGGCTGCGATCCAGTTTTTCCAGATCACGGGTACGCATCAGGGCTTCTTTCTTGGTCAGCTTGGCGAAGGTGCCGTCCTGGGACTGGGTTTCCAGCTCGCGCAGGCGCTTGATCGAAGCACGGATGGTCTTGTAGTTGGTCAGCATGCCGCCCAGCCAGCGGTGATCGACGAACGGCGAGCCGCAACGAGCAGCTTCTTCGCGAACGATCTTACCAGCGGAACGCTTGGTGCCGACGAACAGGATCTTGTTCTTGCCAGCAGCCAGCTTTTCAACGAACGACAGGGCGTCGTTGAACATCGGCAGGGTTTTTTCGAGGTTGATGATGTGAATCTTGTTGCGCGCGCCGAAAATGTACTTGCCCATTTTCGGGTTCCAGTAACGGGTCTGGTGGCCGAAGTGCACACCGGCCTTCAGCATATCGCGCATGTTGACTTGGGACATTATAGTTCCTTGATAAGTCGGGTTAGGCCTCCACGCATCCCAGCTTCCAACCCTCGAACTTGTCGAAAGGCACCCAGGAAACCGTGTCGATACGTGTGTGGGTTTGAGCTTTCGGGCGCAGTGCCCGTAAAGCGGCGCGTTTTATACCACACAAAGCCGGCGCAGGCTACAAAAGCTCGCAAAGAACCCGACACTTCAAGCCTGACCAGCGTCCGCACTTACGCCGGCCTTTGGGGCTGGCGCGGCGAAGCTGCTAAGATGGCACCCTTTCCGTTCGTGCCCGAGAGCTTCATATGACCGTCACCATCAAATCCGCCGAAGAAATCGAGAAAATGCGCGTGGCCGGCCGCCTGGCCGCCGAAGTGCTGGAGATGATCGGCGAACACGTCAAGCCGGGCGTGACCACCGAAGAGCTGGATCGCATCTGCCACGACTATATCGTCAATGTGCAGAAGGCCATTCCCGCCCCGCTCAACTACAAGGGCTTCCCCAAATCGATCTGCACCTCGATCAACCACGTGGTGTGTCATGGCATTCCCAACGAAAAGCCATTGAAGGATGGCGACGTGCTGAACATCGACATCACCGTGATCAAGGATGGCTACCACGGCGATACCAGCAAGATGTTCATGGTCGGCAAGGTCGCCGAATGGGCCGAGCGCCTGGCCAAGGTCACTCAGGAATGCATGTATAAAGGCATCGAACTGGTCAAGCCGGGCGCACGCCTGGGCGACATCGGCGAAGTGATCCAGAAGCATGCCGAGAAGAACGGTTTCTCCGTGGTCCGCGAATACTGCGGCCATGGCATCGGCGCCGTGTTCCATGAAGAGCCACAGGTGTTGCACTACGGCAAGGCCGGCACCGGCATGGAGCTCAAGGAAGGCATGACCTTCACCATCGAGCCGATGATCAATCAGGGTCGCCCGGAAACCCGCTTGCTCGGCGACGGCTGGACCGCCATCACCAAGGACCGCAAGCTTTCCGCGCAATGGGAACACACCGTACTGGTCACCGCTGACGGCTACGAGATCCTGACCCTGCGCAGCGACGACACCATCGCACGTACGTCCGCCTGAGCCGATACCGCAATGGCGCGCGAACGCACCCCAGGCCCTATATAGAGGAAGGCAACTGCATGCCGCAGATGGACCCCGAACTGTTTGACCGCGGTCAGTTCCAGGCCGAGCTGGCGCTCAAATCCAGCCCCATCGCTGCATTCAAGAAGGCCATCCGCAGCGCGCGGGAAGTGCTGGATACGCGCTTTCGCGAGGGGCGCGACATTCGCCGCCTGGTCGAGGATCGCGCCTGGTTCGTCGACCAGATACTGCAGGAGGCGTGGAAGCGCTTTGCCTGGAGCGAGGACGCCGACATCGCTCTGCTCGCCGTCGGTGGTTATGGCCGCGGCGAGCTGCATCCCTACTCGGATATCGATCTGCTGATCCTGCTCGGCAGCGACGATCACGAGGTTTTTCGCGAGCCCATCGAAGGCTTTCTCACCCTGCTCTGGGACATCGGCCTGGAAGTGGGCCAGAGCGTACGTTCGGTCGAAGAATGCGCCGAAGAGGCGCGCGCCGACCTGACGGTGATCACCAACCTGATGGAAAGCCGCACCATCGCCGGTCCGGAACGCTTGCGCCAGCGCATGCAGCAGGTCACCAGCACCGATCAGATGTGGCCGAGCAAGCACTTCTACCAAGCCAAGCGCGACGAGCGCAGAGCGCGCCACGCCAAATACAACGATACCGAATACAACCTCGAGCCCAACGTCAAAGGCTCGCCCGGAGGCCTGCGCGACATCCAGACCGTGCTCTGGGTCGCCCGCCGCCAGTTCGACACGCTCAACCTGCAGGCCCTGGTGGGCCAGGGCTTTCTGCTGGAAAGCGAGTACGCCCTGCTTTCCTCCAGCCAGGAGTTCCTGTGGAAGGTGCGCTATGCCCTGCACATGCTGGCCGGGCGTGCGGAAGATCGCCTGCTGTTCGACTACCAGGCCAGAATCGCCACCCTGTTCGGCTATCAGGACGGTGATGGCAAGCGCAGCATTGAACATTTCATGCAGAAGTACTACCGCGTGGTGATGGGCATCTCCGAGCTGTCGGACCTGATCAACCAGCACTTCGAGGAAGTCATCCTGCGCGCTGGTGAAAGCGGCGCGGCAACGCCTTTGAACAGCCGCTTCCAGATCCGCGACGGTTATATCGAAGTCACCCACCCGAACGTCTTCAAGCGCACGCCGTTCGCCATCATCGAAATCTTCGTACTGATGGCGCAGCACCCGGAGATCAAGGGCGTACGCGCCGACAGCATCCGGCTGCTACGTGACAGCCGCCACCTGATCGACGACGACTTCCGCAAGGACATCCGCAACACCAGCCTGTTCATCGAGCTGTTCAAGTGCAAGGAAGGCATCCACCGCAACCTGCGGCGGATGAACCGTTACGGCATTCTCGGCCGCTACCTGCCGGAGTTCGGCCACATCGTCGGGCAGATGCAGCACGACCTGTTCCACATCTATACGGTCGATGCGCACACCCTCAACCTGATCAAGCACCTGCGCAAGTTCCGCTGGCCGGAGCTGGCAGAAAAATTCCCGCTGGCCAGCAAGCTCATCGACAGACTGCCCAAGCCCGAGCTGATCTACCTCGCCGGCCTCTACCACGACATCGGCAAGGGCCGTGGCGGCGATCACTCCGAACTCGGCGCGGTCGACGCCGAAGCCTTCGCCCGCCGCCACCACCTGCCGGCGTGGGACAGCGCGCTGATCGTCTGGCTGGTGCAGCACCACCTGGTCATGTCCACCACCGCGCAACGCAAGGACCTTTCCGACCCGCAGGTGATCCACGACTTCGCCCAGTTCGTCGGCGACCAGACGCACCTGGACTACCTCTACGTGCTGACCGTGGCCGACATCAACGCCACCAACCCCAGCCTGTGGAACTCCTGGCGCGCCAGCCTGCTGCGCCAGCTCTACACCGAGACCAAGCGCGCCCTGCGCCGTGGCCTGGAAAATCCGCTGGATCGCGAAGAACAGATTCGCCAGACGCAAAGTGCGGCGCTGGACATCCTGGTGCGCGGCGGTACCGACCCGGACGACGCCGAGCAGCTATGGAGCCAGCTTGGCGATGACTACTTCCTGCGCCATACGGCCAGCGACGTGGCCTGGCACACCGATGCCATCCTCCAGCACCCCAACGATGGCGGCCCGCTGGTGCTGATGAAGGAAACCACCCAACGCGAATTCGAGGGCGGTACGCAAATCTTCATCTACGCACCGGACCAGCACGACTTCTTCGCGGTGACCGTGGCGGCAATGAGCCAGCTCAACCTGAACATTCACGACGCACGCATCATCACCTCCACCAGCCAGTTCACCCTGGACACCTACGTGGTGCTGGATGCCGACGGTGGCTCGATCGGCGACAACCCGGCGCGCATCCAGCAGATCCGCGCCGGCCTGATCGAAGCGCTGAAGAACCCCGACGACTATCCGACCATCATCCAGCGCCGGGTGCCGCGCCAGCTCAAGCACTTCGCCTTCGCCCCGCAGGTGACCATTCACAATGACGCGCAGCGGCCGGTGACCATACTCGAGCTGACCGCCCCGGACCGCCCCGGCCTGCTGGCTCGGATCGGACGCATCTTCCTCGAATACGACCTGTCGCTGCAGAACGCCAAGATCGCCACGCTGGGCGAGCGGGTCGAAGACGTGTTCTTCATCACCGACGCCAATGGCCAGCCGTTGTCCGACCCCGAGTTCTGCGCCCGCCTGCAGGAGGCGATCATCGCCAAGCTCGCCGAGCCAAGTGCCCCGAGCGCGACGCAGATCACCTTCTGAGCCGTGCGGATGCGGCGGATGCCGCATCCCCGGGCAGGGTCAGATCCTGAAGCTGTCCACCAGCTGCTTGAGGCGGCGGACCTGCTGATCCAGTTCGGTACAGGCGCTGAGGCTGGACTGCAGGTTGCGCACGCCGTCCTGGTTCAGCGTGTTGATCTCGGTGATGTCCATGTTCAGGCTCTCGATCACCGAAGTCTGCTCCTCGGTAGCGGTCGCAACCGACTGGTTCATGCCGTCGATTTCACCGATGCGCCGGGTCACGCCGCGCAGGTTCTCGCCGGCCTGCCCGCCAATGCGCACGCTGTCGTCGCTGAAGCGGCGGCTCTCGGCCATGGTCGCCACGGCGTCACGGGCGCCGGCCTGCAACTGCTCGATCATCTGCTGAATCTCCAGCGCCGAGCTCTGCGTACGCTGCGCCAGGTTGCGCACCTCATCGGCGACCACGGCAAAACCTCGCCCGGCCTCGCCGGCACGCGCCGCTTCGATGGCGGCGTTGAGCGCCAGCAGATTGGTCTGCTCGGAAATACCCTTGATCACGTCGAGAATCTGGCCGATGTCGTTGCTCCTCTCGCTGAGCAGTTCGATATGCCGACCGGAGGCCTGGATCTTTTCCGACAACTCGCCCATCGAGCCCAGGGTACGCTCCACCATGCCCTGGCCTTCCTCGGCGTCACGGCGCGCGTCGCTGGCCTGCACCGAGGCATCGGCGGCATTGCGCGCGATCTCCTGGGCGGCTGCGCCCAGTTCGTTGATCGCCGCTGCGACGCTGTCGGTACGCGCCGCCTGCTCGCTGGAGTTGTCCATGGAGGCATTGGACGCCTGCACCACGGTGCTCACCCGTGCATGCACCTCGCGGGTCGCCGAGGCCACTTCGCGGATGGATTCGTGAATACGCTCGACGAAGCGGTTGAAGGCCCCCGCCAGCTCACCGAACTCGTCACCGGAAGCGATCGTCAGGCGCTGGGTCAGATCGCCCTCGCCCTCGGCAATGCCACCCATCGCGTGGCTCATCACGTGCAGCGGACGCAACAGGATACGAATCAGCGCGCCGAGCAGGATCAGGATGCTGACCACACCGACGATCGTGACCATCAGCACGGAAAGGCGGAACTCCCTGAGCGCGGCGAACGCCTTGCCTTCATCGACGGACAGGCCGACGTACCAGCGCACCCCAGCCAGCCCCTGCACCGGCAGAAAGGTCACCAGGCGGGCGCTGCCATCGATGGACGAAGCGCCTTGCAGATCGGACTGCAGACGCGGCGCACCACCGGGGAACGCTTCGGCGAGGGTCTTGAGCACTAGGCTCTTGTCCGGATGCACCAGCACCGTGCCCTGCTCGTCGACCAGGAAGGCATAGCCCATGCCGCCGAGGTCGAAGGAATTGAGGATGTCGTCGATCGTCTGCAGCTTGAGGTCGCCGCCGACCACGCCTTGCAGCGCAGCACCGGCACTGACCGGCCGGGTGATGGTGATCAGCAGGCCGTCACGCGGGTCGGCCGCCAGATAGGGCGCTGTCAGCCCCGGGCCGCTGCTGCCCTGCGCACTCTTGTACCAGGGGCGCTGACGCGGATCGTAACCGGCCGGCAACTCGCTGGCGGGGTACTGGGTATAGGTACCGTCAGCCTGGCCGTAGTAGGCATAAAGGAAGGCCGAAGCGATGCTGCGGTGCTGCAGGTTGCGGCGCAGTGACTCGGGCGAGCTGTCGTCCTGGACCGACTCGGCGAGGTTATCCAGCAATTGCATGCGCCCATCGAGCCAGTGCCGGATGTTGCCAGTGGACACCAGACCGACGTCCTTGAGGTAGTTCGACAGGTTGTCGCGGATCGCGTTGCGCTGCAGGTAATCGTTGTACAGGGCAAACGACGCGAAAGCCGCGACGACGACCAGGGAAGCAGCCAGCATGATCTTGTGGCTGAACTTGAGGGTACGCATGGGGAGAGCTCACCGGAGGGATAAACGGATAACGCCAGGGTTATCGGCCGGGCAGCCGCGGTCTTGAGCCGCATCGGCGTGGGTCTGGCGACCTGAGCAGATGGAAAACGCACGGAAGAAGGGAATTTCCCCGAAAAGCCCGCCGTGCTAGTGTCGCCAGCTTTGTCGCCGCCTCACAAAGGACCCGTCGGATCATCATGAACCACGCCCTCGCCCAGCTGCAGCCCTACCCGTTCGAAAAACTCCGCGCCCTGCTCGGCGGCGTGCAACCTGCCGCCGACCGCTCGCCCATCGCCCTGTCGATCGGCGAGCCCAAGCACCGCTCGCCGGACTTCGTCGGCCAGGCACTGACCGCCAACCTCGACAAACTGGCGGTGTATCCCACTACCCTGGGCCTGCCCGAGCTGCGCCAGAGCATTGCCAACTGGTGCGAACGCCGCTTCGGCGTACCGGCCGGCTGGCTGGACGCAGCGCGCCATGTGCTGCCGGTCAATGGCACACGCGAAGCGCTTTTCGCCTTTACCCAGACGGTGGTCGACCGTAACGCCAAGGGGCTGGTGGTCAGCCCCAATCCCTTCTATCAGATCTATGAAGGTGCTGCGTTCCTTGCCGGTGCCGAACCGCACTATCTGCCGTGCCTGGAAGCCCACGGCTTCAACCCGGACTTCGACGCGGTGCCGGCAGAGGTCTGGCGGCGCTGCCAGATCCTGTTCCTCTGCTCGCCGGGCAACCCCACCGGCGCGCTGATTCCCGTGGCAACGCTGAAGAAGCTGATCGCCCTGGCCGACGAGCACGACTTCGTCATCGCCGCCGACGAGTGCTACAGCGAGCTGTACTTCGACGAGGACGCCCCGCCACCCGGCCTGCTCAGTGCTTGCGCCGAGCTGGGGCGCAGCGATTTCAAACGCTGTGTGGTATTTCACAGCCTGTCCAAGCGCTCCAACCTGCCTGGCCTGCGCTCGGGCTTCGTCGCCGGCGACGCCGAGATCCTCAAGCATTTTTTGCTGTACCGCACCTACCACGGCTGCGCCATGCCGGTACAAACCCAGCTGGCCAGCGTGGCGGCCTGGAACGACGAAGCGCACGTGCGCGCCAACCGCGATCTGTACCGCGAGAAGTTCGATGCGGTGCTGAAGATTCTGGCCCCGGTCATGGACGTGCAGCGCCCGGACGGCGGCTTCTATCTGTGGGCACGCACGCCGGGTGACGACACCCTGTTCACCCGCGACCTGTTCGCCGCCGAACACGTGACCGTGGTGCCGGGCTCGTACCTGTCGCGCGAGGTTGATGGCGTCAACCCGGGCGCCGGCCGCGTGCGCATGGCGCTGGTCGCCCCCCTGGCCGAATGCATCGAGGCCGCTGAACGCATCGCCCGTTTCATTCGCAGCGCCTGAGAGGCTTCAACCGTCGCGGCTAAAGCCCCTCCCACAGCTAGTTGGCTTTTAGGAGGGCTTTAGCCGCGAGCTTCTGAGTCCGTAGCCCGGATGCAATCCGGAGATAGCCTGCGCCAAGGCCTCCCCGGATTGCATCCGGGCTACGCGTATCTGCGCGATCGCTACCCCTGACACACATCGCAGCGACAGCCGCCGCCACATTAGGATACGACGTGGCATAATGGCCGGCCGTATTTCCGGACCTTCCGGCACGCCACTCATCAGAGGAAGATCAATGAGTTACGTCCTGTATGGCATCAAGGCCTGCGACACGATGAAAAAGGCCAGAACCTGGCTCGATGAACACCAGGTCGACTATGCCTTTCACGACTACAAGAGTGTCGGGATCGACCGTGCAAACCTGGAAAAGTGGTGCAACGAGCATGGCTGGCAGACCATTCTGAACCGCGCCGGCACCACCTTCCGCAAGCTCGATGACGCGCAGAAAGCCGACATCGACCAGGCCAAGGCCATCGACCTGATGCTGGCCCAACCGTCGATGATCAAGCGCCCGGTACTCGATCTGGGCGACAAGACCCTGGTCGGCTTCAAGCCGGATAACTACCAAGCCGCGCTGGCCTGATCAACCTCACCCGATTTCGTTGCAAGGAACCCATCTATGAGCACTTCTCTCTTCAGCATCGCCTTCGGCGTTGGCACCCAGAACCGCCAGGGCAACTGGCTGGAAGTCTTCTATGCCCTGCCGCTGCTCAATCCGGCCAGCGAGCTGGTGGCCAAGGCCGCCGAAAAACTCGGCTACCAGGGCGGCAACCAGGCCATCGCCTTCACCACTGCACAAGCGGCCGATCTGGCCGAAGCGCTGAAAGGCGTGGACGCGGCTCAAGCCGCGCTGCTGACCCGCCTGGCCGAAAGCCACAATCCGCTGGTCGCCACTTTCCTGGCTGAGGATGCTGCCCTGACCAGCACCCCGGAGGCCTACCTCAAGCTGCACCTGCTGTCGCATCGCCTGGTCAAGCCGCACGGCCTGAGCCTGGCCGGCATCTTCCCGCTGCTGCCCAACGTCGCCTGGACCAGCCAGGGCGCAATCGACCTCGCCGAGCTGGCCGAGCGCCAACTGGAAGCGCGCCTGAAGGGCGAACTGCTGGAAGTGTTCTCGGTGGACAAGTTCCCGAAAATGACCGACTACGTGGTGCCGGCCGGCGTGCGTATCGCCGATAGCGCCCGCGTGCGCCTGGGTGCCTACATCGGTGAAGGCACCACCGTGATGCACGAGGGCTTCGTCAACTTCAACGGCGGCACCGAAGGCCCGGGCATGATCGAAGGTCGCGTTTCCGCTGGCGTATTCGTCGGCAAGGGTTCGGACCTGGGCGGCGGCTGCTCGACCATGGGTACCCTGTCCGGCGGCGGCAACATCATCATCAGCGTCGGCGAAGGCTGCCTGATCGGCGCCAACGCCGGCATCGGCATCCCGCTGGGCGACCGCAACACCGTCGAAGCCGGCCTGTACATCACCGCCGGTACCAAGGTGAACCTGCTCGACGAGGGCAACGCCCTGGTCAAGGTGGTCAAGGCGCGCGAACTGGCTGGCCAGCCGGACCTGCTGTTCCGTCGCAACTCGCTGACCGGCGCCGTGGAGTGCAAAACCCACAAGTCGGCGATTGAGCTGAACGAAGCCCTGCACGCCCACAACTGACCGGAGCGGCTTCAGGCCGCAAGCTACAGGCCGCAGGCGGAGCGCTTGAGCCTGAAGCCTTGGGCCTGAAGCCTGAAGCCCTATGCTTTTGTCCCCCTGGCGTGCCGACTTCCCCGGCATTCTTGCCCTCCAAGCCGAAGGCCAGACCTATCTGGACAGCGCCGCCACCGCGCAGAAGCCGCAGGCGGTGCTCGATGCCCTGCTCGGCTACTACGCCGGCGGTGTGGCCAATGTGCATCGTGCCCAGCACCTGCCAGGTGAACGCGCCACCCGCGCCTTCGAGGCGACACGCAGCAAGGCCGCGCAGTGGCTGAATGCGGTCAGCGCCGAGGAGATCATCTTTACCCGCGGCAGCACCGAATCACTCAACCTGCTGGCCTATGGCCTGGAGCACTTGCTGCAGCCGGGCGAGCAGATCGTCATCAGCGCGCTGGAACACCACGCCAATCTGCTGCCCTGGCAGCAACTGGCCAAGCGCCGCAGCCTGGAGCTGGTGGTGCTGCCACTGAATGATACGGGCACGATCGACCTGGCCCAGGCCGCCCGGCTGATCGGCCCGCGCACTCGCCTACTGGCGGTTTCGCAGTTGTCCAACGTGCTCGGGTGCTGGCAGCCACTTGCGGAACTGCTGGCACTGGCGCGCACACAAGGCGCCTTGACTGTCGTCGATGGGGCACAGGGGGCGGTGCATGGTCGTCATGACATGCAGGCGCTGGGCTGCGACTTCTACCTGTGCTCCTCGCACAAGCTCTATGGCCCGGATGGCGTCGGCCTGCTGTATGGCCGCCGCGAAGCGTTGGGCAAATTGCAGCACTGGCAATTCGGCGGTGAGATGGTGCTCGATGCCGACTACCAGAGCGCGCGCTTTCGCCCAACTCCACTCGGCTTCGAGGCCGGTACGCCGGCCGTGTCCGCCGTGATAGCACTGGGCGCCACGCTGGATTGGCTTAGCGGCCTGGATCACGAGGCCGTGGCCCGGCACGAAGCGGCCCTGCATGCCGAACTGCTGGCCGGCCTGCAAGCACGTGACGGCGTGCGCCTGCTCGGCGAGCCGCAACTGGCACTGGCCAGCTTCTGCGTCGAAGGCGTGCATAACGCAGACCTGGCGCACCTGCTGACCGAACAGGGCATCGCCGTACGGGCCGGTCACCACTGCGCCATGCCACTGATGAAAAGCCTGGGCCTGAGTGGTGCGATTCGTGTCTCGCTCGGCCTGTACAACGATGGCGAAGATCTGCAGAGATTCTTCAGCGCCCTGGATAATGCGCTGGAGCTGCTGCGATGAAACGCCACCAACGGCTCTTCGTAGGAGCGGCTGGGCGGCATTCCGTTTCAGCCGCGAATATCGGCGCCCGGACCTTCGCGGCGGAAGCCGCTGCTACATGCTCCGAGAGCCTCTTGCCATGAGCCTGTCAGTCGCCGCGCAAGAGACACTGTTAGCCTTCACTGCCTGCCCCGGCTGGGAACAGCGCGCGCGCCTGCTGATGCAATGGGGCGAACGCCTGGAACCGCTGAGCGATGCCGAACGGGTCGATGAGCACCGCGTGCATGGCTGCGACAGCCTGGTTTGGCTCGTTGCCGAGCGCCGCGACGGGCGCCTGCACTTTCGCGCCAGCAGCGATGCCCGCCTGCTGCGTGGTCTGCTCGCCGTGCTGCTGGTCCGAGTGGAAGGCCTGAGCAATGAACAACTGGCCTCGCTCGACCTGGCCGACTGGTTCACCCAACTCGGGCTGCAACGTCAGCTGTCGCCCTCTCGCAGCAACGGTCTGAATGCCGTATTGCAGCGAATGAGAACGCTGGCGCGGGAAAACTAGACGCAGCGCCAGCTCAGTCGGCAGCAATGGGTTATATTCGCGCGCCCAAAAACTCATGGAGCGAGTCATGCCTGTCATCGTGCGCATCGGGCTAAGTGCCCTGGCAACCCTGGTCGTACTGTATTTCAGTCCGCAACTGCTTCCCCATCTCCTGGTCCTGCTACCAGAAAGCGTTGCGGCAGCGCTGCCGATAGAACCTTTCATCCTGAATCTGCTGCTGTCGGGCCTGCTGGCGGGCGTCTGCCTAGCACTGCTTGCAAGCAATCACCGTCTCGCCACTGCAGGGCTGGTCGCGCTTGGTTTGCTGGGCATCTACGCCTTCGGCTTCTACAGCAATCTCTGCAGCGTGGAGGAAACGCAGCGCATTCACGCCGAGATGCAAGCCATGCCCATGTACAACCTGGGGCGCCCCGTGGATGCTGAGCCAATTGCCATCGACTCGATTGCCAGCCTGAGCTACGCCTGCATCCTGCCAGAGGACCGCAGTGACAACCTGTTCACCATGACATGGGACTTCCTCGTAAGGCTCGCAGCGATGCTTGCAGGCACGCTGTTGGTAGCGCGTCGGCGCTCGCGGACGCAACCTTCCGCCCACTGAACCGATGCAGCGAGCGGGCTCAGCCTCGCTCGCGCAACGTCAGGCCGCGCAGAAAGTTGCGCAGAATCTGGTCGCCACACTCACGGTAGTGCTTGTGGCCCGGCGCGCGGAACAAGGCCCCCAGCTCGGTCTTGGTCATCGGCAGGTCAGCCGATTGCAGAATCGCCTGGACATCGTCATCACGCAGCTCGAAGGCCACGCGCAGTTTCTTCAGGATGAGGTTGTTGCTCAGGCGCTTTTCCACCGGCAGGCGCGGCCGGCTTTCATCCTTGCCACGCTTGTAGAACACCAGACCTTCAAGCACATGAGCCAGCAGCACATCGCTGCAGGATCGATAACCGGGCTCGTCCTCACGCAGCAGACAGGCCGAAATCAGGCCCGGCTCGACGGGATAGTCCGCCAGTTGGCAGAACGCCTCGAGCGTGCCATCGCTGACGTCCAGCAGATAGCGCAGGCTGCGCAGTACATCGTTATTGAGCATGTGGAAAAACTCTTGAGGTCGGCAGATGCCGCTCAGTCTCGCACGGCCCGAGCCGAGGTGCTGGGTTTCCAGTCGTCAGCGTTACCGGAGTTGAGTGCCTGCTGCAGTCGCTGCAGGTCGCCACGCTCGGCAAAGTCTCGCAGCCGGGCATTGAACAGGCGTAGCAGCCTGATGCCCTCGGGGTCATCCTTGCGAAACAGCAAGCGCAGCGGCTCGGTGTTCAGCTGTCGTGGATGGTGGACGATGTGGCCGCCACCTTCCGGGAACAGGCGACGCAGCATGGCGTAGCCCACCGCGCGATCCTGTGGATGCAGATCGATCCGCCCAAGCTCCAGAAGGCGGAAGCTGGTGTCTTCCTTGCCGTTCTGCATGACCTTCAGGCGGCCGGCCTGCAGCGCTTCGTCGAAAGCCGGGCCGTAGGAATAGCCGAGCGTAGTGCCGATGCGGTACTTCAGCAGGTCCTCGACCTGCGTCCAGTCGAACGCCTGGTCACGCCGATGAAACAGGACGATCTCGCCGCTTACCAACGGATCGCTGCAGATGCCGTAATTGAGCCGACTTGGCGTGCAGCTGTAGGGCATGATCGCGTGCAACTGGCCCTGCTGCAGCATCAGCACGTTGCGGTCCCAGGGGTGGAAGATGAACTCGGTCCGGTAGCCAGCCTCGGCAAAAACCGCACTGATCAGCCGCGCCAATGCACCACCGTCGCTGCGCTCCTGGTCGACATAAGGCGCCCAGTCGCCGGTGCCGATACGCAGCGTCTGCGGTTCGGCCTGAACAAGTCCTGGAGCGATCAGCAAAACAGGTAGCATCAAGCAGGCGAGCATCCGTGCCCCGTGCCTTTTCAGCGCTACGCCACAAGAACGCCGGGAGCGTTCGCTCTGCGAAGGCCCGCAGGGTTGTTGCCGCCAGGAATGGCCGGCAACAGGAAACAGGTACGACACAAATCACCTCTGATACGGGTCATGTTCGACGCATCCCTGTCTGCCGCTGCAACTTCCCCTCGCCCCAGCATAGTCTGCCCAGGCTTTTTTCAATCCCTGGGCTGACGCTCTGCCGGGCGACGAGCGCCCGCTACCAGCTTGTCCACCAGCTTGGCCGCCGCGGCCATGCCGAAGCTGGCGGTAACCATCATCACCGCGCCGAAGCCGCCGGCGCAGTCGAGCCTCACCCCTTCACCGACGAAGCCCTTGGCCTGGCACACCGTGCCGTCAGGCTTGGGATAGCGCAGCTGCTCGGTGGAGAACACGCAAGGCACGCTGTAGGTGCGACCCGGCGTGCGCGAGAAGCCGTAGTCGCGGCGCAACATCGAACGCACCTTGGCGGCCAGCGGATCATTGAAGGTCTTGTTCAGGTCGGTGACCTGAATCTGCGTCGGGTCGACCTGGCCACCGGCACCGCCGGTGGTGACGATCTGGATCTTGCGCCGCTTGCACCAGGCGATCAGCGCGGCCTTGGCCGGCACGCTGTCGATGCAGTCGATCACACCGTCGAGCTGTTCGGTGATGTACTCGGCCATGGTCTCGCGGGTGACGAAATCGGCCACCGCATGCACCACACAGGCCGGGTTGATGGCGCGGATACGCGCAGCCATCTCGTCAACCTTGGCCTTGCCCACCGCGCCTTCGACGGCGTGTACCTGGCGATTGGTGTTGGTGATGCACACGTCGTCCAGATCGAACAGCGATATCTCGCCCACACCGCTGCGCGCCAGGGCTTCGGCCGCCCAGGAGCCGACACCGCCGATGCCGACCACCGCCACGTGCGCCGCAGCAAGGCGTTGATAGCCCTCCTGGCCGTAAAGCCGGGCTATGCCGCCGAATCGCTGATCGTCTGTGTTCATCTCACCCCCTGCAGGAAGGCGCGCATTATAGAGATAGCACCCTGCCCACCCAAGCCTGCGGTACAGGTCAGCCGTCGGACCGTAGAGCAGCCTGCATGGTGGTGAATGTGCCTCGCGGCGCATCTGATGACCTGATCGGTAACGACTTTTGCTTTAAGATGGCCAGCCTTCACGCCAGCCGCCGTACGGAGCCGCAATGACCGCCACCCTCACCCCGACCCTGGAGCTTGCCTTCGACCTGATCCGCCGCCCGTCCGTGACGCCGGTCGACGAAGGTTGCCAGGAGCTGATGATGCGCCGTCTGGCCGCCTGCGGATTCGAGGTGGAGCGCATGCGCATCGAAGAGGTGGAGAACTTCTGGGCCAAACGCGGTGGTGACGGCCCGGTGCTGTGCTTCGCCGGCCACACCGACGTGGTGCCTACCGGCCCGCTGGACGCCTGGCAATACCAGCCGTTCGACGTACGCGTCGACGAAGAGGGCATGCTCTGCGGCCGTGGCGCGGCCGACATGAAAGGCAGCCTGGCGAGCATGATCATCGCCGTCGAGCGCTTCGTCGCCGACTACCCGAACCACAAGGGCGCCATCAGCTTCCTGATCACCAGCGACGAGGAAGGCCCGGCCCAGCATGGCACCAAGGCCGTGGTCGAGCGACTGCGCGAGCGCAACGAGCGCCTGGACTGGTGCATCGTCGGCGAACCGTCGAGCACCACCCTGCTCGGCGACGTGGTGAAGAACGGCCGCCGCGGCTCCCTCGGTTGCACCCTCACCGTCTACGGCAAGCAGGGCCACGTGGCCTACCCGCACCTGGCGAAGAACCCGATTCACCTGGCCGCCCCGGCACTGGCCGAACTGGCCGCCGAGCACTGGGATCATGGCAACGACTACTTCCCGCCGACCAGCTTCCAGGTGTCCAACCTCAATTCCGGCACCGGCGCCACCAACGTCATCCCCGGCGAACTGAAGGCGGTGTTCAACTTCCGCTTCTCCACCGAATCCACCGTGGAGGGCCTGCAGCAGCGCGTCACCGCCATCCTCGACAAGCACGGCCTGGACTATCACCTGGAGTGGGCGCTGTCCGGCCTGCCCTTCCTCACCCAGCCGGGCGAGCTGCTCGACGCCGTGGCCGCCAGCATCAAGAACGTAACCGGTCGCGACACCACGCCGTCCACCAGCGGCGGCACCTCCGACGGTCGCTTCATCGCCACCCTGGGCACCCAGGTGGTCGAGCTCGGCCCGGTCAACGCCACCATCCACCAGATCAACGAGCGCGTGCTGGCCAGCGATCTCGACCTGCTGACAGAGGTGTATTACCAGACCATGGTCAAGCTTCTCGCATGAGCCTGATCTGCCCCCTCTGCCAGACGCCGCTGGAGTCGAGTGACAGCGGTCTGGTCTGCGCCAACCGGCACAGCTTCGACCGCGCGCGCCAGGGGTACTACAACCTGCTGCCGGTGCAACACAAGAACAGCCGCGACCCCGGCGACAACGCCGCCATGGTCGAGGCGCGCCGACGCTTTCTCGAAGGCGGTCACTACGCGCCGCTGGCCGCGCGCCTGGCGGCACTGGCGGCCGAGTACAAGCCGGCGCGCTGGCTGGATATCGGCTGTGGCGAGGGCTACTACACCGAGCAGATCGCCCGCGCCCTGCCCCTCGCCGACGGCTACGCCCTGGACATCTCCCGCGAGGCGGTCAAACGCGCCTGCAAGCGCGCGCCGCAGCTGAGCTGGCTGGTGGCGAGCATGGCTCGCGTGCCACTGGCCGATGCCAGTTGCGAGCTGCTGGCCAGCGTATTCAGCCCGCTGGACTGGAACGAGGCCAAGCGCCTGCTAGCCCCCGGCGGCGGTCTGCTGCGCATGGGCCCGACCCGCGTGCACCTGATGGAGCTGCGGCAGAAGCTGTATGACGAGGTGCGCGACTACGACGACGAGAAGCACCTGGCGCTGATCCCGCCGGGCATGCAACTGGCGCATAGCGAGACCCTGCAGTTTCCGCTGCATCTGGCCCAGCCCGAAGCCCGCGCCGACCTGCTGGCCATGACCCCGCACGGCTGGCGCGCCAGTGCCGAACGCCGTGAAGCGGTGATTGCCGAGCCCTTCGAAGTTACCGTCGCCATCCGCTACGATTGGATCGTCAAAACTCAGGAATGAACCCAATGCGCCAACCGGACATCGAGATCTACCTCAAAGACGCCGAACGCGACGCCGTGGCGCAATGGCTGGGTGAAGCCCTCGGCCCGTGCAGCGAATGGCAGCAAAAGGGCCAGACCTTCAAGTGCAAGGCCGGCGACGTGCCGGTGACCTGGCTGCCAAAAGCCGTGGGCAAATGGCACAGCCTGTACCTGGAAAGCGACGCCACGCCCTGGGCCGACGATCTGGCCTGCGCCCGCGCCGCCCATGCCGCGCTTGGCGTGCAGATCCGCTGCGCGCCCGGCACCTGGGTCGAGGATGAAAGCGACGAGGAAGCCGACCGCTGGATCAAGGTCGATGCCGATGGCGAAACCGAGATCGTCTGGCGTACTGAATAAAAGCGGGTCAGGGGTTTCGCGCTGCGAGCTTTTTTGAATCGACAGTCCGTAGCCCGGATGCAATCCGGGGCCTGACCGAGGCATTACCCCGGATTTCATCCGGGCTACAGTGTTCTTCACCTTCGCGGCCCGAACAGCCCACAAACGACAAGGCCCGTCATCGACGGGCCTTGTGGCACTACGGGCTGGAGCTCAGACCGCGGAGACGTCTTCCGCCTGCAGGCCTTTCTGGCCCTGGGTCACACCGAACTCGACCTTCTGGCCTTCGACCAGAGTGCGGTGACCTTCGCCGCGGATGGCGCGGTAGTGAACGAATACGTCCGGGCCGCTTTCGCGCTGAATGAACCCGTAACCCTTGGAATCATTGAACCATTTGACGGTTCCGGTCTCACGATCTGCCATTACCAACTTCTCCAAACTCGCTATGTTTTTATTGTCCCGAAGGCGCTTTGACGGCTCGGTAAAAACGTTCTTCTCAGCATTCGCCACCCCCGGCAATCGAGCTTGGAGCAGGTCAAGCGATTCGCGTTCTTGCTACAGCCGAAGGCCGAGTATAAAGCATGGATTGTGACTGAAAAGCACTTTTTGGAACAGGCACGAACCCGGAACTTACGCGGGTTACAGCGTTTTTTACGAGCTTTTGGCCAACAGATCGCGCAACTTTTTCGCCAGCCGCTGAACCTGTTCAGGCTCCAGCCGGTAGGCCCAGTCACTGCGCCCACTCACCTCTGCGGCGTTGAACCCTTCACGCTCGCCCAGCACCAACCAATGCTGCTCGCCCTGCTTGTACAGCGCCCCCTCAAGCTGCTGTCCATCGAAACCGGCGAGACTGAACTGCAGCATCGGTGGCTGCTTGAAGCCCACCTGCGCCAGCGGTGCGGCATCGGCAAACTGCAGGTTGGAAAACACCAGCGCAACGCTATTGGCTGCACCCTGGAAGCTGAGTTTCTGTTCCTTGCGCAACTCCTCGACCGCGAAGTTGTACTGCTCGGCATCGGCGCGCTTCAGCGTGAGTTTCTCGCCATCGGCGTAGCGCAGCAGCAAACTGGCGATGCGGGTGAACGGGATGTCGGTGATGCGTCGATCCAGCCAGTCCAGCTCACGGGTCGGCACCTGCAACTGCTGATCGATCAGCCACACCTGATCCTCACCGGCACGTCGCACCAGTTGCCCGCTGCCCTGCCGGGAGGGATTGCCCAAACGCAAATCCAGATCGGCATGCCCCTCGAACTGAAGCTTCACACGCACCGCCTGTTCATCGCCCTCCCCCTTCTCGGCCAGTCCCAGGCGCGCGTGCCACTGCGGATTGGCGGTTTTGGCCTCCACCGTACGTGCCTCGCGCAAGGCCCGCAGCAGCTCGGCCAGCGCTTGCGGCGCCGCCGGATAATCGGCCTTGGCCGGCACCACCCACTGCTCGCCGCGTCGCTCGATACGCACAGGCGGCTGCCCCGGCTGTTCGATCTCCAAGGCCTGCAACGTGCTCAGATAACCCTGTTCGGCCGCCAACCACGGCGCCGGCTCGATCTGCGCCAGGTTCTGTTGCTGGCTGCGCTGCACGGCCAGGTAACCCAGCACGCAAAGCAGCACGATGACGATCAATGCGATAAGACCTTTACGTCCCATGATCTCCTCACAGTTGAATGGCTAATCTCGTAGGGGTGGATGTCGCTTTTTACATCCACCGCAGCGGTGGATCGATTCGTGGGAGGGGCTTTAGCCGCGACTGTCGCCGCTGAAGCGCCTCCCACAGGTGATAACCCTCAAGCGCGACGACGGCGCCGCCACAGCCACAACGCCAACACGCCGAGAGTCAGCAGCGCCGGCATCAGGGCGATGTTGATGATCTTCAGCGTGCGCCCCAGCGCCTCGATATCGGCGTTGAGCTGGTAGCGCACCTCGCGCAGCTCCTTGCGAATCTCCAGCTTCTGCTGGATGAAACGCTGCAGCGCGCCCTGCTGCTCCGGCGTCAGCTCAAGATTTGGATCGTCGCTTTGCTGCAACGCCGCCAGTTGCTGCTCGGTCTCGGCCAGACGCGCCTGCAGGGCCTGCTCCTTGTCGCGGAAGCGCTGTTCGGCAGCGCGCTGCAGCTCTTCGACCACCACGAACGGACGGCTGAAGCGACCACGCGAACGCACGCTGATCAGCGCCTCGGAGCCGGTCAGGTTGTCCAGCGCGTTGATGGTGAAGCTGCCGTTGTCGGCCCAGGGCTGCGGCATGCGCTGGCCAAAGAAATCCTGCACCTGCACCCACATGCGGTCGCTGAGAATGTCGGTATCGGCCACGGCGATGACATTGATGTTGTCGGCCTGCTTGAGACCGTCCTTGCGTCCTTCGATGCCATCGGGGAAGGCGCTCTGCGCCGGACCGTCGATACGCGCGGCGATGGTGTAGCGCTCGCCGGTCGGCTCCAGTTCGCGGATCAACTCCTCCGGGTTGCTGAGCATGGCGAAACGCTGGGCGTCGAAGGGCATGGCGTATTCGGAGCTCTGCATCAGCGGGGTGAAACGCGTCTTCGCCCCTTCCACCGGTTCGAGAATGCCAGCGGTGGCGACCGTGACGCTTTCCAGCCCGGCCGTGGCGATATCGGTCTGGTCCAGCGCCTTGCGCGGCAAGCTCAGCCAGGCGGCGTGGCGTACCGGGCGCTGGCCCTGACCACGGTTGACCGACATGGCGTAGGAGCCATCGCCGAGCACCTTGTCCGGCACCAGGCGCAGGCCCCAGGCCTTGAACAGCGGCTCGATGTTTGACGACTTGTCCACCGCCATCTCACCCGGCATATCGCCGGTATCGGCCTCGGCGTAAGGGTCAACGAACACCATCAGCTTGCCGCCGCGCAGCACGAACTGGTCGATGGCGTACAGGGTCTGCTCGGGCAGGTTCTTCGGATGCACCAGCCACAGCACCGAGACGTTCTCGGGAATCTGATCGACATCGGCCTTGAGCTGCTCGATCTGGAACAACTGGCGCACCTGCTCCAGCACCATCCACGGCGGCGTCGGCTGGCGCGCCATCATGTCGAACCCCCCGGTCATCTGCAGCCCGGAGAGCACGCCGACCACAGGCAGTTCCGGCTTGGCCAGGGTCTGCACCAGGCGGCTCAGCTCGTACTCCAGATGCTCCTCCTGATCCAGGGCGAAGAACGGGATCACCTGGGTGTCATCCAGGCCGTTGGTGCCGGCCAGGCCAAAGTAGATCGAGTCGCCGCCCTGCTGCAGCGGAATGCCCTGCAGACCGTACTGCGCGGCCTTGTCCTCGTCCTCTGAGAAGGGCTCGGGGTCGATGATATGCAGGCGGATCTTGCCGCCAGCCTGGGCCTGGTAGGCCTTGAGCATCTCCTCCACGCGCTGGGCATAAGTGCGCAGCGCCGGCAGGTTCTTGGCCACCTTGTCCGAGTAGAAGAAGTACAGGTTGATCGGCTCGTCCAGCTCGGCAAGGATCTGCTTGGTGCCATCGGAGATGGTGTAGAGCTTCTGCTCGGTCAGGTCCAGACGGGCACCGCCCAGGCCCAGGCCGGCCAGCAGGTTGAAGGCGAGAAAGGCCACCGCGATCAGCAGCAGCCCGGCGCCGGAATAGATCAGCTTTTTCATGGGCGCTCCTCAGTCGGCTTTCTTCAGGTCGATGACCACGGCGGTGGCAGTCAGCCACGCAGCGATCAGCGAGAGGAAATACAGCAGGTCGCGCAGATCGATCACGCCCTTGCTGATGGCATCGAAGCGCACCAGGAAGCTCAGCGAGGCGATGGCGTCCACCAGCCACTGCGGCGCCCAGGCGAAGGCGTCGAGCACCATGGGAAAGCCGCTGACGATGAACAAAAAGCAGGCGCTGACCGCCAGGATGAAGGCGATCACCTGATTCTTGCTCAGCGCCGACATGCACGAGCCTATGGCGAGATAGGCGCCGGCCAGCAGCCAGCTGCCGATATAGCCGGTGACGATGGCGCCGTTGTCCGGCTCGCCCAGGTAGTTGACGGTGATGATCATCGGGAAGGTCAGCAGCAGCGCGATGCCGGCGAACACCCAGGCAGCCAGGAACTTGCCGGTGACCGCCTCGAAGCGGGTGATCGGCAGGGTCATCAGCAGCTCGATGGAGCCGGACTTGCGTTCCTCCGCCCACAGGCGCATGGCAATCGCTGGCACCAGGAACAGATAGAGCCAGGGGTGGAAGTTGAAGAAGGCGGACAGATTGGCCTGGCCACCCTCGAAGAAACCGCCCAGGTAGAAGGTGAACACCCCGGACAGCACCAGGAAGATGACGATGAACACATAGGCCAGCGGCGTGGCGAAATAGCTCGCCAGTTCGCGCTTGAAGATCACGGGCAACTGGGTCATGGCTGCTCTCCCCGGGTCAGCGTGCGGAACACTTCATCCAGGCGGCCGCGTTCCACGTTGAGTTCCTTGACCTTCCAGCCGCGCTCGGCAATCAGCGCATTGACCTGCGGGAAGATCACCTCGCCCGGCTGCGCCAGCACGCTCAGGCTGTGCTCGCGGGCGTTCTCCTCGACACCGGCAACACCCGGCAGCGCCGCAAGAGCTGCCTGATCCAGCGCCTCATCGGCCACCAGCGTCACCGCCTGGTGATAGCGCGAGCGGCTTTCCAGCTCCAGCGGCGTGCCATCGGCCAGCAGGCGGCCCTGAGCGATCACCACCGCGCGGGTGCACAGCGCCGTGACCTCTTCGAGGATGTGGGTGGAAATGATCACGATCTTGTCGCGCGCCAGGCCCTGAATGAGCTGGCGCACCTGGTGCTTCTGGTTCGGGTCGAGGCCATCGGTGGGCTCATCGAGGATCAGCACGCGCGGGTCATGCAGGATCGCCTGGGCCAGGCCGACGCGGCGCTTGAAGCCCTTGGAGAGCGTCTCGATGCTCTGCTCCAGCACCTTTTCCAGCTCCACCTGCTCCACCGCGCGCTTTACGCGCAGCTTCTTCTCGGCACCGCGAAAACCGCGCACTTCGGCGATAAAGTCGAGAAAGCCGCGCACCGTCATATCGCCATAGCAAGGCGCGCCTTCCGGCAGATAACCGATCTGCCGCTGGGCTTCGAGGGTCTGGGTCTGGATATCGCAACCGAGGATGCTCGCCGTGCCGGAGGTCGGCGCGAGAAAGCCGGTGAGCATCTTCATGGTGGTGGATTTGCCGGCCCCGTTGGGGCCGAGAAAGCCCAGCACTTCCCCTGGCTGGACCTGGAACGACAAGTCATCGACTGCCGTGTGCTGCGCAAAACGCTTGGTCAGGTTTCTTATATCGATCATGGCCTCTCACCGTCGCGAATGGCCTGCGCTCAGCGAAACCATCGCGAGAGCGCAGGCCGCAAGAACGCCGGGCACGAACGAAAGCACACGCCCGGACGAGGGCCAGACCGTATCAAAACTGAAAAGTTCAGTCAGCAGGCCGAAACAAGTAGTAAATGGAATATGTGTTTAGCGATCCAGAGGGCTCAACACCGCCAGGCCACCTCGGTTGAGCACATGGGTATAGATCATGGTTGTCTTCACATCCGAGTGGCCGAGCAACTCCTGCACGGTGCGGATATCCTGTCCTGCTTCCAGAAGATGCGTGGCAAAGGAATGACGTAACGAATGTGGCGTCGCATGCTTGACCAAGCCAGCACGCCTAGCGGCCTCACGCACCGCCCTCTGGATGGTTTTCTCATGCAGGTGATGGCGATAAATGCCGTGCCCGCGTGGATCCTGAGAGCGATTGCCCGACGGGAAAACGAACTGCCATCCCCACTCCTTCGCCGCATTCGGATACTTTCGCGCCAGCGCGAACGGCAAATTAGTCTCGCCAAAGCCTTCGGCCAGATCGCCCTGATGCACGCGCTGCACCTTGTTCAAATGTTGCCGTAAAGGCTCGACGACACGCATTGGCAGCATGGTTACCCGATCTTTCTGGCCCTTACCATCACGCACGATGATTTCTCGCCGGGTAAAGTCGACATCCTTGACTCGTAGCCGAAGCGCCTCAAGCAATCGCAATCCAGCACCATAGAGCAGATTCGCAACGATCCAGCTATCGCCCTGCAGTTGAGCCAACAGGGCATCGACCTCGCTGCGGGTAAGCACCACCGGCAGATGCTTGGGTTTCTTCGCCCGTACGACCCCCTGCAACCAAGGCAAATCCAGCTTGAGCACTTCCTTGTAGAGGAATAGCAGAGCGGCCAGAGCCTGGTTCTGTGTCGAGGCAGACACGTCTCGCTTAACCGCAAGATGGGTCAGAAAAGCCTCGATCTCCGCCGCGCCCATCTCCGCCGGATGCCGATAGTGGTGAAAGCGGATGTAGCGCTTTACCCATTCGGCATAGACAGCTTCGGTACGGATGAAATAGTTTCTGACTCGAATTTGCTGGCGCAATTGATCCAGCAGCTTGGGCTTGCCGTCATCCATGTCGCGTTTCTCCCTAGGTGCTGTCGCGTTTGCCGCGACAACCTTCAAGCTAGACAAGGACTTGCAAGACGACAAGGAAGATTATGCGACAGCTGTCGCGCGGAAACGCGACATGAATGTCGTCTAATTAAATGTCGTCTAATTAATAGTTATAGGCAAGGAAATGAGTCCTAAATTGCCCCCCAAAAAAGCGGCGTTATACGACCGCATAGATGAGATCTTATGGTTCGACTGGGATCCTATTGGGTGCAACGAATATGAAGCCGCAAGAGATGAGTATCACAGCTATTTGCCTCAAGTGTTTTCCCTTGCCATAGAAGGCAGCGACACTTATAAAATTTCAAATTTTTTGCATGAATGTGAAACTATAAACATGGGTTTGGCGGGCAACAAAAAAAGGTGTGCTGCAGTCGCGGTTTTAATTTGCTCAGAACGTGATAAAACCTATCCGTGAGCCTTACCTATAACAATTGGTTCAAAACGTTCGCTTCGCTCACTGGGACGGGCTGAAGCCCGCCCCTTAACCAAACGTTAGGCGCTTATGGAACTAACAGCCGAAATCTCACAAGCATGGGGATGGGCCGGAATCAAACCGCTAGATATAGTCGGTGAAAATGATTTTGGTAATTTCATTATCAAGGACGTAAACGGCAGTTATTGGCACCTATGCCCCGAAGACCTGTATTGCCAAGTTATTGCACAAGATCGTGCGGCGCTCGACGCGCTCTCTACAAATCAAGATTTTCTTCAAGATTGGTACATGTCCGGTCTTGTTGCTCAAGCTCGCGAACGCTTAGGTGCACTCCGCCCTGGCTATAAATACTGTCTGAAAATTCCCGGGGTGTTAGGTGGCGAGTACGGAGGGGAAAATCTAGCCTCCATTCCCGTAAAGGAGCTAGTTTCTTTCTCTGGTCACATCGCAAAGGAAATTGAGGGCATGCAAGATGGTGCGCAGATCCACCTCAAAATCACTGAGTAGTAAGCGCCTAACAATGCGCTCAACTGTCGCTCACTTCGTTCGCTGGACGTCCAAAAGCTGCGCTTTTGTCCGCCCGTTAGCTTAATCGTTAGGCCCGCTCATATGAATGACGCATCGTGGTTTAAATCATGGACTCCGCTCTCTGATATTCCGTATCCGACCGTTAAAGCAAGCGAGTCGTTATATTCAATTGGGCCGTCCACATATCTATTCACTGTTCCCCATAACCGAGAGTTCACCGGCGAAGAAAAGGGGCCGTACGCGACGATCCTAGTATTCTCTCCTTCGGTAGGCGCCGTTGAGAGATCCCTCAACATGTCGATTGAAATGGACACAGGCGAACCTCTTGACTTCAATACCATTCCAAAATTCGGTTTGTCTAACTTTACTTACGCTTCCCTGTCCAAGCTTCCTGGCGTGTTTGAGTCAGCACGCTATCACGGAATAACGGGGCAGTTCCTCGAAACATCTCTACGTTGGGGCGCCATCGAATTTTGCTTTCGAAACAATTGCCTAGCACTCAAGGACGAGCCGTATCTTGTCCGGTACTCACCGTGAGCCTAACTAGTGGTTCAAATCGTTCGCTGCGCTCACTGGGACGTGCAAAAGCTGCGCTTTTGGCCGCCCCTTAACCAAACGTTAGATATCACAAGGAAAACACAGTGAAACACTTAATATCTGCATCTCTACTTATCCTCTTAGCCGGCTGCGCCTCGCAACAAAAGAGTGACAATGCAATTTACATGGAGGCGGCCACTCAGTTTGCAAGCACGCTCCCATCTGATCAAAAAACCATGAGCTTCCCTAATATTAAAATCCCAAGCCACGGTATGTTAGCTGACAACCTAGCTATCGCAGCAGGTGGTGGAGCAAATGCGACTCATCTCCAACAAGAGCTATTAACTGCAAAAGCATCCGGCACCACAGGTTTTTTAATCATTGGCTCTAGCAGTGCTTTAGACCTGGCAGTTATCGAAGGTGCCATCGATGGTCAAGACCTCAGTGGCATGAGTATTTTCTATTCAGGCAGTACCGATAAGAAAAATGAAATTCGCTCCGTAATTGAAAAATCAAAAGCAAGTTTCCACTACATTAGCCCAGAGTGATATCTAACTACTGGTTCAAGTCGCTCGCTGCGCTCACTCGGGACGGGCTAAAGCCCGCCCCTTAACCAAACGTTAGGTAGCTCATGCCGAAGCTTGCATGCCCATGCGGCTATATTCATAACCTCTCGCAAATCCCAGATGCCGGCTGGATAACGATTCGAGACGAAGAGTTTGACTCAATCAGCACCTCTGGCATTGGTAGTGAAGAAAAGCTCGATGCCTTGTATTCAGCATCGGGTAGCATTTATGTCTGCCCCAGCTGCGAGCGGCTAATGTGGGCCAAAGAAGGCAGTGCCGAGTTTGTTACCTACTCCAGAGAGCAACCTAACTAGTGGTTCAAACCGTTCGCTTCGCTCACTAGGACGTGCTAAAGCCCGCCCCTTAACCAAACGTTAGGCGTTCTACTCGATGATAGAGCAGCACGAAGCACTTCCATTGCTAGCGGAGGCATGCCCCTCATTTAATGAGTACTGGCAAGAACACTTACAAGAGTACGGGAATGCTCTGCTCTACGTCGCAGCTGGCGCTCTAAGCGATCATCTACTGCACCTTTTTCGTAAGGATGATCTATCGTCGTTTCCAGCAGTAGCCGCGGCCTTGGAGAGCTTTCACGTGGAAGGGTCAGCGTGGGTGAAAGAGTTCGCCACAGTAGGAGTCCTTGAGGCTATACAAAACGTTTGGCTCAACAGTTTGATAGATCCCTCGGTATTCGCAGCATTTCTCCTCCCTGAAAGCCGCCGTAGCTGGGATCTACTTAATCTCTTTTGGTCCGGCGATGCTCCGCCGGTATTCCCGGATGCCTAACTTGAGGTTCAAGACCGCTCGCTTCACTCACTCGGGACGGGCTAGGCCCGCCCCTTAACCAAACGTTAGGTCATCATGGAAATTGAATTCCCCACAACTGTTTGGGATTGGTACGCAGAGGATGAGTATAAAAATTTACTTTCATTCTGCGAGCTATGTTCTGGGTTGGAATTCCTTGCCATGGAAGCAGAGGCCCAAAGTATATCCACCCCAAGCTGCCCAGGGTGCGAAGTCTGGAATGAAAAGATGCTATGCATTCAAGAATTCATTGACAGCCTGGGCAACTCATTACCTGAAAAAATTAAAATTAAGCTGGGACTCTTGTTTGAGCTATGCAAAAAACTTAGCGATGAAGCCTATCACTGTAATGATCAGTTTATGTTCTACCATCAAGAGTGGGAGCCATTAAGGCAGGCGTCTCGTGACGCATTAAGTAGTCTTGGCTGGCACGATCTAAAAAACTACATTCCTGAGTTCGAAGGGCGAAGCAGGAGTGTACTTTTTGGTGTTCCTTATGCCGAAACCTAACTACAGGTTCAAACCGTTCGCTTCGCTCACTGGGACGGGCTAAAGCCCGCCCCTTAACCAAACGTTAGGTGAAATGATAAATGCCGTCGGATACGTACTCGTAAATTTCACTCGTCGCGAGGTGCTCACCTTCGCGCACATACCGGCGTCCACGAAATTAGAGCTTGCAGGCAATGCTGCAGCAGCAGCGATGAGCACTTGGTACATGCTGGAATGTGCAGGCGATCAGATGGCGTTTGTGTCGGACACTTACGGAGAATGGCCGTTTCCCGGCGGAAGCTCGTCTGATGTCGCGTCCTATGTGGACGTTACCGATCGGGTAGTAGCTGAGTTGGTCGGTGTCGGTATCCTCAAGGATCTCGGGCGGCAGCACTACTCCGACGACCTGACTGAATATACGCGAGTCTTAGAGAATGTCTGGTTACAGAGCTAATACGCCATCTAAAAATTCATCCAAACCGACGCCTCATCGCGGTGGGGGGGGGGTCGAAGAACTATGTGGAGCAAAAAGGCAGCGCGAGTTTGTCACTTACACCAGATAGCAGCCTAACTAGTGGTTCAAACCGCTCGCTTCGCTCACTGGGACGGGCTAAAGCCCGCCCCTTAACCAAACGTTAGGAGGCAATATGTCTGACACATCTAACGATCCTCTGTGCCTCGTATTTATCCCCGCACTTGTTACTGTTCTGTATGCAGCGGAGAAGCACAAAGGTGCTTCTCTTACCGAGAACGAAGTAAACGATATTCGCGATAAATCCACATGTATGGCAGTCCCATTTAGCGTGGCTTTAGAGCAAGAGAAGAAAAGAGGGTATGCAGACATCATTGCGGAAAATTGCTGGGAAGAATGGCAATCTGCGCGTATGAAACTTAGCGAGAGCTCCTAACTATGCGCTCAAATCGCTCACTTCGTTCGCTGGGACGGCGTTCCGCCGCCCCTTAGCTTAATCGTTAGGTGCTCCGAAAGTGGGAGGTGGCGCAAGTGAAATGCCGAGAATGCTCGATTGACTTTCCTGAGCCGGACATCATCGACGGCACTGCGTACTACGTTTGCGCCAGCTGTGGGAACGTCCATGAGGTCCAAAACTATAGAACATACCCGCCAGAAGAAAGGATCGCGGAATTCGAGCGTCAGCATGGCGTCAAGCTCCCAGCTGGCTTCTCTGACTATGCTGGCCGAAGTGGGCCGTGGGTGGTTAGGCTCCCGCCCGCCAATTCAGAGACAACGAAGTACTACTTTGGGGAAGGGCTCTATGAAATCGGAAGAATCGCTGGATTCGACCCCGACACCTTTCTATCCATATTTGATAGCTCGAGCCTAACTGTTGAGTGGGGTCTACCCAAAGAGCTGGTGCTTCTGGAGGGCGATGGTCACACATGGATCGCGTTGGACTATAGAACCGCAAATTCGGCACCGACCGTAATCGCTATAGAAACGGATGAGTACACCTGCTTGCCAGTTGCCAGTAGCTTTCAAGAGTTCGTCTTGGCTCTGCTGCCGTACGAGAGCGTCTATGACGCCGATGGGTACGTCATCCACCCACGTAGCGCGAGCACCTAACCATTCCATCGAGGGGACGTCTTGCCGGCTGCGCCGTCAATCCGCCCCTCATATCAAACGTTAGGAATCAGTATGGAAATATCAGCATGGACCGCCAAAGAAAAGTACATGTCAGCGTTTTGGCTATTGTGCAGCATTATTTTGGTTGCGATAACTTATATTCAGAAAAGTAACATTACACCCAGCTCCTTGCTTCAGGATCTCGGATTAATTTCAATGATTTTCAGCTGGGCTTTAGCTCCAGTATTTTTTCTACAACCATTTAATATCAGCATTAAAAAACCAATCCCAAAACCGCTAGCATTTGGGCTTTTAGCCTTTTTTGCTTTCCAACTAGCGTCATCAATAACGAGGCACTCTGGGTAACGACCTCCTAACAAATGTATATGGACTCTCCCCCACAAGCAGTGGGCACTAGCTTTTCGATCCCGTCGTCACCGCGCTTGCATTCGTTTATCCGCCTGTTCTGAGCGCTACCGCCCTGCGCAACGGCGGCCAAAAGTTCAATTGATCACGACGATCATCATTGTTATCGGCCTTGTTCCACTGCAGGACTCGCCTATTCCGAGCGCTTCGCGATTCACCACAACCAAGAGCTAAGACGATTCAGAAACACGTGAGTGCCGAGCCTCGAACTTCGCAGGCAGCTCGGGCGACAGCGAGGTCCGAAACGCGGCGTCGAGTCAGCGTGGACACAGCCCCTGGAAATGGAATAGCTTCCTACCCACAGCGTTTGGCAGCCGCACCGCCCGTTGCGGGCTGACCGTTTGGCTATGCAAAAGGATGATGCATGCGCGTAGTGGTATTTTTCCTGATCTGCCTGCTGCCCCATTGGGCTCTAGCCGATGAGTCGCTGAGCAGGATGATCGAGCGCTACAACCTGGAGAAAACCGACGATTACCTGCACAAGCAATCGCTCGCCTTTCTGAGCCACGAGATCGGCATGCGCTTGCTGGAACGCCAGGATTACAAGGCGTCGATCCCCTACTTCCAGACTGCGTTGGATGTCGATCGCAGCTTCGATCCCGATGATCCCTACCTCGGTGGCCGCTGGACGTACCTCGGCCAGGCCTACGTCTTCGATGGTCAATTTCAGAAAGGTCTGGAATCACTTCGAAAAGCGCTGGAATTGGACGAGCGGCACTACCCGGCCGAACATCTCAACATCGGCATCACCAATGGCAACCTGGGTTGGGCGATGATCCGGTCCAGGCAGTACCGGCAGGCCAGGGAGCATCTGCAGATCGCCTGCGCCATCTTCGCCAGGCAGCTGGGCGAGCAGGATCCGCAGACGCAGGATTGCCACAAGAAGTTGAACGTCACGCTCAAATATCTATAGCCAATGGGTTCAGGAGGTTGTCCACCGCTTCACTTCAATGGCATGACCGAACATCATGAGAATCGCCCTCTTTCTGTTGTGTTTCTTTTTAGCGGGAGCATCTTCCATGGCATCCACAGAACGCATCTGGTCAGTCGCCAAGGCAACGGTCGAAGGCAAACCGATCATCTATAAATTCATCGCCGACGCTCCTCCTCTGAACATTCAGCAAAAGATGCCCTGGCTGACGGTCATTTCCTGGAAGTACGAGGCATCGGAAAACAACGGCTTGCCGTCAGCGCAGATCAACAAGGAAATGATCAGGCTCGAGGACGGGCTGGAGACGATAGGCGGCAACGGCACGCTCTATCTGGATGCCTACACGGCGACCGGCAACGGTCTGAAGGAGTTCGTCTATTACATCGCGGACCGCGAAGCGTTCATGGCCAACGTCAACGAGGCGCTGAGCGATCATCCGGTCTATCCCATCGAGATCAACTTCTACGAGGACCGCGACTGGAGCGATCTGGCCAAGCTGCACCAAAGCATGAGCACCGTGCACTGAGCCTGCCCGCACACGCCCCGGAGCCGGTTGCATGACGAAGGGCAACCGGCTCGCCACTTTTGCTGGCGCGACCTTGCCTCCACTTCACAAGCATCGGAACGATCATCGTGGCCAACCGCAGCTACCTCTATTCAACCAATGTCATTCCAGGCCCGAGCGCCAAGGCCAGTGGCCGCAAGCTCATTGGCATCTCGGAGTGGAACTACGACATTCCCATCGTTTTCAAGATTCTTCTCTCCGGCGCTCCGAGAACCTGCCCCTCCTCGATTTGGGACAATTCAGAGGAAATCGCCCTGATAGGTGATTACGCCAGTGGCGTGAAGAACCTTGAAGGCTTCCTCTCGCAAATACACCTGCCTGAAGCTCAGCCGCTGATTGCCGAAGCCCTCGAGTTCCTGCATAAACCAGAAAGCCAGAACCAGTACCTGGTGCTGGAGTGCGGTGAAATTTTCGACATGGGTGACGAGCCCCTCCTTGAGCAGAACCTGGCGCTGCTGAGGGAATTGAATGATCTGGCGCCTGAAATGGACCAGGCGCTGCAATCCTTGCTGCCACCTCCTGTGGCGCCACCCAAACCCGTTGGTTTCCTTTCCAGGCTGTTCGGCCGCACGCCCGAGCCAGCGCCCCCTGCGCATGATGTGATGCCCAGCCTCTACGGCCTCGGGCTTGGAAACTGGTCGAACATCCTGTACTTCGATTTCAGCGATGCATGAACACCTGTGCCGGGATGCCTCCACGGCGCGCTGAAGAGCCCCTGCACGATATAAAAGCTGCGTACCGGCACCTGAGGTGCAATGACCCGACCGCTGCTTCATCCCAGGTGATGCACTCGTTTCAAGGCTAAGCTGCATGCCGCCAACACCGGAAAGGAAGCCCGCCATGGGTCTTATCGCACGTCATTTCAAATGGTTGATGATGGTGTCCGGCGTGCTTACCGCCACCATGTTCTATGGTCTGTTCGCGCCGCAGGAGGCGCTGCAGTCGATGTTCGGCGCGTCCTTCGACGGGCAGTTGCAATCTCTGGTCATTCGCAGCTGGTCGGCACTGGTCGGGCTGATGGGCGTACTGCTGATCTATGGCGCGTTGAACGCACGACACCGGACGCTCTGCGCCGTGATTGCAGCGCTGAGCAAGGCTGTCTTCGTGTCGCTGCTGATCATTCATGGCCAGGCGTATCTGGCCAAGGCTGCCGCGGCTGTGGTTCTGGACATGCTGGTTATCGTGTTCACCCTGCTCTATCTGCTGAGTGCGCGGCGACAGGCCGTGGCCTGACACGCGCTGGCTAGCGGCACTGTACCTTCGCTTGCATCGACGCAGCCCATGACTAGCCGGTAGTCTTCTTTTTGTCACAGGCGTCAGCGATGCTGCTGCGCTTCGAGCAGCACCACCTGATTCCCTAGTCAGAGGCCCTTATTGGAAACCACGGTCTTTCTCGCCGTCATCGCCGCCGCCGCCCTGCATGCCGGCTGGAACGCCCTGCTCAAGATCGGTCTCGACCGTTTCCTCACCGCCACGCTGATCCAGATAGGCGCAGGGCTGGTGGCGCTTTGCGCCTTGCCATTTGTGGCCCTGCCGCAGGCCTCGGCCTGGCCATGGATCGCACTCTCGGCGCTGCTGCACATCGGCTACAACTTCTTTCTTGCCCGCGCCTACCAGTACGGCGACCTCGGCCAGGTCTACCCGATTGCGCGAGGCAGCTCGCCACTGATGGTGGCCCTGCTTTCTCTGCTGTTCCTGCATGACGGGCTCGGTGCCCTGCAGCTGCTGGGGCTGCTGGTACTGGTGCTGGGCATCTGGCTGATGGCCCTGCGCGGCGGCCAGCACAAGGCGCCTCAGGGGGCGATGCTGGCCTGTGCGTTGATGACGGCACTGTTCATTGCCGGCTATACCTTGAGCGACGCCATGGGCGCCCGCGCCAATGGCGATGCGCTGAGCTATTCGCTGTGGCTGTTCACCGTCAACGGCGGGGTGATGGCGGCTGTATTGGCCATCAGCCGTGGGCCACGCGCCTTTCTGCAGCTGGGCCCGCACTGGCGTGGAGGGCTGGCCGGAGGGGCGATGTCCATGGCCGCCTACACCATCGTGATCTGGGCCATGACCCAGGCGCCGGTGGCGCTGGTCTCTGCCTTGCGTGAGACCAGTGTGGTGTTCGCCGTGCTGCTGGGAGTGGTGCTGCTCAAGGAAAGGTTGCGGCCGATTCGTCTGTTGGCGTGCGCGGTGATTGCGGCTGGTGTGGTGGTGATGAAGCTGGCGTGAGGGGAGCGTGTTGAAGCAGCTGGATTGCGACATTACAACTTGGTGGGCTGAAGCCCACCCTACGGCCCTGAAGCACACCCTACAACGCTGAAGCGGATCGCTGCCCGGCCCAGGCTGCAAGGACACCTGTAGGAGCGAGCTCTGCTCGCGAACCTCAAGCGCAAAAGCTTCGCGAGCAGAGCTCGCTCCTACCTGGTACCAACGTAACCAGCAGGTCATGAGGCGAAACGCACGATGACAACGGTCTGACTTGGTATTCCGTTCGGGAACCCGAAGCCCGGTTTGCGGTTCTGTTGCTCAACGAGTGCTGAGCCGTCGACCGTTTTTTCGTCATACACCGCCTGCATGCTGGTCGGGCTGACCGCCTGGACACACGAGTTTTTTGCCCGCCAGAGGCGGCTTGCGGCACACTAGCGCCCTTCCCGAGCATCCGCTCGTTTAACTGCTCAAGAGTCCGTATGACCCGCTCCCCTTTCCGCCGCATGGCTTTCAGCGCGCTGCGCCGCCTGCTGTACCTCTGGGTACGCTCGGAAACCATCAACCAGTCCGCCTTCACCCTCAAGCTCGACCGCAGCAAGCCGGTGTTCTACGTGCTGCAGCAGCCCTCGGTGAGCGACCTGACGGTGGTCGACCGCGAGTGCACCAAGGCCGGCCTGCCACGCCCGGTATTGCCGGTGGCAGTCGGGGAACACATCGAGCCCGCCGCCTTCTTCTACCTGACGCCGGAACCTGACTGGTTCGGCCGCCAGGACAAGCGCGGCATCTCGCCAACTCTGGATCGAGTGGTCACCGCCCTCAGCCAGCATGCCGTGGACGACGCGCAGATCGTGCCGGTCAGCGTGTTCTGGGGGCAGTCGCCGGACCGCGAAACCAGCGCCTGGAAGCTGCTGTTCGCCGATAGCTGGGCAGTCACCGGGCGACTGCGCCGGCTGGTCAGCATCCTGATTCTCGGACGCAAGACCCGCGTGCAGTTCTCCACGCCGATTCACCTGCGCGAGCTGGTCGAGCAGGACAAAGGTCAGGAGCGCACCCTGCGTATGGTGCATCGCATCCTGCGCGTGCACTTCCGCAACCAGAAGGCCGCGGTGATAGGCCCGGACGTGTCGCACCGGCGCAACCTGGTCAAGGGCCTGGTGCACGACCCGATGGTGCGCCAGGCGATTGCCGAGGAAGCCGAGCGCGAGAAGATCAGCCTGGAGAAAGCCGAAGCCCAGGCGCTGCGCTACGGCAACGAGATCGCCTCGGACTACACCTACACGGTGATCCGCTTCCTCGAGCTGGTGCTCTCCTGGTTCTGGAACAAGATCTACGACGGCATCAAGGTGCACAACGTCGAAGGCGTGCGCGACATCGCCCAGGGCCACGAGGTGATCTACGTGCCCTGCCACCGCAGCCACATCGACTACCTGCTGCTGTCCTACCTGCTGTTTCGCAACGGCCTCACGCCGCCGCACATCGCCGCCGGCATCAACCTCAACATGCCGGTGATCGGCGGCCTGCTGCGCCGTGGCGGCGCCTTCTTCATGCGCCGCACCTTCAAGGGCAACCCGCTGTACACCGCGGTGTTCAACGAATACCTGCACACCCTGTTCAGCAAGGGCTTCCCGGTGGAGTACTTCGTCGAGGGCGGCCGCTCGCGCACCGGGCGCATGCTGCAGCCGAAGACCGGCATGCTGGCCATCACCCTGCGCAGCTTCCTGCGCAGCCACCGCCTGCCCATCGTCTTCGTGCCGGTATACATCGGTTACGAGCGCGTGCTGGAAGGCCGCACCTACCTGGGCGAACTGCGCGGTGCGAGCAAGAAGAAGGAGTCGATCTTCGACCTGTTCAAGGTGCTCGGCGCGCTCAAACAGCGCTTCGGCCAGGTCTCGGTGAACTTCGGCGAGCCGATCAAGCTGGCCGAATTCCTCGACCAGCAGCAACCCGGCTGGCGCCAGCAGGAGCTGGGCCCGCAGTACCGCCCGGCCTGGCTCAATGAAACCACCAACCGCCTGGGCGAGCGCGTGGCGCGTCACCTCAACGAGGCGGCCTCGATCAACCCGGTCAACCTGGTGGCCCTGGCGCTGCTGTCCACCAGCAAGCTGGCCCTGGACGACCGCGCCCTGGCGCGCGTGCTCGACCTGTACCTGGCGCTGCTGCGCGCGGTGCCCTACTCGCCACACACCACCCTGCCGGACGGCGACGGCGCGGCGCTGATCGAGCACGTCAAGGGCATGGACCTGCTGGCCGAGCAAAAGGACGCCCTCGGCAAGATTCTCTATCTGGACGAGCAGAACGCCGTCCTGATGACCTACTACCGCAACAACGTGCTGCACATCTTCGCCCTGCCGGCGCTGCTGGCGAGCTTCTTCCAGAGCAGCGCACGGATCAGCCGCGAGCAGATTCTGCGCTACGCCGGCGCGCTGTATCCCTACCTGCAGTCCGAGCTGTTCATCCGCTGGGAACAGAGCGAGCTGGAAGGCGTGATCGACCAGTGGCTGGCGGCCTTCGTCGAACAGGGCCTGCTCAAGGTCGAGGGCGACGTGTACGTGCGCCCGGCGCCGAGCTCGCGCCAGTTCGTGCTGCTGACCCTGCTGTCGCGTTCTGTGGCGCAGACCCTGCAGCGCTTCTACATGGCCATCGCCCTGCTGCTCAACGCCGGGCAGAACGCGATCAGCGCCGAGGAGCTGGAAGACCTGTGCACGGTCATGGCCCAGCGCCTGTCGATCCTGCATGGTTTGAACGCGCCGGAGTTCTTCGACAAGAGCCTGTTCCGCCACTTCATCCAGAGCCTGCTGGATCAGGGCGTGCTGCGTCAGGACGAAGCCGGCAAGCTCAGCCATCATCCGCTGCTCAGCGAACTGGCCGAAGGCGCCGCCAAACGCGTATTGCCGGCGGAGATTCGCCTGTCGATTCGCCAGGTGGCGCTGGATCGCAACGAGGACGAGCCGGTAACGCCCTGATCGAACAGGGCCTTAGGCTGCGCCGCGTCTCGCCGGATCGATGACGGCGCGCAGCTCCCTGCAGATCAGCCGCTGTCAGCTTGAGCGTGGCAACGGCCCCGTAGGAGCGGCTTCAGCCGCGAAGGCTAGGGATCTCGGATAACCTCGATGATCGCGCAATCTTGCGTAACCCGGATGCAATCCGGGGCTTGGGACTGGAAAAAATCGCGGCTGAGGCCGCTCCCACAGAGGCGGGATATCTGCGGTAGAGGCTTAAGCCGCAATCTGTGTATTTCCCCGGATTTCATCCGGGTACGAGTCATCAGGCATAAACCGGCAGGCCATGGCAGAGAGATGCAGGCACCATCAAGCCCACATCCGAGGCGAGGCTTTAGCTCCGACCTGCGAGCCTCGCCTTCATCTCCTCGACGCGCTCGAGCAGTGCCTCGACCTCGCGTCGAAACAGCTCGATGAAACAGCCTGCCTCGTCCGCTACGAGCTCGTAGCCATCGAACACGGCCAGCGAGTGGTCGGGACGGAAGCCGTATAGGTAGGGCGAGCCCTGCACCTTGAAAACAGGTGCAAAGTCCTCGATCTGGTGCTTATGCACTTCTCCGAGTTTCGCCTCAAGGCTCAACCAATCCGGCACCTCTGCGCCCAGGCCGAAGACCATCACACCACGCCAGAAGGTCCAGGCCGGACCGACATCGAATTCCTTGGCCTGCGGCCAGATCTCCTCGCGCGCGGTGATATAGACGCCGCCGAGATTGGAGAGGCTGAACTCGCGAAACTCGATCGGCAGGGTGAAGCCCAGCGCCTGTTGATAGGCGTCATAGCGTTCGGCTTCAGCGGCGCCGGCGAAGACTTCGAAGTCCTTCAGATCGACTGGCTCGAGAATGCGCCATGCTTCGGTGACGATAGCGGGTTTGTCCATATTCGCCCTATCCATCCATGATGATGAAGCGGGCTGTAGGCCCGCTTGCGCGGCAACATAAACGCCTGGCCTGAAAAAGAAAACCCGCCCTGCGCATAACACAGGACGGGTTCACGTTTCACGCGTAAACGCCGTACAGGGTCACGGCAGTCGGATCCGGCTCGGCCGCAGGCGTGGCGGGATTCCACCCGGCTCAGGCCAGCAGCAGCGGCAGCAGCAAGGCGGTGCCGATGCCCATCAGGCTCATGCCCAGAGCCGCGAAGGCGCCGCACTCCTCGCCTTCCTGCAGGGCATGAGCGGTGCCGATGGCGTGGGCATTGATGCCATAACTCAGACCACGGGCGGCCGGGTGATCCACCCCCGCCCAGCGCAGCAGCAGCGGCCCCATGGCCGTGCCGATCACCCCGGTGAGCATCACCATCACCGCGGCCAGGGAAGCGACGCCGCCGATCTGCTCCGCTACCGGCATGGCAATCGGCATGGTCACGAATTTCGGCGCCAGGCTCATCACCACGCTCCAGTCGGCGCCCAACGCCCAGCCGATGGCCAGGGTCAATGCCACCGACAGTACGCCGCCAGCGGCAAGAGTGATCAGCACCGGCCAGAACAACTGGCGGATGCGCCTGATGTTGTGTTGCAGCGGGACCGCCAGGGCTACGGTGGCCGGTCCCAGCAGCCAGGCGACGGGCTCGGCACCGGCGCGGTAGGTGGCGTAACCGACTCCACACAGCAGCAGGGTGCTGACGATCAGCGTCACCGACACCAGCACCGGCTGCAGCACCAGCCAGCCGCTGCGGCGGTAGAGCCAGGCGGCGATCAGAAAGGCGGCCAGGGTCAGGGCGATGGCAAACAGCGGATGGTGAGTCAGCAGTGTCATCCCTTGCGCTCCTGACGGCGAATCAGTGTCTGCAGCAGCCAGCCGCAGAACGGTACGGTCACCAGCAACGACAGCACCAGCGCCGTGGCGATCACTGGCAGTTCACCAAGCAGCAAATCGCTGCTGGTCATGATCCCCGAGGCCGGCACGGCCAGCAGCAGCGGCAGATACGGCAGCAAACCGCCGGCAGCCTGCTGCAGCGGCTCCGGCACGGCACCGCGCCACATCAGCCAGACCGAGAGCAGCAGCAGACCGATGATGGACGCCGGCAGCATCGGTAGCAGCCAGTGGTTGAGGGCCACGCCGAACAACTGCAGCAGTACCAGCCAGAACAGGCCACGCACCATCATGATTTCGATTCCTCCTTCTGGCGTCCCCGGCGAAACAGGGGACGCGGCTCGATAACCGAACGACCATACAACACACTGAGCCCTTGCAGCCCCTTGATTGCATCCTCGACCGATTTATCGGCGCGCACGGCGAAGGCATCGAAGCCGCATTGGCGCATGTGCGCCAGCTGGTCGCGCAGTACGTCGCCGACGGCACGCAACTCGCCACGCCAACCCAGTCGGGTACGCAGCAGGTAGGCCTGGCTGTAGCCGCGGCCATCACGGAAGCTGGGAAATTCGATGGCGATCAGCGGCAGGCTGGCGAGAAACGGCTGCAGCGCTTGCGGCTCGTCATCCACCTGCAGCAGCAGAGCATCGGCGCTCATCGCCCTACCCTCCAGCACCTCCACGGGCTGCCGCTCACGCCAGGCCGCCAGTGGCAGGATCAGCGGCTCGCCCTGGTCAGCTTCATGCAGTTGCCAGGGATCGCCAGTGACGATGTGGGCCTGGCCATCGATCAGACGGATCAGATTGTTCATGCCACCTCCTCGTGGCTGTAGACGCGCGCCTTGAACGGCTCCAGACCAATGCGCTGGAACGTATCGAGAAAGCCCTCGTAAACCTCGCGATGATCCACGTAGGTGCGCACGATACGCTCTATCACGTCGGGCACCTGTTCGGCGGCAAAGGACGGGCCAATCACCTTGCCCAGCGCCGCCTGCTGGCCCTGACTGCCACCGAGGGTCAGCTGGTACCACTCGCTGCCGTTCTTGTCGACGCCGAGGATGCCGATGTTGCCGATATGGTGATGGCCGCAGGCATTCATGCAGCCGGAAATGTTCAGGCTGATGTCGCCCAGGTCGTGCAGGTAGTCGAGATCGTCGAAGCGTTGCTGAATGGCCTGGGCGATGGGGATCGACTTGGCGTTGGCCAGCGCGCAGAAGTCGCCACCCGGGCAGGCGATGATGTCGGTCAGCAGCCCGGCATTGGCCGTGCCCAGACCGGCCGCCTGGGCCTCTTTCCATAGCGCGTACAGGTCGGCCTTGCGTACGTCAGGCAGCACCAGGTTCTGTTCGTGAGCGACGCGAATCTCGCCGAAGCCGTAGCGCTCGCTCCAGTCGGCCAGGCTTTCCATCTGCTCGGCAGTGACGTCGCCGGGCGGCGCACTGACGCCCGGTTTGGTCGACAGCACCACACTGACGTAGCCCGCCACCTGATGCGCCATGACATTACGCGCGACCCAGCGCGCAAAGGCCTCGTCCTGCGCCAGATGGGTGCCGAAGTCGAGATCGATGGCGTCCTGCGGCGCATAGGCCGGCTTGTGGAAGGACGCCGCGACGCGCTGGTATTCGTCCTCGGTGAGGCACGCCGGGCCGTCCTTGATCGGTTGCCACTCGCGCTCCACCTCGGCGGCGAAGGCCTCGATGCCGAGGGCCTTGACCAGAATCTTGATGCGCGCCTTGTACTTGTTGTCGCGCCGGCCGTAGCGGTTGTAAACGCGCAGGATGGCCTCGACGTAGGACAGGCAGTCCTGCCAGTGCAGACCCTCACGCAGGGTCTGGGCGATGATCGGCGTGCGCCCCAGGCCGCCGCCGACCAGCACGCGCAGGCGCAGCTCGCCGGCTTCGTCGCGGTACAGCTGCAGGCCGATGTCATGCACCTGGACCGCTGCGCGATCCTGCTCGGCGGCGCACAGGGCGATCTTGAACTTGCGCGGCAGAAAGAGGAATTCCGGGTTGACCGTCGACCACTGGCGGAGAATCTCGGCCAGCGGGCGTGGGTCGAGGTACTCGTCGGCAGCGACGCCGGCAAAGGCTTCGGTGGTGATGTTGCGCACGCAGTTGCCGGAGGTCTGGATGGCATGCATGTCGTGCTCGGCCAGCCAGTCGAGAATGTCCGGCACGCGCTCGAGTTCGACCCAGTTGAACTGGATGTTCTGCCGCGTGGTGAAATGCCCATAGCCGCGGTCGTACTCGCGGGCGATATGCGCCAGGGCGCGCAGCTGGTTCGCCGACAGCGTGCCGTAGGGGATTGCCACACGCAGCATGTAGGCATGCTTCTGCAGGTACAGGCCGTTCTGCAGGCGCAGCGGCAGGAACTCCTCCTCGCTCAGCTCGTCGGCCAGGCGCCGCTGTACCTGGTCGCGAAACTGAGCGACCCGCTCGCGCACCAGCGCGCGGTCATAATCGTCGTATTGGTACATGCCGGCATGCCTCCTGATCACGGGGCGTCGACTATGCCTGCCAGGCGTGCACCGAAAACAGCGCCAGAAAAGCTCTAAAAAAGCGGATCAGAGAAAAGCGGCAGTCGGCGATACAGGGCTCTGAATGGCGCGGCGCGATGTCGCAGCCTTGTCAGCGTATCGCTTCGGCATGAAGCGCTAGACACCAGACAGGACGGGGCTCGGTGATCTGCATGGGCCTTGAGTCGGCGCTTGCCGCAATCATCTGATCCGCTTTTTTATCGAAAACCTGAGTCTGTTTTGCGATCAGTTGCCCTCGGATCATGGCGCCAGCCTGATAAACGCCTGATGAGGGCAATACCATGACCGAACTGATCCCCGTGCGAGCCGTCGAGACCATCGACCCCGCCAGACCCATACGCCTGACACCGGCCCAGGCCGGCGGCCCGATCCACACGCGCAGCTTCACCGGGCGCTTTCGCAACCTGCGCCTGCTCGGTGCCGGCCTGCTGTTTCTGCTGTTCTTCGGCACCGCCTGGATCGATTGGAACGGCCGCCAGGCCGTGCTCTGGGATCTGAACAATCGCCAGTTCCATATCTTCGGCGCGACCTTCTGGCCGCAGGATTTCATCCTGCTCTCGGCGATTCTGATCATCGCCGCCTTCGGCCTGTTCTTCATCACCGTGCTGGCCGGTCGCGTCTGGTGCGGTTACGCCTGCCCACAGAGCGTGTGGACCTGGGTGTTCATGCGCGTGGAGCAGATCACCGAAGGCGACCGCGGCCAGCGCATCAAGCTCGATGCCGCGCCCTGGTCGCTGCAGAAACTGGCCCGGCGCAGCGCCAAGCACGGCCTGTGGCTGGCGGTCAGCCTGGTCACCGCGCTGGCCTTCGTCGGCTACTTCACTCCGATTCGCCAACTGACGCTCGACCTGGCCACCTTCGAAGTCGGTGCCACCACGGCGTTCTGGGTGCTGTTCTTCACTGCTGCCACCTACATCAACGCCGGCTGGCTGCGTGAGAAGGTATGCCGCGACATGTGCCCCTACTCGCGCTTCCAGAGCGTGATGTTCGACAGCGATACGCTGATCATCTCCTACGACGCTGCCCGTGGCGAAACCCGCGGCCCGCGCCGCAAGGACGCCGACTACAAGGCCGAAGGTCTGGGCGACTGCATCGACTGCACCATCTGCGTACAGGTCTGCCCCACCGGCATCGATATTCGTGACGGCCTGCAACTCGACTGCCTCAGCTGCGGCGCCTGCATCGACGCCTGCGACAGTGTCATGGACAAGCTCGGCTATGACCGTGGCCTGGTGCGTTACAGCTCGGAACGTGAACTGGCCGGCGGCAAGACCCACTGGCTGCGCCCACGCCTGATCGGCTACGCGGCAATGCTGGCGGTGATGATAGGCGCCTTCGCCTGGGCGCTGGCCGAACGCCCGCTGATCTCCCTGGACGTGACCCGCGACCGTGGTCTGTTCCGCGAGAACTCGCTGGGCCAGATCGAGAACATCTACAGCCTGAAGATCATCAACAAGACCCAACAAGCGCGCAGCTATGCCATCGAGCTGGTCGATGCCGGCGACTTCGAACTGCACGGTCCGCGCACGCTGAACCTGGCACCGGGGGAGATTCGCGATCTGCCGGTCAGCGTCGCACTGACGGCCTCGCACAACGCTGCCGGCCCGCAAACCATCCGCTTCGAGGTACGTGACCAGGCCGACTCGCAGAGCCACGTCAGCACCCAGAGCACCTTCCTCGCGCCGCTGCGCTAAAGCTTCGCCCCGAGTCGGGGCTCCTACAGGTTCTGCCACATTCCTGTAGGAGCCGCGCCCCGCGGCGAATCGCGTAGCCCGGATGCAATCCGGGGCGGTTCGAGATACGTCCCCGGATTGCATCCGGGCTACGGTTGCCACAACCGATGTGCACCCCTTCACGAGACCCTGCCATGTCTGCCGCTCACCCCGTAAAGTATTCACCTCCCCTCTTTACCTCGGTGAATCAGGACAGGATGAAGCGCTACGAAAAATTCGCCGACGAGATCGCCGAGCTGATCCGCACCGGTGTGCTCGGCCCCGGCGAGAAGGTGCCCTCGGTGCGCCACGCCAGCCGTACCTACGGGGTCAGCCCGTCCACCGTGTTCCAGGCCTATTACCTGTTGGAAGACCGCGGCCTGATCCAGGCACGCGCACGCTCGGGTTATTTCGTGCGTGAACACGCCAAGCGTCCGCTGCACGAGCCGGAGCTGACCACCCACGCGGCGCAAACCACCGAGGTGGACGTCAGCGAGCTGGTGTTCTCGGTACTCGCCTCGCTCAAGGACCCGCACACCGTCCCCTTCGGCTCGGCCTTCCCCAGCCCCGACCTGTTTCCCCTGCCGCGCCTGGCCAAGAGCATGGCGCACGCTCTGCGCATGCTCTCGCCGCACGAGATCATCGCCGACATGACCGCCGGTAACGCCGACCTGCGCCGGCAAATCGCCCTGCGCTACATGGTCAGTGGCGTGATGCTGCCGATGGAGGAGCTGGTGATCAGCAACGGCGCCATGGAGGCGCTCAACCTCTGCCTGCAGTGCGTGACCCAGCCGGGCGACCTGGTGGCCATCGAGTCGCCGACCTTCTACGCCTGCCTGCAGGTGCTGGAGCGGTTGCAGCTCAAGGCGGTGGAAATCCCCGTGCATCCGCGCGAGGGCATCGACCTGGCTGCCCTGTCCGACAGCCTCGGGCAACTGCCGATCAAGGCCTGCTGGTTCATGAGCAGTCTGCAGAACCCGCTGGGCGCGAGCATGAGCGAGGCCAAGAAACAGGCGCTGTACGACCTGCTGGTCGAGCATCAGGTGCCGTTGATCGAAGACGACGTCTATGCCGAGCTGTACTTCGGCAGCCACCCGCCCAAGCCGGTGAAGAGCTTCGACCGTGACGGGCTGGTGATGCATTGCAGCTCCTTCTCCAAGAGCCTGGCGCCGGGCTACCGCATCGGTTGGGTGGCCGGCGGGCGCTATGCCGAGCAGATCGCCCGGCTCAAGCTGATGACCACCATATCCCCTTCGGTGCCGGCCCAGGCGGCGCTGGCCGACTACCTGCAGCACGGCGGCTACGACCGCCACCTGCGCAAGCTGCGCCACGCCCTGGAAATGCAGCAGAGCGCCATGCTCGCCTCTGCCGCCCGGCACTTTCCCGCCAGCACGCGGGTCACGCGTCCTTCGGGCGGCTACTTCCTCTGGTTCGAATTTCCCGAGCGCCTGGACTCGTTGCAACTGCTGCGCCTGGCGCTGGCTCAGGGCATCAGCCTGGCACCGGGGCCGATCTTCTCCGCCAGTCAGGGCTTTCGTCACTGCGCACGGCTGAACTACGGCCACCCCTGGAGCCCGCGCAGTGAACAGTCCATGGAAGTGCTCGGGCGCCTGGTGGCGGGGTTGCTCTGACGCCTGGCGCGCACGGCGCGCCTTACGTACTGTCGTAGCCCGGATGAAATCCGGGAGCCGGAGCAAGGGTCGCCCCGGATTGCATCCGGGCTACAGTCCAACGCAGTGCGCTTCTCATCCACCACCTGACACCCACGGTGGAACGGTGGAGCGAGATTCACCCTACCGACTGGCTACTTCCACCAGTACTCCACCTGCACGCCGAAGTTGGAGCCGTTGCGCGCGCTGCCGAAGGCGCCGTTCTCGGACAATGCCGAGCCGTCGGCCAGCAGGTTGGCGGCCCGTTGCGCCGCCCGGTTCCAGCTGGCGTAGGTGTAGTACAGGCGAATTTCCGGGCGCTCCCAGAAACCGGGGCCGGCGGGCGACCAGGTCGGCGCGATGGTGAACTTGGTCAGCTTGCGCGTGCCGCCGGGCGCCTCGACCTGATCGCGACCGATTTCGCCGACCAGCTTGAACTGCTCGGTGAAGGCGTAGCTGGTACGGCCGCCGATGGACAGCCAGTTCTGATCCGCACCATCCGGGCGCTTGTCCTTCTGGTAGACCAGTTGCACCTGGCCACCGAGACGCGGCGTCATCTGGAAGTCGAAGAACTCCACCAGGCGCCAGCTGCGGTTGCTGTTGTCCAGCGTCGGATCGCCGGTATAGCCCAGGCCGGTACCCGGCCCGCGCCCATATTGCAGGGCGATGGTGTTGACCCCGCCGAGGAAGTCCTCCTGCTTGTGCTGCGCGGTCACCGCCCAACCGCTGTGGCTGTCGGTGCTGTCGGGCTTGTCGATGTAGCTGACACCGACCTCCAGTTCGCCACCCGGATTGACCTGGAAACCGCCGACGTTGAAATCGTGACGGTTGATATAGGGGTCCTGGTCGTAGTTGTCCTTGCGCGAGAACACGTAGCTGTACTTGAGGTCACCGATCACCATCTCGTCGATACCGAAACCGGTGGCGCTCTGATTCCAGTAGTAGAAATCGGAAATGTGGATGTCGTTACGCTTGTAGAAACGCCGCCCGGCCCACAGCGAGCCGCCGTTTAGCGCCGGCATGTTGCTCCACTCGGCGTACATCTGGTTCATCCGCGCGAAGCCATAATCGCCGGTGAATTTCGGCGTGTGCCCGTACTGGTTGTAGAGCTGCGCCATGCCCTCGACGCTGATCACAGAGCCGTCATCCAGGCGAAACAGGTCCTGGCGCAGATCCAGCTCGACGTACTGCTCGCACTCGTTGCCGAGGCGGTACTTCGATTGCGCGCCCGGCAACTGGAAGCATTGCTGCGTACCGCCGGTATCCGCGCCACCGATACCACTGCGCAGGTAACCGGTGAACTCGACGGCCTGTGCCTGCGGTGCGCCGATGGCCAGGGCCAGCAGACAGGGAGCTCCAAGCGAGCGGGTGAGGGTTTGCGGTGTGGTCTTCATCGTTGCTCCTGATTGTTTTTATTGAGCGATGCTGCGGATCACCGCCGCAGCGACGGTACTTCGTTCTCTTGAGGTGCCGTAGCCCGGATGCATGCCGGGGAGATCGGTTGGGCAGCCCCGGCACCCGAGCTACATGGCTAACCTCGCTTCAACTGCGCCACCTTGTTGTCAGTGGCCACGCGCTTTTTTGCCAGCAGGCGCTCGCCGCTCTGGGCATCGAACAGCAGCACCCGACTCGGCTCGAAGCGCAGCGACAGGCTGGCACCGACCTGGGGCAGCACGTCAGGTGCCAGCCGGCAGCAGACCTTGGTCTGGTTCAGATTGACGAACACCAGGGTGTCCGGACCGGTGGGCTCGGTGATCTCCACTTCGGCGCAGATGCTCGGTGCCTCGTCAGCCCCCTCGCCTGCCAGCTGGATCTGTTCGGGGCGAATGCCAAGGATCACCTCGCGGTTCTCCAGGCCCTGCGCCATGTCGCCCAGCGGCAGTTCGCAGCGCGCCTGGCCGGCAATGCCGAGCGTCGAGTTGAGCGCAGCCCAGCATTGGCCATCGCGGCGTTGCAGCTGCACGGGAATGAAGTTCATCGGCGGCGAGCCGATGAAGCTCGCCACGAACAGATTGGCCGGGTCGTTGTAGATCTGCTGCGGCGTGCCGAACTGCTGGATGATGCCGTCCTTCATTACCGCCACCTTGTCGCCGAGGGTCATGGCCTCGATCTGGTCGTGGGTGACGTACACCGTGGTGGTCTTCAGACGCTGGTGCATCAGCTTGATTTCGGTGCGCATTTCCACGCGCAGCTTGGCGTCGAGGTTCGACAGCGGTTCGTCGAACAGGTAGATCTTCGGCCGCCGCGCCAACGCCCGGCCCATGGCCACGCGCTGCTGCTGGCCACCGGAGAGCTGGCCGGGCTTGCGCTGCAGCAGGTGCTCGATCTGCAGCAACCGGGCCACCCGCGCCACTTCCTCGTCGATGTCGGCTGGCGCCATCTTGCGCATTTTCAGGCCGAAGGCGATGTTGTCACGCACGTTCATGGTCGGGTACAGCGCGTAGGACTGAAACACCATGGCGATGTCGCGATCCTTGGGGCTCATGCCGCTGATGTCGGCGCCATCGACAAGGATCGCGCCACCGCTGATGTCCTCCAGCCCGGCGATGCAGTTCATCAGGGTGGACTTGCCGCAACCGGACGGGCCGACCAGGATCAGGAACTCGCCGGAGTCGATCGACAACTCGATGTTCTTCAAGGTATCCGGCAAGCCGCTGCCGTAGGACTTGTTGACATTGCACAGTTCGAGCGTTGCCATTTACTTCTCCACAGATGAAGGCGTGGGTGTCAGCCTTTGACCGCACCGGCCGTGAGGCCACGCAGGAAATATTTGCCCGCGACGATGTACACCAGCAGCGTCGGCAGCCCGGCGATCATCGCGGCGGCCATGTCGACGTTGTATTCCTTGGCGCCGGTGCTGGTGTTGACCAGGTTGTTCAGCGCCACGGTGATCGGCTGCGCATCGCCACTGGCGAACACCACGCCGAACAGGAAGTCGTTCCAGATCTGGGTGAACTGCCAGATCATGCAAACCATGATGATCGGCACCGACATCGGCAGCAGAATGCGCCCGAAGATGGTGAAGAAGCCGGCGCCATCGAGCCGCGCCGCCCGCACCAGCGCTTCGGGCACGGTGACGTAGTAGTTGCGAAAGAACAGCGTGGTGAAGGCGATGCCGTAGACCACGTGCACCAGCACCAGTCCCGTGGTGGTGTTGGCCAGGCCCAGCTTGCCGAGCGTGAACGAGGCTGGCAGGAGCACGGTCTGGAACGGCAGGAAGCAGCCGAACAGCAACAGCCCGAAGAACAGCTGCGACCCTCGGAAACGCCACATTGACAGCACGTAGCCATTCAGCGCACCGATCGCGGTGGAGATCAGCACGCCCGGCACGGCGATCTTCACCGAGTTCCAGAAGTAGCCGTCGACCACGCCCCAGGCCCTGACCCAGCCGATCAGGGTGACGGTCTCGGGCCAGGACAGCAGGTTGCCGGTGCGAATGTCGTCGGGCGTCTTGATGCTGGTCAGCAGCATCACCACCAGCGGCACCAGATACAACGCGGCAGCGAACAGCAAGGTGGCGTGGATCGCCAGGCGACTGGGAGTGAGCGCCCTTACCCGGCGTTTCGCACCGTCTCCCTGGGGCAGAAGGTGATCGGCAGTTCGTCGCGGCGCGACGCTCGCATCAGTCATGGCGTTTGCCCCGCAGTTCCGAGTAGAGATACGGCACCAGCAGCGTGAGAATGGCGGCCAGCATCAGCATCGCGCTGGCCGAACCGATCCCCATCTGGCCGCGGCTGAAGGTGAAGGAGTACATGAACATCGCCGGCAGGTCGGAGGCATAGCCGGGGCCACCGGCGGTCATCGCCGCCACCAGGTCGAAGCTCTTGATGGCGATGTGCGCGAGGATCATCACCGCGCTGAAGAACACCGGACGCAGGCTCGGCAGGACGATGCGCAGGTAGATGGTCGGTAACCCTGCGCCGTCCACCTGGGCAGCGCGGATGATCGACTGATCGACGCTGCGCAGCCCGGCCAGGAACAGCGCCATGACGAAGCCCGAGGCTTGCCACACGGCGGCGATCACCAGGCAGTAGATGACCCGGTCCTGATCCACCAGCCAGTCCAGGCGAAAGCCCTCCCAGCCCCAGTCGCGCAGCATCTTGTCCAGGCCCAGCCCGGGGTTGAGCAGCCATTTCCAGGCTGTGCCGGTGACGATCATCGACAGCGCCATGGGGTACAGGTAAATGGTGCGGATGAAGCCTTCGCGGCGAATGCGCTGATCCAGCAGCACAGCAAGGAATACGCCGATCACCAGGCTGATGCCGATGAACAGGCCGCCGAACACCAGCAGGTTCTGGCTGGCCACCCACCAGCGGTCGTTGTCCATCAGACGCATGTATTGCTGCAGGCCGACCCACTTGTAGCTGGGCATGAAGCTGGAGTTGGTGAACGACAGCACCAGGGTCCAGAGGATGTAGCCGTAGAAACCGACCAGCACCACCAGCATGCTCGGTGCCAGCACCAGCTTGGGCAGCCAGCGTTGCAGCGCATCGAGGGGTGAGGCCTTGGTCATCAGCGTGGAGACACTCATCGGGCTTTACCAGTTGGCGAAGTGAAATCCGGGCCGAGCGCCGCCCCGGCGGGGCCAAAGCCCTGCCTTGCGAGGCGGTATCTGGAAGACGGGCCGGGAACGCCGGCCCGCGGGCGCTACTGGGCGGCCTTGATCGCCGCGTAGATCTGCGCGCCGGCCTTGCTCGGGTCGGCGTTCTTCTCGCTCATGAAGTTGCTCACCACATCGAAGATGGCGCCCTGCACGGCGAGGTTGGTGGCCATGCTGTGGGCCATGCTCGGCTCCAGCTTGCCGTTCTTGTCGGCCTCCTGGAAATCCTTCATCGAGGCCTGGGCACAGCTGTCGAACCTGCTCATGTCCAGGTCCGAGCGTACCGGGATCGAGCCCTTGTTCTCGTTGAACACGTACTGGAATTCCGGTTCCAGGGCGATCCGCGCCAGCGCGTGCTGGGCGGCGATGTCGCCTTCGTTTCTGAGCCTGAACATGGCCATGGAGTCGATGTTGTAGGTGTAGCTGCCGGCGGTGCCCGGCATCGGCACGCACTGATAGTCCTTACCGGCCACCTTGCCGGCGGCCGTCCATTCGCTCTTGGCCCAGTCGCCCATGATCTGCATGCCGGCCTTGCCGTCGATCACCTGGGCGGTGGCCAGGTTCCAGTCACGCCCGGCGCGGTTGTCGTCCATGTAAGTGGCGAGTTTCTTCAGCGCGGTGAACACTTCGGTCATCTGCGGGCTGGTCAGAGTCGCTTCGTCGTTTTCGACGAACGCCTTGTGAAAGCCCTCGGCGCCCATGATGCTCAGCACCAGGCCTTCGAACACGGTGCTGTCCTGCCAGGGCTGGCCTCCGTGGGCCAGGGCGATGAAACCGGCGGCCTTGAGCTTGTCACCGGCGGCGTAGAGTTCTTCGAGGGTGGTAGGCGCCTTGTCGATGCCGGCCTTCTCGAACACCTGCGGGTTGATCCACAGCCAGTTGACCCGGTGAATGTTCACCGGCACCGCTACGTAATGGCCGTCGTACTGCATGGTCCTGGACACGGTCTTCGACAGCAGGCCATCCCAGTCATTGGCCTCAGCCACTTCATCGAGCGGTGCCAGCAGATCCAGCGCGCCCCACTCCTGCAGATCGGGGCCCTTGATCTGCGCTGCCCCCGGCGGGTTGCCGGACACCACGCGGGTCTTCAATACCGTCATGGCGGCAGAACCGGCGCCACCGGCTACCGCACCGTCCTTCCAGGTGAAACCATCCTTCTCGACCAGGTCACGCAGGACCTTGACCGCAGCAGCCTCGCCGCCGGACGTCCACCAATGCACCACTTCCACCGTACCTTTGGAGTCGGCGGCCTGCGCAGTGAAGGAAAACAGAGAGGCGAGAGAAACGGCGGTAGCGAGGCGGGTAATAGCGTTCATCGAAGTACCTTTCTTGTTGTTATCGGGCAAGTCGTGGTGCTTGCGTTAACAGGGAGTGTAAACAGGGTTTTTCGCGTCTCGGGTAACGAAAGGACGCAGTAATGTCACCGCATCGTTACATCGGCGGTGAGCGCCGTGGCCAGGCTCGGCGCCAGTGCCAGACGCGGCAGCAGTAGCGCCTGATAGGCGTGGTACAGATCGGGCTTGCCGGTCCAGATGCTGGCGGCCGGTTGGTTGTGACGGTCGAGCTCATGGTGCCAGCTGCCGCCTTGCAGATCGATGAAATGCCCGGCGATGAATTCCCAGAAGCGCCGATACCATTGCTCGTAGAGCCCTTCTCCGGTTCGCTGCAACAGCGCGGCGGCTGCAGCGACCGCCTCGGCATGCACCCAGTGCAGGCGCGCATGAACCACCGGCTGCTGGTTCCAGTCCAGGCTGTAGACCAGCCCCGGTGCACCGTCGACCTGCCACGCGTGGCGGCAGGCACTGGCGAACAGGCCACAGGCGTCTGCCAGCAGCCAGTCCGGTGCGGCGAGCCCGGCCTGGGCCAGCGCAGCTTGCAGATGCAGCAGCAGGCGCGCCCACTCGAAGGCATGGCCCGGCGTGCTGCCGTAAGGACGAAAAGGGTCGGCGCGGTTGTCGTCGTTGTACTCCGGCAGTGGCTGCCAGTGCGCATCGAAGTGCTCGATCACGACATGCCCGCGCTCAGCCGCATGCCGGTGGATCAGACGCTCGACGATGCGCAGCGCGCGCTGCAGCCAGCGTGCATCGCCGGTGACATCGGCCAAAGCGAGAAAGGCCTCGGTCGCGTGCATGTTGCTGTTGGCGCCGCGGTAGGCTTCCTCGCCACTCCAGTCACGCTTGAAGCTCTCGCGCAGCGCGCCCTCCTCCTCGCACCAGAAATGCCGATCGATGATGCCGGTGGCGGCATCCAGCAGCGCTTGCGCATCCGGCCGGCCGGCGGCCGTGGCGGAGCTGGCTGCCAGGGCGACAAAGGCATGCAGGTAGGCCGACTTGCCGCCCCTGTGCGTGGCGTCAGTGAACCAGCCGCCATGGACCTCGTCCCACAGCGCGCCACGCAGCGCGGCGATACCATGGTCGACCAGCGCCGCATGGCCGGGAATACCCTGGATATGCGCCAGGGCAAAACAATGGGTCATGCGCGTGGTGTGGATCAGCTCGGCCACCGCGCCCGCCGGCAGACGCCCCCGCGCATCGAGCGCAGCGAAGCCCTGCTCGACTTTCGAACCCCGGGCGAACGGCAGCAGGCGCAAGCCTTCATCCGCGAGCCAGGCGAGATGGGCGGGCTTGTGCAGCCAGCTGTCGCGGAGCCAGGTAGCTGTAGTCATCGTGGTGCTCCATGCAAACTCGGCGGGGAAGCCCGATTCTAGTCAGCGGCACGCGAGGTTCCGGTCACGAAAGCGCGCACCTTTGTCACTGAACGGTGACATTCAGTCCGGCGTACGCGGCAGGCGCAGGGTGACGCGCAACCCGCCCTCACGCAGATTGCGCAGGCTCACTTCGCCGCCGTGGCTATGCGCGATGTTGCGTGCGATGCCAAGCCCCAGGCCGTAGCCCTGCTGCTGGCCGGCCAGACGAAAATGCGGCTCGAACACCTGTTCCAGGCGCTGTTCCGGCACGCCTGGCCCTTCATCGTCGACATGCAGCACAAAGGCCGCGCCGTCATCCTCGATGTGCAGGTGGGCGTTCTGCCCGTACTTCAGGGCATTGTCGATCAGGTTGCCAATACAACGCCGCAGCGCCAGCGGCTTGCCTGGATAAGGCGCACGGGCCCGGCCATCGAGTGTCACGCTGCCGTTGCCGGCCGGTGCCAGGTAAGGTTCGATCAGGCAATGCAGCAGATGATCAAGATCCACCGGCTCGATGTTCTCGTGAATGTCGGTGTCCTTCACGCATTGCAGCGCGCCCTTGACCAGCAGCTCGAGATCATCCAAATCGCGGCCGAACTTGCTCTGCAGGTTTTCATCGTCGAGCAGTTCGACGCGCAGGCGCAGACGGGTGATGGGCGTGCGCAGATCATGGGAGATGGCGCTGAACAACTGAGCACGCTCGGTCAGGTAGCGGCTGATGCGCTCGCGCATGGCGTTGAAGGCGCGGGCCACTTCCACCACCTCGCGGCCGCCGCCCTCGGCCACCGGCTGCACATCGGCGCCCAGCGACATATGCCGGGCGGTACGCGCCAGGCGCTTGAGCGGACGACTCTGCAGGTGCACCAGCAGGCCGATGAACAGCAGCAGGAAGGCGCTGGTCAGGAGGATAAACCACAGCTGCTGGGCAGGCAGAATCGGCTCCTCGAGGCTGGTATAGGGCTCGGGCAGCAACGAGGCGATATACAGCCATTCCCCCGGCGCCAGCTGGATCTGCGTCACCAGTACCGGCGGGTTGACCGGCTCCAGAGTCAGGGCGTAGTGCGCCCAGGAGCGCGGCAACTCATCGAGCTTCAAACCGCCATTGAAGATACGCAGATCGTCGGGGCTGACGAACGTCACCGAGATGTCCGCGGCATTGCCCAGCGATTGGTGCAGTACTTCGGCCACTGCCTCGGTCACCGCCTGCTTGCGCGGCGTGGCCGGCAGCAGTTTCATCTGCAACGGGCGGTCGTTGAGGCTGACCACGAAACGCGTACCGCCCATGCTGCGCAACTGGTCGAGCACCAGCGGCCGGTAGGCCACCGGCAGCGACCGGAAGTAACGCACGCTGGCCGACATCGAATGGGCCAGGCTGCGTGCGGTGGTGACCAGCCCTTCCAGTTGGGTGGCGCGCAGCTGCGACAGCCAGATGACGCTGGACAGCGTCTGCGCGACCAATATCGCCAGCAGGGTGAGCAACAGCATGCGCCCGAGCAGCGAGCGCGGCAGCGGCAACCAGCGCCGCGCCTCAGCGGCCATCGCCGGCCTGCACGCTGACGGTCGCCGCCAGCTGATAGCCGCTACCGCGTACGGTTCGGATCAGCCGTGGCGGCTTGTCGGTATCACGCAGTCGCTGGCGCAGCCGGCTGACGGCCATGTCGACGATACGCTCCAGCGGCATTACCTCTCGGCCCCGGGTGGCATTGCCGATGGTGTCGCGATCGAGGATCTGTTGCGGGTGATCGAGAAACAGCTTGAGCAGGGCGAAATCTGCGCCGGACAGGATCACCTCTTCGCCGTCGCGGTGGAACAGGCGGTGGCTGACCATGTCCAGGCGCCAGTCCTCGAATGCCAGCACCTCGCCGCTGCGCTCCTGACTGAACTGGGCACGGCGCAGCAGCGCCTTGATCCGCGCCAGCAGTTCGCGCGGGCTGAACGGTTTGCCGAGGTAATCATCGGCCCCCAACTCCAGGCCGATCACCCGGTCGGCCTCGTCGGAGCTGGCAGTCAGCATGATGATTGGCACCTGAGCGAAACGCTGGTGTTCACGCACCCAGCGGCACAGGCTGAAGCCGTCCTCGTCGGGCAGCATCACATCGAGAATCACCAGGTCGGCCGATTCCGCACACAGGCTCTGGCGAAAGGCGGCGCCGTCGGCGACGGCGCGCACCTGAAAGCCGACGCGACTCAGATAGGTATCGAGCAGTTCACGTATTTCCTGGTCGTCATCGACCAGCAGAATCGACTTGCCGGGCTGGCTCATGGTCCGCCGTCCTTGTTGTGTTGGTGCCGCGAAGCTGGCCTTGGTCGGTGCAGGTTCTAACCGGCCTCGGCCCTTTGCTGCAAGGCCACACCGGCGCCGGTCAGGCCGGGATATTCGGCCGTTACCAGCCACACCGGAATCCCGTCAAGGTAATGGCTCATGCAACCCTTGTCTCTGAAACTCTTGGCAAATCCGCTGGCGAGAAAGCGCTCGGCGAAACGCGGCACTACCCCGCCGACGATGTAAACCCCGCCACGCGCGCCCAGGGTCAGCACGTTGTTTCCGGCGACGCGCCCCAGCCAGCAGCTGAATTGCTCCAACACCTCGGCGGCGACGGGCTCGCCCGCGCCCCCGGCGGCGCTGATCGCAGCCGGCGTGCCGTGATGCCCGGGCTGCCCGTCCAGCTCGCAGATGGCCCGATACAGGGCCAGCAGGCCATTGCCACTGAGCACGTCTTCGGCCCGCACATGCCCCAGTTGTCGATGAAGAATCTGCCAGAGCTTCGCCTCGCGAGGACTGGCGATGGGCAGATCGACATGCCCACCCTCGCCCGGCAGCACCAGCCAGCGGCCGTCGGCCTGCTCCAGCAGCGTACCGACACCGAGGCCGGTGCCGGCACCGATCACCAATACCGGCCGTTCCGCCTGTGCCTGGCCTTCGCACACCGGCACTCGCTCGTGCTCGGCCAAGCGGGTCATGCCCAGCGCCATGGCGGAGAAATCGTTGATCATCAGCAGCTCGTCGACCTGCAGCGCTTCGCAGAAGGCGGCACGGTCGATACGCCAATGATTGTTGGTGAAGCGGAACAGGTCGCCGCTGACCGGCCCGGCGCAGGCCAGGCACACGGAACCTATGGCCCCCAGCGGCAAGCCCTGGGCTTGCAGATAGGCAGCGATGGCCTGCTCCGGCCCGGGAAAATCGGCGGTCGACAGAACCTGCACCGCCTCCAACTGATCGTCACGCCACAGGGCGAAGCGTGCATTGGTACCGCCGATGTCGCCGACCAGAGCCAGTTTCACGTGAGCGCCTCCATGGTGGAGAGGCATCGCGCAATGGCTAACTCGCAAGCGTGAGGGGACATGCTATCGACTCCAACCTGATTTTTTATAGTTCGGACAACGCGCACCACAGTAATCCCGAAAATTACGCCGATCAACCTGGACAAAGTCGTAATAACAACAATATTCGACAGTGGATGGCCGCTAGGCGAATCATGACGAAGATGGCGCATTCCACCTTCGACATGATCCCGGACAATAGTTGCAAGCCCCTCACAGCCTAGACTCGGGCCTTCCCGAGTCCGCACGGAGAGCTGCAGCATGTCACCCGATATCGTCATCGTCGGCGCAGGTCCGGCCGGCCTTTGCCTGGCCCGCGCCCTGTCCGGACAGGGTCTGTCCATCGTCGTGCTGGAACGCCAGGCCGAGTCGGCACTGGCCGAACCCGCCTTCGACGGCCGCGAAATCGCCCTCACCCATGGCTCGCAGGCGCTGCTGGAGCGCCTTGGCCTGTGGGCACGCCTGCCCACCGAGGAGGTCGCCGTGTTGCGCGATGCGCAGGTATTCAACGGCCCCTCGCTGTTCGCCCTGAAGATCCGCGCCGAACAGGCCGGCGCCGAGCGCCTCGGCCATCTGGTGGCCAACCAGGCCATTCGCCGCGCCGCCTATCAGGCGGTGAGCGAATGCAGCGATGTGCAATTGCTGTGCGAAACCAGCGTGCGTGCCATCGAGCAAAGCCAGGACCAAGTGAAGCTGGTACTGCAGGATGGCCAGGTGTTGCGACCACGCCTGCTGGTCGCCGCCGACAGCCGCTTCTCCGAAACCCGCCGACAGCTCGGCATCGGCGCGCACCTCAAGGACTTCGGCAAGACCATGCTGGTGTGCCGCATGCAGCACGAACAGGATCACCAGCAAATAGCCTGGGAATGGTTCGGTTATGGTCAGACGCTGGCCCTGCTGCCGCTCAATGGCCAGCAGTCGTCGATGGTGCTGACCCTGCCACCGCGCGAAATCGAACGCCTGCAGAAACTGGACGAAGCGATCTTCACCCGCGAGATGGAAAAGCGCTTCGAGCGCCGCCTGGGCGCCATGCAGCTGGTCAGCAGTCGCCACGCCTATCCGCTGGTGGGCGCCTACGCACGGCGCATGGTTGGCAACCGCTGCGCCCTGCTCGGCGATGCCGCAGTGGGCATGCATCCGGTCACCGCGCACGGCTTCAACTTCGGCCTGATCGGCGTGCAACTGCTCAGTGACGCGCTACTCGCGGCGCATGGCAAAGGCCAGGACATCGGTGCGACTGCGCCACTGGCGCGCTACGAGCGTCAGCTGCGCCTGGCCACCTGGCCGCTGTATCAGGCCACCAACCTGCTGGTGGAGCTGTACACCAATGACCGATTGCCCGCTCGCCTGCTACGCGGCGCAGGCTTACGCGTGGCACAGGGCCTGCTGCCGCTGAAGAAGGGTATCGCCCGACACCTGACGGCTCGCGCCTGACGCCCCGGGAGTGTGCGCCGAACGCGGTTCGCACTCCCCCTTCGCAGCATCTGATACGCATCAGACAGCAGTTTCTGAGTCTGTTTTGTTTCCACCTACCTCCCTACAGTCTCGTCACTCGCGCGGCTAAGCCCGCATTACTGTATGGAAGGTTACCGCGATGCAATCTGCTGCTTCCCACCCGGCCTTCAATTACCAGGTCGTTCGCCAGTTCACTCTGATGACCATCGTCTGGGGCGTCGTGGGCATGTGCACTGGCGTCCTGATCGCCGCCCAACTGGTCTGGCCGCAGCTCAACTTCGACACCCCCTGGCTCAGCTTCGGCCGCCTGCGCCCACTGCATACCAGCCTGGTGATCTTCGGCTTCGCCGGCAGCGCGCAGTTCGCCGCCAGCTACTATGCCGTGCAGCGCACCTGCCAGACGCGCCTGTTCTCCGACACCCTGGCTGCCTTCACCTTCTGGGGTTGGCAGGCGACCATCCTGATCATGCTGGTGACCCTGCCCATGGGTCTGACCACCACCAAGGAATACGCCGAGATCGAATTCACCGGCGCGGTGTGGATGGCCATCGTCTGGGTCGCCTACGGCATCGTCTTCTTCACCACGCTGACGCAGCGCAAGACGCGCCATATCTATGTCGGCAACTGGTTCTTCGGCGCCTTCATCCTGGTCATCGCCATCCTCCACGTGGTCAACCATCTGTCGATCCCGGTGAGCTGGTTCAAGTCCTACTCGATCTATTCCGGTGCCACCGACGCCATGGTGCAGTGGTGGTACGGGCACAACGCCGTGGGCTTCTTCCTGACCACCGGTTTTCTGGGGATGATGTATTACTTCGTGCCCAAGCAGGTGAACCGGCCGGTGTATTCCTACCGCCTGTCCATCGTGCATTTCTGGGCGCTGATCACCCTGTACATCTGGGCCGGCCCGCACCATCTGCACTACACCGCCCTGCCTGACTGGGCGCAGAGCCTGGGCATGGTGATGTCGATCATCCTTCTGGCGCCCAGCTGGGGCGGCATGGTCAACGGCATGATGACGCTGTCCGGCGCCTGGCATAAGCTGCGCACCGACCCGATCCTGCGCTTTCTGGTCGTTTCGCTGGCGTTCTACGGCATGAGCACCTTCGAAGGTCCGATGATGGCGATCAAGACGGTCAACGCCCTGTCCCACTACACCGACTGGACCATCGGCCACGTGCATGCCGGGGCGCTGGGCTGGGTAGCGATGATCACTTTCGGCTCGCTCTATCACCTCATCCCGAAAGTCTTCGACCGCGACGGCATGTACAGCACCGGCATGATCAACGCGCACTTCTGGCTGGCCACCATCGGCACCGTGCTGTACATCGCCTCGATGTGGGTCAACGGCATCACCCAGGGCCTGATGTGGCGCGCGGTCAACGAAGACGGCACCCTCACCTACTCCTTCGTCGAGGCGCTGGAAGCCAGCCACCCTGGCTTCGTGGTGCGCCTGGTCGGCGGCTTGTGCTTCCTCTCGGGGATGCTGCTGATGGCCCTCAACACCTGGCTGACCCTGCGCCACGCGGGCGCGCAACGCACCGAGGCGACCGCCCATGCCAGCTGAAGCCTGGTGGATGATCGCTCTGGCGGCATTCTTCCTCGGCGTACAGCTGAGCCTGGGGCGCGGCAGACAGCGCGATCTCGACGAGGCGAGCATGCTGCCATTCGCCGACGACCCCGCCGTGGCGCGCCGCGTCGAACGCGACACCAGGCGCAGCACCACCGGCTGCGCCTGCCCCGGTAGCTGCGACGGAAGCTGCCGGCATCAGGGGCAGCAGACGTTCTGAAGGCTCACACCCACTGATCGTTACGCTTGCGTCGTACCCGCAGCATGGTCGGCAGGATCAGGCCGAGCAGCAACCCGGCACCGGCGATGCTGCCACCGTAAGCCATGTAACGCATCAGCGCCTGCTGCTGCTCGTTGCCCAGTTGCGCCTGGGCATCGCGCAGTTGCGAGCGGGTGCTGGTCAGTTCGGCATCCAGCGCACTGCGCGCGGCCTGCAGTTCGTCGATGAGTTTCTTGCGTGAGTCGAGGGTCTCCTGCATGCCCTGCACGCGAGCCTTCCAGGCATCATCGATGCCTTTTAGCTCGGCACTCAGGTCAGCGACCTTCTGCTCCAGTTGCGGCAGGCGCTCAGCCTGGCCGGGTACCGACTGCAGGTCTCGGCTGGGAATCCATACCGAATTACCGCTTTCACTGCGCACCTGGCTGTAGTCGCCCTGAGTGCGCAACAACTCTACCTTCTCCCCGGAGGTCAGCGTGCCGACGATGCGATAGCCGTCGGTGGGGCCACTGCGCACGTAAGTATTGAGGCTGTCGCTGACCCAGCGCTGGTTGCTGGCGGCCTCTTCGGCCAACGTCGGTTGTGCGCCGCCGAGCAGGCCACCGAGCAGCAGGCAGGCACCAAGAATGCGGGGTTGGAGAGGAGCATGACGAGATAAAAACATGGGGCGATCTTCACGTGGCAGACAGACGAACCCGGCGAACGGGATGAACGTGCCGGCCACGCGTTCAAAAGCATGCTCAAGCATGATCCAGACAGAATCCGCGACGTACACGTCACGCTAACGGCAAACAGCCATCCATTCCTGCCGGTACGGGCCGACAGCAGACAGACAGGCCCCATGGCCCTGAGTTCACTCGAAGCGGGCGATGGGGGATGGACGGAGCGCCGGTTCAGGCGTTGTGGCGCTGCACGAAGACGCAGAACTGCGCCACGGGCCTCGGCGGATAAAACAGATAGTGCCGGTAGCGAAGGCAGCCGTGATCCGCCAGAACGCGTCGCTGCGCCACGCTTTCGACGATGACCGTCATGCGCCATGTTCTGACCAAGAATGAAAGTGCTGCTAGTGCGGCCAGTGCGCCTCATCGGCCAACCGCTCGGCAATGAAATCCAGCAACAGGCGCATGGCGTGCAGCATCTGCCTGCGCGTGCCATACAGCGCATGGATACCCAGTACCGGCGGCTGGTAGTCCGCCAGCAGGCGCACCAGGCGCCCTTCGTGCAGCAGCTCCTCCACCGAGTAGAGCGGCTGCAGACTGATGCCCGCACCTGCCAGGGTGGCCTCCAGCAGCACCATCGACTCATTGGCGCTGAGGCTGCCGGACACCGACACCGCGCTGACCTCGCCCTGATGCTCGAACTCCCACAAGCTGCGGCCAAAATAGGCATAGGCCAGGCAGTTGTGCCGGGCCAGGTCCTCGGGGCGCTGCGGCGTGCCGTGCCGCGCCAGATAATCCGGGCTGGCGCAGACTACCGAACGGCATACCGCCAGACGTCGGGCAATCAGGTTGGGATCGAGCTGATTGGTGATACGCAACGCCAGGTCGATACGTGACTCCACCAGGTTGACTGCCTCGCTGCCGACCATCAGATCGACGCTGACCTGGGGGAAGCGCTGGGTGAAATCGTGTAATGCGTGCACCAACCAGGCCTGCGCGAACGACTGGCTGCAGGTGATACGCAAGGTGCCGCGCGGCGCCTCGTCCACGCTCTGACCGAGGGCCTGCATGCGCTCGGCCAGCGCCAGCATCTCGCGGCACTGCGGCAGCATCTGCTCACCGGCAGCGGTCAGGCTCAGGCGCCGCGTGCTGCGATGCAGCAGGCGCACTCCAGCCCAGCCTTCGAGTTCGGCAAGATAACGCGAGACCATCGCCCGCGACATGTCCAGGGCCTCGGCTGCGGCAGTCTGACTACCGCGCTCCAGCACCTCGACGAAAACCCGCGCAGCTGTCAGTCGATCCATGGTGATTCGCTCGATTAACGCAATTAACATGGCCAGCTTACGGGGCTTTTCGCTCGCCAGGTAGCACATACTATGCGCGATTCTCACCTGCCTGGAGATCGTCATGTCTTTCGCCACCCGCTTCATCGCCGGCCTTGGCCTGCTCGCCGCAGCAGGCGGCGCCCTCGCCCAGCCGTTGACCCTGGAGATCTACAACCCACGTGAAGCCGCCGTGTTCCCGGTCAGCTCGACGCTGATCAGCGGTAAGAAGGACGCGATCCTGGTGGATGCGCAGTTCTCCAACCGCGAGGCACAGGAACTGGTCGAGCGCATCCAAGCCAGCGGCAAGCGTCTGACGACCATCTTCATCAGCCATGGCGATCCGGACTATTATTTCGGTCTCGATGTACTGACCCGCGCCTACCCAGAGGCCAAGGTACTGGCCACCCCGGCCACCGTCGCCCATATCGAGCAGACCCGTGCCCCCAAACTGGCCTACTGGGGACCGATCCTGAAAGACAGCGCGCCGGCCCGTACCCTGGTGCCCAAAGCGCTGCAAGGTAACCTGCTGGAGCTCGAAGGCCAGCGCATCGAAGTGGTCGGCCACGACGCACACAACACCAGCCTGTGGATTCCGAGCATCAAGGCGGTGGTCGGCGGCATACTGACCAGCGCCAACATCCACGTCTGGGTGGCCGATTCGCAGAGCGCCGAAGCGCGCAAGAGCTGGCTGAAGTCGCTGGACGAGCTCGAAGCCCTGCAACCTACCACTCTGGTACCGGGTCACTACCTGGGCGAGCCGGCGATGAACCTGGCCGACCTGCGCTTCACCCGCGATTACCTTCTGGCGCTGGAAGAGGAACTGCCCAAAGCCAAGGACAGCCAGGCACTGATTGCGGCCATGAAGGCGCGCTATCCTGACCTGCAGGATGAAAGCAGCCTGGAACTGAGCGCCAAAGTACTCAAAGGTGAAATGCAATGGCCATGAAACGCCAGATTCTGATTTGTGGCGCCTCGCGCGGCCTGGGCCTTGGCCTGGTGCGCGCCTTTCTCGACAGCGGTTGGCAGGTTCACGCGGTGGTGCGCGAGGTGCGACCTGCCAGCCCGCTGGACGGGTTGCGCAGCCAATATCCGAATGATCTGCAGGTGATTGCCTGCGACCTCAATGGCCTTGAAGCCTCCCACACCATCGAGGCCGCCCTGCACGGTCAGCGCCTGGACTGCGCCCTGTTCAACGCCGGGGTCTACGGTCCCAGCCATCAGGACCCGCGCCAGGCCGAGCTCGATGACATCGGCAAATTGTTCCTGGCCAATGCCGTGGCGCCTATCCGCCTGGCCCAGCAGTTGGCCGACCAGGTGGTCGACGGCGGCGTGATCGCCTTCATGAGCTCGCAGATGGCCAGCCTGCAACTGGCACGCGCTGCCGACATGCCGCTGTACGGTGCCAGCAAGGCGGCACTGAACAGTCTGCTACGCAGCTGGCAGATGCAGCTGCCGCAACAGCCCTGGAGCCTGCTGGCCCTGCATCCCGGCTGGGTACGCACCGACATGGGCGGTGAAGCCGCGCCCTTGAGCGTGGAGCAGAGCGCCAGCGGCCTGCGTGACGTGCTGCTCGCTCAGCTAGGCCAGCGGACCTGCGCCTTCCTCGACTATCAGGGCCAACCCCTGCCCTGGTGAGCAACGCTCATCCTGACGCCCGGCCGGTTGACCACCTGCCGGGCGTTTTCATTTCCGCCTCCGATAAACCTTTACCCCCTGCACAAGCATGACCGTGACGCAGCGGCCTTGCACGAACGTACGCAAAAGGGCTTGCAAAGCCACTCAAACAGCTATACAAAAACTGTACATAAATTAAATCCTGTACAGCTTAGGTGAATCGCCATGCCGTCTTACCGTGCCCCGCTGCGTGATATGCGCTTCATCTTCGAAGAACTGCTCGACGCCTACACCTTGCTGCAAACCCTGCCTGAACACCGCGAGTTCAGCGCCGACCTCGGTGGTGCGATCCTCGAGGAGGCGGCCAAGCTGGCCGAGAACGTGCTGGCCCCGCTCAACGGTCCGGGTGACAAACAAGGCTGTCAGTACGATCCGCAGACACACAGCGTGCGTACGCCGGACGGTTTCAAGACCGCGTATCGGCAATTCGCCGAAGGTGGCTGGACGGCCCTGGCCTGCCCCCCGGAGTTCGGTGGTCAGGGCCTGCCGCACGTCCTCAACATGCTGGTCGAGGAGATGACCTGCTCGGCCAACCTGTCGCTGGGTATGTACCCGGGGCTGACCCACGGCGCCATCAACGCCCTGACCAGCCATGGCACGCCCGAGCAGCAGCAGAGGTACCTGCCGCGCCTGATCAGCGGCGAGTGGACCGGCACCATGTGCCTGACCGAACCGCAGTGCGGCACCGACCTCGGCCTGATCCGTACCCGCGCCGTGCCGCAGGCCGACGGCAGCTACGCCATCAGCGGCACCAAGATCTGGATCACCGGCGGCGAGCACGATCTGGTCGACAACATCGTGCATCTGGTGCTGGCCAAGCTGCCGGATGCGCCGGACAGCGTCAAAGGCATCTCCCTGTTCCTGGTGCCCAAGTTCCTCGAGGATGGCAGCCGCAACCCGGTGTTCTGTGGCGGCCTGGAACACAAGATGGGCATCAAGGGCTCGGCCACCTGCGTGATGAACTTCGAGGGCGCCAGGGGCTGGCTGATCGGCGAACAGAACAAGGGCCTGAGCTGCATGTTCACCATGATGAACTCGGCGCGCCTGATGGTTGGCATGCAGGGGCTGGGTGTGGCCGAAAGCGCCTACCAGATCGCCCTGGGCTTCGCCCGCGAGCGCCTGCAGAGCCGTTCGATCTCAGGGCCCAAAGCAGCCGACAAGCCGGCAGACCCGATCATGGTGCACCCGGACGTACGGCGCATGCTGCTGCGGCAGAAGGTGATGATCGAGGGCTGCCGCGCCCTCGCCTACTTCGCCGGCCTGCAACAGGACATCGCTCACGGTGCCGAGGATGCCGAAACCCGCAGTCGCGCCGACGATCTGGTGCAGCTGCTCACACCGGTGGTCAAGGCCTTCCTCACCGACGAAGGTTTCATCTGCGCCAACGAAGGCCTGCAAGTGCTTGGCGGCTCGGGCTTCACCGAAGACTGGGGCATCGAGCAACTGGTGCGCGACAGCCGCATCACGCGCATCTATGAGGGCACCAACGGTATCCAGGCGCTGGATCTGGTAGGCCGCAAGCTGTCTCTTGGCGGCGGTCGTGCAGTGCGCGCGTTCTTCGCGCTGGTCGAAGGCTGGCTCAAGAACAATGCCGAGACTCCGCACGCAGCGGCTGTGACCCAGGCACTGAAGCAACTGCAGCAAGCGACCCTGTGGCTGGCCAGCGAAGGTAGCAAGGACCCGGAACAGGCCGCCGCGGCCGCAACGCCCTACCTGCGCCTGTTCGGCCTGACCAGCCTGGCCTGGCTGTGGTCGCAGCAAGCCCAGCTGGCTCAGCGTCAACTGGATGCCGGCAGTTCGGAGATCCACTTCTACGCGGCCAAGATCAAGTCCGCCGACTTCTTCATGGCCCGCGTCCTGCCGGAGACCGACGCGCTGCTCAGCGAGATCAAGGCAGGCAAGGCAACGCTGATGGCCTTCACCGATGAAGAGTTCGCCGCCTGATCACAGGCGGCAGCTGACAAGCTGCGCAATCCGGCAACCCCACTTCTCCCCTTTTTGGTTGCCGGATTTTTTTCTTCAGTACCCGCGGCCAGGCCCTGGTCGCGACATTGCGGAGGGATGGTCATGACTGCCCTGATATCGCGCCTGTGTTCGACCCTGCTATTGACGCTGCTGCTCGCCAGCACCTTGGTCCAGGCCAATAACCAGGCCGGCTGGCGGGAACAGCTGCCGCAGGCCAACCTGGTCGGCAGTGGCGACTTCAGCTGGTTCGGCTTCTCGGTGTACAACGCCAAACTGTGGAGCCCGTCGCGGCAGGTGGATTTCACCCAGCCCTTCGCTCTGGAGTTGACCTACCGCCGCAGCATCAGCCGGGAAACCCTGGTCGACACCAGCCTCGACGAAATCCGCCGGATCAACGGCCAGCCGCTGGACCGCGAGCAGCAGGACGACTGGACGCAGCAGATGCGCCAGGCCTTCGTCGACGTCACCGACGGCACGCGCATCACCGGCGTGTTCCTGCCCGAAGAGGGCTGCCGCTTCTACGTCGATGGCAAGCTGCAGCACGTCATCGACGACCCCGAGTTCGCCCGCGCCTTCTTTTCCATCTGGCTCGACCCGCAAACCCGCAGCCCCAAGCTGCGCACTGCGCTGCTCGGCCTTAACCCATGAGGTACGCCATGAAAGCCCTGTTGATCCTGCTGACCAGCCTGGTGCTGATCAGCTGCGGCCAGGTACCGGTCGAACGCTACGCCAACGAGAAACCCGTACTGGACCTGCCCACCTTCTTCTCCGGCCCGGTGCAGGCCTGGGGCATGTTTCAGGATCGCTCGGGCGAGGTGATCAAGCGTTTCCATGTCGATATCCAGAGCCGCCGCGACGGCGACAAGCTGATCCTCGATGAGCGTTTCCTGTACAGCGACGGCACCCGGCAGCGCCGGGTCTGGACACTCACCCCGGACGGCGCCGGACGCTGGATCGGCACTGCCGACGATGTGGTCGGCCAGGCCACCGGTGAAGTGTCCGGCAACGCCCTGCGCTGGCGTTACCACCTCAGCCTGCCGGTAGACGACACCACCTACGTCGTCTACTTCGATGACTGGATGTACCTGATGGACGACGACACGATGATCAACCGCTCGGTGATGAGCAAGTTCGGCATCGAGCTCGGCCAGGTCACCTTGTTCTTCCGCCGCGGCGCGGCTCAACCATGAGCCAAGCGCTGACGCTGACCAGCTTCGGCAGCGGCTACAAGGCATTGGTGATCGGCGCCAGCGGAGCCATCGGCCAGGCCTTCTGCCAGTTGCTGCGCGCCGATGCAAACTGTGCCGGCGTGCGCGAACTGAGCCGCAGCAGCACGCCCGCACTGGATCTGGAAGCCCCTGCCAGCATTGCCGAAGCCGCCGCCGCGCTGGCCGGGGACGGCCCCTATCAGCTGATCGTTCATGCTGCCGGGCTACTGCACCGCGCCGGGATCGCGCCGGAAAAGAGCCTGGCCGCCATCGAGGCCGATGCCCTGCAGGCGGTGTTCCAGGTCAACGCGCTGGGCCCGGCGCTGGTGCTGCGTCACTTCCTGCCCCTGCTCGACAAACAGGGCGCCATGGCAATGCTCTCGGCCAAGGTCGGCAGCATCGGCGACAACCGCCTTGGTGGCTGGTACGCCTACCGCGCCTCCAAGGCGGCGCTGAACATGCTGATCAGGACCGCCGCCATCGAACTGGCGCGCAGCAAACCCAAGGCGCGCCTGCTCAGCCTGCATCCGGGCACGGTAATCTCGCCGCTATCGCAGCCCTTTCGCGGCGCCGCTGCTGCGCGCCCGGCCGAACAGGCGGCTGCCGAGATGCTGCGAGTGATCGATAGTCTCGGGCCCGAGCAGAGCGGCAGCTTCTACGCCTACGACGGCCAATCGCTGCCCTGGTGAGTCAAGTTGGAAGCTCTACGAAGGGCGGTGATGGAGGCAGTCGCGTACACCCTTCACACGATGGTGCGTATCAGGGTTTCGGCTGACCAGCGCCCTTGAGAAAGAACTGCTCCAGCACGCTCAGCGAGCGGGCGCTGGCGGCACGGCCACGGCGCTCGGCGTCGACCACACCATAGATCAGCGAGACGAACAGCTCGGTCAGCAGTTCGGCAGTGATATCGATGCGGAAATACCCCTCCTGCTGGCCACGCAGGAAGAAGCTGTCCACTGCATCGATATAGGCGACCCAGCGCGCACCGTCCTTGTCCGGATCGAGGCTGTCCGGGCGGTACTGGAAAATCATGAAAACCAGCAACTCACGATGCCTGAGATGATTCTCGATCAGGCTGCGCAGCGCCTGCCCGACCTCAGCGCCTCCGAGATCGGCCTCTTCGATCACCTGGCTGAGCACCACCTGGCTGTGATTCATCAGGCGTTCGATCAGGGCATCGCGTGTGCCACAGAAACGGTGCAGGGTGGCCTTGCTCACACCCGCAGCTTCTGCCAGCTCCTTGAGCGTGGCCCGCGGACGATCGACGAGGGCCACGGCCAACGCCTTGAGCAGTTTTTCGTCATTGGACATCGAGGCCCTCCGGTATAGCGGCGCGCGCATTGTGCAGAAAAAGTCCCCAGACTCAACCGGGGCTTGCAGATTTGATTACACAAGACCCAAATGAGTCAATATTGACTCATGATGAGCAAAGGATGATCATGCGCGCCTTCGTACAAATGGATCTCACTTCCAGGTGACAGGCATGAGCAGGACTCGCGGGCGTTACGTTTTTTCAATGGTCACCCTTCTGGCGGCAATCGGCCTGGCTGGCTGTGGCCAGCAGGAGCAGGAAAGCGGTGAGGCGCCGCCCCGCGAAGTCGACGTCCTGACCGTCAGGACCGAACCTTTTACCGTCGTCGCCGAACTGCCGGGGCGCATCGAGCCAGTGCGTGTCGCCGAGGTGCGCGCGCGGGTGGCCGGCATCGTGCTCAAGCGCACGTTCGAGGAAGGCGCCGACGTCAAGGCCGGCGACCTGCTGTTCCAGATCGACCCGGCGCCCTTCAAGGCTGCCCTGTCGCGCGCGCAGGGCGAGCTGGCCCGCGCCGAGGCGCAGCTGTTCCAGGCGCAGGCCACGGTCAGACGCTACGAGCCGCTGGTGAAGATCGACGCCGTCAGCCAGCAGGATTTCGACGCAGCCAAGGCCGCGCTGCAAAGCGCCCAGGCCGACAAGCGCTCGGCACAGGCCAACGTGGAAACCGCGCGCCTGGACCTGGGCTATGCCCAGGTTCGTGCGCCGATCGCCGGCCGCATCGGCCGCGCACAGGTCACCGAAGGGGCGTTGGTCGGTCAGGGTGAAGCCACCCTGCTCGCCCGCATCCAGCAACTCGACCCGGTCTATACCGACTTCACCCAACCGGCAGCCGATGCCCTGCGCCTGCGCGAAGCCATCGCCGAGGGCAAGGTATCCGGCGCGGGCGACCAGCCGCTGACGCTGCGCGTCGACGGTACCGACATCGAAAGCAAGGGCACCCTGTTGTTCACCGACATTTCGGTGGACCGCAGCACCGGGCAGATCGCCCTGCGCGGCCGCTTCGACAACCCACAGGGCGTACTGCTGCCGGGCATGTACGTACGCGTGCTGACGCCGCAAGGGCTGGACCGGAACGCCATTCTGGTGCCGCAGCGCGCAGTGCAGCGTGCCGCCGATGGCCAGGCCAGCGTGATGTTGCTGGGCGAAAACGACACCGTCGAGGTTCGCCAGGTCACCACCGGTGCCATGCACGGCTCACGCTGGCAGATCCTCGAGGGCCTCGAGGCCGGTGACAGGGTGATCGTCAGCTCCCTGGCGGCGATCCGTCCGGGCGCCCAGGTCGCCCCCCGCGAAGCAGAAGCTGCCAGCGCACCTCAATCCCAGGCGCAGTAAGCCGGAGAACACCTCATGTCCCTGTTTTTCATACGGCGCCCCAACTTCGCCTGGGTCGTCGCCCTGTTCATCTCGCTGGCCGGCCTGCTGGCCATCCCTTTCCTGCCGGTGGCGCAGTACCCCAACGTGGCGCCCCCGCAGATCACCGTGAGCGCCACCTATCCCGGCGCCTCGGCCCAGGTGCTGACCGATTCGGTAACCAGCGTCATCGAGGAAGAACTCAACGGCGCGAAGAACCTGCTGTACTTCGAGTCCACCAGCAACGCCAACGGCATCGCCGAGATCACCGTCACCTTCCAGCCGGGCACCGACCCGGAACTGGCCCAGGTGGACGTGCAGAACCGCCTGAAGAAAGCCGAGGCGCGCATGCCGCAAGCGGTGCTCACTCTGGGCATCCAGACCGAACAGGCCACCGCGGGCTTCCTGCTGATCTATGCGCTGAGCTACAAGGACGGCGGCAAGGACGACAACACCACGGCGCTGGCCGACTACGCCGCGCGCAATATCAACAATGAAATCCGCCGGGTGCCCGGCGTCGGCAAGCTGCAGTTCTTCGCCTCCGAAGCCGCCATGCGCGTGTGGATCGACCCGCAGAAGCTGGTCGGCTTCGGGCTGTCCATCGATGACGTGAACAACGCCATCCGCGCGCAGAATATCCAGGTGCCGGCCGGCGCCTTCGGCAGCACGCCAGGATCCAGCGAACAGGAGCTGACCGCGACGCTGGCGGTCAAGGGCACCCTCGACAACCCCGAGGAGTTCGCCGCCATCGTGCTGCGCGCCAATCAGGACGGTTCGCGCCTGACCCTGGGCGACGTGGCGCGCATCGAGGTCGGCAGCCAGGATTACAACTTCGGTTCGCGCCAGGACGGCAAGCCGGCCGTGGCCGCTGCCGTACAGCTGTCGCCCGGTGCCAACGCGATCCAGACCGCCGAGGCGGTCAAACAGCGTCTGACCGAGCTGTCGGTGAACTTCCCGGACAACGTCGAGTTCTCGGTGCCGTACGATACCTCGCGCTTCGTCGACGTGGCCATCGACAAGGTCATCATGACCCTGGTCGAGGCCATGGTGCTGGTGTTCCTGGTGATGTTCCTGTTCCTGCAGAACGTGCGTTACACCCTGATCCCGTCCATCGTCGTGCCGGTGTGCCTGCTGGGTACGCTGACCTTCATGTACCTGCTGGGCTTCTCGGTGAACATGATGACCATGTTCGGCATGGTGCTGGCCATCGGCATTCTGGTGGACGACGCCATCGTGGTGGTGGAGAACGTCGAACGGATCATGGCCGAGGAAGGCCTGGCGCCAGTGCCGGCGACCATCAAGGCAATGGGCCAGGTATCCGGTGCGATCATCGGCATCACTCTGGTGCTGTCGGCTGTGTTTCTGCCGCTGGCGTTCATGTCCGGCTCGGTCGGCGTCATCTACCAGCAGTTCTCGCTGTCGCTGGCGGTGTCGATCCTGTTCTCCGGCTTCCTGGCCCTGACCTTCACCCCGGCACTGTGCGCCACCCTGCTCAAGCCGATTCCCGAGGGCCATCACGAGAAAACCGGCTTCTTCGGTTGGTTCAACCGCAAGTTCACTGCCCTGACCGGGCGCTACACCCAGCTCAACGGCAAGCTGGTACCACGTGCCGGACGCGTCATGTTCATCTACCTCGGCGTTGTGGTGCTGATGGGCTTCTTCTACCTGCGCCTGCCGGAATCCTTCGTGCCGGTGGAAGACCAGGGCTACATGATCGTCGACATCCAGCTGCCGCCGGGCGCCACCCGCGAGCGCACCTCGGCAGCCGGCGAGGAACTGGAAGAATTCCTCATGGCGCGCGACGCCATCGAAACCTCCTTTCTGGTGCTCGGTTTCAGCTTCTCCGGCATGGGTGAGAATGCCGCCATCGCTTTCCCGTTGCTCAAGGACTGGTCCCTGCGTGACGCCACGCAATCGCCGCAAGCCGAATCGGCCGCGGTGAACGAGCGCTTCGCCAACCTCGACGACGGCGCCATGATGGCCGTGCCGCCACCGCCGATCGAAGGCCTGGGCAACTCCGGCGGTTTCGCCCTGCGCTTGCAGGATCGCGCCGGCCTCGGCCGCGATGCCCTGCTCGCCGCTCGCGACGAGGTGCTGGGCAAGGTCAACGGCAATCCGAAGTTCCTCTACGCCATGATGGAAGGCCTGGCCGAGGCGCCACAACTGCGCCTGGTGATCGACCGCGAGCAGGCGCGCACCCTCGGCGTCAGCTTCGAGTCGGTCAGCACCGCGCTGTCCACCGCCTTCGGCTCATCGGTGATCAACGACTTCGCCAATGCCGGGCGCCAGCAGCGCGTGGTGGTGCAGGCCGAGCAGGCCGAGCGGATGACGCCGGAAAGCGTGCTGCGCCTGCACGTGCCCAATGACAGCGGCAGCCTGGTGCCACTGAGCGCCTTCGTCACCACGCACTGGGAACAAGGCCCGGTACAGATCGCACGCTACAACGGCTATCCGACGATCCGTATTGCCGGCGACGCCGCGCCGGGCGTGAGCACCGGCGAGGCCATGGCTGAACTGGAGCGCATCGCCGCCGACCTGCCGGCAGGCATCGGCTACGAATGGACCGGTCTGTCCTATCAGGAGCGGGTCGCCAGCGGCCAGGCCGTGATGCTCTTCGCCCTGGCCATCACCGTCGTGTTCCTGCTGCTGGTGGCCCTGTACGAGAGCTGGGCGATACCGCTGGCGGTGATGCTGATCGTGCCGGTCGGCGCCCTCGGCGCGGTGCTGGCGGTAACCGCCATCGGCCTGCCCAACGACGTCTACTTCAAGGTCGGCCTGATTACCGTGATCGGCCTGGCGGCGAAGAACGCCATCCTCATCGTCGAGTTCGCCAAGGATCTGTGGGAAGACGGCTACTCGCTGCGCGATGCCGCCATCGAAGCAGCACGCCTGCGTTTCCGCCCGATCATCATGACCTCCATGGCCTTCATGCTCGGCGTGGTACCGCTGGCCATCGCCACCGGCGCGGGCGCCGCCAGCCAGCGCGCACTGGGTACCGGCGTACTGGGCGGCATGCTCAGCGCGACCCTGCTCGGGGTGATCTTCGTGCCGATTTTCTTCGTCTGGGTGCTGTCGCTGCTGCGTACCAAACCTCAGCAAACCGACAACCATCCCCTGCACAAAGCGGAGTAATGCGATGACCTCTCACCTCATGCTGCGCCCCGCTCTGCTGACCCTGGCCGTCGCCCTCGGCGGCTGCTCTCTGGCGCCTCACTACGAGCGGCCGGAGGCGCCGGTCGCAGCCAACTGGCAGGTGGCCGACGCCAATGGTACCCGCGCACAAGCGCTGGACTGGCAGACCTTCATCGTCGATGCCGACCTGCGCCGCGCAGTGGATACCACGCTGAACAACAACCGCAGCCTGCGTCAGGCGCTGCTGGATATCGAGGCGGCCCGTGCGCAGTACCGCATCCAGCGCGCCGACCGTCTGCCGACGATCAACGCCAATGCCAGCGGCAACCGCCAGCGCCTGCCGGCCGACCAGTCACAGACCGGGCGCTCGGAAGTCACCAGCGTCTATCAGGTCGGCCTGGGCCTGGCGGAGTACGAGATCGACCTGTTTGGCCGCGTGCGCAACCTGTCCGAGGCGGCGCTGGAGACCTACCTGGCCACCGAGCAAGCCACCCGCGCCACGCAGATCAGCCTGATCGCCGAAGTGACCCAGGCCTATCTGACCCGCGACGGCGCGCTGCGGCGCAAGGCCCTGGTGGAACAGACCCTGGACAGCCGCCTGGCCTCGCTGGAGTTGGTCAGCAAGCGGCGTGAAGTCGGCGCCGCCACCGCACTGGACTACCAGGAAGCGGTCGGCCTCGCCGAGCAGGCCAAGGCCGAACGCGAGAGCACCGAACGCCAGCTGCGCCAGGCGGACAACGCCCTGGTGCTGCTGCTCGGCACAGCCGACGCCGGACGCCTGCTGCCGGCCGCGCCGCGTGACGCGCTGATGCTGCTGCAGGACATCGCCCCCGGCACCAGCTCCGAACTCATCGAACGGCGCCCGGACATCCTCGCCAGCGAGCACCGGCTCAAGGCGCGCCATGCCGATATCGGTGCGGCGCGTGCGGCGTTCTTCCCGCGCATCAGCCTGACCGGTTCGCTGGGCAGTTCCAGCACCGAGCTGTCCGGCCTGTTCGAGGGTGGCTCGCGGGCCTGGAGCTTTGCCCCGACGCTATCGCTGCCGATCTTCGCCGGCGGGCGCAACCGCGCCAATCTGGATCTGGCTGAAGTGCGCCAGGACGCGGCAGTGGCCAACTACGAAGGCACCATTCAGACCGCCTTCCGCGAAGTGGCCGACGCCCTCGCCGCCAGCGACACGCTGCGCCGTGAAGAAGCCGCGCGGCGTGCCCTGGCTGAGTCCAGCCGAGCGGCCGAAACCCTGGCCGAAGCCCGCTACAGGGGCGGAGTGGATGATCATCTGCGCTACCTGGATGCCCAGCGCAGCAGCTTCAACGACCAGGCCACGCTGATCCAGATAAGCACCGACCGCCAACTGGCGCTGGTCGACCTGTTCAGAGCATTGGGCGGCGGTTGGCAGCGCTAACCTGCTCGCCTGCCACGAAAGACAACGCCACGCATAAGCGTGGCGTTGTCTTTCTGAGAAACGTATCGCGGCGTTCAGCCAGAACCCAGAAGGTCGTTGGCATCGAGCAGGCGCCAGGCGATTTCCGGCCTTTTCTCCATGGCCCGGCGGATCGCCGCCGGAATGCTCTGGCGCGTCTTGCGGCACAACCCCGGATGCGCGTCGAAGCGCATGTGGATGCCACGCATGCTGCGAACTTCGCCATACGCCGGTTCGATGTGCAGGCGTATGCCCAACTGCTCGTACATGCGCCGCTGCATGCGCTCGAGTTCATCCAGGCTCTGCAGGTTCTCCAGACGTTCGAGCAGGCGCTGCTCCTCCTGGCGGGTCAGCAGCAGGACGCGCGTGTCGGCGCCCGGCCTGTCCAGCAACTCGTCGCGCTGACAGTCGCAGGCACCCGGTGGGCAGGGGTTACGCAGGGGCAATGGTGAATTCATGGACCCGATCATAGCCATAGCCAGGCGTGCTGCCCATCCACGCCTATCGTCTGGCTTGTCAGCACCGCAGACTCCGTTAAGCTCACAGCACTTTCCCCGATACAAGGAAGAACCCATGCTGCGCCTCACCACGTTCGCCGCTGGCCTGCTGCTCTCGGCCAACGTCTTCGCTCTATCCCTCTCTGATCTGAGCCAGCAGGACGCCAGCGGTGGTCTCAAGGACGCGCTGATCCAGGGCGCCCAGGTGGCCGTCAAGCAACTGGGCACGCCCGGCGGCTTCAGCAACAACCCGGACGTGCGCATCGAGCTGCCGGGCAAACTCGGCAAAGCCGCCAAGACCATGAAGATGATGGGCATGGGCGCTCAGGTCGATCAGCTCGAAGCGAGCATGAACAAGGCCGCCGAAGCGGCTGTACCGCAGGCCCAGGCGCTGCTGGTCGACGCCGTTAAGAAGATGACCGTGGCAGATGCCAAGGCGATTCTCAGCGGCCCGCAGGACTCGGCCACACAGTACCTGAACAAGAGCAGCCGCGAGCAGATCCGCGCCAGGTTCCTGCCCATCGTCAAGCAGGCCACCGACCAGGTGGGTCTGGCTCAGCAATACAACGCCTTCGCCGGCCAGGCCGCCAGCTTCGGTGTGGTCGATGCCAAGAGCAGCACAGTGGAAAGCTACGTGACCGAGCAGGCCCTCGATGGCCTGTTCGAGATGATCGCCAAGCAGGAAGCCAACATCCGCCAGAACCCGGCCGCTGCCGCCACCGGCCTGGCGAAGAAGGTATTCGGCGCACTCTGAGAAAAGCTGCAATTTCCTGCGCCCCGGTGGTCGTTGGCTATCGGGGCGTTTTCTTTTCCGTCAGGGCAGGCAGAGCCGGTCCAGCGCCGGACGCGCGAAGAGAAAGCCCTGCATGTAGCGAACGCCCAATTCGCGCAGGGCATCACGCTCCCCTGCACTTTCGATTCCCTCGGCGATGATGCGGATATCCAGCCGACTGGCCACCAGCACGATACCGGCGACTATCGCCTGGCGCACCGGGTCCTGGTCGATACCACGGGTCAGTGCCATATCCAGCTTGAGCACGTGTGGCTGGAATTCGGCCAACAGGTTGAGCCCTGAATAGCCGGCGCCGAAATCATCGATGGCGGTGGTGAAGCCCTGTTTGCCGTACTCGGCGAAGATCCGCTTGAGGTGCTCGGCATCGTGGATCTGCTCGCCCTCGGTCACTTCGAACATCAGCCGCTCGCGCGGGAAGTCGAAGCGCTGCGCCGCCTCCAGGGTGGCGCGGATGCAGGTCTCGGCGCGATACACCGCGTTGGGCAGAAAATTGATGCTGAGCAGACAATCCGGCACATCGAGCAGCCCGAGCGTTGCCGCCTGCTCGATGGCCTTGACCCGACAGGCCTGGTCGAAGCGATAGCGGTTGCCATCGTTGACCCGCCCCAGCACCTCGCCGGCCGACTCTCCGTTGCAGCCACGCACCAGGGCCTCATAGGCGAACGGCCGGTGTTCCTGTACATCGACGATCAGCTGGAACGCCATAGTGAAGTCGAACCCCAGGGCCTCGGCGTTACGACATTCGGCGCAGCCTACGGCGCGAAATGGCTGCGGAAAAATGCTCTGGCTGGCGATACCCATCGACGCTTCCTTATAGAACAAGACTTGGTGACCCTCCATTGTCAGCCTAGTCAAAATCTGAAGGAGGCGACCTGTTTTTCCAGAGACAAGGCCAACGTTTGCAGCCCCTGCGCCGTGCGCGAGGTTTCGGCCACCGCCTCGCTGTTGTGCATCGACATCTGCGCGATGCGTTCGACGTTGCGCGCCACGTCCTGGCTGGCCACGGTCTGCTCGCGCAGCGCCAGGGAAATCTGATCGACCACATCGACCACGCGCCCAGATGCCTGGCGAATGGCGACGATGGCATCGCCGGCCTGGCTGGCCTGCTCCACGCCGCCACTGACCTGCTGCACGCCCACCTCCATGTTGCTGACCGCGTTGCGCGTTCCCACCTGAATTTTCTTGATCATCTCGGTGATCTCCTGGGTGGAGTTGGCGGTGCGCTGCGCCAGCAGGCGCACCTCGTCGGCCACCACGGCGAAGCCACGCCCCTGCTCGCCGGCCCGCGCCGCCTCGATGGCCGCGTTGAGCGCCAGCAGGTTGGTCTGATCAGCGATTTCCTTGATCACGTTGACGATCGAGGAGATCTGATCCGAATGCTGGCCCAGCTCGGCGATCTGCGCCGCCGCGCCCTGCACGGTGTCGGCGATACGCTGCATGCTGACGAGGGTTTCCTGGATGACCGCGCCACCCTCGGCCGACTGCCGGCCCGAATCGCTGGACAGCCCATGCGCCTCGTTGGCGTTGTCAGCGACGTGATTGATGCTCACGGTCAGCTCCTCCACCGTCGCCGCCATGCTCGAAGCCGCTTGTGATTGCTCCTGAGTGGAGACGGACAACTGGGTGGAAGCACTGGAAATGTTCTGCGCCGCCTCGACCAGCTGGACGGCACCGGCACGGATCTGCCCGATCATCTCGCGCAGGCGCTGCTGCATGGTGTCGAAGGCATCGAGCAGCACACCGATCTCGTCGCTTCCGGCACGCTCGATCCGCGAGTCCAGGCGCCCCTGAGCAATGTCTCGCGCCACTTCGACAACCTGTTGCAGGCGCCCGGCGATGCTGCGCGAAAGCAGAAAGGCGACACTGACGGCCAACGCAGTGGCGATCAACCCGCCGACCAGCAGAATCACCAGTGACAGGGATTTGGCGGCATTCATCGATCCCGTACGCTGCTCCAGCAACGCGCGCTCTTCGGCCTGGACCTCACCCAGGATGCGGCGCATGGCGTCCATCCTGACCTTGGCATTGCCCGCCGAGATCCGTTCGACCAGCGCATCGAAGTCCCGTGACGCGGTACTGACCTGGCGCCGCAATTCGATATAGCCATTGATGTCCTCGCTCAGCCACTGGTCATGCAGCGCCTGCAGTTCGTCGAAGCGCCGCTGCTGGGCGGGGTTGTCACGGGTCAGCTGGCGCACATGGGCCATATGCTCGCGAAAGTCCTTCTCGCCGGTCTGCATGGGGCCTAGGAACTGATCACGCCCGGTGATCACGAAGCCTCGTGCACCGGTTTCGATGTTGATCAGACTGGCCAGCAAATCGCCCGATTCGATGATCACGTCATAGGTATGAATGTTCAGCCGCACCGCGCGCTCGACCTGGTCGAAGCCGCGCCAGGTGGACAGCACCAGCAGGAGAATGATCAGCAGGACGACGCCGAAACCCGCGTACAGCTTCTGGGAGATATTGAGATTGGCAAGCATGTGAACCTCTGAGTCGTCAGGGATGAGCGGACAGAGGTGCGTAAGTCGACCGCACCGGCTGGCAGTGCGCCATTATGCATATCGATACAATAACTGTACAAACAAAATCTTATGTACAACTTTTGCCTGCTCCGGCAGCCGGAAAAGAAAAACCCCGCCGGGCTTTTGGCCGGGCGGGGTCTTCGCAGATGCCGTTGCCGGTCAGGCGCAGGCGGATTGCATCTGGCGATGCGTATCGATGAGGTGCTGCACCACGCCAGGATCGGCCAGCGTGGAGATGTCGCCGAGTGCATCGTATTCGGCGGTGGCGATCTTGCGCAGGATACGGCGCATGATCTTGCCCGAACGGGTCTTCGGCAGGCCAGGCGCCCACTGGATCACGTCCGGCGTGGCGATCGGGCCGATCTCCTTGCGCACCCAGTTGCGCAGTTCCTGACGCAGCTGCTCGGAGGGTTCCTCGCCAGCGTTCAGGGTGACGTAGACGTAGATGCCCTGGCCCTTGATGTCGTGCGGCACACCGACCACAGCGGCCTCGGCCACTTTCGGGTGGGCGACCATGGCGCTCTCGACCTCGGCAGTGCCCATGCGGTGGCCGGAAACGTTGAGCACGTCGTCGACGCGACCGGTAATCCACCAGTAGCCATCTTCGTCACGGCGCGCACCGTCACCGGTGAAGTACATGCCCTTGAAGGTCTTGAAGTAGGTATCGACGAAACGATCGTGGTCGCCGAACAGGGTGCGCGCCTGTCCCGGCCAGGAGTCGATGATCACCAGGTTGCCTTCGGCCGGCCCCTCGATGATGTTGCCCAGATTGTCCACCAGCGCCGGCTGCACGCCGAAGAACGGACGCGCCGCGGAGCCCGGCTTCATCGGGTGAGCACCCGGCAGCGGAGTCATCAGGCACGCGCCGGTTTCGGTCTGCCACCAGGTGTCGACGATCGGGCAACGGCTCTGACCGACGTTCTCGTAGTACCACTGCCAGGCCTCAGGGTTGATCGGCTCGCCCACCGAACCCAGCAGACGCAGGCTGGAGCCATCGGCCCCTTCGACTGCGGCCTTGCCCTCGGCCATCATGGCGCGAATCGCGGTCGGTGCGGTGTAGAGGATATTGACCTTGTGCTTGTCGATGATCTTCGCCACGCGGGTGACGTCCGGGTAGTTCGGTACGCCTTCGAACATCAGGGTGGTGGCGCCGTTGGCCAGCGGCCCGTAGATCAGGTAGGTGTGTCCGGTGACCCAACCGATGTCGGCGGTGCACCAGAACACCTCGCCGGGGCGGTAGTCGAATACGCGCTCGTGAGTCAGCGAAGCGTAGGTCAGGTAGCCGCCGGTAGTGTGCAGCACGCCCTTAGGTTTGCCGGTGGAACCGGAGGTATAGAGGATGAACAGCGCTTCCTCGGCGCCCATTTCCTTCGGCGCGCAGACGCTGCCGGCGACCTTCATCAGGTCTTCGTACCAGATGTCGCGGTGCTGGTTCCACTTGATCTGGCCACCCGTGCGGTTGACCACGATGATCTTCTGCACGCTGTTGGTTTCAGGGTTGGTCAGCGCATCGTCGACGTTGGCCTTCAGCGGCACTTTCTTGCCGCCACGCACGCCCTCGTCCGCGGTGATCACTACCTTGGACTTGCAGTCGATGATGCGACCGGCCAGCGCCTCCGGGGAGAAGCCACCGAACACCACAGAATGGATCGCGCCGATCCGGGCACAGGCCAGCATGGCGACGGCCGCTTCTGGAATCATCGGCATGTAGATGGTCACCACGTCGCCGCGGTGCACGTCCTGGCCGCGCAGAGCATTGGCAAGCTTGCACACTTGCTCGTGCAGCTCGCGGTAGGTGATTTCCTTGTGCTCGGACGGATCGTCGCCTTCCCAGATGATCGCGACCTGATCACCGCGCTCTTCCAGGTGCCGGTCGAGGCAGTTGTAGGAGACGTTCAGGGTGCCGTCGGCGTACCACTTGATATCGACGTGGTGATCGTCGAAGGAGGTCTGCTTGACCTTGGTGTAGGGCTTGATCCAGTCGATCCGTTTGCCCTGCTCGCGCCAGAAACCCTCGGGGTTGACCACGGACTGTTGGTACATGGCCTTGTAGGTGGCCTCGTCGGTCAGGGTCCGTGCAGCCACTTCAGGGCGCACAGGGTAAAGAGACGCAGCACTCATGGAATCACCTCGGCGGGTAGTTGTTTTTGTATGCTGCCTTTTGTATCCCCCGCCCCTTCGTGAGGCCATTCGACCATGGTCTTACCGCTCTAAGACCATGGTCTTGCAACAGTTTCCGGCGCTTGCCAAGCCAATTCGGCAGCGCCAGGGATACGTCGACACGGCGCAAAAAACCCGGCACTAGGCCGGGTACAGAGGTAGACGCAGAGTCAACGGCGGGTAAAAGACCGCCCCGGGTGCGTGGGCCCGGGACGGTCATGGGGCTCACCGTTGATTGGCGGCCTGCGCGGCCTCGATCACATCAAGACCGATCTCCGCTTCGAACTTCTTCCAGGCCGGGCGCACCGCATCACGCCAGGCGGCGCGCTGCTCGGGCGTCAGGGTGATGATCTCGCTCTTGCCGGTATCGAGAATCGCCTGGCGCGCTTCGGCGTTCAGCGCCTCGGCCTGTTTGTTCACCTCGACGGTCACCTCGTCGACGATCTGCTCCAGCTCGCTACGGATGTCCGCCGGCAGGCCGTTCCAGAACTGGGTATTGGTGATCAGCAGGTAGTTGCCGATGGCATGGTTGGACTCGGTCATGTACTTCTGCACCTCGAAGTACTTCTGCGAGTAGATGTTCGACCAGGGATTGTCCTGGGCGTTGACCACACCGGTCTGCAGGCCCTGGTAGATTTCGGCGAAGGCCATCTTGCGCGGCACCGCGCGCAGGGCGCTGTACTGCGCGGCCTGCAGGTCGGACGGCTGCACGCGGAATTTCTGCCCACGGGCGTCGCTTGGCTCCACCAGCGGCTTGTTGGCGGTGAGCTGACGCATACCGTTGAGCCAGTAGGCCAGGCCGGTGATGCCCTTGCCCTCCATCGACTTGAGCAGCGCCCTGCCCTTTTCCGAGGACTGGAAGCGCTGCGCGGCAGCCACGTCATCGAACAGGAACATCAGGTCGAACAGCTGCAACTGCTTGGTGTACTGCTCCAGCTTGGAGGGTGCCGGCGCCAGCATCTGCACCTCGTTCAGCAACAGCGCCTCCATTTCCTTGCCGTCGCCATAGAGTGACGAGTTGGCGTAGACCTCGACCTTGACCTTGCCGGCCAGGCGCTCCTCAACCAGCTTCTTGAACATCAGCGCGCCCTGGCCCTTGGGCGTGCTGTCGGCAGTGATATGGGAGAACTTGATCAAGATCGGATCGGCTGCGTGGGCCGTCAGCGCGCCGAGCAGTGCGCAACCGGCGAGCACACCGGCCAGGCCACGGCGGACGAATGAGAACTTCATGGAGAGCTCCTGTTGTTTTTGTCTGAGCGTCGAAGGAGAAACCCTTCGATTGGCCCGGACTCTACTGCGCCCTTGCACAAGCTGAAATTCATATTTGAACAAGCGAGCCTTCGGCATTCACGAAGGCAGCGCCGAAGGCCCCTCTACCCATGAGCTGTTACGCAGATGATCGAGCATCTGCTTCGCGGTCAGCGAAAGGTTGTCCTGGTTACGCACCGCCACCTTGAGTTCGCGCCGGGCCCAGGGGTCGTACAGCGGGATCACCCGCACATCCAGCGCCGGCAGGTAGGTGCGCACCGCCAGATCCGGCAATACGCCGACACCCATGCCGGTGTGGATCATCCGGCAGATGGCCTCGAAGCTGCGTACCTGGATGCGCAGGCGCAAGGCCACACCCTGGCTGTGCGCCGAGTGCTGCAGCAGGCTGTGCAGGGAAGCGTCCTGCTGCAGGCCGATGAAGTCGAAGCCCACCGCCTCGCGCAGGAACAGGCCGTCGCGTTCGGCCAGGGGATGCTCGCGCGGAGTGACCAATACCAGCTGGTCGTGGCGGTAGGTGAACACCTGCAGATCCTCGGCCGGCACATGCCCGGCGAAGATGCCGATATCGGTCAGCCCCTCGCGCACGGCGCGGATGGTTTCGCTGCTGACCCGCTCCTCCAGGTCGATCTTCACCTGCGGGTGAAGGCGGCTGAAGCTGGCCAGGTCCTCGGGCAGGAACTCGATCACCGCCGAGGTGTTGGCATGGATGCGCACATGACCCTTGACCCCCTCGCTGAACTCGCTGAGATCGGCATTGAGCTGTTCGAGGTTGTCCATCATGTTGCGCGCGTGGTGCAGCAGCGCGTGGCCGGCCGGGGTCAGCTCGACGCCCTTGGGCTGACGATAGAGCAACGCGATGCCGAGCTGGTTTTCCAGGTCGCTGACGCGCTTGCTCACCGCCGCCAGGGCCAGGTGCTCGCGCTCGGCGGCGCGGGTCAGGCTGCGTTCGTCGGCGATGGCGACGAACAACTTGAGGGTGACGAAATCGATGCGGCGCATGGGTTCTCCATTTCGTGCCTGGCGAAGCGAAGCTGCCAGAAGGCTGATTTACAGCATGCCACTTCGCGATACGCGAAGCCCAGCTTGGCCATTGAGCAATTGTCGGCATCGCGCCGCTGCGCCATTCTGCGCACCACGAGAAACGCACAGGCAAATCGGGTGCAGCCATGACTCAGAGCAACACCAGCAACATGGCCCTGCAGGGGCTCAAGGTGATCGAGATGGGCCAGCTCATCGCCGGTCCCTTCGCCAGCAAGCTGCTCGGCGAATTCGGCGCCGACGTGATCAAGATCGAGCCGCCGGGCGTCGGCGACCCGCTGCGCAAGTGGCGCAAGATCAAGGACGGCACCTCGCTCTGGTGGCACGTGCAGTCGCGCAACAAACGCTCGCTGACCCTCGACCTGAAACAGGCCGAAGCCCAGGACATCGTCCGCAAGCTGGTGGCCGAGGCCGACGTACTGGTGGAGAACTTCCGCCCCGGCACGCTGGAAGGCTGGGGCCTGGGCTACGAGGCGCTGAAGGCGATCAACCCGCGGCTGATCATGCTGCGCATCTCCGGCTACGGGCAGACCGGCCCCTACCGTGACCTGCCGGGCTTCGGCGTGATCGGCGAAGCCATGGGCGGCCTGCGCCACCTCTCCGGCTACCCCGGCCAGGCGCCGGTGCGCGTGGGCATCAGCATCGGCGATTCGCTGTCCTCGCTGTACGGCGTGATCGGCGTGCTGCTGGCCCTGCAGGAGCGGGCGCGCAGCGGTGAAGGCCAGGAAATCGACGTGGCGCTGTACGAGTCGGTATTCGCCATGATGGAAAGCCTGATTCCCGAATACGACGCCTTCGGCTACATCCGCGAGCCGGCCGGCAGCGCCCTGCCCGGCATCACCCCGTCCAACTCCTATCCCTGCAAGGATGGCAGCTACGTGCTGATCGCCGGCAATGGCGACAGCATCTACAAGCGCCTGATGAGCCTGATCGGCCGCGACGACCTGGGCAACGACCCGCGTCTGGCGCAGAACGACGGGCGCAGCCAGCACGCCGAGCTGATCGACGGCGCCATCGCCGAGTGGACCGCCCAGCGCGGCCGCGATGAAGTGATCGAAGCGCTCAAGGGCGCCCGCGTGCCGGCCGGCTACCCCTACACCGCCGCCGACATCGTGCAGGACCCGCACTACCTGGCGCGGCAGATGATCGAGCAGGTGCAGACCAGCGTCGGCCCGCTCAAGGTGCCGGGCGTGCTGCCCAAACTCAGCCGCACACCGGGCCGCATCGGCAGCGGCGGCCCGCAACTGGGCGAGCACAACGACGATATCCTCGCCGGGCTTGGCCTGAGCGCGGAACAGGTCGCCGGCCTGCGCGAGCGCGGCGTCATCTGAACCACGCGGAATGGATAGCCCGTAGCCCGGATGAAATCCGGGGATCGCCGACGCATTTCGCGGATTGCATCCGGGCTACAAGGGCTGCCGAGTACCCGTAGGGTGGACCGGGGCGCGTAGCCAACGCGAAGCTTGTCCACCACCCACCCCATAAAAGCGGGTGCGCACAGCGCATCCTACGTCGCTTGCCGCTCATCTTGAGGGTTTACCATGAGCAAACGCCTTTACATCCAGGACGTCGCCACCCGCGACGGCTTCCAGATCGAAGCCACCTTCGTGCCCACCGAAGACAAGATCGCCCTGATCGACCGCCTGTCCCACACCGGCCTGGCCAAAATCGAAGTCACCTCCTTCACCTCGCCCAAAGCCATTCCCAACCTGCGCGATGCCGAAGAGGTGATGCGCGGCATCCAGCGCGTGGTGGGCGTCGAGTACACCGTGCTGGTGCCTAATGTGAAGGGCTGCGAGCGCGCGCTGTCGTGCGAAGTGGACGAGATCAACCTGGTGATGTCAGCCAGCGACGCCCACGGCCTGGCCAACCTGCGCATGACGCCGGAGCAGTCCCTGGCGCAGTTTCGCGAAATCATCGAGGTCACACGCGGCAGCGGCGTCTTCGTCAACGCCTCGCTGTCGACCACCTTCGGCTGCCCTTTCGAGGGTGAAGTACCCGAGGCCCGCGTGTATGAACTGACCGAGCGTCTGCTGGAGACCGGCGTGCAGGGCGTGACCCTGTGCGACACCACCGGCATGGCGGATCCGGCGCAGGTCGAGCGCATCTGCCGCGAGGCTTTGCAGCGCTGGCCTGAAGCAGTGTTCACCGCGCATTTCCACAACACCCGTGGCATGGGCCTGGCCAATGCCCTGGCGGCGCTGAACGCCGGCATCGACCGCTTCGACGCGTCCCTCGGCGGTCTCGGCGGCTGCCCCTACGCACCGGGTGCCAGCGGCAATATCTGCACCGAGGACCTGGTGCACATGTTCCAGCGCATGGGCCTGGAGACCGGCATGAATCTCGATGCCCTGCTCGAAGCCGCCGCCACCCTGCCCGAGCTGATCGGCCACGATGTGCCAGGCGCCATCCTCAAAGCGGGCAAAGCGGATCGCCGCTATCCGAAACCGAAGTGGATGCAGGAAGCCGGGCTCTGAATTCGTGTCGTCAGGTTGAGCAAAAAAAAGGGCGACCAAATTGGTCGCCCGCCCATTCAAGGCATTCCTCGAGAGAAATGCGGAAACGCTTGCACCCATATCACGCAGGATGATCGGGACGCGCTCAGTGTCGCCGTGCCTTCCCACCCTGCCTATTGCACCAAGGTCGTAGGGCACCGGCCAAATGGCAGGCCATACTCCGCCGACACCTCGCCGGTCTGGAAACGCCATGAACCCCGAGCATCTCGCCCTTCTGCAGCAAGCGCCTGCCAGCACCCATGCCGATGACACCTGGGCCAGGCTGTGTTGCGAGCAGGCCCTGCTGGCCATTGAAGAAGGCTGTTACGCAGTCGGCGCCGTGCTGGTGGACGAGGCAGGCGAACTGCTTTGCAGCGGTCGCAATCAGGTGTTCGCCTCGGCCTACGCCAGCGCCGCTCACGCCGAGATGCAGGTGCTCGATCAGCTCGAAACAGAGCATGCACAGGTCGACCGGCGCAGGCTGACTCTCTACGTCAGCCTCGAACCCTGCCTGATGTGCTACGGACGTATCCTGCTGGCCGGCATAACCCGTGTGCGCTATCTGGCACGCGACCGCGAAGGCGGCTTCGCACTGCGCCACGGGCGCCTGCCACCGGCCTGGGCCAATCTCGCCTCAGGCCTTTCGCTGGTTCAGGCCGAGGTCGATCCCTACTGGCTCGACCTGGCCGAACAAGCCATCGGCCGCCTGCAGGACCGCCAAACCTTGCGCCAGCGCGTCATCCAGGCCTGGCGCGGTCAGCGGCAATCCTGACCGACGATTTTTCTTCTACCAAACGCCCCTACTCCGGCTGAAGTGATTATTCCAGCCCGCGCTGCCCGGCTTGGTTGAGCGACAGGACGGGCAGTAATGCGCTAGCGCCAAAGCCGTCACATCAATGACAGGCATGGCTGGCAAAATGCCTCGTCGGATTTTAGAATCGCCAGCGCAGGAAGCACCCCGCACCCGTCTCCCGGGTTGGCGTCATGGATCGACTCATCAAGCGCTTCGCCCAGTACGCGCAACAACGTCCTTAGCGTCCCATCTCGTGGAAGTGTCCGGCGGTCTTCTGCCCGTTACAGGCTCGCCCTGCCCATTTTCAAACGAGATCCGTATGAACAAGATCCTCACCGCCAGCCTCGCCGGCATGCTCGTGCTGCTCGCTGGCTGCGCCACCGAAAGCTCGCGTACCCTCGAAGTCGCCAAGGTCAACACCGCCACCAGCCACTACAGCGGCCCGCGCAGCCCTATCGCCGTAGGCAAGTTCGACAACCGCTCCAGCTACCTGCGCGGCATTTTCAGCGACAGCGTCGACCGCCTTGGCGGGCAGGCCAAGACCATCCTGATCACCCACCTGCAGCAGTCGAACCGCTTCAACGTGCTCGACCGCGACAACCTCAGCGAGCTGCAGCAGGAGTCGGGCTTCTCCAAGCAGGCTCAGCAGATCAAGGGCGCCAACTACGTGGTCACTGGTGACGTGACCGAGTTCGGCCGCAAGGAAGTCGGCGACCATCAACTGTTCGGCATCCTCGGCCGTGGCAAACAGCAGATCGCCTACGCCAAGGTGAACCTCAACATCGTCGACGTCGCCACTTCCGAAGTGGTGTATTCCAGCCAGGGCGCCGGCGAATACGCCCTGTCGAACCGCGAGATCATCGGCTTCGGCGGCACCGCCAGCTACGACTCCACGCTGAACGGCAAGGTCCTCGACCTGGCGATTCGCGAGGCGGTGAACACCCTGGTCAATGGCATGGACAGCGGCGCCTGGCGCCCGGTCAAGTGAGCGAGGAGCGCACGATGAAATCCCCACTTCTGCTCACCACCTTGCTGGCCACCGCCCTGCTGGCGGGCTGCGCACAGCAACCCAAATCCCTCTACTACTGGGATGGCTATCAGCAGCAGGTCTACCAGCGTTTCGAAAACACTACCGGCACCGAAGAACAGATCGCCGCGCTGGAGGCCAGCGCGCAGAAAGCCCGCGCAGCCGACCGCACCCTGCCGCCGGGCTTCCATGCCCACCTCGGGATGCTGTACGCGGAGATCGGCAAACCCGATCAGGTGCGCCAGCAATTCGAAACCGAAAAAGCTCTGTTCCCCGAGTCCGCTCAGTACATGGACTTTCTGATGCGCAATGTAGCGAAGTGACCGACATGCCTCTAATGAACTCGATCAGAACATTCGCGGCACTCGCCGTACTCGCCCTGGTGACGGGCTGCGCGACTCAGCAGCCTTATGACTACAGCGCCTTCAAGGAAAGCAGCCCGGCTTCAATTCTGGTGCTGCCGCCAGTCAACAAGTCGCCGGACATCAAGGCGACCTTCAGCGTTTATTCGCATATCACCGCGCCCCTGAGCGAAGCCGGCTACTACGTGCTGCCGGTGGCGGTGGTCAACGAGACGTTCAAGCAGAACGGCCTGCTCAACGCCGAAGAAATCCGAGAAGTCCCGCCGAACAAGCTCTACGAGATTTTCGGCGCCGACACGGTGCTGTACATCGACGTGACCGAGTACGGCAGCAGTTACAAGGTGATCAGCAGCGAGGTCGTGGTGGCCGCCAGCGCCACTCTGGTCGACCTGCGTACCGGCAAGGAACTGTGGAAAGGCGTTGCGCGGGCCAGCAGTGCCGAGCAGCAGCAGAACAACGGCGGCGGCCTTGCCGGCATCCTGATTACCGCCCTGGTCAATCAGGTGATGAACACCCTGAACGATCGCGGCCATGAGATCGCCGGCATTACCAGCGCCCGCCTGCTGAACAGCAATCCGGTCAATGGCATTCTGCCCGGCCCACGCGCACGGCCCGTCAGCGCTCGCTGAAACGCCTTGGGCGAGCCCGGATCATCGGGCTCGCCTCATCTTCCTAGTCCTTGCCCAGCCCGTGCTGCCGAAGCTTGTTGGCGATGGTGGTATGGGAAACACCGAGACGCTTGCCCAACTGGCGGCTGCTCGGGTGATCGCGAAACAAGCGCTCCAGCACCGCCTTCTCGAAGCGCCCGAGAATATCGTCGAGGCTGCCGTCGACCGAAAACTCACCGAGCGGCTGCGGCGCGCCGTAATCCGGCAGGCGGATATGCTCGGCCTTCACCGTGCCGCCGTCGCATAGCGAAACCGCCTGAAACAGCACGTTCTCCAGCTGCCGCACGTTGCCCGGCCAGTGGTAATGGGCCATGCGCTCGAAGGCCTGTGGCGCCAGCTTCGGCAGCGCACAGCCGATCTGCCGACTGGCCGAATCGAGAAAGTGCTCGACCAGCGGCTCCAGCCCGTCGAGGCATTCGCGCAGGGGCGGAATATGCAGGCTGAGCACGTTAAGGCGGTGATAGAGATCCTGGCGAAACTCGCCACGGGCGCAAAGCTCGGAAAGATCGACCTGGGTGGCGCAGATCACCCGCACATCGAGGTACACCTCCTCGTCGCTACCGACACGGCGGAAGCAGCCGTCCTGCAGAAAGCGCAATAGTTTGGCCTGCAGGCGCGGGCTCATCTCGCCGACGCCGTCGAGAAACAGCGTGCCGCCAGCGGTCAGCTCCAGCAGGCCCAGCTTGCCTTCCGAGCGTGCGCCCTCGAAGGCGCCGGGGCCGTAGCCAAACAGCTCGGTTTCGGCCATGGATTCGGGCAGGCCGGCGCAGTTGAGCGCCATGAAGGGTGACTGCCCACGCGGGCTGGCCAGGTGGCAGGCGCGCGCCAGCAACTCCTTGCCGGTACCGGTTTCGCCCTCGATCAGCAGCGGTGCATCCAACGGCGCCATGCGTCGCGCCTCCTTGACCACCGCCGCCATCACCTTCGAGCTCTGGAAGATCGAGTCGAAGCCGCGCAGCTCCTGCTTGCGCACATGGTAGATACGCTCACCGACACGGTCTGCGCGGTGCAGGGTCAGCACGGCGCCGGCCAGCGCCTCGCTGTCGTCATGCTCGTTCTGCAGCGGTGCGATATCGGCGAGAAACACATCGCCCTTGATCTTCACCCGCAGGCCGTTGATCCGCGTCTTGTTGGCGCGCACCAGTTCGGGCAGATCGAAATCCTCGGCGTAGCGCGACAGGGCCATGCCCGGCACCTCGTCCACGCGTACGCCGAGCAGCTGCGCCGCGCTGCGGTTGGCCGCGACGATGCTGCCGGCCATGTCGATGGACAGCACCGGGAAGTCCAGCGCACCGAGCAGCGCATTGAGCTCCAGATGGCGCCGCTCGCTGGGCATCAGCCCCACACGCTTGACGCCGAATACGCCGGGAATTGCTTCGAACTTCGGCCTCAGCGACTGGAACTGCAGATTGATCAGATTCGGGCAGTGCAGGTAGATGGCATTGCCCTGCTCGCCCCCGACTTCGCCACGGGCGACGTTGATGCCGTAGTCGACCAGCAGGTTGAGGATGTCACGCAGGATGCCGACACGGTTCTGGCAGTGGACCTTGATACGCATGGCTCAGGCTCTTGTTGTTATGGCCGCCGAGTCATTGAAATCGGAGGTGGCGGCATAATTTTCGTCAAGAATATGTGACAGCCAAGCACAGCAGCAAGCCGATAGATCGCGATATAGGCAACATCGTAATCAAAACTTTACATTTCCCTAGGGCGATCCTCGGCTGCGCTGCTTCTGGCCACCGTTTCAACCCGAGCGATCAGCGGCATGCTCGGGTCAAGACAAGAACAACAGACCCTAAGAGGGAGGCAGCGATGAAGAGTACGCAGTACGTGGCCCGGGAACCGGACGAGAGTGGCTTTATCCATTACCCGGAAAGCGAGCATCAGGTGTGGAATACCCTGATCACCCGCCAGCTGGAGGTGATCGAAAACCGCGCCTGCCAGGAATACCTGGACGGTATCGAACAGCTCGGCCTGCCCTTGGAGCGCATTCCGCAGCTCGGCGAGATCAATCGTGTGCTCGAATCCACCACCGGCTGGCGTGTAGCGCGGGTACCGGCGCTGATTCCCTTCCAGACCTTCTTCGAGCTGCTGGCCAGCAAGCAGTTTCCTGTCGCCACCTTCATCCGCACGCCCGAGGAGCTGGACTACCTGCAGGAACCGGACATCTTCCACGAGATATTCGGCCACTGCCCGCTGCTGACCAACCCCTGGTTCGCCGAATTCACTCACACCTACGGCAAGCTCGGCCTCAAGGCCACGAAAGAACAGCGCGTGTACCTGGCGCGGCTGTACTGGCTGACCATCGAATTCGGCCTGCTCGACACCCCGGCTGGCCGGCGCATCTATGGCGGCGGCATCCTCTCCTCGCCGAAGGAAACCCTCTACGCCCTGTCCGACGTGCCCGAACACCAGGCCTTCGACGCACTGGAGGCAATGCGCACGCCGTATCGCATCGATATCCTGCAACCGGTGTACTTCGTTCTGCCAGAGCTCAAGCGCCTGTTCGAGTTGGCTCACGAAGACATCATGGCGCTGGTGCACCAGGCCATGCAGATGGGCCTGCATGCACCGAAATTTCCGCCGAAAGCGGCCTGAGCGGTGGCAGTTGATGCAACCTGCGGCTTACCGGTTCGCCGAGAGACGCGGCTCCTACACCTGGGTGTCGATATTCCCACTGTAGGAGCGTCGCCCCGGCGCGAAACGATCGCGGCTTTACGCCACCATCGACGTCGCCCTCTCGATTCGCCGCGGGGGCGCGGCTCCTACTCTCGATGGTCAACTGATAGCCCGCTGCCTGATTCACTCACATTTCTTACACAGGAGAATCCCATGAGCCTTGCCCAAGCCCAATGCGAAGCCTGCCGCGCCGATGCGCCGAAGGTGTCCGATGAAGAACTGGCCGAACTGATCCGCGAGATTCCCGACTGGAACATCGAGGTACGTGGCGACCATATGGAGCTGGAGCGCGTGTACCTGTTCAAGAACTTCCGCCACGCTCTGGCCTTTACCAATGCCGTTGGCGCCATCGCCGAAGAAGTCGGTCACCATCCGGCCCTGCTCACCGAATGGGGCAAGGTCACCGTCACCTGGTGGAGCCACGAGATGCGCGGCCTGCACCGCAACGACTTCATCATGGCCGCACGCACCGATGTGCTCGCCGCCAGCGCCGAGGGCCGCAAGTGAGTCACTTCGACCAGGTCGCCCGCGTACCGGGCGACCCCATCCTCAGCCTGATGGAAGCCTATCGACTGGACAACAACCCGGCGCGTCTGGACCTTGGCGTCGGCGTGTACAAGGACGCCCAGGGGCTGACGCCGATTCCCCGCGCAGTGAAGCTGGCCGAGCAACGCCTGCTCGACAGCGAGCAGACCAAGACCTACGTCGGCGGCCACGGCGATGCGGCCTTCGGCCAGTGCCTGAGCCAGCTGGTGCTGGGGGCCAACTCGCCGTTGCTGAGCGAGCAGCGTGCCGGCGCCACGCAGACGCCCGGCGGTACCGGTGCGCTGCGCCTGGCGGGCGATTTCATCCGCCACTGCCTGCCCGGACGCGGCATCTGGCTGAGCGATCCGACCTGGCCGATCCATGAAACCCTGTTCGCCGAAGCCGGGCTCAAGGTCGGCCACTATCCATACGTCGGCGCCGACAACCGCCTCGACGTGGAGGCCATGATCGCCGCCCTCACCCACCTGCCCAAGGGCGACGTGGTGCTGCTGCATGCCTGCTGCCACAATCCCACCGGCTTCGATCTCACGCCGCGCGATTTCAAGCGCGTGCTGGAAGTGGTCAAGGCGCGCGAACTGCTGCCGCTGATCGACTTCGCCTACCAGGGCTTCGGCGACGGACTGGAAGAGGATGCCTGGGCCGTGCGTCTGTTCGCCGCCGAACTGCCGGAGCTGCTGATCACCAGTTCCTGCTCGAAGAACTTCGGCCTGTATCGCGAGCGCACCGGCGCCCTGATCGTCTGCGCCGGCAACGCCGAAAAACTCATCGACATCCGCAGCCAGCTGGCCTCCATCGCCCGTAACCTGTGGTCGACGCCGCCCGCCCATGGCGCTGCGGTGGTGGCGCAGATACTCGGCGACGACGAGCTTAAAGGCCTCTGGCAGGACGAGCTGGAAGGCATGCGTCTGCGCGTGGCCAGCCTGCGCCGCGGCCTGGTCGAGGCACTGGCACCACATGGGCTGAGCGAACGTTTCGCGCATATCGCCGAACAGCGCGGGATGTTCTCCTACACCGGCTTGTCGCCGCTGCAGGTGCAACGCCTGCGTGAGGAATTCAGCGTGTACATGGTCGGCAGCGGCCGCGCCAACGTCGCCGGGCTGGATGCTGGCCGGCTGGATCAGCTGGCTGCAGCCATTGCCCGAGTCTGCGTGAACTGAGATAGGCAGGCGGCGGTCTTTATCACCTGCCGCCTGCCCCCTTCCCGACTATAGTGCGGTCATCGCCATTCACGACGGATTCGCCAATGGCCGTACCCAGCAACATCCTCTTTCGCGCTTACCAGCGCATCACCCACAGCCTGGCGTTCTACCCGACGCTGATCGCCGCCGGCTTCTTCCTGCTATGCCTGCTGACCATGGCTGCCGAGTACCAGCCCTGGATGATGGCATTCAAGAAACGTTTCGATCTCGGCCTGGTCAGCAATGCAGACAATGCCAGGCTGATCCTCGGCACGCTGGTAGCGGGCATTCTGTCCCTGATGGTGTTCAGTTTCTCGATGGTCATGGTGGTGCTCAACAACGCCGCAGCATCGCTGTCACCACGAGTGATTCCCGGCCTGGTCAGCAGCAAGGCGCACCAGAAAACCCTGGGCTTCTACCTCGGCACCATCCTCTACGCCCTGCTGCTGATCACCACCATCGAGCAGGGCAACGACGATCGCATACCCAGCTTGGGCGTGCTCATAACCCTGGCCCTGGGCATCGTCTGCCTGGGCCTGTTCGTACACTTCATCCGCTCGATTTCGCAGTCGATTCAGGTCGAGTACATTCTCGGCAACCTCTACAGCGCCAGCCTGAAAAAGCTCGACGCCTGCACTGGCGGCCCGGCATCGCGCGACGCCCAGCCGCACTGGCCAGACGACAGCGAGTGGCTCATCGTCCATGCGCAGCGCAACGGCTACTTCAAGGCACTCAACGTCAAGGAGGTCAACACGCTGCTGCAGCGTCATCAGGTACGGATGACGGTACTCGCCCACCGCGGTTTCTTCGTCAGCGAAGGCCACCCGCTGTTTCGCCTGGAACGCCCGCTGGATGAAGCGGTGTGCCAGCAGTTGCTCGACTGCTTCGATTTCTTCATCGAAGAGTATGCCAGTACCCATTACTTCTTCGGCTGCCGGCAGATGGCGGAAATCGCCGTTAAGGCACTGAGCCCCGGCATCAACGATCCGGGCACGGCGATCAAAACCGTGGACCTGCTCAGCGTGCTTCTGAGCAGACGCCTAGCGCTGTCCGAGCGAGATTTCGCCTGCCTGCCCGACGAGCCGCCGCGGCTGTGCTATCTGGAGCTGTCGCTGGACCAGTTGCTGCTGCAGCTGCTGGGGCCGATTCGCACCTATGGCGCCGCCGATGTCTGCGTTCTGGTCAGCCTGCTGCAGGCCTTCAAGAACCTGCTGCATCGCCCTGCCAGCCCGCAGCAACGCGCTGCCCTGCTGCGCCATGCACGCAGCGTGCGCGACACCGCCGAGCGCCACCTGAGCGAGCGGCGTGATCGTGAGGAAATCAATGATTTCATCGCCCGCATCAATCGCACGCTGCAGGAGTCAGACCAGCCCCTGGTGCCCCTGCAGGTTGCAAGCGAAGCACCATGATAAGGCGAGCCCTGGCCCGAAAAAAACTGGGCAACCGTTCATCAGTAAAAATATCCATTCAAAATCAATAACTTAAAAGCGAAGCCCCAAAAACATGGCGTGCTTCATGCTTGCCATCAGAGTCACAGTTCCCTAGGGTAGTTTGCATGTGGTCTCTCATTGCCCCCATCAGTTCATTGCTGAGCGGGGTCGCGTTACTCCTGCTTGGCAATGGTCTGCTCAACACCCTACTGACCCTGCGTGGCGTCGCCGAAGGCTACTCCACGACGATGCTCGGCCTGATCATGTCCGGGTACTTCGTCGGGTTCCTCCTCGGCACCTGGCTGGCGACACCGCTGGTCAGACGCATCGGGCACATTCGCGCGTTCGCCTGTTGCGCCGCCCTGGCCGCCATCGCCGCCCTGCTCCATTTACTGCTGATCGATCCGTGGGTCTGGCTGCTGTTGCGCGTGCTCTATGGCCTGGGACTGGTGACGCTGTACATGGTAATCGAGAGCTGGCTCAACGCCCAGGCGCCCAACGAGAAACGCGGCCAGGTCTTCGCCGTGTACATGGCGGTCAACCTCGGCGCCCTGGCGCTGGCTCAGCAGCTGCTGCACCTGGCCGACCCGGTGCAGTTCACCCTGTTCGCCATCGCAGCCATCCTGATCAGCGCCGCGCTGATGCCCATCACCCTCACCCGCCAGGCACAACCGACGCTGCCCGAGTCGCCGCCGACCAACCTGCGCCAACTTTGGCAGATCGCACCACTGGCGATCATCGCCGCGGCTCTGTCCGGCCTGGCGATGGGTGGCTTCTGGGGCATGGCGCCGGTCTATGCCAGCCTGGCCGGCTTCGATACGTCCGGCGTCGGCCTGCTGATGACCGCCACCATTCTCGGCGGCGCCCTGCTGCAATGGCCCATCGGCATTTATTCGGATCGCCACGACCGGCGCCAGGTGCTGCTGCGAGTGGTGATACTGGCGGTCGTCCTGGCACTGATCATGAGCCTGCTGCCGGCAGGGCCGCTGCTACTCGGCGCGATCTTCATCTGGGGCGGCCTGGCCTTCGCCATCTACCCCATCGCCGTAGCGCAACTGATCGACCAGCTGCAAGCCGACGAAATTCTTTCCGGCTCGGCCAGCCTGCTGATGGTCAACGGCATCGGTTCGGTATGCGGGCCGCTGCTGGCCGGTGTGCTGATGGAGCAACTGGGCGCCAGCGCACTGCCTCTGTACTTCGCCACCACCCTCGGCCTGCTGGCTGCCTATACCTTTTATCGGCTGCGCCATGTCAGCGACCTGGTCAGCGGCGACGCCGCGCATTTCGTGCCGATGCTACGCACCAGTCCCAAGGTGCTGGAGCTGATGCCCGATGCCCCCGCGCAAGAGCACGAACAAGTGGAGGGCAACCCGAACCCTACGTCCTGAAGACGTGAACCGGCTGTTTCGGCAAGGCCCCGAGCCTACCCCAAGCAGCCAGAAACCCGGCCCGTCGGCCGCTCACCCCTGAGCGCACCGCACTGGCCACTTCTGGAGAAACAACGATGCTATTAGCCACCGACCTGGATGGAACCTTTCTCGCCGGCGATCCCGAAGACCGCCTGAGCCTCTACCAGACCATCGCCGCCCACCCCGAGATCAAGCTCGCCTACGTCACCGGGCGCAGCCTGGAAGCGGTGCTGCCGCTGCTGGCCGACCCGACACTGCCGCAGCCGGACTACATCATCGCCGACGTCGGCGCGACCCTGGTGCATGGCGACAGCCTGCAGCCGATCCAGCCGCTGCAAAGCGTGGTCGACGCCCGCTGGCCCGGCGAAACCCAGGTGGCCAGCGCCATCGAGCCGTTCGGCCTGGAGCGCCAGGACGTGCCGCAGGCGCGGCGCTGCTCCTACTTCTGCACGCCCGAACAAGCGGCCAACCCACAGCTGCGCAAGGTCGCCGATGAGCTGGGCTGCGACCTGCTCTACTCCGCCGAGCTGTATCTGGATTTTTTGCCCAAGGGCGTGAACAAGGGCAGCAGCCTGCACGCTCTGGCCGACTGGCTGGAGCTGGATCACGACCAGGTACTGGCGGCCGGCGATACGCTCAATGACCTGTCCATGCTCAGCGCCAGCTTCCACGGCGTCTGCGTCGGCCAGTCGGAAGCCGCGCTGCTGGAGGCCACGCGCAGCCATTCGCGCACCCTGCACGCCAGCCGCCCAGGCTGCGGCGGGATTCTCGAGGCCTTCGCCCACTTCGGCTTTCTCGGCGAGCACGGCATCGCCGCCGAACGCCGCCAGGCCGCGCAACCGGGCAAGGCCGAGCTGGTGATGGTCTATCACCGCCTGCCCTACGAGGAATACCGCAACGCTGCCGGCAAGCTGCAGCGCCGTCGCCCCACCTCGCCCAACGGCATCATCCCCACCCTGTTGAGCTTCTTCGGTGACGGCCGCCCCGGCTCCTGGGTAGCCTGGGCCGTGCACGAGGACGGCGACGAGCCGTTCGACAGCCACACCACGGTGGACGCCGAGCGCTACCCCAAGCTCACCGCCGCGCGGGTCAAGCTGAGCAAGGAAGAAGTGGACATCTTCTACAAGCGCTTCTCCAAGGAAGCCTTCTGGCCGACCCTGCATACTTTCTGGGAGCGCGCCACCTTCAACGAAGACGACTGGCTGGTGTTCCTCAAGGTCAACCGTGCCTTTGCCGAACGCACCGCGCTGGAGGCCGCCGAAGGCGCCATCGTCTGGCTGCATGACTACAACCTGTGGATGGTGCCGGCCTACCTGCGCGAGCTGCGCCCTAACCTGCGCATCGCCTTCTTCCACCACACCTATTTCCCCTCGGCTGACGTGTTCAACGTGCTGCCCTGGCGCCGGCAGATCGTCGGCAGCCTGCTGCAGTGCGACTACATCGGCTTCCACATCCCGCGTCAGGTGGAGAACTTCGTCGACGTTGCCCGCGGTGTGTTCCCGCTCAAGACCCTGGAACGGCAGAGCTGCGCGCCGCGCTTCATCACTTACGGCTGCGCCGTCGGCTTGGAACGCATGACCACCGCGCTGGATACCGGCACCCGTCAGGTCAGGCTCGGGGCGCACCCGGTCGGCCTCGACATCGACCGTGTTCGCAATGCCCTGGCGGCGCCGAAAATCCAGGAGCTGATGGCGAACCTGCGCGAGGAAATGAAGGGCGTGAAGCTGATTCTCGCAGTCGAGCGCCTCGACTACACCAAGGGCATCCTGGAAAAGCTCAACGCCTACGAGCGTCTGCTCGACGACAACCCCGAGCTGCTCGGCAAGGTCACCCTGGTCACCGTCTGCGTGCCGGCAGCACGCGAAATGAGGGTCTATGACGAGTTGCAGACGCAGATCGAGCAGGCCGTGGGCCGCATCAACGGCCGTTTCGCCCGCATCGGCTGGACGCCGCTGCAGTTCTTCTTCCGCAGCCTGCCGTTCGAGGAAGTCAGCGCCTGGTACGCCATGGCCGACGTCATGTGGATCACCCCGCTGCGCGATGGCCTCAACCTGGTCGCCAAGGAGTTCGTCGCCGCGCAAGGCCTGCTGGGCGGGCGCGGTGTGCTGGTACTGTCGGAGTTCGCCGGTGCCGCCGCCGAGCTCAAGGGTGCATTGTTGACCAACCCGCACGACCCCGCCGATCTGGCACAGACCTGCTACCTGGCACTTAACCTGCCCAAGAGCGAGGCCCAGGCGCGTCTGCGCGAGCTGTTCGATATCGTCAGCTTCAACGATATCCGCCGTTGGGGCGAGGACTTCCTGGCGGGCGTGCAGGTAGAGGAAGAGCGCGAGCCGCTGACGCTGGTGGGCTGAAAAACAGCGTTCGCGGCTGAAACGGAATGCCGCCCAACCGCTCCTACCCAACTATTAGTCTGTAGGAGCGGCTTCAGCCGCGAATACCCGATCCCGCGCCTCCGTGGATTGCATCCGGGCTAGGCTTGGACGCTCGTAGTCAGCCCTCCTGACTATCGATCACACAGTTGATCATCCACGGCACGCCGAAGCGGTCGGTGAGCATGGCGAAGCGGGTTGCCCAGAAGGTGGCCTGCAGCTCCATCTGCACTTCGCCACCGGCCGACAGCGCTTCATAAAGGCGCTCGGCCTCCGGCACGTTGTCCACCTGCAGGGAGATCGAGCAGCCTTTGATACCCTCGTGCGGATATTGCGGAATGGTATCCGACGCCATCAGAATCTGGTCACCCGCCGTCAGGCACACATGCATCACCCGGTCGTGATACTCCGGCGGCACCTCACCGGCATCCGGGCTTTCGCCGAAGCGCATCAGCTCCAGCTTGCCGTCCAGCAGTTCGGCGTAAAAATTGAAAGCTTCCTCGCACTGGCCGTCGAACATCAGATAAGCATGTATCTTCATCGCTACTCTCCTTGATTTTCACTGCTGATGCGCGCGCGAATACGGTCTTCCTGCTCGCGCAATTCGGGGGTGAATTCGGCGCCGAAATCCTCAGCCTCGAAGATCTGCCGAATCTCGATATCGGACTCGCCAGGCATGGGATTTGGGCAGCGCTTGACCCAGTCTATGCACGCCTGCAGCGACTCGCACTGAAAGATCCAGAAGCCCGCCACCAGCTCCTTGGTTTCCATGAACGGACCATCGATCACCGTACGCTGCGTGCCGGAAAAACGCACCCGCGCGCCTCTGGAGCTGGGGTGCAGTCCTTCGCCGGCGAGCATCACGCCAGCGGCCGCCAGCTCTTCGTTGTAACGGCCCATCGCCGTTAGCAGCTCTTCGCTGGGCATTACGCCGGCTTCGGAATCCGCGGTGGCTTTGACAATCACCATGAAACGCATCGCCTTTCTCCTTGTTCGAGTCGAAGTCGCGCGCAGGGTGTCTCCCTACGGCTGACAGTGAACCCGGGGTGGGGTTCTATGCAGTAGTCGAAGGAGTGAAGAAAGAATCGACAGGCGAAGGGAATATTTTTGTCGGGTCGCCAGATACGACCCGCGGCAGGAGCGAGTTGCGCGGCGCCTCAGGAAGCACGCCGCGCAGGCAGGATCACACGCGGAAGCGGCTGACCAGCGATTGCAGCTGACCACCCAGGCGCGCCAGCTCAGCTGAGGACTTGGCCGTTTCGTCGCTGGCGGTGGCGGTCTGTTCAGAAACATCGCGCACACTGAGAATGCTGCGGCTGATTTCCTCGGCCACGGCGCTCTGCTCTTCCGCGGCAGCAGCGATCTGCTGGTTCATCGACTGGATGTTGGACACCGCCTGAGTGATGCTGCCCAGCGAATCCCCAGCCTTGCGCGTCAGCTCGACGCTGCTGTCGGTCAGGTTGCGACTGTTGCGCATCACCGCGGCGACCTGCTGAGTGCCGCTCTGCAGGCCGGCAATCAGCGCTTCGATCTCTTCGGTGGACTTTTGCGTGCGCTGCGCCAGGCCGCGCACCTCGTCGGCGACCACGGCGAAACCACGCCCGGCCTCGCCGGCACGTGCCGCCTCGATAGCGGCGTTAAGCGCCAGCAGGTTGGTCTGCTCGGCCACCGACTTGATCACGTCCATGACGCTGCCGATCTTGTCGCTTTCCTGCTGCAGGCCATTCATCGCATCGCTGGAGCGGCTGACCTCGGCGGCCAGACGCTCGATCTGCGTGATCACCTCGGCGACTACCTGGTCCCCCACGCGGGCCTGGCCATCGGCCTGGTTGGCCGCCTGCGACGCCTGCTCGGCGTTGCGCGCGACTTCCTGCACGGTGGCCGACATCTCGTGCATGGCGGTGGCGACCTGGTCGGTCTCGCTCTTCTGACTGTTGGCACCGGCGCTGGTCTGCTCGGTTACCGCCGAGAGCTCTTCGGCTGCACTGGCAATCTGCGCCACGCTGTCGCGGATGCCGGCGATCAGCTCGCGCAGGCTGCTGGCCATACTCTGCACGCCTTGCTGCAGCACACCGATTTCATCGCGGCGGGTCACCTGCAGGCTATGCGTCAGGTCACCTTCGGCAATGCGCTCGACGGCGTCGAGAGTATCCTTCAGCGGCCGGGTGATCTGTCGGGTGATGACCCAGGCAGCCACTATACCGAGAAGCAAGGCCAGCAATGTGGCGCTGAGTTGCAGGATACGGGCGTTGGCACTTTCGCTGTCTCGACGGGTCATCTGGATCTGCGTCAGCTCTTCGCTGGCCTTGACGATCTGATAGCCCTGTTCAGTCAATTCCTTGCGGGCCAGAGCGACATCCTCATTCGCCGATTTGAACGCAAGTACTCCGTTACGGTAGTCGTTCAGAGCACCTTCCGCCCGGGTGATACGCTCCGGATACTGGCCACCGAAACGTTCGCGAAACTGGCCAAGGGCAGCGAGGCTCGCATCGATCTGCGCCATGGCGGTACGCTCCGTTTCCGCGTTGGCATTAAAGATGTAGCCCCGTACGTGGTAACGCACCACCTGCCAGTCGTCCTTGATCTTGGTGATAGCCTGGAACTGGGCAAAGCGACTTTCATCGTAGTCCGGCAGGGCCACGATCGCCGCATTGATCTCATCGAGCAAGCGCCCGACGTTGCCGCCACTGCTAACCATGCTCTGGCGAGCGTCGTTGATCCCACGGTAGCCAGCACGCATGGCGTTCAGGGAGATCTGATAAGCCTTGATCTCGCTCTGCTGCATTTGCAACAGGCGCACGTTTTCCGGACTTTTGAAGGTCGACAGCACCTGCTGATGCTGAGCCGAGAATTCATCCAAGGTTTTCTGCACGTTCTGGGCAAGCTGCTCATCGCCGTTGGCGAGCATATATTGCAGGCGCACGATACGCAGATTGGTCAGCGAATCGTTCAATCGACTGATATCGCTCATCCAGTCGCTGCGCTGTATCAAGCTGCCCAGACTGGTCCAACCAACCAGGGCGAGAACGATCGTCAGGGCGAGCACAAGGCCGAACCCGAAAACGAGTTTGAGGGTGACGCTGATATTCGCGAACCAGCTATTCATAGGATTCTCCAACCTTCTATAGGGTTACATGCGGCTGGAGAATTGTTTTTGTGGCCAGCGAAAGGCCCGGCATTCTAAGGAAATGACCACCCACCCGCCAAGCCTATGACGCCACTAAATCGCCACCCATCTGACGAAGGGCGCACCCCAGCAAGGCGGCGCCTCGGCATGGCCCCTAGAGGCTGACGTTCTACTCTCTTGGTCGCAGCTCTTCTCGGCGGCTGTACTGGCAAAACGCATACCCTATAGCGAACGCTGGAAGCCTGTTTTTGCCGGTGCTCGCGCTTCTGCAACTTGACGGTGGCTGGACGCTTGAAATTACTCAACATGCAGCGGCTCTGCACAGATTCGGGCGAGCAACTGCAACGCCTCGGCACTGGATTGCTGGATACGCGCCCAATCGCCTCCAGACCATGCTCAGAGCGCAGAGTCACTTCCAGTACACGTAAAAAACCACCCGCGGCCAGGGCATCGGCCAACGGCAGGATGTCCGCCTCAAGGACGATGGTGATCAGCAGCATGATCCGCGCCTTCGCACGCCCTCTCGGTCCACGAAAGCAAGTGCGCGCAGCACACCCTACGGGGTGAGCGACGCCCCTGCGGCGTGCGCCGCTCACTGTTGCAGCGCTTAGGATCAAACGCGGAAGCGGCTGACCAACGACTGCAGATGATTGCCCAGGCGGGCCAGCTCCACCGAGTTGGCCGCCGTTTCTTCGCTGGCGGCGGCACTCTGCTCGGCTACGTCGCGCACGCTCAGTACGCTGCGGCCGATCTCTTCGGCGACCGCGCCCTGCTGCTCGGCAGCGGCAGCGATCTGCTGATTCATCGATTGAATGTTGGACACCTTCTGATTGATCACCCCCAGCGCCACACCAGCCTTGCGCGCCAACTCGACGCTGTCGTCGGTGAGGCTGCGGCTTTCGTCGAGCACACCTGCCACCTCCTGAGTACCGCGCTGCAGGGCACCGATCAGGTTCTCGATTTCTTCGGTGGACTGCTGCGTGCGTCGCGCCAGGCTGCGCACTTCGTCGGCGACCACGGCGAAGCCACGGCCCGCCTCGCCCGCACGCGCGGCCTCGATGGCCGCGTTAAGCGCCAGCAGGTTGGTCTGGTCGGCCACCGCCTTGATCACGTCCATGACGCTGCCGATCTTCTCGCTTTCCTTCTGCAGCAGATTCATGGCGTCGGTAGAGCGCGCCATTTCGCCAGCCAGTGCCTCGATCTGGCCAATCGCCTCGGCTACAACACGATCTCCCTGGTTCGCTTCGGCATCTGCGTCGGCCGCGGCCAGCGAGGCCTGCTCGGCATTGCGCGCGACTTCGTTGACCGTCGCGGACATTTCCTGCATGGCGGTGGCCACCTGATCGGTTTCCAGCTTCTGGCTGTTGACCCCGGCGCTGGTCTGCTCCGTCACTGCCGACAGCTGCTCGGCGGCGCTGGCGATCTGGCTGGCGCTGTCGCTGATGCCGCCGATAAGCTCACGCAGCGACTGCCCCATGCGATGCACACCTTGTTGCACCTCGCCGATCTCGTCGCGGCGGCTGGTTTCGGGCAGATGGCTCAGGTCACCGGCGGCGATGCGCTCGACCACCTGCAACGTCTCGCCCAGCGGCCGGGTGATCTGGCGTGTCATGACGACCGCCGCACCGATACCGATGAGCAATGCCACCAGCGTGGAGATCAACTGTATGGACTTGACTGCCGAGCTATCGCTGTTGCGCTCCGCGATCTGATTGGCAACGAGCTGATCGCTCAGCTCGACGATCGCATTACCGGTTTCATCGAGCTCATCACGCGCCTTGAGTGCTCGGGTATTGGCCTGCTGGAACGCCTCCACGACTGCGCGGTAGCCATCGAAGCCCCGGCGGATGGCAGCGACCTGCGCCGCACTTTCGCTGCCCATCGCCACGTCCAGCTGGGTCAGGCTGTCGGCAGTTCGCTGCAACTGCCTAGTCACGGCTGCTTCGGTGGCGGCGTTGACCTTGGCGGTATAGCCACGCACCTCGTAGCGCATCAGCTGAATACCTTCCTTGGCATCACGCATTGCGCGATAACGAACCTGCCGCTGCGGATCGTATTCCGGCATGCGCTCTATGGACTCGGCGAGCGTCTCGATCTCGGCGAACACATTACGCGCCAGGCTGCCCATCTCGTTGCGCGCCGCCGCAGCATCGGCATAAGCGCGTTGCATGGTCGAGAGTGACTCCTGGTATCGAGCGATCTGCGCATGCTGCTGCTTCAGCAAACGGAGGTTCTGCGTCGAGCTGAAGTTGTTGATGCTGCGGTCATGCGCCTCGCGATAGCGGTCGAGCGCCTGCTGCATCGCCTCTGCAAAGGCCGTGTCGCCATTGCTGAAGACGTAACGAACGCGGCTCACCCGCAGATCGTTGAGCAGGGTATTGACCTGATTGATCTCGATCACCCGCTGGCCACGCTCAGTCATGCGGCTGATGCCATCCCAACCGGTGATCGCCAGAACCAGAGTAAGTACAAGTACGAGGCCGAAGCTCAGGGCAAGCTTCCAGGTGACGCTGACATTACCGAGCCATTTGCTCATGAAATTCTCCATCCGCGAAAAAACGATCGGGCATCCGCTGGAGAATTGTTCTTGTTGTCAGCACGCTAACCTACGACACCCGGTTATTGATTAGCGTACGACGATATCATGGCGCCAGCATTAAGTCATCAGTCAACTATATGACTGGATCTTTTCAACTCCACTCAGCCCAGCAGTTTCAACGCCTCGGCACTGGCTTGCTGGATACGCGCCCAATCACCGTTTTCCACCCATTCCCGCTGGAACATCCAGGTGCCGCCGACGCACATGACGTTCGGCTGCGTCATGTAGCGCTGCAGATTGTCCGGATTGACGCCGCCAGTTGGGCAGAAACGCACGCCACCGAAAGGTCCGGCGAGCGCCTTGAGCGCCGCGACGCCGCCGCATAGTTCCGCCGGGAACAGCTTGAAGCGGCGATAGCCAAGGGCGTAGCCGACCATCAGCTCCGAGGCACTGCTCACGCCCGGCAGCAACGGCAGCGGGTTGTCCAGCGCCGCCAGCAGCAACTCACGGGTACTGCCCGGCGTGACGATGAATTGCGCACCGGCTGCAGTGGCCGCCGCCAGCATGTCTTCATCGAGCACAGTGCCGGCGCCGACGCACAGCTCGGGACGCTCGGCACGCAGGCGACGAATTGCCTCCAGGCCGTGCTCCGAGCGCAGGGTCACCTCCAGCACGCGCAGGCCGCCGGCGGCCAGGGCGTCGGCCAACGGCAGGATGTCCGCCTCACGGGCGATGGTGATCACCGGCATGATCCGCGCCTGCGCGCAGATGCGGTCGATCTCGGCGATTTTGTCGGCCATGCGCGCGCGCTGGTCTTGGTCGAAGCTGGTCATGTCAGGGGCACCAATGAATTTCGAGAGGGGAATGCAGGAACGCGCGGATCGGCAGCTCGGCGATCTTGCCGGGCTGCAGCGCCGCGCTGAGTGTGTTCAGTTTCGCCTGGCCCTGGATCGCCAACAGCGGCAGGCGCGCGCTGGCCAGTAGCGGCAGGGTCAGGGTCAGGCGCTGCGCCGGCTCGCTCGGCGCCAGCATCGGCAACACCCGGCGTGCGCAATCTGGCTGTAGCGCCTGGTGCAGATTGGGGCTGTGCGGAAACAGCGAGGCAGTGTGGCCGTCATCGCCCATGCCCAGTACCAGCACGTCGACAGGCGCCAGTTCGGCGACGGCCGTGTCGGCCAGGTCGGCCGCTCGCTCCAGGTTGCCGGCAACCTGATAAAGACCGATGAAACGCCCCTCGGCCGCAGGCCCCTGCAGCAGATGACGACGCACCAGTCCTTCGTTGCTGCCTGCGTGGTTGACCGGTACCCAGCGCTCGTCGGCCAGGCTGACCAGTACCTGCGCCCATGGCAGCTCCTGCTGCGCCAGCGCTTCGAAGAACGGCACCGGGCTGCGACCGCCGGACACCACCAGGGTGGCCTGGCCGCGACTGGCAACGGCTTCACGCAGCGCATCGGCTACGCGCATCGCCATCGACTGCGCCAATTGCTCGGCGTCGTTATGCGCGCAGGCCTGTACGCCCTGCGGCAGTTTCAGTTCAGAGATCGCCATACCAGCTCCTGCCATCGCGGGTGATCAACGCCACCGAGGCCATCGGGCCCCAGCTGCCGGCGGTGTAGGGTTTCGGCGCTTCGCCGAGGCGCTGCCAGCCGTCGATCAACTGATCGCACCACTGCCAGGCGTATTCGATTTCGTCCTTGCGCACGAACAGGTTCTGGTTGCCGCGCATCACTTCCAGCAGCAGTCGCTCGTAGGCATCGGGAATGCGCGCACTGCGGTAGGTATCGGAGAAACTCAGCTGCAGCGGGCCGCTGCGCAGCTGCATCCCCTTGTCCAGGCCCTGATCCTTGGTCAGCACCTGCAGGGCGATGCCCTCGTCCGGCTGCAGGCGGATGATCAGCTTGTTGCCGATCAGCTGGCGCTGCTCCGGGGCGAAGATGTAGTGCGGCGGTGCCTTGAAGTGGATGACGATCTGCGACAGTTTCTGCGGCATGCGCTTGCCGGTGCGCAGGTAGAACGGCACACCGGCCCAGCGCCAGTTACGGATGTCGGCACGCAGGGCGACGAAGGTTTCGGTATCGCTCTGGGTGTTGGAGTTCTCTTCCTCCAGATACCCCGGCACCGGCCGCCCATCGCTGCTGCCGGCGACGTACTGGCCGCGCACCACGCGCTGGCCGAGCTGCTCGACACTGATCGGCTCCAGCGCCTTGAGCACCTTGACCTTCTCGTCACGGATGCTGTCGGCGGACAGATCGCTGGGCGGGTCCATGGCGATCAGGCAGAGCAGCTGCAGCAGGTGGTTCTGGATCATGTCGCGCAACTGCCCGGCCTGATCGAAGTAACCCCAGCGCCCCTCGATGCCGACCTTCTCGGCCACGGTGATTTCCACGTGGGAAATGTGGTTCTGGTTCCACTGGGTCTCGAACAGGCTGTTGGCAAAACGCAGGGCGATGAGGTTCTGCACCGTTTCCTTACCCAGGTAATGATCGATGCGATAGACGCGATTCTCCGGGAACACCTGAGCCACGGCGTCGTTGACCGCACGCGAGGATGTCAGGTCGTGGCCGATCGGCTTTTCCAGCACCACCCGAGTGCCCTCGGCCAGCCCGACGGCAGCCAGGTTGGCGCAGATGCCGCCATACACCGACGCCGGCGTAGCGAAGTAGGCGATCAACTGATCCTGCGGGCTGACATGCTCGAGCAGCGCGGCGTAGTCCTCGGCCTTGAGAAAATCCATCGTCAGGTAGTTCAGCCGCGCCAGGAAACGCGCCAGATCGGGCTCCGTCAGCTCCTTGGCCGGCACGTACAGGCGCAAGGCCTGCTCGATGGCAAGCAGATGCCGACTCGGCTCACCGGCATCACGCGCCAGCGCAAGGATGCGCGTGGCATCGTGCAGCAAACCGGCGCGATCGAGCTGGTAAAGCGCGGGAAATAGCTTGCGCAACGCCAAATCGCCCAGCGCGCCGAACAAGGCCAAGGTGCAGGATTCAAGTTTCATCGCAGGCATGAGTTTGTTCTTTTATCAAGATGAACTAGAAATACCGGGTGATACTGCATTTATCAAGAAAAAATATTGTTATAGCAACAACATTTTCCTAGACAACCAATAAGTCAGTGGTCGCCCGGGGGCGTCATCAGTAGGATAGGCCGGCCGCTTGGCTGCCGATCGCCTGCTGCCGAGCCCGTCAAACCGCTGTTAGGAGCCCCTATGGACCGAGTGCGCAACCTGCTGGAACAGATCCAGAGCCGCCTGGACGACCTGAACAAGGCCGAACGCAAGGTCGCCGAAGTGATTCTGCATGACCCACAGCAGGCCACTCGTTTCAGCATCGCCGCCCTGGCACAGGCGGCCGGGGTCAGCGAGCCGACGGTCAATCGTTTCTGCCGCTCGTTCGGCGCCAACGGCTACCCGGAGCTGAAGATGCAACTGGCGCAGAGCCTGGCCAGCGGCGCCGCCTATGTCAGCCGCGCAGTGTCGGCCGACGACGGCCCCGAGGCCTATACGCGCAAGATCTTCGGCAGCACCATCGCCTCGCTGGACAGCGCCTGCCAGAGCCTCGATCCGCAGCACGTCAGCCGCGCCGTCGACCTGCTGATCCAGGCGCGGCAGATCCACTTCTTCGGCCTCGGCGCTTCCGCCTCGGTGGCACTGGATGCGCAGCACAAGTTCTTTCGCTTCAACCTCGCCGTCTCGGCCCACTCCGACGTGCTGATGCAACGCATGATCGCCTCGGTGGCGCACACCGGTGATCTGTTCGTGATCATTTCCTACACCGGGCGCACTCGCGAACTGGTGGAGGTGGCGCGCCTGGCACGCGAGAACGGCGCCTCGGTACTCGGCCTCACCGCCGCCGGCTCGCCACTGGCCAGGGCCAGTACCCTGAGCCTGGACATTCCGCTACCGGAAGACACCGACATCTACATGCCGATGACATCACGCATCATCCAGCTCACCGTGCTCGATGTACTCGCTACGGGTGTCACCCTGCGTCGTGGCGTGGACTTTCAGCCGCATCTGCGCAAGATCAAGGAAAGCCTGACCGCCAGCCGCTATCCGGCGGATGAAGAATCACTGTAAAGGTTCGGACAAGGCATCTGCGCCTAGGTTGCGCCGATGATGCCTGAGCTCACCTGCATCGTGCCGTTCAGGCAAATCGCGTCGCTTCTGGTAGGCTTGCCGGCTTTCCCGAAAAGCCCAGGCCTCATTCCATGCAAGCACTGATCGCTTTCAGCCGTTTCATCGGCAACACCTTCGCCGTCTGGGTGTTGCTGTTCGCCGTCATGGCCTTCTTCCAACCCAGCTGGTTTCTGCCGCTGACCGCCTGGATCGTCCCGCTGCTCGGGCTGATCATGTTCGGCATGGGCCTGACCCTGAAGGGCGCGGACTTCCAGGAAGTTGCTCGGCGCCCGCTGGCGGTGCTGCTGGGCGTGCTGGCCCAATTCAGCATCATGCCACTGGTGGCCTGGGTGCTCTGCCAGCTGTTCGCCCTGCCACCGGAGATTGCCGTGGGCGTGATTCTGGTGGGCTGCTGCCCCGGCGGCACCGCCTCCAACGTGATCACCTGGTTCGCCCGTGGCGATCTGGCGCTGTCGGTATCGATCACAGCCGTCACCACCCTGCTCGCCCCGCTCGTCACCCCGGCACTGATCTGGCTGCTGGCCTCGGAATGGCTGCCGGTCTCCTTCAGCGCCATGTTCATCTCCATCCTCAAGATGGTGCTGCTGCCTATCGTCCTTGGCCTGATCGCCCAACGCCTGCTCGGCGAGCGGGTCAAGACCGCCGTCGAAGTACTGCCGCTGATCTCCGTGGTGAGCATCGTTGCCATCGTCGCTGCCGTGGTGGCCGCCAGCCAGGGCAAGATTGCCGAATCCGGCCTGCTGATCATGGCCGTGGTGATCCTGCACAACGGCATCGGTCTGGGCCTGGGGTATCTGGCCGGCCGCCTGTTCGGCATGTCACTGGCGCAGCGCAAGACGCTGTCCATCGAAGTCGGCATGCAGAACTCCGGCCTTGGTGCCGCGCTGGCCAGCGCGCACTTCAGCCCACTGGCCGCCGTGCCCAGCGCCCTGTTCAGCGTCTGGCACAATCTGTCCGGCCCGCTGCTGGCGACCCTTTACCGCCGGATGGATCAAACCGCCAAAGACAGTACAGACTGATTCAGCACTGCACGAAGCCGGGGCGCCTTGCCCCGGACGCGCCAATATGCACAATAACGGTGCGCGCGAGGACGACCTCCACACCCTGAACCCAGGGTGGCTCATCCGGGGACGGCCCCTTCAACCACTGGAGGTGACCATGTCCTGGATCATTCTGTTTCTCGCCGGCCTGTTCGAGGTCGGCTGGGCCATCGGCCTGAAATACACCGAAGGCTTCACCCGCCCCCTGCCAACGCTGCTGACCGTCTGCGCCATGCTGGTCAGCCTGGGCCTGCTCGGCCTGGCCATGAAGGAGCTACCGCTGGGCACCGCCTACGCCATCTGGACCGGCGTCGGCGCCGTAGGCACGGTGATCGCCGGCATCATCCTGTTCGGCGAGTCCATGGCGCTGCTGCGCCTGGCCAGCGTGGCGATGATCGTCTGCGGGCTGGTCGGGCTCAAGCTGAGCCACTGAGAAAGCCGGAATCCAGCTTTATGGGAGGCGCTTTAGCGGCGAATCGCGGCTGCAACTGCAGGGATGCAGGAGGTAGAGCGAAGCAGGATGCCCGAGCCGAAAGCCTCTCCCACAAGCTCAACGCCAATCTCCGCGCAACTCGGCCACCTGAGCCTGCAACGCCTCGCGCTTGGCCTGCTCGGCCACCACCGGCGTACCGGCCACCAGGCACACCCGCGACCAGAACCGCTTGAACAGGCCCTTGTGCGGCGCACGACTGAAGAAACTGCCCCACAGACCCTGCAGCGCCATGGGAATCACCGGCACCGGGTTCTCTTCGAGAATGCGCTCGACCCCGGCCTTGAACTCGTCGATCTCGCCGTCGCCGGTCAGCTTGCCCTCGGGGAAAATGCACACCAGCTCGCCGTTACGCAGGTACTCGGCGATCTTCTTGAACGCCGCGTCGTAGATCAGCAGGTCCTCGCTGCGCCCGGCGATCGGCACCGTGCCGGCAGTGCGGAAGATGAAATTGAGCACCGGCAGGTCGTAGATCTTGTAGTACATGACGAAACGCACCGGCCGGCGAATGGCCCCGCCGATCAGCAGCGCATCGACGAACGACACGTGGTTGCATACCAGTACCGCCGGGCCCTCGTCGGGGATCACGTCGAGGCCCCTGTGCTCGACGCGGTACATCGAATGCCCCAGCAGCCAGATGAGAAAGCGCATGCTGAATTCGGGGACGATCTTGAAGATGTAGCTGTTGACCGCGATGTTCATCAGCGACACCACCAGAAACAGCTGCGGAATCGACAGCCCGGCGACGCTCAGGAACAGGATCGCGGCGATGGCCGAGGCGACCATGAACAACGCATTGAGGATGTTGTTGGCGGCGATCACCCGCGCCCGCTCGTGCTCGGCGGTGCGCGACTGGATCAGCGCATACAGCGGCACGATGTAGAAGCCGCCGAACAGACCGATACCGAGAATGCAGCCGAGAATCCACCAGGCCTGACCATGGCCCAGCAGCGCCAGCCAGTCATGCGGCGCAGCGCCCTGCGGGAAACCGCCGGAGAACCACCACAGCAGCATGCCGAACAGGGTCAGGCCGATGGAGCCGAACGGCACCAGGCCGATCTCCACCTTGTGCCCGCTCATGCGCTCGCAGAGCATCGAGCCCAGGCCGATGCCCAGCGAGAACACGGTGAGAATCAGCGTCACCACGCTCTCGTCGCCATACAGCCATTCCTTGGCATAAGCCGGAATCTGTGTCAGGTAGATCGCGCCGAGAAACCAGAACCAGGAGTTGCCCACCAGCGAGCGTGAAACCGCCGGGCGCTGGCCCAGGCCAAGCTTGAGGATGGCCCAGGACTGGCGAAAGATGTTCCAGTCCAGCGGCAGTTCCGGCATCGCCGCCGAAGCCCTGGGAATGCCGTGGCTGGCCAGGTAGCCAAGCAGCGCCACGCCGACCACCGAGCCGGCGACGATGGGCGCATAGCTGCTGCTGGCCATCATGATGCCGGCGCCGATGGTGCCGGCCAGAATCGCCAGGAAGGTGCCCATTTCTACCAGGGCGTTGCCGCCCACCAGCTCCTCTTCCTTGAGGTGCTGCGGCAGGATCGAATACTTCACCGGGCCGAACAACGCCGACTGCGTGCCCATGGCGAACAGTACCGCGAGCATCAGCGGCAGGCTGTCGAGCAACACCCCGGCAGCGCCGGCGAGCATGATCAATATCTCGGCAGCCTTGATCTTGCGGATCAACGAATCCTTGGCGAACTTCTCGCCGAACTGGCCGCCGAGGGCGGAGAACAGAAAGAACGGCAGGATGAACAGCAAGGCGCAGAGATTGACCAGCAGATCGCGGTCGACGCCCGTGTTGAGCTTGAACAGGATGGCGAGAATCAGCGACTGCTTGAAGATGTTGTCATTGAAGGCGCCGAGCAATTGCGTCACGAAAAACGGCAGGAAGCACTTCTTGCCGAGCAGGGCGAATTGCGATTGTTGGGTCATCGTCCATGGTCCTCGCGGGAGTCGGTTTTGCCCGCTCAGGCATTTGACTGCAAATCCCCCCACGAAAGCCACAGGGCAAATGCGAACGCCTTGGCGATACGCGACAGCGTGGGGAGGGCTTTAGCCGCGACAGCAATTGCACAAAGCTCGCCGCTGAAGCGCCTCCCACAGCTTCCCGCAGACGCCACTCATCGGTTCGCACGGCGCACCCTACGAAACTGGATACCAACGCCCCGGGCGATACGCCACAGCGTGGGAGGGGGTTTTAGCCGCGACAGCAATTGCACAAAGCTCGCCGCTGAAGCGCCTCCCACAGCTTCCCGCAGACGCCACTTATCGGTGCGCACGACGCACCCTACGAAACCGGATACCAACGCCCTGGCGATACGCCACAGCGTGGGAGGGGCTTTAGCCGCGACAGCAATTGCACAAAGCTCGCCGCTGAAGCGCCTCCCACAGCCGGGTACATCGTGACGACTCGGTCCGGTAGGGTGCGCCGCGCGCACCGAGGCGCCGCCGATTCCCCGGCACTCACCGCTCATCTCCGAGGCGCCCAACCACGTCGCCAAACGCAGCGCAAAAAAAACGGCAGCCCAATCGGGCTACCGTTCTCGAACTCGGAGAAAACGTCAGTGCCCTCGCACTGACTACAACCTCACCTGCATTCCCTGGGGAATGCCAGCGCAGTCTGACAAAAGCCAGGACCAGCGTCCGTTTAGCTTTGTTACCTGCCTGCAAAGAAATGTAAACGGCGGATGACTGCACGGTCCGCCGCGCGGCACAATCGCGCCCATGAACGCCTACCACCCTGCCTGCTGCAGCCCTCTCGACACGCACAACCCGCTGCCAAACGTGCTTGCCGGCGCGCAGCTGATCAGCACACGCTTCGACCCGGCCCTGCTGGCAGAAGACGACTTCGCCCGCTGCGGCATCGCGCCCGTGCGCGGCGTCGCCAAGCGACAGGCCGAATACCTGGCCGGGCGCCTGTGCGCACGCGAAGCGCTGCGCCGCGTGACCGGCCAGGCCAGCGTGCCTGCAGTCGGTGAAGACCGCGCGCCGCAGTGGCCGCGTGGCGTGGTCGGCTCCATCACCCATGGCGACAACTGGGCTGCTGCGCTGGTCGCGCCTGAAGATCGATGGCGCGCCCTGGGCATGGACGTCGAACGCCTGCTGCCGGCCGAACGCGCCCAACGCCTGCAGGGCGAAATCCTCACCCCCGCCGAACTGCTACGCCTGCAAGACCTCGACGAGAACGCTCGCGCCCTGCGCATCAGCCTGACCTTCTCGGTCAAGGAAAGCCTGTTCAAGGCGCTCTACCCGCTGACCCTGACGCGCTTCTACTTCCATGACGCCGAGCTGCTGGACGTCGACGACGACAGTGTGCGCCTGCGCCTGCTGATCGACCTCAACGCGCACTGGCGCTCAGGCGCCGAACTGGACGGCCAGTTCGGGCTGTTCGACGGCAAGGTGCTGAGCCTGGTGGCAGTGGCGGCGTGATCATGCAGCTACGTAGGGTGGATGACGCCTCTTCCATCCACCCTCCCGGCAGCCCTGGTGTATCGGTCGCGCCGCGCATTTGAAGCGCGATCCACCTACACCTAGCTGGCGGCGGTCATGCTGCTCACTTGAGGTCGCACTCGTTTGGCTCCCCTCTCCCATTCATGGGAGAGGGGCTGGGGGAGAGGGTGAAAGTACCGCAAACCGCAATTTCCCCCTCTCCGAACGCGGCCCGCCCTAACCCTCTCCCCAAAGGGGCGAGGAGACTGATCGCGCTCAACCGTTTCTTGGGTGAACGACATTGCACTGATGGCGGGGCTGTTGTAGCCCGGATGCAATCCGGGAACAGGTAGCCGGTCAGCCCCGGATTGCATCCGGACTCCAAAAACTCGCTGCGCACGGCGCACCCTACGGAACAGCGCCCTACTCCCCCTGGCGCCGCGGCCACACCAGGCTGAAACGCGCGCCGCCGAGGCTGTCGCTGCGGCCGATCTGCGCGCGACCGCCGTGCCAGTAGATGATCCTGCGCACGATGGACAGGCCCAGCCCGTGCCCGCCGGACGCCCGCGTGCGGCTGTCATCCAGGCGCAAAAAGGGACTGAACAGACGTTCCCAGGCTTCCTCCGGCACGCCTGGCCCGTCATCCTCGGCATCGATGCGACAACGCTTGTAGCCGACCTGACAGCTGATCAGCACCCGCCCTTCGGCGTAACGCATGGCGTTGCTCACCAGATTCTGCAGCGCCCGATGCAGGTAACGCGGCTCGGCTTCGACCCAGCAGGCGCCGTCGGCCTGCACGCTGAGCACCGCACCGCATTCCACGCGCACCTTGTTGCTCAGCGGCGCCAGTTCCTCGATCACCTGATCGATCAGCGCCCTGAGCTCCACCTGCTGAAAGTTCAGCGCCGGCGAGCCCTGCTCCAGACGCGCATAGGTCAGCATCTCGTCGACCAGCTTGTCGAGGTCCTGGATATCGCTATCCATGCCATCCATGTACTTGCGCCGGGCACTTTCGTTGGGCGCATCGGCGATCATCTCCAGGCCGAAACGCAGCCGCGCCACCGGCGTGCGCAGCTCATGGGACACCGCACGCACCAGTTCGCGCTGGGTGCTCAGGGAGGTCTGCAGGTGCTCGGCCATGGCATTGAAACTGCTGGCCAGACGCCCCACCGAGTCCGCGCCGCGCGTCGGCACGCGTGCATCCAGGCGGCCGCTGGCGATATGCGTGGCCGCGCTCTCCAGGGCACGCAGGCGCTGCTCCAGCGAGCGCACCAGCAGGTAGACGATCAGGCCGATCAGGCTCAGGCCCAACGCGCCAATCAGCACCAGCAGCTGCGGCGGATAGGGGTTCATCTGGTACAGCGGGCCGATTTCCAGCACCCAGGGCGTATCGACGATGCCGGAGAAAACATAGATGGAGTCGCCGCCCTTGCCCAGCGCCATCACCGTATCGCCCTCATCGATACGCCGACGCTGGTCGAGGTCCAGGGTTGCATCTTCGAGCCGTGTCAGTTGCAGGTCGAAGCCGAACTGCTTGGCCGCCTTCAGTTCGGCCAGGCGCTGCGGCTGCTCATGCACCGGGTAGCGCACCAGCTCATCAATCAGCAGGTAGTTGGTGGCCCGCGCCAGCTGCTCGCTGATCTGCTGGATCTCCCCCGTCAAAAGCAGCGGCTGCTTGCCGTCGAGCAGGCCGTAGACCTTGGCCGAGTGCGGGCCGGTCTGGCGCACCAGCACATGGCCGCGCTGCAGGCGATTGCGCTCGCTGCTTTCCAACGCCACCTCGCTCAGCGCCTGCAGCTCCAGGGGGATGCCGAGCAGGCGCGACCACACCACCAGGGCGCGCTTGCGCTCCACCTCGTTCATCGGCAGCAGGTTGTCCGCCATCAGGCGGAAGGTGCCGCGCGCCAGCCCCTCGCGGTACTGATCGCCACGCACCTCGTTGACCAGGTGCAGGGTGCCGACGCCCAGCAGCGCCACCAGCACCAGCGCAGCGAGCATGCCGCCGTAGATGCGCAGGAAGATCGAGTTCATGGCCGCCCGATCAATCGCGCAGGAGCGGCGGCACATCACCGAACGGCAGCGCCTCGGCGGCCTCGGCGACGAACAGATAACCCTTGCTGCGCACCGTCTTGATCATCCGCGGGTGCATCGGGTCATCACCGATCTTCGGACGGATACGCGAGATGCGCACGTCGATGGAGCGGTCCTGGCCGTCGTACTCGATACCACGCAGGGAATTGAAGATTTCCTCGCGCGACAGGATGCGCCCGGCGTTGACCGCCAGCAGCCACAGCAGATCGAACTCGGCGCTGGTCAGCTCGATGCCCTGCTCGCCCAGCCAGGCCTCACGCATGGCACTGTCGATGGCCAGCGCGCCGAACTGCAGCCGCCGCGGCTGACCTTCGTCGCGCTCGCTCTCGCTACCCTCGCGGCGCCGTAGCAACGCGCGAATGCGCGCCAGCAGCACGCGGGGGCGCACCGGCTTGCACACGTAATCATCGGCGCCCATCTCCAGGCCCAGCACCTGGTCCATGTCGTCGGTTCGCGCGGTGAGCATCAGGATCGGCCCCTTGTAGCCGCCGCGCACCTTGCGGCAGATGCTCAGGCCGTCCTCCCCCGGCAGCATGAGGTCGAGAATCACCAGGTCCGGCTGCTCGGCGAGAATCCGCGCTGCCGCACGGGCGCCGTCGGCCTCGACGGCCACGCGCAGGCCGTTGCCTTCCAGATACTCGCGGGTCAACTGCGCCAGGCGCTGGTCATCCTCGACGATGAGAATCTGCCACGCTTCTTGTTCCACACCCTCTCCCCTTTGCATACCGGCAAGCGCCGCAAATACCGCAGCCATTCTAGGGGCTGTGCGCATCTCGGCGCGAGCGGCAAACCCGTGCCCGAGCCTGAGCGTCTCGGCAAGCACAGCACATGCCAAAAGCACTATATATAGTGGTAGTCTGTGCACCGCCGAACAGCTTCGCCAAGTCGCGGGAATCCCGCCTCCAAGGGCGACGAACGGTCAGCATTGGCCAGAGCCAGAGACCACGCGGGCTACGCCGCAGGCGCCCACAAGACACTCACATCTTATCCACAGGCTGTTCTGTTTCTAGCGCCTTGCAATGCCTCCAACAGCGCACTATCTTGTATCCCCATTGCGCGGCAGCTACCAGATGTTGGGTTACCGCGAAAAACCGGACACAAAAAGAACGAATCGCGCAAGCCCTTTTCACAGGGTTTTCCAGATGCTCCGGCCAATCGTTTTGCCCTAACCCAGGCCTGGCCTGGGTTACAGCCACGCCGCAATGTTCCACGTTGCGCGTGAGCCGGTCAGACAGCGGCCTTACCCGCCAGTCGACCACTATATGTAGTAGGCGGGGTGTGGTAATGCCCCGCTGTGACTTATGCGCCAGGACGGCACTTGAAGTCGTGCCCACCCTGCCAGCTGTTGCGACACCCCGTACCCGGCCCCGCTGCCGCGTGCGGCTCAGTTGTTAATGGAATGAACGGCGGACAGGGCGCGGTTTCCAATCGTGACGTCCAACCAAAAATTACAGAACACGGAGATCTCCATGCATACCGACACTACTCGCGAGAACCCGCAGGCCGTGGCGCCGCAGGCCGCTGAATCCTCCCAGGATCTGGCTGCCACCGCGCCCGGCCAACTGCGTGTGATCAAGCGCAACGGCACTGTCGTCCCCTACACCGATGACAAGATCACCGTCGCCATCACCAAGGCCTTCCTCGCAGTAGAAGGCGGCACCGCTGCCGCTTCGTCGCGTATCCACGACACCGTCGCGCGCCTGACCGAACAGGTCACCGCCACCTTCAAGCGCCGCATGCCGTCCGGCGGTACCATCCACATCGAAGAGATCCAGGACCAGGTCGAACTGGCCCTGATGCGCGCCGGCGAGCAGAAGGTTGCCCGCGACTACGTGATCTACCGCGAAGCCCAGGCCAACAAGCGCAAGGCCAGTGCCGGCAGCGAAATCGCCCAGCCGCACCCGAGCATCCGCATCACCACCGCTGGCGGTGAGCTGCAGCCGCTGGACATGGGCCGCCTGCAGACCATCATCACGGAGGCCTGCGAAGGTCTGGCCGAAGTCGACGGCGGTCTGATCGAGCGCGAAACCCTGAAGAACCTGTACGACGGCGTCGCCGAGAAGGACGTCAACACCGCCCTGGTGATGACCGCCCGTACCCTGGTCGAGCGTGAGCCGAACTACAGCTACGTCACCGCCCGCCTGCTGATGGACAACATCCGCGCCGAGGCCCTGAGCTTCCTGAACATTGCAGGCAGTGCCACTCACCACGAGATGGCCGACCTGTACGCCAAGGCTCTGCCGGCCTATGTCGACAAGGGCGTTGAGTTCGAGCTGCTGGACGCCAAGCTGAAGGAGTTCGACCTGGAGAAACTGGGCCGTGCCATCAACCACGAGCGCGACCAGCAATTCACCTACCTCGGCCTGCAGACCCTGTACGACCGCTACTTCATCCACAAGGACGGCATCCGCTTCGAACTGCCGCAGGTGTTCTTCATGCGCGTGGCCATGGGCCTGGCCATCGAAGAGCCGAAGAACCGCGAAGACCGCGCCATCGAGTTCTACAACCTGCTGTCCTCGTTCGACTACATGGCGTCGACCCCGACCCTGTTCAACGCCGGTACCCTGCGTCCGCAGCTGTCGTCGTGCTACCTGACCACCGTGCCGGACGACCTGTCGGGCATCTACGGCGCCATCCACGACAACGCCATGCTGAGCAAATTCGCCGGCGGCCTGGGCAACGACTGGACTCCGGTGCGCGCGCTGGGCTCCTACATCAAGGGCACCAACGGCAAATCCCAGGGCGTCGTGCCCTTCCTGAAAGTGGTCAACGACACCGCCGTGGCGGTCAACCAGGGCGGCAAGCGCAAGGGCGCGGTGTGCGCCTACCTGGAAACCTGGCACATGGACATCGAGGAATTCCTCGAGCTGCGCAAGAACACCGGTGACGACCGTCGTCGTACTCACGACATGAACACCGCCAACTGGATTCCGGACCTGTTCATGAAGCGCGTCTTCGAAGACGGCAAGTGGACCCTGTTCAGCCCGAGCGAAGTACCGGACCTGCACGACCTGACCGGCAAGGCCTTCGAAGAGCGCTACGAGTACTACGAAGCCCTGATCGAGTACGGCAAGATCAAGCTGTACAAGACCATCCAGGCCAAGGACCTGTGGCGCAAGATGCTCTCGATGCTGTTCGAGACCGGCCACCCGTGGCTGACCTTCAAGGACCCGTGTAACTTGCGCAGCCCGCAGCAGCACGTGGGCGTGGTACACAGCTCCAACCTGTGCACCGAGATCACCCTGAACACCAACAAGGACGAGATCGCGGTCTGCAACCTGGGCTCGGTCAACCTGGTCAACCACATCGTCGACGGCAAGCTGGACATCGAGAAACTCGGCCGCACCGTCAAGACCGCTGTGCGCATGCTCGATAACGTCATCGACATCAACTACTACAGCGTCGACCAGGCACGTAACTCCAACCTCAAGCACCGTCCGGTCGGCCTCGGCCTGATGGGCTTCCAGGACGCCCTGTACCTGCAGCACATCGCCTACGGTTCGGACGCGGCCATCGAGTTCGCCGACAAGTCGATGGAAGCCATCAGCTACTACGCCATCCAGGCCTCCTGTGACCTGGCCGAAGAGCGTGGCAGCTACTCAACCTTCGAAGGTTCGCTGTGGAGCAAGGGCATCCTGCCGCTGGACTCGCAGCAGATTCTGATCGAAGCCCGTGGCCAGAAGTACATCGACGTCGACCTGTCCGAATCGCTGGACTGGGCGCCGATCCGCGAGCGCGTGAAGAAAGGTATTCGTAACTCGAACATCATGGCCATCGCGCCGACCGCGACTATCTCCAACATCATTGGCGTGTCTCAGTCCATCGAGCCGACCTACCAGAACCTGTACGTGAAATCGAACCTCTCCGGCGAATTCACCGTGATCAACCCCTACCTGGTGCGCGACCTGAAAAACCGCGGCCTGTGGGACCCGGTCATGGTCAACGACCTGAAGTACTACGACGGTTCCGTGCAGCAGATCGAGCGCATCCCGCAGGACCTGAAAGACCTGTACGCCACCGCCTTCGAAGTGGAAACCAAGTGGATCGTCGACGCTGCCAGCCGTCGCCAGAAGTGGATCGACCAGGCTCAGTCGCTGAACCTGTACATCGCCGGCGCTTCGGGCAAGAAGCTGGACGTGACCTACCGCATGGCCTGGTACCGTGGCCTGAAAACCACCTACTACCTCCGTGCCCTGGCCGCCACCAGCACCGAGAAGTCGACCATCAACACCGGCAAGCTCAACGCAGTTTCCGCTGGTGGCGACGAAGGCTTCTCGGCCAAGGCCCAGGCCCCTGCCCAGCAGGCCGCCCCGGCCCCGGCGCCAGTACCGAAAGCGTGTGCCATCGACGAACCCGACTGCGAAGCGTGCCAATAAGCGCGCGCATCTGAGCGGCATTCGCGGCGTTACCTGCCGGAGCGGCCCCCATCACGTACATACGTACGCTCAGGGGCTCCACTCCAGCAGGTGCCTAGCGCTCACTCGCTCAGCTACACGCTCGAAGGTCTGATGTAGTTCTAAAGCAAAGCAACCGTCAGTCCCCTCTCCCGCTTGCGGGAGACGACTGCAGGGATGCAGGAGGTAGGGTGAAGCAGGAAGCCCGAACCGAGGGTTAGGGAGAGGGAAGGCTTTTCGTAGGAGCGGCTTCAGCCGCGAAAATCGCGGATAAATCCGCTCCTACCCAAGCCTTGCCCCTCTCACAAATTCCCGCCTCTCCTCCTTCGGGTCGAGGGGCAAAGGTCAGCCAGCAATCCACCGCCTGCTGACCAGTGGTACCCGTTTACCCTTGCGCGCATCACGCAACGGAACATAATTCAAATTATCTGTATATCCATACAGGCCGGTTCGTTAACCGGCCCTCACGCAGGAGCCAAGCCATGCTGAGCTGGGATGAATTCGACAAGGAAGACGGCGCAGAAGCAGCCGCCGCAAGCAACGCCAACGCACAGAGCGCCGGCACCAACTTCGACAAGCTCGACAGCGAAGCTGCCGGCTCGGTCGAGCAGGCCCGCGCTGTCGACGCCAACGACTCCGACGCCGTGGCCCGCGCCAAGAAGGCCCTGAACGACCTCGACATCCAGGAAGGCCTGGACGACCTCGAAGGCGCCGCCGCGCGCGTGCAGGTCGGCGACAAGCAGATGATCAACGCCCGCGCCGACCTCAACCAGCTCGTCCCCTTCAAGTACGATTGGGCCTGGCAGAAGTATCTGGATGGTTGCGCCAACCACTGGATGCCGCAGGAAGTGAACATGAACGCCGACATCGCGCTGTGGAAGAGCACCGACGGTCTCTCCGAAGACGAGCGCCGCATCGTCATGCGCAACCTCGGCTTCTTCTCCACCGCCGACAGCCTTGTAGCCAACAACCTGGTACTGGCCGTGTACCGCCTGATCACCAACCCCGAGTGCCGCCAGTACATCCTGCGCCAGGCCTTCGAGGAAGCGATTCACACCCACGCCTACCAGTACTGCATCGAGTCGCTGGGCATGGATGAAGGCGAGATCTTCAACATGTACCACGAGATCCCGAGCGTCGCGAAGAAAGCCTCCTGGGGCCTCAAGTACACCCGCTCGATCTCCGACCCGACCTTCAACACCGGCACCCCGGAAACCGACCGTCAGTTCCTCAAGAACCTGATCGCCTACTACTGCGTACTGGAAGGCATCTTCTTCTACTGCGGCTTCACCCAGATCCTCTCCATGGGCCGCCGCAACAAGATGACCGGCACCGCCGAGCAGTTCCAGTACATCCTGCGTGACGAGTCCATGCACCTGAACTTCGGCATCGACGTGATCAACCAGATCAAGATCGAGAACCCGCACCTGTGGGATGCCCAGATGAAGGACGAAGCGACCCAGATGATCCTGCAGGGCACCCAGCTGGAGATCGAATACGCGCGTGACACCATGCCGCGCGGCGTACTGGGCATGAACGCCGCGATGATGGAGGACTACCTCAAATTCATCGCCAACCGCCGCCTGACCCAGATCGGCCTGAAGGAAGAATACCCGGGCACCACCAACCCCTTCCCGTGGATGAGCGAGATCATGGACCTGAAGAAGGAGAAGAACTTCTTCGAGACCCGCGTGATCGAGTATCAGACTGGTGGTGCGTTGAGCTGGGATTGATGGCTCGCTGACATCAGAGTAGATTGACCCACACCTGCCAGGGATGTTGGGGTTGAGGGTAAATAAGAAGCCCCGCCTAGTGCGGGGCTTTTTTTGGAGAGATCTATGAGATTCTCGCAATTCTTTCAACTCAATCTCGAACAGCCCTACTTAGACTTCCTTGATATACCACTTCATACAGACGTAGCGGCATTTATAGATCCAACCGGCCTCAAGCAGCTCGATTCTGAGTTCGGCCATATCGCTCAATCCTTGATGCAAACCTTTTTTGACAAAGTTCTTCAAGAAATAGCGAATAACAGCTTGAGCAATGCCATCAACTTACTTTCCCAATTATCAGAAAGCAATGAGTTCCATCTCGGCCTTTCAAAAGGAAAAGCAAGAGGTCATGGTATTGGAGCACACAACGCTCACAAACTAGGATTAGCAATTTCACAAAGCAAAGCTTCTAAAAGCGGCCTCTTGCAAGATTTGGAGGACACTTGTCTTGTAATCGAAGGCATCGGAAGCGACATGATCTCCGACGCAATTTGCAATATCATTCGTGGACCGCTGATAGAATACACACAAGAGATGTGTAACCTTCACAACATCCCCCTTACCCCCGGTATAAAATCAGGCCCAGTCTGGAATGGAGATAAATGGACGCAGTTCCTTACCAATCTTCCCATGACAAGCGAGGGCAAGGTAATACTTATACCGAAAATAATAGCCAGATATAATATTTCATATAGCTCCTCCGAATACTACAGACACTATCTTCTAGAAGATATGCAGAGAGATGAAATCCGCCGTGCTACGACCCTCGTTCACTACCTAAAAGATGGGTCACCAAAAGTCACAAAAACAGACCTCATTAAGAAATACGGAAAAGACAAAAAATCGATTGAAACTCAAACAATAAACCACAGAGGAGCACTTGAAAACTACAAAAAAGATAAGATAAAAACTATAGTTAGCGCCCTAGATCATGAAGACATCTCAGAAATAACAAACACACCAAAACTGGACTGGGAAAAAGTACAGAACGAATTCTCACTCATATCTACCGGCCGCAGCGCCGCTCATGAATATGAGAATTTAATAGAAAAAACCCTTACCGCACTTTTCTACCCGTGCCTTAGCCATCCCAAGAGAGAAAAAACCATACATGATGGCAGAAAGAGAATTGACATCGAATATACAAATAACGCAAAAAATGGTTTTTTTTCATGGCTAGCGCAGCACTATCCCGCAGCCAAGATATTCATAGAATGTAAAAACTATGATGATGACCTAAGCAATCCAGAGGTAGATCAACTATCAGGAAGATTTAGCCCGTCCCGCGGAAAATTTGGAATAATTGTCCATAGAAAATGCAAGAACTCCAACCTTTTACATTTACGATGCAAAGACACAGCAAACGACCAGAGAGGTTATATAATTACCCTATCTGACGAGGAAATAATTGAACTCATCAAAGGAAGAGAATCCGCGCATCCATATAGCTTTCCGCTGCTCAAGAAAAAATTTGATTCCCTTATAGACTGATGACTGATCGCGCGCCCACACTCAAAAGGCGAAAAAGGGGACGGCTTTTTTTCTCCTCTATTCGCTTCTACTGATGTCGCCCTTACGGCGAGTCACTTGACTCGCTTCGCTCGCCCTTCGGGCCAGCCTTAGGCTGTTACTCCGCTGCGTTCCGTTTCTCTTTGCTCGCGCAGAAAGTAACCAAAGAGAAAGCGCGCCCGGCATCCGGGTTTCGCTGCGCGAAACTCCCCTCACTCCGGCGCTGTTCCGAGGGTCGTCGCGAAGGGCCATCCCTGGCCCATCACTCCTCGTTTGGCATCCATGCCAAACGCCCCTCTACACAGCACCTCCACTACTCGCTGCGCTCGCCCTACGGGCCAGCCTTCGGCTGTTACTCCGCTTCGCTACGTTTCGGCCTCCTGACGGAATTCGGAAACCGAGTCGCCTGAACTGTCCGTGTAGGCAAATCCAAAAAGCAGAGCCAAAGCATTGCGGCTTTGCTGCAATGCTTTGGCTCCTTGCTGTTCTGGAGCGCCAATCTCACAGACGACGCCAAGCGCCCCTTCAGGAGGCCGAGCGGAATCGTTGCGCAGGGGGTGAGCCGCATGGATGCGGCGAAAGGCGTAAAGGGCCAGGGACGGCCCTTGTACGCCGACCCCGGAGTGACGATGGAGCGAGGGAAGTCTGGCGCAGCCAGACCCGGATGGCGGGGCTAGACCTTTTGGTTACTTTTGGGGCAATGCCAAAAGTGACCCGCCGTAAGGGCGGAACCGGTATCGGCAACAACATGGAAGCGGCGAGCTCACGCCGAAGGCAAGTAACCCGGCTACCACCGCAATGGTGGATGAAAAGAGCGCCATCCACCCTACGGATCGCCGAAATGCCGGGTGTAGGGAGGACAACGCGAAGCTTGTCCACCGTGGTTCAAATACAGCCATCGCTCAAGGACGAGCCGCAAAGCCCAATTACCGACGCCCCGCCGTTGCTGGCGCCACCTACTTCCTCACCGTCAACCAGCGATCTGCTGATCCGCGAAATCGACTTGCTGCGCGAGACGGTGCGCGCCACCAAACCCCGTCACCCCTTCCATATCGATGCCTGGGTGGCGCTACCCGAACATATGCATTGCCTGTGAACGCTACTGCCAGGCGATGCCAACTCCGCTCGGGAAGGTCATCAAGTTCACCTGCGCAAAGCGCCTGCCCTCTACCGCAGCACTAAGCGCCAGCCACCAACAGGATCTGCAAGACGGTCTTTCCCGAACCGGCCGTGATCATGGGCCAGGTCTGTTCCTTCGTTTTCCAAATTTGCAATTCGATCGTCCATCGTTGTGCGTTTTTCTTTTACCGGGCCGGGGCTAACGTAGGGGCGTGCGTTGCACAACAGCACTCACCCACAGCCGACGCGGCTTCGGCACTCTGTTGCCGCAGCCGCCGTCATGACTCGAGGAGAGCACGATGAAATACAAGACATTAGGCAATACCGGGCTAGTGGTCTCGCAGCTCTGCCTGGGCACCATGACCTTCAGTGATGGCAGCGGCATCTACGAGCACATCGGCGATGTCGGCCAGGCGGCGGCCGACGAGTTAGTCAAGGCCAGCCTCGATGCCGGTATCAATTTCTTCGACACGGCGGATGTCTACTCCGCCGGTGCCAGCGAGCGCACGCTCGGCCAGGCGCTGAAGAATCTGGGGGTCACGCGCAGCGATGTGGTGCTGGCGACCAAGGTCTACAGCCGCATGGGCCAGGGGCGCAACGATGTCGGCGCGTCTCGTGGGCATATCATGGATGCGGTCGAGGCCAGCCTGCGGCGACTGCAGACCGATCATATCGACCTCTATCAGATTCACGCCCACGACAGCGTGACGCCGCTGGAGGAAACCCTGCGCGCGCTGGACGATCTGGTGCGCCAGGGCAAGGTGCGTTACGTCGGCGTGTCGAACTGGCAGGCCTGGCGCGTCGCCACGGCGCTGGGCGTTTCAGCGCGGCTGAACCTGGAGCGCTTCAATACGTTGCAGGCCTACTACTCGGTCGCCGGTCGCGATCTGGAGCGCGAACTCATCCCGATGCTCGAGGCCGAGAAGATGGGCCTGCTGGTCTGGAGCCCGCTGGCCGGCGGCCTGCTATCGGGCAAGTTCAGCCGCGAGAACCAATCGCCGGAAGGGTCGCGTCGCTCCTCGTTCGACTTCCCCATCGTCGACAAGGCGCGCGCCTGGGACGTGATCGACGTGCTGCGGCCCATAGCCGAGGCCCATGGTTGCAGCCCGGCCCGTATCGCCCTGGCCTGGCTGCTGGCCAAGCCCGCGGTCACCTCAATCATCGTCGGCGCGAAACGACTCGGCCAGCTCCAGGACAATATCGCCGCCGTGGACATCACCCTGAGCGAGGAGGAGATCGCCCGGCTCGATGCCGTCAGCGAGCTGCCGCCCGAGTACCCCGGCTGGATGATGGCGACGCAAGGGGTCGACCGCCTGGGGCCCGTGGATCTGTGGGCCGACAAGCTGGCTCAGACCTCCTGATGCCGACGCGGGCGGCCACTCACTGCAGCGCCAGCTCGGCGCTGCCCTGCACCACGCACTCGCTGAGAAAGTCGGCGACGGCCCGTACCCGGGCGGAGGCGACAAGGTCGGCATGGGTCACCAGCCAGAGTTCGGCGCTGAACAACTGCTCGGCCGGGATGACGGCAATGAAGTCCTCCTTCACCGCCAGAAAGTCAGGGATCACGGCCAGGCCCAGGCCGGCGCGCACGGCGGCGATCTGCGTGGGCAGGCTGCTGGTGACCAGCGCGACCTTGCAGCCGGGGTGCTCGCGCGCGAGCCAGGCCGCAGCCGGCATGAAGCCATGGCTGTCGTCCCAGGTGATCAGGTGCCGCCCGCCCAGCGGCTCGCCGTCGATGTGGGGATGACGCTCGAGGTAGCCGCGGCTGCCGTAGACCGAGTAGGTCATATGGCCGATGCGTCTGACCTTCAGGTTGCCCCGGTTTGGCCGCACCACGCGCAGAGCGATGTCCGCTTCGCGCCGGTTAAGCTCCGCCGTGACGGTACTGGTGATGATTTCGAGGCAGATGCCCGGGTAGCGCTCGCGGAATGCCGGCAGGGCGGGAATGATCAGGTCGGTGGCCAGGTTCTCGGAGGTGGCCAGCCGCACGCTTCCAGCCGGTTTCTTGTCCAGCCCTGCGGCGCCCCGCTCCAAGGCCATGATGCTTTCTTCGACGCGCTCGGCATGGCACAGCAGCTCACCACCTTCGTCCGTCACGAAATAACCGGTCTGATGGCGCTGGAAGAGGATGGTGCCGATGCTCTGCTCCAGTTCGGTGATGCGCCGGCTGACGGTGGACTGGCTCACGGCCAGCTCCGTGGCCGCCTGGGTGAGACTCCCGCTTCGCGCCACCGCGAGGAAATACTTCAGGTCGTTCCAGTCCATGCTCGTTAGGTCCTGTAGGCATGGCCCGTATCATTCGCCGTTTTCGACGACGACCGCAACAGCCTCGCCATGCATTGCCGGGATGCACAGCTTGCCTTGGTCAGCGAGTAGCCCGGACGACCGCTGACGGTGGATGAAAAGCGTCACCCACCCTACTGGCTTTTGCCTTTCTTCCTGGCAATCGCCTTCATCCGCGCTGCGGCCTTCTGTACGGCGGCCATCTTCTCGGGGCGTTTCATGCCCCGCCATTTGCGGATTTCCTCGCGCGTGCGCCCGCATCCGACGCACAACTCGCCGTTGAGCTGGCAGAGCGACACGCAGGGGTTCTCAATATCCTTGGCCACGTTTGCCCCCGCCGGCTGCTCCACCGAGAACGCCACATGTTCAGCGATGCTGGAAACGCTGATGCCCACCTCATCGAAAGCGGCTAGGGTCAGCGCCAGCATTCTGGCCTGGTCCGCACTGGCGAGTGCCCGCGCCCTGCTCGCCTCGGTATCGAACACCCAGGTCACCACTAGGCTCTGCGGAAAGTGCTGGTAGTCCACCTCATGGGTCAGCCACTGGAAACCGACGATCTCGCTTTTCGCCGTTTCGCAGGCAAAGGTCAGGGTGCGGATCAGCTCGCGCTCGATGCCTGCGTGTTTTCGTTTCGGCGATGACATAAGGCTCCTCTGGCTCGGTATGCGCTGCGACGCCATGTTACCCGAGGCACTACAGGCCGAGGCCAGGTTGATGGAGCGGCGCTGGCGTTCGTGGCGCAGAGTGTCAGCGGCTGCGGTCTCTAGCGGAGCATGGCAACGTGCAAAACCCGGTTAACTTTACTCAAGACGACTCGGCCGCCGACCCGCCGCATGCCTACAGGCGCAGAGCCTACCTGAGCCAGGCCTGGCTCTTGGTAGGGTGTTTCCCGTCTAGGACGCATCCGGCCTGCCAACACGCGCCAGGCTCGACTCGCCTTCGCTGCGCTCTTCCCTCACCACACTGAACGAGCCATCGGTCTCCAGGACGACCGCGGCCACATCGGCGACCGTTTCGATTCCCGCAGCGCGAATAGCCGACCGTACTTCGTCCTCGGTAACGCGGGCAGCCCGCATGGCGCTACGCAGGAACTGACCATGGTGAAACAACAGCGCCGGCTCCCCGGTGACCAGGCGGCGAACCCAGCCGACCCGAACACTGGTCCAGGTGACGATAAACTGCAGGCCGATCAGCAAAGCCATAGCCAGCGCGCCCTGAGCCAGGGAAACATCCTTGTTGAGCAGGATAGTGGCGAAGGTCGAGCCGAGGGCGACGGTTACGACCAAGTCGAAGGCATTCATCTTGGAGAGAGTGCGCCTGCCCGAAAGGCGCAGGAACGCAACCAGGCAGATATAGGCCAGCACCCCCACCGTCACTGTTCTGATGAGTACCTGCCCGTTATCGAAAAACATCCCATCCATTACCGTTGTCCTTTCACGTTGGCTGCATACGAACTACGACAACGGCGCTGTGATTTCTTCCTGAACAATGCAGGCGGTGTCGTGCGGACAGCGCATGCAGGCGGGTGAACACGGCCGCAGGTTACAATCCTGTCCCACGCCCATCCCCGCGGAGCTTTTCCCCGAATGTTCACCCTCTCTCACCTCAGCAGCCCGCCGCCCGAGTCACTGAAGAATCAGGTGCTGCAGATGGTGGTGGACTACTTCACTGACCTCAGCGCGGTTCCGTTGCTGCCGAGCAATCCGCTTTATCAGCTTTACCAGTACGTGATTGGCTACGAGGTGCATCTGCATCTGCAGACCATGAACGGTGAAACCGAAGGCCCCGCGCAGTTGCTGCTGGCGCTGGACGATGATGACCCGGCCCATGTATTGGGGTTTGCCCTGTACCTGCCCAGCCCGGACGACGCTGACGCCTGCACCCTCGCCTACCTGGCGGTGAATACCGAGTACCGCGGTCATGGCATCGGTCGGGCGTTGCTGCAACGCGTGTTGGCGCATCGCCCGCATCTGGAACTGACCTGCGCTGCGGACAAGGTGCCGCTGTTCGAAGCCCTGGGCCTGCAGGTGCTGGCCGCGCAGGGCGCGCAGGTGGTGATGAACAGCCGCGACTATCGCTCCAGCGGCATGGTGGCGGTCGCCGATCTGGCTCCGGTGTTCGCTTCCACCGAGGTGCGGCAGATTCACGCCTACCTGCTCAAGCAGCACGGTCAACGCGCCATGCACCAGGCAGAAAAACAACGCGATGCCTACCTCGACACGCTCGCCCTGCAGGCTCAGCAACTGGTCGACGAACGCCTGCCTTCTCGCTCACTGCACTGAATTCATCGGCTCGGCGCGCGAATGGCCGAGCGCATCACCTCACCCAGCGAGGGTGGCATTGCTCGTTGAACTGCGGGCAAGTCGCTAACCGCAGCACTCGGGGCGCTTCTGGGCAGGTTCATGGTGCAAAGCGCAGCCATCATCGATGGCGACATCTGGCTGCGCCTTCCGCCCAGCCCGGAACAAAGCGCCGTCAGCGGCTGCCGAGGACACACGGATGAAAGATTCAGCGCGCGGTTTGCTGCTCGTTACCAGCGGCATCACCCTACTCAGCTTCGATGGTCTGCTGGTGCGCCTGGCGCAGGCCGATGGCTGGAGCATCGTGTTCTGGCGCGGGCTGCTGATGTTCCTGGCGCTCGGCGTGTTCTCCCTGTCGGCCAGAAGTCGTGCCAGCGTCCGGGCGCAACCGTTGCTCAGTGCCTGCTCGGCCCTGCTGCTGGCGTTGATCTCGATCTTCTTCGTGCTGGCGGTGATCCATACCCAGGTCGCCAACGTGGTGGTCATTCTCTGCACGGCGCCGTTGTTCGCGGCGCTGTTCACCCGCTTCTTCCTAGGCGAACAGGTGGCCCTGCGCACCTGGCTGGCGATTGGCGTGGCGGCCTTGGGCATCATGTTGGTGTTCGCCGGCGCGTTTGATGCCAGCGACCTGGCCGGCAACGGCTATGCGCTGTTGTCATCGGCGGCGGTGGGCGCCAACCTGACGCTGCTGCGCCGCCACCCGGCCCTGGAGCGCATGCCATTGATCGCCCTCGGCGGACTGGCCGCGGCACTGATCGCCTGGCCCAACGCGCAGCCCTTCGCACTGGGCACTTCGAGCTACTGGGCGCTGGCCATCATGGGCCTGGTGCAGATGCCGCTTGCCACCTTGCTGATCAACAACGCAACCCGCTACCTGCCCTCCGCCGAAGTCGCGCTGTTCTACCTGCTGGAAAGCGTACTGGGCACGCTCTGGGTCTGGTACTTCCTGCAGGAAACGCCGGCCAACGCGACGCTCTACGGTGGCGCACTGGTCATCGCCACGCTGGCCGTGCATGCCGGCCTGACCTTGCGCGTGCGCCAGCCCTTGCCGGCCTGAACGCCATCACGCCCGGCGTGCCGCTACACCGGACACAAACCACCCGGCACCGTCAGGATCCACTCGCGCACGGCCTGAATGCTCGGGTCATTGCGGCGGCTTTCGGGGTACACCAGAAAGAACGGCTTGCCTTCCAGCTCCGGCCCGAAGGGCTGCATCAGGCGCCCCGCCGTCAACTCGTCCTCGATCAGTTGCCGGCTCATCAGCGCCACGCCCTGAGCGCCGACGGCGGCCGAGACGGCGTGAGTCTCGTCGGAGAACACCAGCCCGGCCCCGACATCCAGCCCCGGTATCTGGGCCTGCTTCTGCCAGACCGCCCAATCGATGGGCGAGGAAATCGCCGCCTGGTTGCGAAAGTGAATCAGCGCATGCCTGGGCAGATCGGCGGCATCGTGCAACTCCAGTAGCGGGCTACAGGCCGGCACGAAGGTGTTGTCGAAGAGTTTCTCCGCAACCAGCCCTGGCCAGCGGCCATCGCCGTAGCGAATGGCGATATCGGCGGTGACGCCGTCGAGCGCCACCGGCTCATGCGAGGCATGAATGCGCAGGTCGATATCCGGGTGGGAATCGCGCAGCAGGCAGACCCAGGACAGCAGCCAGCGCACCGCCACCGCGGGCGTGGTGCTGAGGGTGACCGCATGCCGGCGCGGTGCGGCGCTGAGCCGCTCGACCGCAGCGCCGATGCTGTCGAAGGCGCTTTCCAGCACCTGCTGCAGCTCGCGCCCGGCCATGGTCAGTTCCAGCTGACGAGGCTTGCGTACGAACAGTGCAAGGCCGAGGGATTCCTCCAGCGCACGGATCTGGTGACTGATCGCCGTGGCGGTGACGGAGAGTTCCTCCGCGGCTTGCTTGGCGCTCTCATGACGAGCCGCCGCCTCGAAGGCACGCAAGGCAGATAGCGGTGGTAGTCTGCGCCGGCTCATAACTGAGTTTTCCTCATCTGTTTAAGAAAATATTGATCGTTTGTCGCCATATAGGAGCAAACCTAGCCTGTCACTGCAGCTTTTCACAGATGAATAGAAATTCAAGCAGGAGACTCGCCATGACCCATATTCTGCATCTCGACGCCAGCGCCCGCCCCGGCCTTGCCGGCAAGGATGAACACGGCTCGCACAGCCGCAACCTCAGCCATCGCTTCGTCAGCCAGTGGCAGGCACGCCGCCCACAGGACGTCGTCACCTACCGCGACATCGGCCAGAACCCGCCATCGATCATCAGTCATGACTGGATCGCCTCGTCCTTTACCCCCGAGCCGCAGCGCGAGGCCTGGATGCGCGACACCCTGGCCGAAAGCGATCGCCTGGTGGACGAACTGATCGCCGCCGACGTGCTGGTGATCGGCACGCCGCTGTACAACTTCGGCATGCCCGCCGCGCTCAAGGCGTGGATCGACCAGGTGGTGCGCCCCGGCCGCACCGTGGAGGTGGACGACAGCAACCCGCTCGATCCCTATGTGCCCAAGCTGGCCGACCGGCCACGCCATGTCGTGATCCTCACGGCGCGCGGCGGTGTCGGCTTCGATGCCGGTGGCGAGATGGCGCACATGAACCATCTGGAACCGAATGTGATCACCGCGCTCGGTTTCATCGGGCTCACCCGCGTGCACCAGATCGCCATCGAAGGCCAGGAAGTCGGCGGCGAACTGCTCGCCGAGTCAGTCAAGCAGGGGCTGGGCAAGGTCGATGCGCTGGTGGCCGAACTGCAGCGTTCGCTGCAGGCCGAACGCCTCGAAGAGCCGGCGTGACGACGCGAGGGCTTCGCGTGGATGGCCGCGGCGCCGTCCGCGCTAAACCCTGCGGCGCAGGTATCGCCCTTCGATGCTGTGCAGCGCCTTGCGCGCAGTATCGATGAAAGGCAGCACGATCAGGCTGTACAGGCTCTGGTAACGATGCGCATCGCGTTCGGCGGTGCCGAAGCTGAGCGGCTCCGGGGTGTGCGTGGTGGTGTAGAGCGTGCCGAACATCCAGTCCCAGATCGACAGGTTGGTGCCGAAGTTCTTGTGGAAGTGGTGCGGGGCATCGCTGTGGTGGATCTGATGCTGCGCCGGACTGTTGAGCAGGTGTTCCAGCCTGGGCCCGAAGGAGAGCCAGATATGCGTATGACGCAGATTGGCCGCCAGGCAGTTGAAGATGAACACCAGGTAGGTCACGCCGAACAGCGTGTAGCGGCTGATCTCGCCCCCGCACAGATACCAGAACGTCCCGGAGTAGGCGCCCAGCAGTACCAGCGTCAGCAGGCTGTCGGCGAGCTTTTCCACGACATGCACACGGCTGGCAGTAAGCGGCACCAGTACGGGCGCGACGTGGTGAACCTTGTGGAACTCCCACAACCAGCGCGAGTGGAAGGCGCGGTGCGTCCAGTAGCTGGCGAAGTCGTTGATCAGGAACACGCCCAGGCCGTAGAGCAGGCTCAGGCCAAGGTTTTCACCCAGTTGCGGCCGCGCGCCCCAGAGATTGGTGAAGAAGGCCATGTAGTCGGCCGAATGCAGCACATAGGGGTCGACCAAGCCGATCACCGGCACGATCAGCAGCACGCGCAGCAGAGCACGGACGAAGTAGTAGCGGTAGTCGAGCAGCGCCGAAGGATGCAGCAGCACCTGGCGCCCACCGATGAACTGCCAGAACGATGCAATGCCGCTGCTCACGCGCCGCCGGCGGTAAAGCAGGTAGGCCACGCTGTAGGAAAGCAGGATGAAGACCAGGCCGATACGCCCGTTGAGGTCGAAAAGGCCCTGAAACTGCCTGACCACGACGGCCAGCAGGTCGGTCAACGGATCGGCTGCCAGCGACAGCTCTTGCATCACTCCAGCCTCCCCCGGCAAAAGTGGCGGAATGATAAGCAAGAATGATGCTTTAGCAAATGAGAATAGTTACCTAAGCACACCTTTGAGCCAGCACAGCCGCATACGGCTCAGCGTTTGCTGCAGGCGAACAGCGCGTTGCCGGATTTGGCATCCCACTGCGCCAGGCGTTGATAGTCATGCTCCAGCACCTGCACCTCGAAATACGGCGCCAGCAGGGTCTGCAACTCAGCGAAGCTCACCGCCACCATCGGATGCTCGTCGTGCCAGATCTCGCTCTGCTCACCCTGGGTGCGTTCTATGCGCAGGCGCAGCGCCTGCTGTTCGCCCTCACCGCGGTAGAACCAGCCGGAGCTGAAACGCAACTGCCCTTCGCCATGCTGCGCGCTGTGGGATACGAACGAAGCGTTGTCGATGCGCTGCTTGTCCACGGCGTTGAAGCAGAACACCCCGCCCGGCGCCAGGGCACGGTGTACGCTGGCGATACAGGCCTTGAGCCGCTCGATGCTGGCGCTGTAGTGGATGGAGTAGAGAAAACAGGTGATCAGGTCCAGCGGCTGGTCGGCCTGGAAGCCGCACATGTCCTGCCGGAAAAAACGTGCCTCGGGGCAGCGCTGGGCGGCGCGGTCGAGCATCGGCTGGTTGATGTCCAGCCCGCTGCTGGCGTAGCCGGCATCGAGGAAATGGCGCACGTGCGGGCCGGTGCCGCAGGCCAGGTCGAGATGGCGCTTGCCGCCGTTGCCGAACAGCTGCTGCAGGCGGTGCACGCAGTGGCTCTGCGCGGCGTAGTCGATGTCCGCGCACATCAGGTCGTAATAGCCCGACAGGTCGGTATAGAGAGCGTTGCCGGACATGGTGACCCGTCAGGGGAGTCGAGGGGCGCGCATCATATCGCAAGCGCAGCCGCGCGCCGATAGAGAAACTTCGCTGCGCTGACGGCTATTCCCAACGGGCCGGTACGTGCCGCGCCCCCGCTAAACTCCTGGCGGTTGCAGCCGAAACAATGGCGTCAACCTTCATCGAGATGACCCACATGTTCAATGGAAGACTGAAGCAAGAGTTGCAGGCATTGCGTGACGATTTCTCTTCCGTTGAGCAGGTGCGCGCCAGCCTGGAAGAGGAAATGCTGGTGCTGATGCTCGACCCGCAAGGTCGCATCGCGCGCGCCAACGACAACTTTCTCAAGGAGATGGGCTACACGCCGGAGCGGCTGCAAGGCCAGCCCCTGCTGGCGCTGATCCCCGAACATGTGCGCGGTCTCGACTTCCACCACCGCGTGCGCCAGGCGCTGGAGCGTGGCGAGCATCTCGCCGGGGTGATCCGGCTGGTGCGCGGCGATGGCGAGGAAGCCTGGCTGCGCTCGATCCTGCAGCCAGTGCGTGACAGCAGCGGACGCATCCGTTACTTCTCGATCCACGCCAGCGACCTGACCCGTACCATCGTCACCTCTCGCGAGCATGAGAACCTGATCAAGGCCCTGCAGCGCTCCACCGCGGTGATCGAGTTCAATCTGAACGGTGAAGTCCTGACCGCCAACCAGCGCTTTCTCGATGCCATGGGTTATAGCCTGGCGCAAATCCAGGGCAAGCATCACCGCATCTTCTGCGACCCGAGCGAGTACAACTCCCCCGAGTACCAGCGATTCTGGGAGCAACTGCGCCGTGGCGAATTCGTCGTCAACCGCTTTCGCCGCCTCGATAGCCACGGCCGCGACGTATGGCTGGAGGCGTCCTACAACCCCATTACCGACGCCCACGACAAGCTGTACAAGGTGGTCAAGTTCGCCACGGTGATCACCGACCAGGTGCAGCGCGAGGAGGCCGTGGCTCAGGCCGCAGGCATTGCCTTCGAGACGTCCAAGGGCACTGACGAAAGCGCACGCAACGGCGCCTCGGTGGTGCAGCAGATGCTCGATGCCATGACCGAACTGGCCGCACGCATGCAGGAAGCAGCCCAGGGTATCGAAGCGCTGGACAAGCAATCCCAGCTGATCGGCTCCATCGTCAAGAACATCAGCAGCATCGCCGACCAGACCAATCTGCTGGCTCTGAACGCGGCCATCGAGGCGGCACGTGCCGGAGATCAGGGTCGCGGTTTCGCGGTGGTAGCCGACGAGGTTCGGCAGCTGGCCTCGCGCACCAGCGCAGCAACGGTAGAAATCACCTCGGTGGTTGGGCAAAACCAGCAATTGGCCGAGCGTGCAGTGGAGATCATCGATCGCGGCAAGACCCAGGCCGAGCTGGGCCTTGAACTGTCGGGCCAGGCCGGCCAGGTCATCGAGGAAATCCAGGACGGCGCACGGCGCGTGGTCAGGGCGGTCGAAAGTTTCGCCACGCAGCTGTGACGCAGGACACCGCCGATGCCGTGATGGCGTGCCGCCTGGACGGTCATCACACAACCCGCTATTGCAAGACGCCCTCAACAGCCTTATCCAGAGCCAAGCCGAGGCTAACCTGAATAAGTTGAGGCGTCGGTATTTTCAAAGTTGTCATACATCGTATAAGTTCTATAAGTCGCATCCGCGATCAACAAGAACAACAAGGAACCTCACGATGAATGACGAACGACGCCCCGACGGCTCACGCCGCCATTTTCTCAAGCAATCGCTGGTCTGTTCCGCTGCCGCCGCCAGCGCTGCGTCTCTGCTCCCGCAACTGGCCAATGCCACGCAGCCTCTCGATCTGCGCTACCCGTCCGGCGCGGTCAAGGCGCTGGATGACAGTTTCCTGCAATTGCGCCTGTTCAACGCCAGCGTGGAAAAGCTCGCCGATGGTATCCGCTGGGCCGAAGGCCCGGTGTGGTTCGGGGATGGTCGCTACCTGCTGGTCAGCGATATCCCCAACAACCGCATCATGCGCTGGGATGAGATCAGCCAGTCGCTGGCCGTCTACCGCCAACCATCGAACTATTCCAATGGCCTGGCGCGCGACCGCCAGGGCCGGCTGATCGCTTGTGAGGGCTCGACCACCCAGGATCTTGGCCGGCGTATCACCCGCACCGAACACGACGGCAGCATTACCGTGCTGGCCGACTCGTTCGACGGCAAGCGCTTCAACTCGCCGAACGACCTCGCGGTCAAGCGCGACGGCTCCGTCTGGTTCACCGACCCGCCCTTCCAGACCGGCAACTTCTACGAGGGCTACAAGATCGAGCCGGAGCTGCCCCATGGCGTCTACCGCATCGACGGCGAAACGCAGCAGGTGACCCGTGTGGTCGACGATCTGGCCGGCCCCAACGGCCTGTGCTTCTCACCCGACGAGAAGACCCTGTACATCGTCGAAGGTCGCGCCAAGCCGCATCGTCTGGTGTGGGCTTATCAGGTGAACGACGACGGTAGCCTCGGTCAACGCCGCAAACACATCGAAGCCACCGACACTGGCGCGCTGGATGGCATCAAGTGCGACGAATTCGGCAACCTGTGGTGCGGCTGGGGCAGCAACGGCTCGGCCGAGAGCGATCCGGAAAAGCTCGACGGCGTGCGCGTATTCAACCCACAGGGCAAGGCTATCGGCCATATCTCACTGCCGGAGCGCTGCGCCAACCTGTGTTTTGGCGGCGAGAAAGGTAATCGCCTGTTCATGGCCAGCAGCCATGGCATCTATTCCCTGTTCGTCAACGCACGCGGCGCCACCTTCGTCCAGTAACCGCTGCGCCACGGCCGATCCGGCCGTGGCCTGCCCGGCCCCAGGCGCGAACAACCCTCTCCAATACCCCTCGAAGGGCTCTGCTTCGCGCATTGCAGCAAACATCAGCGGCATCGATGTTCACCATCATGCCAATGAAGTTCTCTGAAAAAATCCAGTGCGTAACATCTGCTCCATACCCAACCACAACCCCGCTGGAGCACGACATCATGAAACGCCAACTCATCCTCAGCTTCGCTTTCTCCGTACTGGCAGCCAACGTATTCGCCGCTTCTTCCACCCAACCCGCAGTCGCCGAAGGCGGCTCTGATCGCCTGATCGAAAGTCGCGTTGCCGAAGGTGGCTCCGATCGTCTGATCGAAAGCCGCGTCGCTGAAGGTGGCTCCGATCGTCTGATCCAGAACCGCGTTGCCGAAGGTGGTTCCGACCGCCTGATCCAGAACCGCGTTGCCGAAGGTGGTTCCGACCGCCTGATCCAGAACCGTGTTGCCGAAGGTGGCTCCGACCGTCTGATCCAGAACCGCGTCGCCGAAGGTGGCTCCGACCGTCTGATCCAGAACCGTGTCGCCGAAGGTGGCTCCGATCGTCTGATTCAGAACCGCGTTGCCGAAGGTGGCTCCGATCGTCTGATCCAGAACCGCGTCGCTGAAGGTGGCTCTGACCGTCTGATCCAGAACCGCACCGCCTGATACGGCCTTCACCCACTATTCGAGAACATCGTATGACTCGATGCAAATGCAGCCCGAAAAGGCCGGCCTGATAAGCCGGCCTTGTTTTTTCAAGCGCTGAAAAAGCCCGTCGGCCACAGCGCGAATGAATAGCCCCGTGTCGACCCCAGGCAACCCGACACTCCGCCCCCGCTCTATGGTGAAGGCTCTTTTAGACCGATACCGGAGCGCCACATGGCCAACAAACCGATCACCGTTCTGCGCGATACCCAGCCGATGCCCGTTGTCGATGCCTGCAAGTGGGAGCGCATCGAAGGTGACCCGCACACCGTCAATCTCAACGCCTATACGTCCGACGATGGCAGCAAGATCATGGGAACCTGGATCTGCACGCCCGGCAAATGGCGCGTGGAGTACGTAAAGTGGGAGTACTGCCACTTCCAGGAAGGCTACTGCATCATCACCCCGGACGGCATGGAGCCGATTCACCTCAAGGCCGGCGACATCTTCGTGGTCGAGCCTGGCATGAAGGGCACCTGGGAAGTGGTCGAGACGGTGCGCAAGTACTTCGTTTTCGCCTGATCGCTGCACCTCGTATCGGTGTGCGTCCGCACGACGCCCACCGACCTGCCCGCCGTAGAGCGCGGCGTGTATCGCCACTCCGGGGCGCGCACGCCTCCAGCATCCCCACCGCCGTGCAGGGCTATTGAGCCAGCACGCCCGGCCGTCATGCAAACGAACCACAGATCTTTCGGGCACCCAATGGCCGATTGCGGGTCTGTAGAGATCGGGATGCAATTCGGGATGGCAGGATGAAGCGATCACTATGGCGCGCGGTAATTTGCATCGGCCTGCTGCTGGCGGGCTTGCCGCTGGCCTACAGGTTGTGGCCGGCTGCAGTACCGCCAGCGGCCTTGGTCGGGAAGGTCGCCGGGCCATTCGAGTTGGTCGACCATCAGGGCCGGCGCGTTGACCAGAACAGTTTTGCCGAACGCTGGATGCTGCTGTCATTTGGCTTCACACACTGCCCGGACGTGTGCCCCACCACCCTGGCCACAGTCGCCACGGCACTGGACAAGCTCGGGCCACGCAGCCGCCACCTGCAACCCCTGTTCATCACGCTCGACCCGGAACGCGACAGCCCACAGCTTCTGCAGCGTTACACGAGTTTCTTCGACCCACGCATTCTCGGCCTGAGCGGCAGCGCCCGACAGGTGAGCCAGGCTGCCGATGCTTACGGTGTCTACGTATCACGACGCGAGGCCAAGGGTACCTACCTGCTCGAACACTCCACTGGTCTTTATCTGGTGGCGCCCGACGGACGCCTCGTTGAACTGTTCGCACAGAACGTCACGCCCGAGCACCTGGCACGCAGTATCGGTAACCACCTCGATGCAGACTGAAAGCGCTGAGTCATCACCTAACTGGCCGCTGTACCTCGGCCTGCTGGTACTGGCAGCGCTCTGGCTGGGCCCCTTGCCTGCCATGAGCCGCACGGCATTCTCGCTGCACATGATCCTGCACCTGGGCGTCGTGGCACTCGCGGCCCCTCTGCTGGCTATCGGCATGGCGCGCGCCGGGCTCTGCCTTGACCGCTACTCAAGCGCAACCTGGCTGAGCCTGGCCTTCATCGCCGAGTTACTGGTGGTATGGGGCTGGCACCTGCCCGCCCTGCATGAAGCCGCCGCTCTGCATGCTCCGCTGTTCGTGCTGCAGCAGGCCAGCTTCCTTGCCGTTGGCCTGGCCATCTGGCTACTGGGTTTCGCCAGGCGTTCACAGCAGGGGCTGGTGCTGACGCTGTGTGGCTTTTTCCTGACGTTTGCCCACATGACCATGCTGGGCGTCGTACTGATCATGGCGCCACAGCTCATTTATCCTCCAGAGCTTTGCCTGGGCGCTTTCGGCCTGCAGGCCCTGGACGACCAGCGCCTGGGCGGCATGCTGATGGCAGGTTGGAGTGCAGTGGTCTATCTCGGCGCCACGCTGGCGCTGGCAGGCCGCTTGCTCAGGGATGACGAGTCCCTGCTCGGCGACGAGGCGGGGCCCGCCCGGTGACCTTAGGGTGCGGTTATGGCCAGCGACAGAAGTCTGGCGATGATCCCGGCATGACGAAGCGAAAGCGAGGGCATGGCGCCTGAGGCCGCTTGAAAAGCGCAGGAACCTGACCTATTGAAAAGGGTCTGTGCTGCTCCGCCGACCCGGCGGTTTCCCAATCACGGATGGCTCAAAAGGCCCTTCAGCAAGGAATCATCATGAACCGACGCAAACTGCCGTTATTCACCCTCGTCTGCGCGCTGCCGCTGGCGGCCTGCGCCGCCACGCCCGAGGCACTGAAACCCTACCCTGCGGCGGCCGCAGGCTACAGCCGCCACGTGATCGAGCTGCCGGCGCAAGCCAACGAAGCCGAGTACAAGGTAGAAATCATCGCCGGCAAAACGCTGGAGGTGGACTGTAATCAGCAACGCCTGGGCGGCCGGTGGCAGGAAAAGACCGTCGAGGGCTGGGGCTACAGCTATTACGAACTGGACCGGGTAGGTCCGGCCGTGAGCACGCAGATGGCCTGCCCGGACGGCAGCCGCAAGCAGGCATTCGTGCGCGTCGGCGGCGAGCCGCAACTGCTGCGCTACAACAGCAAGCTGCCGCTGGTGATCTATACGCCGGACGATATCGAGGTGCGCTATCGCCTGTGGTCGGCTACGGGCGAGACCAGCCCAGCGCCGCGCCAGTAACGGCGGACGCTGCCGCACCGGCCATGGACGGCCCGTGCTTCGCTGCGCTTGCGCAAGAGTGGGCCGAGCGGTGAAAAAAGCTCTAGCCAGCGGCTGCGAGACTGGATGCGATGGCCGACGCGGCTATGCTCAAAGGGCACCTTCTCACCGAGCGCCAGCATCGCGCCCGTATCTACCGGAGCCCACATGGATATTGATAGCCTCTTTGCCCAACTGCACACCCTGCCCAGCATTCCGAAGGTCGCGCAGGAGCTGATCCAACAGTTCGACAACCCCTCCTCCAGCCTGGAAAGCGTGGCGCGCAACATCGAACGCGATCCGGTTATCGCCGCCAAGGTATTGCGCCTGGCCAACTCACCTCGCTTTCGCGGCTCCCGCGAAGCGGTGAGCGTCGAAGACGCCGCCATGCGCCTGGGCTTCAACACGCTGCGTACGCTGGTGTTGGCCTCGGCCATGACCGGCGCGTTCAAGACCGATACCGGCTTCGACCTCAAGGGTTTCTGGATTCGCAGTTTCCGCGTCGCCAGTATCGCCCGCTGCCTGGCCAAGCAGCTCAAGCTGGACGCCGACGCGGCCTTCACCTGCGGCATGATGCACAACATCGGCGAGCTGCTGATCCAGACCGGTGCGCCGGATTTCGCCAGGCGTATAAACCGCCACCCGAAACGCGAGGCCGCTGCCCACGCCGCCGAGGAGACCCTGCAGCTGGGCTTCGGTTACCCCGAGGTCGGCGCCGAACTGACGCGGCGCTGGCAGTTGCCGGCACTGATCCAGCACGCCATCGCCTACCAGGCGCGTCCGACCCAGGCGCCTGGCGACAATCGCTATGCGCGCCTGGTCGCGCAATCAGTCACAGTCGCCGAAGCCATCGACTCGCATGGTGTCAACGAGCAGGCCAAGCAGAGCCTGGACGGCCCGCTGTTCGAAGAGGTCGATCTGGACAAGCTGTTCGAAGCCTTGCCGGCAGTATTGGAGGCGGACAAGGCATTTGCCGAACTGCTCGGCTGACGGGCGCGCTTCAACACCGTAACCACCAGACGGCTGAGGTATCGAACTCAGCCGACTGGCTGCAGCGCACACGCAATCAGCGCATGCAGCACTGCTTGTATTTCTTGCCGCTGCCGCAGGTGCAGGGGTCGTTGCGGCCGACCTTGGCCTCATCGCGGCGTACCGGCAGCAGCGGGTCCAGGTTCTGCTGCCAGTACTCGTAAAGCTCGACGGCGGCAGGCTCGATCATCGCCGTGCTGGCATCGTATTCGGCGTCGGACATCGCCTTGAGCGTCTCGGTGCCGCTTTCGTCACCGTGCAGGGTGATCAACGCCATAGCTGCCGCCACCGAGTCGGGCAGCGACTCCTCCAGCCAGCCGGCCACCGCCGCGCCGCGCAGGTAGCCGGCGCACCACTCGGAAACGATCAGCTTGTCGCCCTTGCCCTTGTCATCAGCGAGGAAGATCGCCTCGTAGTCGTCCGGCTCCTCACTGAGCATGTAGGTGGCTTCGCTCATCAGCTCCACGGCCAGCTTCATGAAGCGCTCGCCGTCCCTGTCGCTCGGCCATTGCGGCGGCTGGCCGGCCCAGATCGCCGCATACCAGACGGCCGGCGCGACCTGGCGCGGGGCAGAGACGATGGCCGCGAAATAGCCGTCCAGCTCGCTGGCAGAGAGGATCGAGTCATCGTTGCCGTACTTGAGCAGCCACTGATCGAGCTTCTCCAGGCCTCTGTTGTCCATCGCCACGCCTCTCACTGAAAAAAGGGCGCTACTGTCCCACAGTTGGCCGCCGCGAAACAGCCTGAGCGCCGGGCTTGCAGACCTAGAAACGCCAAAATCTGCAACCCGGCATATCGCCAGGAGCGAATTTACTCGCGATAGGCTTTTGCTTGGTGCGGCTCCATGATCGCGAACAAATTCGCTCCTACCCATCTGCGTACCGTTTCCGGGCTTTGTCGCAGGTGCGCTCGTCGGGACGGATGCCGATGCCACGGGCTGCCGCTACAATGCGCAGCTTGCCCGTGCCGCCTGATAAAGAAAAACATCATGTCCTTGCCCAAGAACCACCTGGAACTGCTCAGCCCTGCCCGCGATGTCGAGATCGCCCGCGAGGCCATCCTCCATGGCGCCGACGCCGTCTACATCGGCGGCCCGAGCTTCGGCGCGCGGCACAACGCCTGCAACGAGGTGAGCGATATCGCCAGGCTGGTGGAATTCGCCCGCCGTTATCACGCGCGGGTGTTCACCACGATCAATACCATTTTGCATGACGATGAGCTGGAGCCGGCGCGCGCGCTGATTCACCAGCTCTACGACGCCGGCGTGGATGCGCTGATCGTGCAGGACATGGGGGTGATGGAACTGGACATTCCGCCCATCGAGCTGCATGCCAGTACCCAAACCGATATCCGCACCCTGGCGCGGGCGAAGTTTCTCGACCAGGCCGGTTTCTCCCAGCTGGTGCTGGCACGCGAGCTGAATCTGCAGGAAATCCGCCAGATCGCCGATGCCACCGACGCGGCCATCGAGTTCTTCATCCACGGTGCGCTGTGCGTGGCCTTCTCCGGCCAGTGCAACATCTCCCATGCGCAGACCGGGCGCAGCGCCAACCGCGGCGACTGCTCGCAGGCCTGTCGCCTGCCCTACACCCTCAAGGATGAAAAAGGCGGCGTGATCGCCTACGAGAAGCACCTGCTGTCGATGAAGGACAACAACCAGAGCGCCAACCTGCGCGCCCTGGTCGAGGCTGGCGTGCGATCGTTCAAGATCGAGGGCCGCTACAAGGACGTGGCCTACGTGAAGAACATCACCGCCCACTACCGCCGCGAACTCGACGCGATTCTCGAAGACCGTCCGGACCTGGCCCGCGCCTCCAGTGGTCGTACCGCGCACTTCTTCGTGCCCGATCCGGACAAGACCTTCCACCGTGGCAGCACCGACTACTTCGTCACCGAGCGCAAGGTGGACATCGGCGCCTTCGACTCGCCGACCTTCACCGGGCTGTCTGTCGGCCATGTCGAGAAGGTGAACAAGCGCGACCTGATCGCCGTCACCCATGAGCCGTTGTCCAACGGCGATGGCCTCAACGTGCTGGTCAAGCGCGAGGTCGTCGGTTTCCGCGCCAATATCGCCGAGCTCAAAGCCGAGTTCGAAGAGGACGGCGAGAAGCGCTACCGCTACCGTGTCGAGCCCAACGAGATGCCCGAAGGGCTCTTCCGCCTGCGCCCGAATCATCCGCTGAGCCGCAACCTCGACCACAACTGGCAACAGGCGCTGCAGCGCACCAGCGCCGAGCGACGCATCGGCGTCAGCTGGAAGGCCGTGCTGCGTGAGAATGCCCTGACGCTAACCGCTACCAGCGAAGAAGGCATCAGCATCGAGGTCGCCCTGCCCGGCCCGTTCGGCGCGGCCAACAAACCGGAACAGGCGCTGGACGGCCTGCGCGATCTGCTCACCCAGCTCGGCACCACCATCTACCACGCGCAGGGCGTGACGCTGGATGCCCCTCAGGCCTTCTTCGTGCCCAACTCGCAGCTCAAGGCCTTGCGCCGCGAGGCCATCGAGGCACTGACCGAAGCGCGCGTCGCTGCCCATCCACGCGGCAGCCGCAAGGCCGAAACCGATCCGGCGCCTGTGTATCCGGAATCGCACCTGAGCTTTCTCTACAACGTCTACAACCAGAAGGCCCGCGACTTCTACCACCGTCACGGCGTGCAACTGATCGACGCGGCCTACGAGGCCCACGAGGAAGCCGGCGAGGTGCCGGTGATGATCACCAAGCACTGCCTGCGCTTTTCCTTCAACCTGTGCCCGAAACAGGCCAAGGGCGTGACCGGCGTGCGCACCAAGGTGGCGCCGATGCAACTGGTGCATGGCGATGAAGTGCTGACGCTGAAGTTCGACTGCAAGCCGTGCGAGATGCACGTGATCGGCAAGATGAAGGGTCACATCCTCGACCTGCCACAGCCAGGCAGCGCCGCGGCCCAGGTGGTCGGCCACATCAGCCCGGACGACCTGCTCAAGACCATTCGCCAGAAGCCGGGTTACAGCCATTGACGCTTGCCACGGCCTGATGGCAGGCCGGGTAAATCAGGTCATTAACACCACGAGATGTCAGATTGACATCTCGTCATAATGACTTCGAAACGCCAAGTCATTGATTTTCAAGACGCCAGGTGCTGGCACGAAAACTGAAACGTCCCTCGCGACCTTTTCCTTTCGTACCAGATACCGCCATGCTTTTCGTCAGCGCCAAACGTCATCGCAGCCTCGAAGCCGACCATCAGGCCCTGCTCGCTCGCCTCGCGGCCAGCGAACAGGAAACTCAGCATCTGCGCGCTGCACTGCAAGCCAGCGATGAGGACACCCGTCTGCAGAACGACCTGCGCTTCTACCAGGGGCTGGCGAGTAACCTGCTCAAGTTCGGCCAGTCGATCGGGCATGTCGGTGATTCCTTCGGATATCTCAACGCACGTCTCGATGAGAACAATCGCCGCGCCCAGGACGTAGCGAATGCGGCGATCCAGAACAAGCTCAAGTTCGGTCAGTTGCAGGAGGAATCGCAACGCATGGAAGACGGTCTGGCCAGTCTCAATCAGCGCATCTCGGAACTGGTCAAGCGCGCCAGCGAGATCGACCGCATCGTCGGGCTGATCGGCAGCATCGCCAGCCAGACCAACCTCCTGGCACTCAATGCAGCCATCGAGGCGGCGCGCGCAGGGGAGTCCGGTCGCGGCTTCGCCGTGGTCGCTGGCGAAATCCGCGACCTGGCAGAGAAAACTGCCAGCGCAACTCAGGACATCGTTCGTGAGACGGCAGACATCCAGAGCGTGATCCACGCTGCTCAGCAGGAAATCCAGCAACACGTGGGCAGTGCAGGGCACTTCCATGCCATGACCACCGAAGCCAGCGGTGCCATGCTCAACGTTCACGGCCAGGCGCAGCGCATGCACCACGAGATCAGCCAGTCGTTCTTTCGCTCCGGCATCGAACTCGCCAACCTTGCCGAGCTATCGCTCAAGGCCTCGGTTTATCAGGCGATTCTCAGCGGCAAGAGCGATGTCCGCGACCTGCCCACCGAAGAACAGTGTCTGTTTGGCCGCTGGTATTACGGCGAAGGCAACGCGGCGCTGCAGGGCAACCGCGAGTTCCGCCAGATCGAACACCCACACGAGCAGGTTCACCAGTGCGGTGCCCAGGCCATTACCGCCTTCGCCGAAGGTCAGCTGCAGGAGACGCTGGACAATTTGACCACCATGGAGGATGCCAACATCGAGGTGATGCGCATCGTCAGCAAAGTGCTCTACGAATACGACAAGGGCCTGACGGCACCATTGGAGCGTCCGCGTCTGCGCGCCGTACCGGCCTAGTGCAACTGCCGGGCGAAACGCTCCACCGCTCCGAGAACCTGTTTGGCGCCCTGGCGAATCTCGACGATGACGTCGCCCGCCTGGTTGGCCAGGGTCAGTCCGGTCTCGGCCTGGGCGCGACTGCTGGCCATGTCGCGTACCGCAGCATCCACCAGCTTCTGGTTGTCCTGCACCACCCCGACGATCTCCTCGGTGGCCTTGCTGGTGCGGCTGGCCAACTGGCGCACCTCGTCAGCCACGACCGCGAAGCCGCGTCCCTGCTCGCCAGCCCGCGCCGCCTCGATAGCGGCGTTGAGCGCCAACAGGTTGGTTTGCTGGGCGATGCCGCCGATGGTCTGCACCATGGTACTGATCAGAACTGATTGCTTGCCGAGGGCTTCGATACCCTCGGACGCCGACGTCATTTCCTGGGCGATACGCTGCATGGTCTGCACGGTCTCGGTCACTACCTGTGCGCCGTGCTGAGCAGTGGTGTCGGTGCGCTGGGAGATGCCGTAGGCGGTGTCGGCGGCGTCGTTGACCTCCTCCTCACGGTTGACCTGCTCGGTGATCACTGTAGCGAACTTGACCACCTTGTACAGGCGGTTCTGCGTGTCATGCACCGGGTTGTAGGTAGCCTCCAGCCAGACGGACCGGCCATGGCTGTCCACCCGCTTGAAGCGCCCGGCGACGAACTCGCCACGGTTGAGCCGCTCCCAGAACCGGGCGTATTCGCTGGAGGACACCTCCTGCGGCTCACAGAAGATCCGGTGATGCTGGCCCTTTATCCGCTCCAGGCTGTAGCCCATGGCATCGAGAAACTGCTGATTGGCATTGAGCACATGCCCCTGGAGATCGAACTCGATCACCGCAGTGGAGCGTAGCAAGGCATTGATGAAGTCCTCGTTCTCACGCGCCTCGTTCATGCTCTCGGTCACGTCGCTGCCGATGCACTGAATCTTACGCACCACACCACGCTCGTCGGCCAGCGGCATCCAGGAGGCTTGCACCCATACCAGCGCACCATCGCTGCGCAGGAAGCGGTAACGATCACTGACCGAACTCCCCGAGGTGATCGCCGCGTTGAGGTTCTTGAAGCACGGCAAATCCTTGACGTAAGCCGGCACGATGTCGCTCAGCGGGCGCCCTTGCAGCTGCTCGGGTGCATAGCCGACGAAACGGGCGAACTTGTCGTTACAGTCGACGATTCGCCTATCGGGATCTATCGACAGCATGATTTTCTGCGCCCGGATGCCCTCGTAGAGCTGCTTGTACAGCGCCAGCTCGGCATCTTTATCCTGCAATTCCCTTTTCAATCGATTAGCGAACATGCGCCTTCTCCAAGCAGTCATTCTCCAGAGCGTCGGCTGTCCCTGCGTTGAGCCAGGCCAACTTCAGCTCAAGCATAGAAGGCGTATAAAAAAAATGTCAGAGGCAAGCGCGTCGGCGCACGGGATCAAGCAGCAGGGCTGAGCATGACCACTTCACGCATCTCCAGATCACGGCGCAGATAATCCATGCGCCGCTCATGGAAGGCACGCATATGCGGCAGCGCCATGTGCTCGGCCAGTGCCGCCGGTGTCGCCCATACCTCAAAGAAGATGAACAGCGTCGGGTCCTGCGCGTCGCGCAGCATGTGGTACTGGATGCAGCCGGGCTCGGCTCGACTGGGTTCGACGTAAGCCTGAAACAGCTGCTCGAAAGCCTCGGCCTGCTCGGGCCGGGTGTGAGCGTGAAGGATGAAGGCGTGCATGAAGGGACTCCCGAGGTAACAAGAAGCTTCACCTTAACGCAGGATTCTCATCTAGTTTCATGACGTTTAGTCAATAATGATTTGATCGCTTCGGGGTATTTCGCCCGCGTGGGGCCGGATAACCTGCCGGCACATTTTCTGGAGAACCCCGATGAAAAAGATCCTCCTGCTCAATGGCGGCAAAACCTTCGCCCATTCCAACGGCCAGTACAACGCCACCCTGCACGATGCTGCCGTGGCCTTCCTCGATCGCGCCGGCTTCGACATCAAGACCACCTTTATCGATGGCGGTTACGACATCGACGAAGAAGTGCAGAAAATCCTCTGGGCCGACGTGGTGATCTACCAGATGCCGGGCTGGTGGATGGGCGCCCCCTGGACGGTGAAGAAGTACATCGACGAGGTGTTCACCGCCGGTCATGGCAGCCTCTACGCCAACGACGGGCGCACGCGCTCCGATGCCTCGCAAAAGTACGGCAGCGGCGGGCTGATCCAGGGTAAGCAATACATGCTCTCGCTGACTTGGAACGCTCCGCTGCAGGCCTTCGAAGACCCCAGCGACTTCTTCGAAGGCAAAGGTGTGGACGCGGTGTACTTCCCCTTCCACAAGGCCAACGAATTCCTCGGTATGAGCGCCCTGCCCAGCTTTCTGTGCAATGACGTAATGAAGATGCCTGACATCGAACGTGATGTGGCGCGCTACGAGCAGCACCTGGCCGAGGTGTTCGGCGTCAGCTGAATCAAGCCGTCATTGCCCGCCGAACAGCGCCGTCCAGTAGATGCCGGCGTCGCTCTGCGGGTCATTGGCGTAGGCAGCGCCCAGCTCGCTGAACTCCGGGTTCATGATGTTGGCGCAGTGCCCGGGGCTGGCCAGCCAGCCCTCGACCACCTTGGCGGTGGTGTCCAGCGCAGCGGCGATATTCTCGCCGACCCTGGTGCCAGCATAACCTGCCAGCTCGGCCCGATCTCCCGGCGTCAGACCGTCACGCCCCTGGTGAGCGAAGAAGTTGCCGTTGGCCATGGCCCGGCTATGACTCTCGGCGGCGCTGCCCAATGCGGCATTCCATACCAGTGGCGCCGTGGCGGCGAATGCCTGGTCGCCGCACAGGCGCGCCTCGGCGCGGGCGGAATTGATCAGCAGTAACAGACTTTCCCCCTCGGTCTGCCAGGTTTGCAGGCGCCCGCTCAGCAGTGGCCGTGCAAGCACGATGCGCCAGTCTCGATCCTGCTGACTGACGCCGATGTCGATGAATTGGGGGTCGAGCAGCACGCGGCAGAAGCTCTCGCTCAACGCCTGCATCGCCGCCTGCGCGTTTCGCGGGCCAGACAGCGTGATGGCCTGAACGTTGACCAGCGGATAACCGGAGGCACTCAGGGCATCCTGCAGATCCGCAGTACCATTGGCCGGCAGTATCAGGCGCGGGTCGTTGGTCAACGGCGGCAGCGGTTCGGAGGCCTGCACGCCGCAGCGCTGCACGTCGCTGCGATAGGCGTTGATCGTCTCGATCAGTGCCAGGTCCTCGCCGGCCTGAGCCGAATGCAGAACCCCCATCAGCAGCAGCGCCAGCAGGCAGCGATACCAGCCCCGTTTGTCCATCGTTGTTGTCATACAGCCCTCTCCCAACTAACGTCGTGATTCTGACGTATTTCCCGGCGCACTATCATGGCGCGTTTCCTCGTCCCTTCGAATGCCTGCGAATCATGGACTCGCCAGCACTCGGCAGGGTTCCTGCATGACGCCACCTGCCGCCATCGCGCTCTGCGCACTTTGCTCCACTCCGCTCGAGAACACTGATGCCCGGTTACTTCGCCAAGAATGAGCAACATCGACGCCTGGTCCTCAAAGCCTTGCTATGGATCACTTTGAGCGGCGGTTTGTTCTTCTCCGTGGTCAACCTGCTGCACGATAACTGGCTGCTGGCGGGTCTGGAGCTCGGTTACGCCGCCATATCGCTGTATCTGCTGACCATCCTCGACCGAACCCGCAACCTGCAGCTATTGACCGCGGCTTACCTGCTGCCGTTCTTCAGCATCATGATCGTGGCGCTGGCTCAGACCCACACCTCCTTCGCAGTGTTCGCCTGGATACAGTCGATTCCGATCATCTGCTATCTGCTGCTGGGGCTGCGCCTGGGCATGTACGGCTCGGTGCTGTTCGTCGGCATCGGCCTGTTTGTCTTCACTCGGCGGTTTTCTTCCGAAAGTCTGCTGCAGAACATCGAGATCGTCGCGAATCTCGGCCTGGCCAGTCTGGCGGTGATGATTTTCGCCCACATCTACGAGCGCAGCCGCATTCTCAACGAAAAGCGTCTGACCGAGCAGGCCACCACCGACGCGCTCACCGGCCTGCCGAACCGGCTGAAACTGGCCGAGGTGTTCGACCGCGAACGCGCCCATGCGCTACGCAATGGCACCCCGCTTTCGCTGGTGTTTCTCGATATCGATCACTTCAAGCAGATCAATGATCGCTTCGGCCATGAGGTCGGAGACCGCGCCCTGGCCCACTTCGCCACGGTGCTGGCGCAACGCTTGCGCATCAATGATCTGTTCTGCCGCCTGGGCGGCGAGGAGTTCGCCGTGCTATTGCCGAGCAGCACGGCGACGCAGGCCCGGGACATCGCCGAGAATCTGCGCGAGCGTCTGGCAGCGGAGCCGTTGACCTTTGATGGCAGCGCTCTGCCCATGACGCTGAGCGCCGGTGTGGCGAGCTTCGGAATGGACGGACAAACCCTCGACGCGCTGATGCTGGCGGCTGACAGACGTACCTACGCCGCCAAACGTGCCGGACGCAACCGTGTGATCACCCGTGAAGACATGGGTGACGGCAAACCCGCCCTGGGTTGATCAGGCGTAGACGCTGAGCCCGCCCTTTTCCTGCAGCCACTGGCGGTAGGTTTCCAGCGAGTCGGTCTGCTTGTCGCCATTGTGCCCGGCGATGCGAACGCTGCCGTCCAGGCCGGCATCGACCATCTTCTGCACCTGCTGCAGCAGTTTGGCGGCATCGTCGCGATCGAGCTGCGTCACATCGGGCAACTGGATCACCGAGGGCGCCGCGGCTTGACCCTCGGCACCGCGCTGCGCGGCATTGGCGGGCGTCGCCGCGCCGCCGTTCATCGCCCGCAGCAGTCCACCCTCGCTGCGCGCGACGACCTGCTTGGCGAAACGTCGCAGATCGCCCAGCGGGTCCTGACCAGTCTGGCTGTCGGCTTCACCGCTGGCGGCACTGGAACGATTGTTGAGCTGGCTGCCGTAGTAGCTGAGCATGGCAGGCGTGCTGTTGTTGATGCTGGTCATATGGCCTCCCGCCAAAAGCATTCGCCACAGGCAAAGCAGGTTTCGGGCCAGCCGCTGCCAGCCTCTGATCACGGGCTCGTCGCATGCCTTAGCGGCAGTGACTTGCCACCGCAAGGCAAGGTTTTTCCGGTGCACGGAGCCCTCATGCCGCTAGCGGCGCAGCCGGCGGCCAATGAAAGGCTGAACATGGGCGAACGGCTTTCCGTTTGCTTGGCGAGGCGATTGCGCTAGGCTCTGCACCTCTATCGATAGGAGGTACTCCCATGGCCCGCGCCACTGCCCGCCACATCCTGGTTGCCAGCGAAGACAAGTGCAACGAACTGAAAGCCGCCATCGAAGGCGGTGCCGATTTCGCCCAACTGGCCCGCGACAACTCCACCTGCCCGTCCGGCCGCAGCGGCGGCGACCTGGGCTCCTTCGGCCCGGGCCAGATGGTCAAGGAATTCGACACCGTGGTCTTCAGCGCGCCGGTCGGCGTGGTACAGGGTCCGGTCAAAACCCAGTTCGGCTATCACCTGCTGGAAGTCACCAGCCGCCAGGACTGATCCAGCCAGACCGAAGAGTGGCCATAGCCACTCTCCGGTTTCTCCTGCCCATCCTCGCCCCGTCTCGCCCCCCCGCTCCGTCAAACAGCTCTGGCTGAGCGCTGGCGCCAGCTGTCGAGCAGGCGCCCGCCCCAGACATTGATCAACAGCCCGGCCATGACTAGCGCCGCGCCGACCATCTGCAGGCCGCCGAGACGCTCACCCAGCAGCAGCGCCGAAGAGCTGATGCCCACCACCGGCACCAGCAGCGAGAACGGCGCCACCTGGCTGGCCGGGTAGCGCGACAGCAGCCGGCTCCACAGGCCATAACCGAGAATGGTGGCGCCGAATGCCAGGTAGGCCAGCACCAGCAACGAATCCAGGCCTAGCGCGCGCAGCGACTGGCTGATCAACTCCGGCCCCTCCAGCCACAACGACAGGGCCAGGAACGGCAACGGCGGAATCAGGCTGCCCCAGACCACCAGGCCGACCAGATTGACTTTGCCCAGCTTGCGCGTCACCACATTGCCCAGCGCCCACATCGAGGCCGCCGCGATGGTCAGGGCGAAGCCCGCCAGAGTCATCGCCTGCCCACCCTGCAGACCGATCAACACCAGGCCGCTGGCCGCCACCAGCAAGCCGAACAGGTTGCTGCCGCGCAGCCGTTCACCGAGAAACAGCGCAGCGAAGAACAGGGTGAAGAACGCCTGCGACTGCAGCACCAGCGACGCCAGGCCCGCCGGCATGCCGACGTACATGGCATAGAAGAGAAAGGCGAACTGCCCCAGCGAGATGGTCATGCCATAGGCCAGCATCCAGCGCAGCGGCACCTGCGGCCGACGCACGAAGAGTATCGCCGGGAAGGCCGCGAGGAGAAACCGCAGGGCCCCCATCAGCATCGGCGGCATGCCGTGCAGGCCGACCTTGATCACCACGAAATTCATGCCCCAGACGACGATCACCAGCAGCGCCAGCAGTAGATCCTTGGGTGTCATGGGTCGCAACCTCAGCTTGAATGAGCAGGCATTAGAGCAGCCTCCCCCCAGTGCAGACAGACACAGAGGGCAGGGAAAAAAGCCACACAGCCATGCGCGGCTGCTACCCTGCGCGCTTCAGTGCCGTTACGCCGAGCCCATGACCCTGCACGATTTCCTTCTGTTCGCCCTGCCAGCGGTGTTTCTCACCGGCCTGTCCAAGGGCGGCTTCGGTGGCGCCCTGGGCGGCATCGCCGTGCCGCTGCTGGCCCTGGCCACCTCGCCGAAACAGGCCGTGGCGGTGATGCTGCCGATTCTCTGCCTGGCTGATGTGGTTGGGCTGAGGGCCTACTGGGGCAAGTGGGATACGGCCAACCTCAAGGTCATGCTGCCGGGTGCCGTGATCGGTATCGGCATCGGTTCGCTGACCTTCGGCATCTTCGATGAACGTGCCATCGGCCTGCTGATCGGCACCATCGCCATCGTCTTCGTCGGTCTTGGCTTGCTGGCTAGCAACCAGGCGCCCCGGCCACTGCAAAAGGGCCGCGGCACCTTGCTGTCGAGCCTGGCCGGTTTCACCAGCTTCGTTGCCCACGCGGGCGGGCCGCCGGTGATGATGCACCTGTTGCCGCAGCAGCTGGACAAGGTGCGCTTCGTCGCCACCATCAACCTGTTCTTCCTGCTGACCAACGCCGCCAAGCTGTTCCCCTACGCGGCGCTGGGCCAGTTCACGCGGGAGAACCTGCTGCTCAGCCTGATGCTCGCGCCCATCGTGCCGCTGGGGGTATGGAGTGGGCTGTGGCTGCAAGTGCGGGTCAACCACCTGTGGTTCTATCGCGTTGCGCGGCTGGGCATGCTGCTGGCTGGCGTGCAACTGATCTGGCGCTACCTGTAGCGGGTCCTGCCAGCAACCCGCACGGGGTCATGGCTCGACCACACGCCACAACTCGGGCCACTCGCCCGGATTACGCGCCGCACAGCGGCCGAGAAAACTGAGCGAGGCCAGCTGAAAACGCTCGCCATCGAAACGCCAGCTGCCCGACTCGCCGCAATCTGCGATCCCTCGCCCCTTGTACAGATAGCCCAGCTCGCCGGTGTCGGGGTTGTAACTCACCCAGCCGGACAACGCGCCGAGGCCCAGCGGCGCCGGCTCGAGCTGCAGATCACGCTCGGCGTACGGCGCCTGACGGTCGACACGATATACGGCGAAGTCGCAGTTGTAGGCGGCGCACCAGGTTCGGATGATGACCAGCGCCTCGCGGTCGTTGAGCGCGAAGGCCTCGGACTCATTGCTCATGTCCTCGTCGAACCACTGGCCGCGCGTTGCAGCCATCACCTGCTGGGCGATGTCACGCTGCTCCACTTCGCTCAGCGGGGTGACGCCAGGATAGGCACGCAGATGCGGCGCCTGTGGCGCAGCGGGCACCTCGCCGTCGGGTCGTGAGCCGGGACGATACAGGGCACTGCGGCTGTCCACCCGCCCCTGTACGGCATCCATCAGCAGCAAGGCTGCGGAAAGACCACTGAGCGAAACCACCGCCTCGTAATCGCGCTCCCCTTCCATGCGCAGTTGCGCGCCGTTGCGCAACTCGGCCAACACAGCCTGAGCATCGGCGCCTTCAGCCACCAGCGTGGTTTCCCCCTGGCTTTCCACCGGATGCAGGCGACCAGCAGTGGACAGGGCTCGGCCATCGAGCCGCAGCGGCGCATAGCCGCCTTGCTCGGCATAGTGCAGTGACAGTCGCAGCGGTGCCTGGGCACCTGCAGCACGCTCGAACTGAAGGCTCAAAGGCGTGTAATCGAAACTTTCCGGGGCACTCAATGCCTGGCATCCGCGCAGATTGCCGCAGGCGACGACCCAATCCTTGATTTCCCGGTACAGCGGCACCTGCTCGGGGGTGGCCTGGGCGATGCCCGTCGCCAGCAGCAGAGCCGTGATCAGAACCCGAGGAGACATGAACAACTCCTTCTGACGATTGCGCAGGGCCGCCATGTTCCTTCGCCCGGCCAGGCCAGGCAAGCACCGTCGCAGCACCGGCAGTTGGTGCGACTCGAAGGCCCGCCGACAAGTACGCTCGCACCCTGGGGAAATTGCAGGTGCCGACAGCCGCGCAAGGCACTAGAATCCGCAACCTATCCGATCGTCACGCCCAGATGCGCGCGACGCCGTCTCACCTATCGGCCAGGAGACCCCAGATGGGCGCCCAGTGGAAAGCCAAACCCAAAGAAGCCGCCGCCAATGCCCGAGGCAAGATCTTCGGCAAGCTGGTGAAGGAAATCATGATCGCCGCGCGTAACGGCGCCGACCCGGACATGAACCCCAAGCTGCGCCTGGCCGTGCATCAGGCCAAGAAAGCCTCGATGCCCAAGGACACCCTGGAGCGCGCGATCAAGAAAGGCGCGGGCCTGTCCGGTGAGGTGATCAACTACGAGCGTACCCTCTACGAAGGCTTCGCCCCGCATCAGGTGCCGGTGATCGTCGAGTGCCTGACCGACAACGTCAACCGCACCGTGGCCGAGATTCGCGTGCTGTTCCGCAAGGGCCAGCTCGGTGCGTCCGGTTCGGTCAGCTGGGACTTCGACCATGTCGGCCTGATCGAGGCCAGCACTGACAGCGATGCCGACCCGGAACTGGCCGCCATCGAAGCCGGCGCACAGGACTTCGTCCCCGATGACGAGGGCGCGACCCTGTTCATCACCGATCCGACCGACCTCGACGCCGTGTGCAAGGCGCTGCCGGAGCATGGCTTCACCGTCAACTCGGCCAAGCTCGGCTACCGTCCGAAGAACCCGGTGACCAGCCTGACGCCGGAACAGATGGAAGAAGTCGAGGCCTTCCTCGAAGCCATCGACGGCCATGACGACGTGCAGAACGTCTACGTCGGCCTGGCCGGCTGAGGTGCGCCGGGCGCTCTGCACGGGCGCCCGCCGCTATCCGATGAAAACCACTCTGCAGATCGCCGCCGCCTGCCTGTTCGACGAACGAGGCCGCCTGCTGCTGGTACGCAAGCGCAATACCCGCTTCTTCATGCTGCCTGGCGGCAAGCGCGAGCCGGGCGAAGATGCGCTGTCTGCGCTCGAGCGTGAACTGCTCGAGGAGCTGGAGCTGCAACTGGACAGCGCAGCGCTGCAACCACTCGGCCAGTTTCACGCCCCCGCCGCCAACGAAGCCGATACCTGGGTGCAGGCCGACATCTATCGCGCCGCCCTGCCCCACGCCGTTCAAGCAGCTGCCGAGCTGGAAGAACTGCGCTGGCTCGATACCGCCCAGCCCCTGCCCGATGACCTGGCACCGCTGCTTCGCGAGCAGGTATTGCCGGCCCTGCAACGGCTTTCTTGATCCAAGGCAACGGCAGCCAGCGTTTCAGGCGTTAGGCTGCGCCGATAAACAGAACCATTCGCCTTGCCTGCAAACCCCACAGAAAAAGAGGTTTGCCATGAGTATCACGTCCGCCCAGATCTGCCAGGCCGCCGACCAGCTGCAGGGTTTCGTCGGCTTCAATGCCAAGACCGGCCAGTACCTGCTGCGTTTTTCCGAAGACAGCTTCGGCCTCGATGTGCCCGCCGAGACCATCACTCCGACCTGCGAATACGTCTGGCACGCTGACGAAGGCCAGCTGATGCGCCTGGATCGCCAGCGCCTGGCCTGGTTGCAGGAACAGCGTATCGATGACCGGGTCAATCTCAGCGAACCGCTACGCGTGTACCTGCGCCGCAACGACCTGCCGGAGATCCGCGCCGAACGCCGTCGCCTGGCGCCGGCTTGACCGGACCTCAGCGCCGGTAGCCGCGAGAGAAGTGCCGCTCCAGACGCGCCTGGATCAGCTCCAGCACGATCGACAGCACCCAATAGATCACCGCGGCGGTGGTCAGCATTTCCAGGTAGCGGTAGCTGGAGCGGCCATAAGACTGGGCCAGGAACATCACCTCCCACACGCCCATTACCGAGATCAGGGACGAATCCTTGAGCATCGAAATAAACTGGTTGGCCGTCGGTGGGATGATGGTGCGCATGGCCTGCGGCAGAGTGATGTGCAGGAAGATCTGCGCCGGCCGCATACCCATCGCCAGCGCTGCCTCGCGCTGGCCGGCAGGCACGGCCATGATCCCGGCGCGGAAGATTTCGCTCAGGTAGGCACCGTAGTTCAGCGATAGGGCGATGATGCCGGCGCTGATCGCTCCCGGTACCACGCCGATCTGGGGCAAACCGAGATAGATCAACAGAATCTGGATCATCAGCGGCGTACCGCGGAAGAACGAGGTATAGAAACTGGCGACGCCCAGCAGTACCGCGCTGGTCGACAGCCGCGCCAGGGCTGCGGCGAAGCCGAGCAGCAAAGACACCACCATCGAGCACAGGCACAGGAACAGCGTAAGGGCCGCACCTTGCAGGAAGCCGTTCGGGCCGAGCCTGAAACCGGCCAGATAGGGAAACTTCTCCACGATGATGGAGAATTTCAGATCGAAGCTGAGGAAGAAGGCGACGAAGAGAACGAACAACGCCAGCCAGGTCAGGTACAGGCGCGAACGGAAGCCGAACAGGTCGAAGCCAGACCCGTGCTGGGCCTGGCCTCGGGTAAATTGCTGATCACTCATTTACTGATGTCGGCGCCGATCCACTTCTGCGACAGACGCGTCAGCGTGCCGTCAGCCTTCAGCTCGGCGAACACCTCGCGTACTTTGGCGTCCCATTCGGCATCGCCCTTTTCGATGGCGACCGAGTTGGGTTCCTCGTACAGCGGTGCACCGGCCAGTTTGAAGCGGTTGTCCTGCTGCAGACGCGCCTGCGCCGTCACCAGATTGGTCAGCACGGCATCGAGGCGCACGCCTGCGCCCAGGGCCAGATCCTGAAAAGCGACATTCTCGGTGTCATAGGGAGCGCTCTGCACGAAGTCGAACGGGTATTCGATCTCCCGATCCTCATCCCCCTCGATCACCAATCCCTTGTTCAGGTAGCTCTCGTAGCTCGAAGCGCTGATCACACCGACCTTGAGGCCATTGAGTTCCTTTGCTGACTGGATGCGCTCATCCCTGGCGTTGACCACAATCACGGCCGGCGAGGCGTAGTATTCCACCGGGAAGTCGAAGACCTCGGCGCGCGCCTTGCTCGGCGTCATCGAGCAGATGCAGATGTCGTAACGACCATTCCAGCGGCCAGCGGCGATCACATCCCAGGACGGCGTTTCGAAACGCACCTTGACCCCGAGCTTCTCGGCCACAGCCTTGGCCACGTCCACGTCGAAGCCATCGAGCTGGTTCTGTTCATTGAGGAAGGAGAACGGTGGATAGCTCTCCATCAGGACGTTGACCATCTCCTGCTTGGACTGCACACGATCGAGAATCTCGCCGGCGAAAGCGTGCGTGGTAACGGTGGCAGCGAGCAGGCCCGCGCCGAGCAAGGTTGGCAAACGCATTGAAATACCTGAACAATAGATAAACGAAAGGACGGCGTATTAAATAGTTATAAACGCCATCCCAGAAGTGAATTTTGTTCATATGGATATTATCGGAAAGCATATGCATCACAAGCCTTTGGTTATTCTCGACGGCGGTATGGGACGAGAGCTGCAGCGTCGTGGCGCGCCCTTTCGTCAGCCGGAATGGTCGGCCCTGGCCCTGACCCAAGCACCGGAGGCCGTGATCGCTACACATTCGGCGTTTATCGAGGCCGGGGCGCAGGTCATCACCAGCAACAGCTACGCCGTCGTGCCCTTTCACATCGGCGAAGAGCGTTTCGCTGCCGAAGGTCTGAGCCTGGCCGATACCGCTGGCCGCCTGGCGCGCAGCGCGGCCGATGCCAGCGCTCACGCGGTACGCGTGGCCGGTTCACTGCCGCCGCTGTTCGGCTCCTACCGGCCGGATCTGTTCCAAGCGCAACGCGTCAGCGAAATCCTCACGCCATTACTGCAGGGCTTGGCGCCGCATGTCGACATCTGGCTTGCCGAGACCCAGAGTTCGATTGCTGAAGTAAGCGCTATCCATGCGCTGCTGCCGCAAGACGGCAAGCCTTTCTGGGTGTCCCTCACCCTGCAGGATGATGGTGTCGATGAAGTGCCGCGCCTGCGTTCCGGTGAACCCCTGAGCGAGGCTGCCGAGGTCATGGCCGGCCTGGGCGTACAGCACCTGCTGTTCAATTGCAGCCAACCGGAGGTGATTGGTGCGGCCATCGATGTCGCCCGTGAAACCTTCGCCCGCCTTGGCGCAGACGTCACCCTCGGCGCCTATGCCAATGCCTTCCCGCCGCAGCCCAAGGACGCGAAAGCCAATGACGGACTTGACGAGCTGCGCGAAGATCTCGACCCACCAGGCTATCTGGTCTGGGCCAGGGACTGGCGCCAGCGCGGCGCGAGCATGATCGGCGGCTGCTGCGGCATCGGCCCGGAACATATCGCCGAGCTCAAGCGCCATTTGTAACCTCGTCGGGCATGACGTGCAGCGCCCGCGCGTCATGCCTGCCGCGCCCCTGCATGCCTGAGCCCCGCCAACTCCCCAACGTGCTGCGCCCCCTGGTGGACAAGTTCTATCGCCAGCATCGCTCGCCCATGCGCAGCCAGGCCGGCGACGAGCTCTGGGTAATCCAGCAAGGCGGCGAAATCGTCGCCGCGCTGTGTCTGCGCCCGGTTGCCGACGGGCGGTGGCTCACAGGGCTTTTCGTGGCCCCTGCTCACCGCAGCCGGGGCCTGGCTGCCAGCCTCCTGGCGCAGAGCCTGCAGGCTAACCCCCAACCGATATGGCTGTTTTGCCATCCTGATCTGCTCGGGTTCTATCAACGCCAGGGCTTTGCCCCATGCCCGCAATTACCCGTTGAACTGGCGCAACGCCTGGCTCGCTATCAGCGCAACAAATCGCTGATGGCGCTGTGCAGGCACTGAGCGGCCTGCCATCACAGACCAAAATGCTGGCAAATTGCTCAGGAATGCCCCTTGCCATTAGCGGTCCAAGCTCTGCATGCTTGTCCAATAACAACGAAAAGAACGCTATGGCTACCCAGACTGCTCGCTTGCTGAAGCGCCTACGCAACGATTTTCAGCTGTCGATCATCACCCTGATGGGGCTGTTCGGGGTCATCGGCATTACCCCCTATGCCGTGTACCGTCTGCTCCAGGGCAACTATCTGGTGGGCCTTGCGGACACCATCATCGTCCTGTCCACCGTGTTCGCCGTGCTCTATGCCTGGGTCACCCGCGACACGGTCAAGCCCGGCATCTACCTGGCTGCGGTGTTTTCGCTCGGCGCTACGCTGATCGCCATCAACCTGGGCGTTAACGGCCTGTTCTGGATCTATCCGCTGATCCTGTTCAACTTCTTCATGGTGACGCCCGGCAAAGCCCTGCTGGCGACGGCTCTGGTGTTGATCAGTCTGGTCAGCCATGCGCTGCTGGTACCCGGCAGTGTGTTCGAAAGCCATTACCAGATGGTGTCGTTTCTGGTCACCTGCATGATGGCCAGCGTGCTCAGCTTTATCTTCGCCTTCCGCACGCGTACCCAACGCGACCAACTGCAACTGCTGGCGATCCACGATCCGCTCACCGGCGCGCGCAATCGCCGCGCCATGAACGAGGAACTGAAGATCGCCGTGGCCAGCCATCGTCGTCACAGCGACAGTTATGGCCTGCTGGTGATGGATCTGGACCACTTCAAGCAGATCAACGACCGCTTCGGTCACCACGTTGGCGATCAGGTACTGGTGGCTTTCGTCGGGCTCATCAAGCGCCACTGCCGCAAGGAAGATCGCCTGTTCCGTTTCGGCGGCGAGGAGTTTTTGCTATTGCTGCCCGGTACCGAAGCAGAAGGCCTGTTCACCGCTGCGCAGAACCTGCTGAGCAAGGTCGCCAATGAACTGCACAGCCCCGGGGGTGCGGTGACTGTCTCCATCGGCGGTGCGGTCCTGCATGACGGCGAGCATTGGAAAAGCTGGCTGCAGCGCGCCGACGAATGCCTGTACCGGGCCAAGAGCGAAGGACGCAACCGCGCGGTGATCGCCGAAACCCCGACCGGCCAGAGCAAAGCAGCAGTCAATCACTGACATTCAACGACTACGCTGCTGTTGATAACTGCTGCCGCCCGGCTGGCGTTCGATGATCAGACCGCCCGGATATTCGATGGTCTGGCGAATCCCGCCACGCGTTCCGATGGACTGGCTGCCGTAGCGGCTCTCCTGCCGCACGCTGCCCTGCGGCAGGCGCTGGCCACCGTAGAGGTTGTGCTGCTCATAGCTCGACGAGCCCGAAACGCTGCCGCTGGCTCCGGGGCTGACGTAACTCTTGGGGATGACGCGAATGGTCTGCGGCTGATCGGCGAACGCAGCAGCGGCGAATGCGGCTCCGACAATCAACACCAGCGAACGAATGAACATAGGCAACTCCCGTCTGAATCAGGATCAGACTTGATGTGCCTGAACCTGAAAACATCATCACACCCGCTATGACAACAGCGCGAGGGGATATTCAGCTCAAAACGACAAAGGGTCAGCCGAAGCTGACCCTTTGCTTTTTATGGTGCCGGAGACAGGAATCGAACCTGCGACCTTCGCGTTACGAGTGCGCTGCTCTACCGACTGAGCTACACCGGCGGGAAAACGCCGGCATTATGCGAGTTGCCACGCCCGCGCTCAAGTCACTGTTGTTTCAGTTGTCGAGCAGTTCGATACGGTCGTCGTGGATGCGGATCAGGCCCTGCTTGTAGAGCCCGCCGATAGCCTTCTTGAAGTTGCCCTTGCTGACCCGGAATTGTTCGGCGATCAGCTCCGGCGGGCTCTTGTCCCCCAGCGCCAGCACGCCACCCTGAGCGTGCAGACGCTCGATGATCTGCTCGGCCAGGCCGCTGGCGGCCTCCTGACCGATGGGCTGCAGGCTCAGGCTGATCTTGCCGTCGGCACGCAACGCCTTGATGTAGCCCTTCTCGCGCATGCCACTGCGGATGAACTTGAACAGCTCGTTCTTGTGAATCAGGCCCCAGTGTTTACCGTCGATGATGGCCTTGAAGCCGAGATCGGTGCGCTCGACCACCAGCAGATCGACTTCCTGGCCGACCTGGTAGTTGGCAGGCACCTTGTCCAGATGACGATCCAGGCGCGCGGTGGCGGTGAGGCGGCGGGTACGCTTGTCCAGATACAGGTAGACCACGCAGTAATCGCCGATCTGCAGCGGGCGCTTTTCTTCGGAATGCGGCAGCAACAGGTCCTTGGGCAGGCCCCAGTCGAAGAACAGGCCGACGCGGTTGATATCCACCACCTTGAGGCTGGCGAACTCGCCGAGCTGAATCTTCGGCTTCAGCGTGGTGGCGATCAGCTTGTCTTCGCTGTCGAGATAGATGAACACGTTGAGCCAGTCCTCGACCTCGCTCGCCGTGTCTTTGGGGATGTAGCGCTTGGGCAGGAGGATTTCGCCATCGGCACCACCGTCCAGATAAAGACCGAAGTCGGTGTGCTTGACCACCTGTAAAGAATTCATCCGCCCGATAACGGCCATCGTTTCCACCTCGACAAAACAGCCGCGCATTCTACCTGAGTTGGCGAACGACCGGGCTGACTGCATGGCGAATCGACAGCCGGTCACCAGGCCGTATAAGTGTCTGGAAAACAAGCCATAACGTGTCGCGAAAACGCGCTCATGCGCCGCGTTGTGGCAGGTAACAGGGCGATTATCCAAGCAGAAACAGGCGGATTGAGGCATAATGGCCGGCCGCCCATCTGAAAGAGATCAAGGTCATGGCCACCCTTCGCGTCAAGTCGTCCGCCAGCAAAGTCAGCAAACCCGCACCTGCCGTGGAAACCCGCGAGTCCATCGAGGCGCAGATCGCTGCCTTCCTGCAGAGCGGCGGCGAGATCCAGCAGATCGCCAAGGGCGTCAGTGGCCAGACCTATGGCGGCACTCGCCAGATCACCATCAGCAAGAAGTGATCGCCTCGGGTGCGCATTGCGCACCCAGCCCCCCTCCCCGCCTCAGCCTCCCCCCAAGCTTACTCGCCCGCGAGACCCAGGCGCAGCAACTGCCCTTTCGGCGCATCCGTCAGCACGTAGATATAGCCGTCCGGCCCCTGCCGCACATCACGTATCCGTGCCTTCAGCGATTCCAGCAAACGCTCCTCATGCACGATTTGATCGCCGTCGAGCTGCAGGCGAATCAGCGCCTGGCTGGCCAGCGCACCGATGAACAGGTTCTGCTGCCAGGCGGGGAAACGCTCGGCATCGTAGAACGCCATGCCGCTGATCGCAGGCGATTTTTCCCAGACATGATGCGGCGGCTCGGTACCTTCGACCGTTTTGCCCTTGGCTTCGGGGATCGGCAGCATCGAGTAATTGATGCCGTGGGTCGCCAGCGGCCAGCCGTAGTTCTTGCCGGCTTCGGGAATGTTGATTTCATCCCCGCCGCGCGGGCCGTGCTCGTGAGTCCAGAGGCGGCCGCTCCAGGGGTTGAGCGCCGCCCCCTGCTGGTTGCGGTGCCCGTAGGACCAGATTTCCTTACGCGCGCCTTCGCGGGAAACGAAAGGGTTGTCCTCGGGGATGCGCCCGTCCGGGAAGATACGCACCAGCTTGCCCTGCAACTTGTCCAGCTCCTGCGCGGTGGGGCGGTCGTTGTTGTCACCCAGGGCGATGAACAGATGGCCGTCACGGTCGAACACCAGGCGCGAGCCGAAGTGCGTGCCGCTCGACAGCTTGGGCTGTTGGCGGAATATCACCTCGAAATTTTCCAGGGCCGAAGCATCGGCCGACAGCTTGCCGCGCCCGACCGCCGTACCCGCGGCGCCGTCGCCCTTCTCGGCGTAGGACAGGTAGACCAGTCGGTCCTCTGCGAAATCAGGCGACAGCACCACGTCGAGCAAACCGCCCTGGCCGACGGCAAAGACGTCCGGCACGCCGCGCAGCGGCTCGGATACCTTTCCCTCGGCACTTATCCAGCGCAAGGCGCCTGGCCGCTCGCTGACCAGATAGCCCTGACCATCCGGCAGAAAGGCCACAGCCCATGGATTGGCCAGGCCTTCGGCGATGGTATGGACGTTCAGCGGACCCAGTTCCGAAGATAGCTGCCGGTCTTCGGCGAAGCTGTACTGGGAGCCGATCAGGGCGATCAGGCCGAGGGCTGCGAGGGGTTTCAGGCGCGGCATCGAGACGTCTCCAGTCATCAGACAAGCCGGCATAGTGCAACAGCCTTTCTGCCGTGGCAGCCCTGCAAAAGTTTCCTCAGATTTCAGTCAGCCAGATAGCGCCGTTCGATGCGCTGGTAGTCGCCGGATTCGCGCAACATGCGCAACCCCTCATCGAAACGCAGACGGTGCTGCTGCCGCCGAAAGCCGACGCGGTATGGCGTAGGAGGGAAGATTTCGAACCAGTCGAGCGATTGGCTCACGTCGACCTGGTCGTTCACCTCACGATTGAGGTAGCGAATGATGCGCTTGTCACCCACCACCACATCGGTGCGGCCGCTGTAGAGCAGGCGATTGCGGTTGATCTGCAGCGCCTCCTCGCGATAGCGCGGGTTGTTCATGGCCATACGCTCGAACTCTGGCCCGAGCAGCAGGCGGGCCCGCTGAAAGGCGCTGACTGCATGGTTGCTCAGGTCGGCGATACGCTCGATGTGATAATCCCGACTGGCCAGCGACACTGCAACGTTGTGGTAGTGGATATAGACATCGGAATAGAACGCCACAACCCCGCTGCGCTCGTGGGTAGTGGTAATGGCATCGATTTCGCCGCGCCGCAGCATCAGGTGCAGGCGCTCCATCGGTGCGTAATAGGCGGTCAGTTCGAAGCCGGCGTTGTGCGCGGCGCGCTCCACCAACTCGTACTCCAGGCCACGCGGTTCACCTTCGAACACGTAAGGCGGCTTGTGCGTGCCGAAACCGACATGCAGCACCTCCGCGGCAGCCGTCGCGCTCAGGCAAGCCAACATCAAGCCCAGCCACCATCTGACCATCATCTACCCCGCTATCGGACTGCCAGAGCATAGACGGCTGGCGGCCTTAATAACTAGAGTGGATGCCGGTCGATTCATTCCGCTTTGCCTTTTCGTGGCTAGACTGGCTGCACGCATTTTGCGCCCGATTTCAGGAGATCAGACCATGCTCAAAGCCGAATACCAGCAACGCGGCCCGGTGCCTCAGGACGTCATCAGCGCCGTGCCGCTGCAGTTACCGGAGCCCGCTGCGGGTCAGGTGCGGGTCAAGGTACTGGCTGCGCCGATCAATCCGTCCGACGTGCTGACCCTGACCGGCGCATACGGCATGCTGCCGCCGCTACCTGCGGTAGGCGGCAATGAGGGCGTAGGCAAGGTCGAGGCGCTCGGGGAGGGCGTCGGCAACTTCAAGGTCGGCCAGACCGTGCTGCTGCCGGTGGGCTGCGGTACCTGGGTCACGGCCATGAACGCGCCGGCAGACAAGCTCATCCCGCTGCCGGATGCCGACCCGCTGCAGCTGGCCATGCTCACCGTCAACCCGCCGACCGCTTCGCTGCTGCTCAGCGAGTTCGTCGACCTCAAGCCGGGCGACTGGGTGATCCAGAACGCCGCCAACTCCGGCGTCGGCAGCTACCTGATTCAGCTGGCCAAGCTGCGCGGCTTCAAGACCATCAACGTGGTGCGCCGCGAATCGGCGGTCGCCGCCGTCGAGGCCGAAGGCGGCGATCTGGTACTGGTGGACGGCCCGGACCTAGCCAAGCGCGTGCGTGCTGCCACAGGCGGCGCGGAAGTGCGTCTGGGCATCGATGCCGTAGGTGGAGAAAGCACCGATCACATCGCCGCGGCCCTGGCCAACGGCGGCGTGCTGGTCAACTACGGCATGATGAGCGGCCAGGCCTGCCAGGTTTCGCCGGCCTCGTTCGTGTTCCGCGACGTGACCCTGCGCGGCTTCTGGCTGGCCAAGTGGTTCCAGCAGGCCAGCCCGGCGCAGCAGATGAAGGTGTTCGGCGAGCTGGTCCAGCTGATTGCCAGTGGCAAACTGAAGACACGGGTTGCGGCCACCTACGATCTGGAACACATCAAGGACGCGGTAGCGGCAGCGGCCAGCGGCGAACGCGACGGCAAGATTCTGCTGGTGCCTTGAAGAATCCGACACGGCGCGCCCTTTCCCCCGAAGGGGCACGCCGTCCAAGTGCCGCTCCAGTCCCCGGCTCCGGCCATGCGCATTGGCCATGCACCGTAGCTGACCATGCACTTGGCCATCATCCAGACCACAAGCTGCCAGGTTGCTGCCCGATATTCGCTGCGCGAAGGCAAAGTGCCATTTTCTTGTGCTAAAAACTTATTGGCACTGATCATTTCTTGACCTGATTCCTATGGGTTCACAAGTAGTACGAGCGTGCCTGTGCTTCACTGAACGGACATGTGCAGCGCCCTGAGCCAGGGGAAATGACTATGGAAGGACTCTGGATCCGCTTTCTTGTCGATCTGCCCGAACAAGGGCAGCTTCTCCTCGACTGCCAACATGATCCCTGGCTGGTGGTTCTGTCATACGTCATCGCCAGCGTCGGCAGCCTCAGCACCCTGACCATCGCCAGGCATCTCGATCAGGTGCAAAGACGCAGCATGCGCCTGGTCTGGGGGCTTCTCGGCGGGCTGTGCCTGGCGGGCGCGATCTGGTCCATGCACTTCATCGGTATGCTGGCCTTCCAGGCGCCGGTCGCCATTCGCTACGACCTCGCCATCACCATCCTGTCGCTCCTGGTGGCGCTGGCCGCCGCTCTCCTCGCTCTCTACTACATGGCCATGCCACGTCCCGGGTTGAGCCGCCAGTTGCTGGCGGCCGTGATCATCGGCCTGGGCATCAGCGCCATGCACTACAGCGGCATGGCGGCGATTCGCTCAGAGGCCCAGGCCTACTACCACGGCGGCCTGTTCACCCTGTCCATCGTCATCGCCATCAGTGCCAGCTTCGCCGCGCTGCTGCTCAACCGCTACGTCCGCCACGGCTCGCAGAAGCGCCAGCGCTGGATGATGGTTTCTGCGGCGCTGGTGATGGGCGCGGCGATCGCCTCCATGCACTACACCGGCATGGCCGCGCTCAATCTGGTGGTGCAGGAAGGCACGCTGCTGCAACTGCGCAGCGCCGACAACAGTGTGCAACTGGTACTGATCGTCGCCTCCATCACCCTGCTGATCCTCAGCCTTAGCCTGGCGGCGGCCTGGATCGATAGAAAGCTCGATGACAAGGAGCGCGACCTGCAACGGGTCAATACCCTGCTGGTTCAGCTCGATCAGGCCAAGGCCTCGCTGGAACAGGTGGCGCATTTCGACCCGCTCACCGAGCTGCTCAATCGCCGCGGCTTCAACCGGGTATTCGCCGCCACGCTGGAAGAACACGCGGTGACCGGGCGCACCCTGGCGGTGATGTTTCTCGATGTCGACCACTTCAAGCGCATCAATGACAGCCTTGGCCACGATGCCGGCGACGAACTGCTGCGCGTGGTGGCGCAGCGCATTCGTGCTGCATTGCGTGAGCGCGACATCATCGCGCGCTTCGGTGGCGACGAGTTCTGCGTGGTCGCCAGCCTGGACAGTAACGCCGACCCACGCGCCCTGGCCGCGCGCGTGCTGGAGCAGATGAAAGAGCCGATCAGCCTTGCCGGGCGCAGGATCGTGATGACCACCAGCGTCGGCATCAGCCTGTTCCCACAGGACGGCAGCAGCGCCGACGAGCTGCTCAAGCACGCCGATCTGGCGCTTTATCAATCCAAGGGCAGCGGGCGCAATGTGGTGCATTTCTTCAACCCGCACCTGAAGCAGAAAGCCTCATTCGAGTTGCAACTCGAGGAAGATCTGCGCCAGGCGCTGCTGCAGGACAATGACCTGCTGCTCTACTACCAGCCGATCATCGATCTGCGCAGCGGTGCATTGAGCAAGCTCGAAGCCCTGGTGCGCTGGAATCATCTACAGCACGGTCTGCTCACCCCGGAACGCTTCATCGCCATCGCCGAGGCCAACGGCTTTATCGATCAGCTCGACAACTGGGTGCTGCGTCGGGCCTGTCTCGACCTCCACAGCCTTGAACAGATGGGCTATCCGGGTTTGAAGATCGCGGTCAACTGCTCGGCGCTCAATCTGGCCAATGACCAGTTGCCGGGCCGTATCGAGCAGTTGCTGAATGCGACCCGTTGCCCCGCCCATTGCCTGGAGCTGGAAGTGACCGAAAGCGCGCTGCTGAGCAACATCAACCGCGCCATCGGCCTGCTGGAAAACATCCGCGCGCTGGGCGTGAGTCTGTCCATCGACGACTTCGGCACCGGCTATTCCTCCCTCGCCTATCTGCGTCGATTGCCGCTGGATACGCTGAAGGTGGATCGCTCCTTCATTCAGGACGTAGCCAACTCCAGTCAGGACCGCGAGATCGTCCACGCCATCATTGCCATGGCCCATGCCCTGCATCTGAAGGTCGTCGCCGAAGGTGTGGAAACCACCGCCCAGCTGGCATTCCTGCAGGAGCGCGGCTGCGATCAGGTGCAGGGTTATCTGTTCAGCAAACCGGTACCGCTGGAAGAAATCCTGGCCCGCTTCCCTCCACATTACCGGCCGCTGGAACGGGTGGCGGCCAGGTCCTGAGCTGTCTTTGAGCATAAGCTCGCCGCTAAAGCGCCTCCTACAACAATCGCGCCGCCCTGTGGGAGGGGCTTTAGCCGCGACCAGCGGCGTAGCCCGGATGCAATCCGGGGAAAGCTCGCGCACCTTGTCGTTGCTTGGCCGTTGCCTGAGTCTGATATCTCATCGCGGCTAAAGCCGCTCCTACGAAATCGGTGGGTATCTGTAGGAGCGGCTTCAGCCGCGACCAAACACTCACACTCCAGCCTTGAACCCCGGCAACCAACTCAGACTCGCCTGGGTACCCGCCTCGCCCGGCTTGTACTCAGCCCCCAGCCAGCCGTCATAACCACTGTCGCGCAGGGCGCCCAGCAGCGGCGCAAAGGTCAGCCCCCCCGTACCCGGCGCGCCGCGCCCCGGCACATCGGCGAACTGCACATGACCGATGTGCCCGGCCAGCAGGCGCATGCCGGCGGCCACGTCCAGCTCCTGGCGCGCCATGTGATAGAAGTCGTATTGCGCCGCCAGATTCGGGTGATCGACCGCACGCAGCAGCTCATCGAGATGCTCCGGCGTGTTGATCACAAAGCCCGGCATGTCGATGGGGTTGATCGCCTCGACCAGCACACGAATGCCCAGTGTGGAGAACGCCTCGGCGCTCTTGCGCAGGTTGGCGACCAGACACGCCAACGCCTGCTCGCGGCTCACGCCTTCGGCCAGGCGCCCCGGCAGCACGTTGATGCAGGTCGGGCGCACCATGGCGGCGTAGGTCAGCGCCTCCTGCAGCGCAGCGTCGAACTCGGCCTGGCGCGCCGGCACGCTGGCCAGACCGGGGCCGCCCGTCATCAGGTCGCCCGCCGGCACGTTGATCAGCACCAGTGGCATGCCGCTGAGCTCCAGCACTTCCTTCAGGGCGATGGCCGGCAGCTCGTAGGGAAACTGGATCTCCACACCATCGAACCCCGCACGCATCGCTGCCAGCACGCGCTCGCGCAGCGGCAGTTCGGTGAACAGCATGGACAGGTTGGCAGCGATCTTCATGGGCACTGCTCGCGCAGCAGTTCCACCAGCGTGGCCGGGTCGCGCTCCAGGTTTCCCTGGCTGCCGTGCAGGCGCATCAGCTGTGCGGCCAGGCCGCTCATGGGCGTGGCGCTGCCCTGCTCACGGGATAGTTTGACCGCCGTATCGAGGTCCTTGAGCAGTGTGCGCACGTGCCACTTGATCGGCTCGAACTGGCTGGCGGCCATCTGCGGGGCGAGGATCTGCAGCGGCTTGGAATCGGCGAAACCTCCGGCCAGCGCCGGTGCGATCAGGCTGGCATCGACGCCGGAGCGCTCGGCCAGGGCCACCACCTCGGCGATCACCAGCGCGTTGCAGGCGACGATCATCTGGTTGCACACCTTGGTCACCTGCCCGGCGCCCACCTCGCCCATGCGCGTCAGACGCTGGCCCAGTTGCGCCAGCACCGGGCGCACGCGCTCTACGTCCTCTTCGCGGCCGCCAGCCATGATCGCCAGCGTGCCGGCCTCGGCGCCGGGCGTGCCGCCGGACACCGGGGCATCCACCCAGCGCATGCCGGTACGCGCCTCCAGTTCTGCCGCCATCTCACGGGTAGCCGCCGGTTCCAGGCTGGAGAAATCCACCAGCAACTGCCCCGGCCGCGCGCCCTCGACGATGCCGCCCGGGCCGAACACCACCTCGCGCACCACCTCGGTATTGGCCAGGCAGAGCATCACCACGCTGGCATCACGGCACAGTTCGGCAGGGGTCTCCACGCGATGCGCCCCCTGCTCCAGCAGCGGCGCGCATTTGTCCGGCGTGCGATTCCAGAGCGTCAGTGGATAGCCTGCGGCGAGCAGGCGGCGGGTCATCGGCAGGCCCATCAGGCCGATCCCGGCGAAGGCCAGGGCGGGCAGCGTTGCGGTCATCGAGAGCTCCAGGCAGTTTCCTATTCAACGCGCATATTAACCCCGGAGTCAGCGCATGCGTGCTGCAAGCGCGGCGTCGCGCCACTATACTGCGCGCGCCTTCCCCGCTATTGAACCGGAGAATCCGACATGTTCAAGAACACCCTGGCGCTCGCCGCCGGTATCGCCCTGTCCGTATCCGCTGTATTCGCGCAAGCTGCCGACGTCCTCAAGGTCTCGGCCATCCCCGACGAAGCCCCCACCGAACTGCTGCGCAAGTTCAAGCCGCTGGGTGCCTACCTGGAACAGGAACTGGGCATGAAGGTCGAGTTCGTGCCGGTGGCCGACTACGCCGCCGTGGTCGAGGCGCTGGCGGCCGACCGTATCGACATGGCCTGGCTGGGCGGCTTCACCTTCGTCCAGGCGCACCTGAAGACCGGCAACGCCGTACCGCTGGTACAGCGTGAACAGGACGCCGAGTTCACCAGCAAGTTCATCACCTCCGACCCGGCCGTCAAATCGCTGCAGGATCTGAAAGGCAAGACCTTCGCCTTCGGCTCGGTGTCTTCCACCTCCGGTAGCCTGATGCCGCGCTACTTCATGCTGCAGGACGGCATCAAGCCGGAAGACTTCTTCAGCCGCGTGGCCTATTCCGGCGCCCACGACGCCACCGCAGCCTGGGTACAGGCCGGCAAGGCCGACGCCGGCGTGCTCAACGCCTCGGTCTGGCAGAAGCTGGTCGATGGCGGCAAGGTCGATACCGACAAGGTCAAGGTCTTCGCCACCACCCCGACCTACTACGACTACAACTGGACCGTGCGCGGCAATCTCGACGCCGACCTGCAGGCGAAGATCAAGAGCGCCTTCCTCGCCCTCGACCCGGCCAAGCCCGAGCACAAGGCGATTCTCGACCTGCAGGCCGCCAGCCGCTTCATCGAGACCAAGCCTGAAAACTACCAAGGCATCGAAGAAGCCGCTCGCGCCGCCGGCCTGCTCAAGTGAGCATCGCCCTGCGTGGCGTGAGCCTGGCCCACGCCAACGGCAAGGTTGCGCTCGAAAACATCGATCTCGAGGTCAGCCCCGGCGAACGGGTGGCCATCATCGGCCCCTCGGGTGCCGGCAAGACCACCCTGCTGCGCCTGCTGGCCACCAGCCTGCAACCCACGCACGGAGAGATCGACCTGCTGCAGCACAACCCCTGGCGCCTGGCTACCCGCCAGCGCCAGCGTCTGCGCGCACGCATCGGCCTGATCCACCAGGCGCCGCCGCTGCCACCGCGTCAACGCGTGGTCACCGCCGTGCTGGCCGGCAAGCTTGGCCAGTGGTCATTGGCCAAGGGCCTGATCAACCTGCTGCATCCGCTGGATGCAGGCGGTGCCCAGGCCGCCCTGGCGCGTCTGGATATCGCCGACAAGCTCTACCAGCGCTGCGACCAGCTCTCCGGTGGTCAGTTGCAGCGCGTCGGCATCGCCCGCGTGCTGTACCAGTCGCCGGAACTGATCCTCGCCGACGAACCGGTCTCGGCCATGGACCCGGTGCTGGCCGGCCACACCCTGGCCGTGCTCAACCGCGAGGCCGCCGAGCGCGGCATGACCTTGCTGGCCAGCCTGCATGCCGTCGACCTGGCGCTGGCGCACTTCCCGCGGGTGATCGGTATTCGCGACGGGCGCATCGCCTTCGACCTGCCGGCCGGTGAGGTGCAGCCTGCCCAGCTGCAAGCGCTCTACATGAACGAGCAGTTGCAGGCCACGCCCAGCTCGCCCGTACAGCCGCAACCGACGCATATCCCGCGATGCTGAACACCGCCCCACGCGACCCCGCCGCCCTGCCACGCCTGCTGATCACCGCGCTGGCGCTGCTGTTGTTGTGGCCGGGTCTGAGCCTGAGCGAGCTGGACCTGGCCGTGCTGGTCGATGGCGACAACACCCGCGCCATGGGCAACTTCCTCGCCGGTTTCTGGCCGCCTGCGCATGACGCCGAGTTCCTCGCCCTGCTCGGCCGCGCCACCCTGGAAACCCTGGCCATCGCCACCGCCGGCATGAGCCTGGCGCTGCTGATCGCCATTCCCGCCGCACTGCTGGCAAGCCGTGCGCTGTCGCTGTCGGCCGTGCATCGCGGTGGCCGCCCGGCCTGGTGGGCGAACCTGGCGCGCTGGCCGGTACGCGGGCTGCTGATCTTCCTGCGCAGCGTGCCGGAAATCGTCTGGGCGCTGCTGTTCGTCCGCGCCGTCGGCCTCGGCCCCACCGCCGGGGTACTGGCCATCGCCATCACCTACGCCGGCATGCTCGGTAAGGTGTGTGCGGAAATCTTCGAATCGGTCGACGCCCGCCCCACCCGCGCGCTACTGGGCGCCGGTAGCAGCCGGCTGACCGCTTTCGCCTACGGCGTGCTGCCCAATGCCGCCGGGGAAATGCTCTCCTATACCGTGTACCGCTGGGAATGCGCCATCCGCGCCTCGGTGGTGATGGGCTTCGTCGGTGCCGGCGGGCTGGGCCAGCAGATCGACCTGTCACTGCGCATGTTCGCCGGCGGCGAAGTGGCGAGCATGCTGCTCACCTTCCTGCTGCTGGTACTGCTGGCCGACCAGTTCAGCCGCCTGCTGCGCGCGAGGCTGACATGAGAGCCGGCAATCTGATCCTGTTCGCCGCCCTCCTCGGCGCGGTGATCGCCTCGTTCCTCTACCTGGGCATCGACCTCGGCGCGTTGGTGGCCGGCGACAGCCTGGCGCAGATGCGCCAGTACGCCGGCGGCTTCCTGCAGCCGGACGTCTCCGCCGCGCACCTGCAGGCCATCGGCCGCGGCGCGCTGGAAACCCTGGCCATGTCCGCCATCGGCACATTGCTCGCCGCCCTGCTCGGCCTGGCCCTGGCGCTACCGGCCGCCGGGCGCTTCGGCGGTGTCGCCCTGCACCTCACACGCCTGCTGCTCAATGCCCTGCGCGCCATTCCTGAACTGGTCTGGGCGGCGCTGATGGTGCTGGCTGCTGGCCTGGGCCCCAACGCCGGCACCCTGGCCCTGGCCCTGCACACCGCAGGCGTGCTCGGCCGCCTGTTCGCCGAAGCGCTGGAGAACACGCCACGCGAGCCGGCCGACGCCATCCGCGAAAGCGGCGGCGGACGTATGCTCGCCTTCTGCTACGGCACCCTGCCCGGCGTCTGGCCGCAACTGGTTGCCTACAGCCTGTACCGCTGGGAAAACAACATCCGCATGGCCAGCGTGCTCGGCTTCGTCGGCGCCGGCGGCCTCGGGCAGATGCTCTACATGTCGCTCAGCCTGTTCCAGGAAGCCCAGGCCGCCACCGTGATCCTGGCCATGCTCCTGCTGGTGCTGGCGGTGGATGCCTTGAGTGGCTGGGCCAGGCAGCGCTGGGTGAGCGCCTGAGCAACCCGCGAGGTGACGGCTGCCAGCAGCGACTGAGCCCGAGACATGATGAATTTGCGCATTGACATATCGGTAAATACCGATATTATCGCGCCATGGAACTGATCGAAATCTTCAAAGCCCTCTCGAACCGTACGCGCCTTGAAATTCTCAAGGGGCTGAAGGATCCCGCGAAGAACTTCCCTCCGCAGGATGAAGGAGACGTTCACGAGGTGGGGGTCTGCGTCAGTAGCATTCAGGAAGGCGTCGGCCTCTCGCAATCGACGGTGTCCGACTACCTTGCCACTCTGCACCGAGCAGGTCTGGTCAAAGTCAGGCGGATCGGTCAATGGACGTACTACAAGCGCAATGAAGAAACCATCAGTGCTCTGGCCGAGCTGATAGGAAAAGAGCTGTAATCGCTTTACCCATTAACATCGAAAAATCCCGATATTTCTTTTCGATCAACAGGCTTGCGACGAGTCGGAGCATAGGGAAAGAGCTGCAAATTTTTCCAATAATGTATATCGAAAAATACCGATATCCCTTTTTAGCGAAACGAGGAACATGACATGAAAGCGCAGATACTCAACTCATTTGGCGGCCCGGAATCGTTCGAGCTTCGCGAAGTACCCAAGCCGGTGCCGCAGGCACGACAGGTGCTGGTCCGCGTTCACGCCACCTCCATCAATCCGCTGGATTACCAGGTACGTCGCGGCGACTATGTCGACTACGTCCCCCTTCCGGCCATTACCGGGCATGACGTATCCGGTGTGGTCGAAGCGGTCGGTCCGGGTGTGACGAGCTTCGTGCCAGGCGACGAAGTCTGGTACACCCCGCAGATCTTCGACGGCCCCGGCAGCTACGCCGAGTACCACGTCGCGGACGAAAGCATCATCGGCAAGAAACCTGCCTCACTGAGCCACCTCGAAGCGGCCACCCTGACCCTGGTGGGCGGCACGGCCTGGGAGGCACTGGTGGTACGCGCCGAGCTCAAGGTGGGCGAGAGCATCCTGATACACGGCGGTGCCGGAGGCGTCGGTCATGTGGCGATCCAACTGGCAAAAGCCATGGGTGCCCGGGTGTTCACCACCGTGCGCGAAGCGAACTTCGAGTTTGCCCGCAGCCTGGGTGCCGACGTCGTCATCGACTACGAGCAGGAGGACTACGTCGACGCCATCCTGCGGGAAACCGCCGGCCAGGGCGTCAACGTGATATTCGACACCATAGGCGGCGACACCTTGTCACGCAGCCCCGACGCCCTCGCACAACTGGGCCGCGTGGTTTCGATCGTGGACATCGCCAAACCGCAAAACTTCATTCAGGCCTGGGGCAAGAACGCGAGTTACCACTTCGTCTTCACCCGACAGAACCGTGGCAAGCTCGATGAGCTGAGCGCACTGGTCGAACGCGGCCAACTGCGGCCACACGTCGGCGCCGTCTACTCCCTTGCCGACATCTCGCGTGCCCATGCGCTGCTGGAGAGCCCCAACAACGGCCTGCGGGGGAAGATCGCGATTGCCGTCGAGCCACAGGCTCAGCTCGTCAATGCCAGTGTCTGACCATCGAACTCAGCCCGAGGAATTACACATGATCTATGAAATCGCCCTGCTGCCCGTTCACCGGGAGCGGATTGAGCAGTTCAGACAGGCATTCGCCGAGGTCGCGCCCTTGCTGCGCCGCGCCAAAGGCTACCACGGCCACATGTTGGCGCAAGGTATCGAAACACCAGAGCGGTTCAACCTGATAGTGCGCTGGCAAACCCTTGAGGATCACACGCCGGGCTTCGAGGCGAGTGAAGACCATAGGCAGTTCATGGTGGCTCTGGAAAACTACTTTTCGGAAGAACCGCAGGTCTACCACATCGAGGCAGCGGCGTTCACCGCCTGTGAGCAGGCTGAACAGCATGGCATCTTCGACAGCGCGGAGCCACTGCCTCAGGACGTAGCGCCATAACCTGGCGCGATTGTGATGGGGCCTGCGCGTCGCCTGCTACGGAACCTGCGTTTGTCGCGACAGGTCATCGGGCAGGCGGCGGCAACCACTACACCGGTCTAGACTTCCGGGTCCATCCCCCTCACCGAGGAGATTGAGGATGACCAGCAAGAACACCATCTGCCTTTGGTACGACCGCGACGCGCTGGAGGCTGCGACCTTCTACGCCGAAACCTTCCCCGACAGTGCCGTGCTGGCCGTGCATCACGCCCCTGGCGACTACCCCTCCGGCCAGCAGGGCGATGTGCTGACGGTCGAGTTCAAGGTGATGGGCATCCCCTGCCTGGGCCTCAACGGCGGTCCGGCGTTCCAGCACAGCGAGGCGTTCTCGTTTCAGGTCGCCACCGACGATCAGGCCGAGACGGACCGACTCTGGCACGCGATCATCGACAACGGCGGCCAGGCCAGTGAATGCGGCTGGTGCAGGGACAAATGGGGCATCTCATGGCAGATCACGCCGCGTATTCTCAGCGCTGCCATCGCCAGCCCGGACCGTGCAGCGGCCAAGCGCGCCTTCGAGGCAATGATGACCATGGGCAAGATCGACATCGCCAGGATCGAGGCTGCGCTGAAGGGCTGATCGACCGTTCAGGCGCGGGCGTTCTTCTTCTGCAGGATCGCCGAGGCCTCGTTGAAGGCGCTCTGGAAAGCTTCGCTGCTGACCCAGGCCACTGCCGCGCCTTCATCGTCCTCGTGGAAGATGGCGCGATAGACGATCAGCAGGCCCATCATGAAGTCGGTCGCGGCGTCCTCGGATTCCTCGGCGACCACCAGTTCCAGCACCGGATATTGCAAGAACACCAGGCACAGGGCGAGCAGACTGATGCCCTCTGCGGTCTTCATCGTCTGGAACAGATCATCGAAATGCGCCGGGTCGAAGCCGTTTTCTTCGATGTCCTTGAAGTCGAAGGTACTGAGGTCGATCTCGACATCATCGAACGGCTCGTCGATCAGCGGGTTGGCCAGGATCGGATGGACGAGGTTGGCCTGCGGCCTGGGCTTGCCCATGCGGTTCTGCCTGGCCTTGGCCTTGGCCCGCTGGGCGCGTTTCTTCTGTTTGTCTGCGGAAGCCATGGGGCGAGTCCTCGTGCGATAGGGCCATGAGCGTGGCGTGCAAGTCTATGCGTTTGCATGCAAATCACCCAAGCAAGAGATGCTCGAATCCTTGGCAGGCGGCAGACCAAACAGCCGACGGTACTCACGACTGAACTGCGACACGCTTTCGTAACCCACCGCGAAGGCCGCGCTGCTGGCCGTGACGCCCTCCGCGGTCATCAGGCGACGCGCCTCGATCAGCCGCAGCTGCTTCTGAAACTGCAGCGGCGTCAGCGATGTCTGGTTGCGAAAGTGATGATGAAAGGACGATGGGCTCATACCGGCCACGGAAGCCAGACGCTCCACCGGAAGCGGCTGGGTGAACTCGCTGCGCAGCACCTTAACCGCCCGCGCGATGCGTTGCGCGTGGCCATCCGGCCAGCCGAGGCGACTGATCGCCGGGCCATGTCGGCCAGCCAGCAGCCAGTAATGCAGTTCACGCACACGCGAAGCGTGCAGCACCCTGGCCGAGGCCGGACCATCGAGCAGGCGCATAAGACGTAGAGCCGCTTCGGCCACCTCGCCATCGGATGCGGATGGGCTCCGCCTCTGTACTCGGCACCGCCTTCATCTCCTCCATCAACTCAGTGAGCAGAGCAGGGTCAAGATCGATCACCAGCGAGATGTACGGTGCCTCTTGGCTCGCCTGAACGATCTGGCTGACGGTCGGTACATCGGCGGTGACCAGCAGGGAATCACCGGCGCTGAAGGTGAAGCCGCGGGTCCCCATCATCACATGCTTGCCGCCCTGCAAGACCAGGCAGGCCAGAGGTCGGGTGATGGCGTAATCCAGCCCGCTGGGCTGCGCTGGGCGAATGACGGTCAACCCGGGGATGGGCGTTTGGGCAAGCCCGCCGGAGTTGTCATTTCTATCCAGATAGTCGCGGACGACTTCCAGCAAGGCTGCGCTCATTGAGAGCTCCTGAGGCTGATTCTGGGCATGTCGCTCCCCTTTGGAGGAATAGGCAAAAAGCGTCGAGGTTTCGGTAAGGACGGGGTTGCACCACGCGCCACACAATCAAATCCCCTTTACCCACAAGAGGATTTTTACCATGACCAAGATCGCCATCGTAACCGGCTCCAGCCGTGGCCTGGGCCGCAACACCGCACTGAACATTGCACGCCAGGGAAGCGACGTCATCGTTACCTATCACAGCCAGGCCGATGCCGCGCAGGCCGTGGTCGCAGAGATCCAGGGCCTGGGGCGCAAGGCGGCCGCCCTGCAGCTCAACGCTGGCGACGTCAGCACCTTTCCGGCTTTCGTGCAACGCCTGCGCCAGGCGCTGAACGAGACCTGGCAGCGTGAGCGCTTCGATCACCTGATCAACAACGCCGGCCACGGCGACATGGCGTCGATTGCCGACACCACGCAAGCGCAGTTCGATGCCCTGGTGAACGTGCACTTCAAAGGGGTGTTCTTCCTCACCCAGGCGCTGCTGCCGCTGATCGCCGACGGCGGTCGTATCGTCAATATCTCGTCCGGGCTGACCCGCGTGTCCTATCCCGGTTTTTCCGCTTACGCGGCGGTCAAGGGCGCGGTGGAAGTGCTGAGCCTGTATATGGCCAAGGAGCTGGGCAGCCGGGGTATCGCAGTCAATACCGTCGCACCCGGCGCCATCGAGACCGACTTTCTGGGCGGCGCCGTGCGCGACATGCCGGACCTGAACAAGGTATTTGCAGACATGACCGCGCTCGGTCGGGTCGGTGTGGCGGACGACATTGGTCCGATGATCGCCAGCCTGCTCGGCGAGCAGAATCGCTGGGTCAACGCCCAGCGCATCGAGGTGTCCGGTGGTCAGGCAATCTGATCCGCCTGCTGCGAGCGGGGCGTTCGGTCGCAGGGGCTGGCGCCAGTGCCGCCAGTGCCGCCTGAGCCGGCAGGGCCTTGCGGTGCTGCGGTCGAACAGCTGCAGATCCAGCTCGGCTTCGAGCTGGGCGATGAGCAATGCCGCGGCCTATGGCGCCAGCAAGGGTGGCCTGAGCCTGTTCACCATGGCCCTGGCGCTCGGTCTGGCGCCTTACGGCGTGCGTTGCAATGCCGTTTCACCCGGCGACATCGAGACGCCCATGCTCAGGTTCCAGGCCGAGCGCTATGGCAACGGCGACCCGCAGGCGTACCACCGGGAGCTGCCGGCGAAGTATCCACAGGGCGATCAGGCGCGCTTCATTCAGCCAGAGGAAGTGGCAGAGCTGGCCTTCTTCCTTTGCCAGCCCGACGCTCGTTCGTCACTGGCCTCGACATGGCGATCGATCAGGGGCTGTCACCCGGTCATTGAACGCCCGGTTCTGTGTAGCGACGCTGGATACGCTGCAGCTCACCCGAGTTGCGCAGTTGCTCCAGCGCAGCAGCCCACGCGGCGACGACTGCATCGTCACTGTCATAACTGAAGGCGATGTACAGCGAGGAGCGATACAGCTCGATGGGGACTCGTCGCAAGGTAGCGGCATCGATGTTCAACTGGCGGCTGTGGTAGGCCACGCCTGCGTCGGTGTCACCGATGATGATCTCGGTACGCCCGGCCAGCAGCATGAGGTAAAGCTGCTGACTCTCGGTCGCGCGCATATCCAGATTGTTGAAACCGAGAGACTGCAATAGCGTGGGCACCAGGCCGGCGTGCCGGGTAGTGATTCGTGGCGCATGCAGCAACTGCTCGAGCGTGTGGATCGGCTGCGTCGCGGTGGCCAACTGATAGGGATAGATGGACTCCTGCGTGATGGGTCCAACCCATTTGAACAAGGACTCTCGCTCAGGCGTGCGAAACAGCGAATACATGATGGTCCTGGGCTGGGTGCGCAATTCGCGGGTAGCACGCATGCTGGCATTGAGCTTGATAGGAAAGTCATCGCCAGTGAGCTGCATGATCGCCCGCACCACGTCGGTGGCCATACCGCTGATCTGCCCGTTCTCGACGTAGTTGTAGGGCGCCCACTCTTCGGTCACGAGCTGATAGCTCTCGGCTCTGGCAAGCGCACCAAACGACAGACAAAGCAACGCGGCTACAAAGGTCGAGTGCTTCACTGGTTGTACCTGGGGGGCTGGATGCGGTTCAAGGTGTGCATCTGATCAGTGCTGCCAGGCAAGCATAGACGTTGGCCGCCGTTACAGACCTATGGCCTACCCGCAATATCGTCAGGACGCGAGCCATCCGCCTCGCCTGGCGGCCAGGCAGGCCAAGCTCGGTGCAGGGTTCACACCCGCAACCGCTCGCCAGCACCAGGGATCATTTTGAGCGGTTGGCCAGCGCCAAGGCTGGCATCGCGACAATCTTCAAGCCGTTTCGCTCGTTGCATTGGCGCAACAGTCCTTTGCCGAAGCAGCGGTTAATTAGCTTGCTAACGAGGCGTATAAAAGAAATGCGACCTTTCGCCGCACCCGCATTTCGAGGAGACAAGCATGAACGTGATCGTGCATGAGCGTGACAACGAACATCTTTCCCGTGAAGCCCGCGCCATGGGCATAGTGGTCTGGGACGTGATCCAGAATGGCGAGCTGGTCGGCATCTTCCCGACCCAGGATGAAGCCGACGCCTACCGCAAAGAGCTGGAAGAGACACAAGCGCAAGGATAAGCCGAGGCTGTTGCCGTTTCGAGCGAAACGGCAACAGCTTCACGGCGCCTGCCGCGCCCGCGCCCAAGCATCACTCTCGCCAGCACGACAACCTCACCTGCGCAGTTGCCAAGCCAACGCCAAAGCCCACCGCCGACTGAACCTCCCACCGGCACCTCACGCCCTGGCAGCAGCTGCGTCGCCAGATAGCCCGATTCGACTTCCGCCTGCAGGTAAGCATCACAGACAACGCGATCATGGCTCGATTCGGCATCAGGCCAGGCGTTATGGATGAAGAGTTGAACGCTCATTGCCCAGCCCTCTTACAGATCCAGCACCAGCGGTTGTACGCCTTCTTCGCCTTTTGCCGGCACCGCGCAGCAGATCAGCACGCCGCCATCATCCGGCAGCTCGGCCGGCGGATTGGGGTAGTGCACCTGGCCGCTGACCAGGCGCGTCTTGCAGGTGCCGCAGGAACCGCCGCGGCAACTGAACTCGGGCGTCAGGCCACGGCTTTCCGCCAGCTCCAGCAAGCTGCCGCTGTCCGGCGTCCAGCGCGCCTCCTTGCTCGAAGCGCTGAAGTACACCGGCACCGGTTCGCTCGCGGCAGGCGGCTGCACGAGGGCCGTCACCTGGCCATCGGTACGACGCGTGAGCGTCGAGGGGCCGAACGCCTCGGCGTGGATGCGCTCATCGGCGACATTGAGATCGCGCAGGCCATCGTAGATCGCCTGGGTAAAGGCGGCCGGGCCACACAGGTAGAAGTCGTAGTCATCGAACGACAGCGCCGCCTTGATCTGCGCCAGGTCGATACGCCCCTGCTGCTCGTAGTCGCGGCCCACAACAGCGTCCGCCTCCGGCGCACTGAGCGCGCGGTGCACCTGCAGCAAACCACCCGCACGCTGCACCAGCTCATGCAGCTCGGACTGAAACGGCAGGTCGCTCAGCGTCCGCGCGCCCTGGAAGAAATGCATGCGCCTGCCCTGCCCCAGCGCCACCTGTTCACGCAGCATCGACAGCAGCGGCGTGATACCGACGCCGGCGCCGATCAGCACCAGCGGCCGGCGGCTTTCGCTGTTCAGAGTGAAGCTGCCCAGCGGCGCACGCACGTCCAGCACATCGCCCACCCGAACCTGCTCGTGCAGATGCCGCGACACCACGCCCTGCGCCTTGACGCTGATACGCAGGAAACCATCCGACGGCGCGCTAGAGAGGCTGTAGGTGCGCAGCAGAGTCTCACCGCTGGCGGTGGTGATTCGAATCGGCAGGTGCTGACCGGCGGCGAAACCGGGTGCGGCGCCCTGCTCCGGCGCCAGCACGAAGGAGCGGATATCGCTGCTTTCCTGCTGCACACTCTGCACACGCCAGCGCTGCCACTGGTTGCGCTGCTCACGCTCGCGCAAGCGCGCATCGGTCTCTGCCCAGGTGCCGGTCATCAGGCTGGTCGGTGCATATTCTTCGAAGGCCCAGCGCAGCGAAGCCGCCGCCGGGCGCAGCACCACCTGCTCGACGTCGAAGGTCCACAGCCGCTCGGCGCCTTCGAAGGCATTGATCAGCGGGCTGTCGAGGATGATCTCGGCGCGGCCGGCCAGCTGCAGCACATCGCCCGTGGCGAAGTCGACGAACAGCAGCCCGGCACGCGGATTGACGCTGAGGTTGCCCAGGGTATTGAAGTGCAGGTTGCCGGCGTAGTCGGGAATGGTCAGGCGATTGCCCTGCACCCGTACGAAGCCGGCGCGCCCGCCACGGTGCGAGACGTCCACCGAACGGCGGCCATCGTCGTGCTCGACGTAGCTGGCGACGAAAAAGGTATCGGCGCTGCCGATCATCTCGGCGCTGCGCGCATCCAGCTCGGTCGCGTCCAAGCGCTCGACGCCACGCTGGTGCACACGGCGGTACTGGCGCAGCTGGATGTACTGCGGGCAGTTGCCGAAGGAATGCTCCACATCGATGTCCAGGCGCTGCGCCGAGGCCTGGCGGATATGCCCGTTGATGCGATTGCGCCGCCGCGTGTGCAGCTCGATGCCGAGCAGGCCGATGGCATCGCCCGCATGCAGTCCACTGGTGGTCGGATCCAGCGGATCGAGCGCCATGGCGGCCAGATCGAACGACAACTGACGCGGGTCGGGCGAGGTAACGAAGCCCTCCTCGCCTTCGATCAGGGTGGCCCAGGGCTGGCCGCCAGCATCCACGGCGCCGGCGATCATGAAGGGCAATTGCCGGTAGAAGTCGCGATGCTGATCCGGCATGTAGTCGCGGATCACCTTCTGTCCGAGCACTTCCATGCGTTCGGCGACGCCGACCTTTTCCTGCAGTTGCTTTTCACCGGCATGCCAGGGCGAGTGCCGATGGCTGGGAAGCTGTTGCATGTTCTGCCCTCCACGAAAGCGGCCGCCGGGCGATCCCGGCGGCGGTCAGCGACTCAGTCTTGCAGGCCGGCAGCGGTACGCGGCATCGGCACGAAACCCGGCAGCGCCTCGATGCGAGCCAGCCAGGCGCGGATGTTCGGGTAGGGCTCCAGCGACACGTTGCCCTCCGGCGCATGGGCGATGTACGAGTAGTTGGCGACATCGGCGATGCTCGGCTTGTCGCCGGTCAGGAAGGGGGTGTCGCTCAGCTCGCCCTCCATCACGGTGAACAGCGCATGGGCGCGGTTGATCACTTCTTCGGTGTTGAACGAGTAGCCGAATACGGTAACCAGGCGCGCGGCGGCAGGGCCGAAGGCCACCGGACCGGCCGCCACGGACAACCAGCGCTGCACACGGGCAGCAGCGGCGGGCTCCTGCGGCAGCCAGTCGTCATTGCCGTAGCGCTTGGCCAGGTAGACGAGGATGGCGTTGGAGTCGGCGACGACGGTGCCACCGTCATCGATCACCGGCACCTGGCCGAAGGGGTTGAGGGCGAGGAACTCCGGCGTCTTGTGCGCGCCCTTGGCCAGATCGACGAAGATCAGCTCGGTGGGCAGCTGCAGCAGCGACAGCATCAGCTCGGCGCGGTGGGCATGGCCGGAGCGGGGAAAGTTGTACAGTTTGATGGCGGGACGGGACATGGCGATGACTCCTTGAGAGTGGGGTTGGTCTCCGCGAGATAAGCGGGCTTCGCGACGATGGAGTCATGTTCACCCCATCCAACCTGGAGAAGAATCCCCATTCAAGGCAATCCACTATTTCACTTTCTGCAATGACCTCAGACCTGAAAGGCCGGGTGGGCGCGCAGCCGCGGCACGGCAAAGTCGAGGAAGCTGCGTACCCGCGCGGCCGCCCGGCGCCCTTCGCGGTAATACAGCTGCACCGGCAAGGGCGGCGCGGCGAAATCCTCGAGCACGGCCAGCAGTTGCCCCGCCTGCAACTCATGATGGGCTTCGTAACTCAGGCAGCGGGTCAGCCCGAAGCCGGCGAGCGCCGCGCGAATGGACGCCTGCGGCGTGCTGCAGGTCAGCTGTGGCGCAAGCTTCACCACCCTGTCGGCAAAGCGCCATTCCCCGGCATGGCCGGTCGAGGAGGTGGCGATGGTACGATGCGCGGCCAAGGCGTCCGGGCTGGCCGGCCGGCCCCAGCGCTGCAGATAGGCCGGTGCCGCACAGATCAGCGGGCGCACCTGCCCCAGCGGTACGGCGAAACCGGACGAACTGGGCAGGTGACCGACCACCAGCGCCAGGTCAATGCCCTCCTCCAGCAGCCTCGGCAGCTCCTCGCGCGCCAGGGTAGCCAGGCTCACCTCGGGAAAGCCCGCCAGGTAATCGACGGCGATGGGCGCCAGCACCTGATGCGTCATCAACAGCGGCAGGGCCAGGGTCAACTGCCCGGCCGGGCTGGCATGCAGCCCCGTCACCGACTGCTCGGCCTCCTCCACCCGCTGCAGGATGCGCTGGCAACTATCGGCGAAAGCGGTACCCGCCGCGCTCAGGCTAACCCCGCGCGGCCCGCGCAGCAGCAGGGTGCAGTCCAGACGCTGCTCCAGGCTGGCGATGGTGCGCATCACCGTGGCCTGCGACAGCTGCAGCGTCCTGGCAGCCGCCGCCAGGCTGCCCGCCTGTGCCACGGCGAGGAACACCTGCATTTCGCGGTGCTGGCTCATGGCGTGGACGGTGCGCCAGCCGCGCGCAGCGCCGGGTCGGCACGAAAGCTCGCGGCGCAGTGATCGACGAAGGTACGCACCTTGGCCGAAACCTGGCGACCGCCCTGATGAATGATATGCACCGGCAAGGCCGGCGGTTCGAAGGCCTCGAGCACCAACTCGATCTCGCCGCGCGCCACTGCGGCAGCCACCTGGTAGGACAGCACGCGGGTATAGCCCCAGCCCAGGCGCGCGGCGCTGATCGCCGCCTGGTTGGAGCTGACGGTAAAGCGTGGCGCAGGGGTGAAGCCGAAACCGCCATCGGCGCCAACGAAGTTCCAGTGCGTCAGCAGACCGCTGGCACTGGACATGACGATGGGCGCATCGCGCAATTCATCCGGGTGGCGCGGGCGCCCGACGCGGTCGAGAAAATCTGGCGAAGCGCATACAACCGGACGAATCTGCCCGACCTGCAATGCCGGGTGATCACCCTCAGGCAGCGAGCCGATGCGCACGGCAACGTCGATGCCCTCCTCCATCATGTTCACCACGCGGTCGACCAGCAGCGCATTGATCTCCACGTCCGGGTAGCTGTCGAGGTACTGGGTGATGCGCGGAATCAGGAACAGCTCGCCGAACATCACCGGCGCGGTCACGGTGAGCCGGCCACGCGGTCGCACGCTGCCACCGGCGGCCAGCTCCTCGGCTTCTTCCAGCTCCAGCAGGATGCGCCGGCAGTCCTCGACATAACGCTGGCCGGCTTCGGTCAGGCGCAGACTGCGGGTATTGCGCGCCAGCAGCAGCGTGCCGAGGCGCGCCTCCAGCGCCGCGACGGCGCGGGTCACGCTGGGCGGCGAGATGCCCAGCAGCTTGGCACCGCCGGCGAAGCTCTCGGCCTCGGTCACGGCCAGCAGCACCTTCATTTCCTGAAACCGATCCATCGTCACCGCCCGTTTCGTTGCCGCGAGAGCACAGGATAATGCCTCAGCGCCTGCTCAATGCCAGGCGCGCGGCGAACAGCAGGAAGATCAGCCCCGTGCTGCGATCCATCCACCTGATCACCGCCTCGCGCCGCAACCAGCGACCGAGCGGCTGGGTAGCGCCGATCAGCAGCGCCGCCCAGACCAGGCTGAGCGCCACATGGATGCCCACCAGGCCGAAGGTCCAGGCGATCAGCGGCTGCCCCTGCGGGATGAACTGCGGCAGAAAGGACAGGTAGAAAATGCCCACCTTGGGATTGAGCACGTTGCCCAGCAGGCCGCGCAGAAACCAGTTGGCGCCGGGCCGGCCGCCGGCCTGCGCTGGCGTCAGGGAGTTGCGCGGGCGCAGCAGCATGTTCAGCCCGAGCCAGGCCAGATAAGCCGCGCCGCAGTACTTGAGCAGGTTGTAGCCGAACTCGGACACCGCCAGCAGCGCGCCCAGGCCGAAGGCCACGGCGGCGCCCCAGATCAGGCAGCCGGCATTGATGCCCAGCGCCGCGCGAAACGCCTGTCGCCGGCCTTCGACCGCCGCGGTGCGCAGCACCAGTGCGGTGTCGATGCCCGGAGTAAGGGTCAGCAAGGTGGCCGCCAGGGTGAAGGCGATGAGGTTTTCGGCAAAGGGCATCGGCGCAGGCTCTGTCTAAGCAGGCGCCGATTATAGACAGAGCCGCGGGTGCGCCGCGCGTACCGGGAAAACCGCCCGGGGCGCACGACGTGCCCGCCGTCGCTTAACCGCGATAGGCCTCGAACAGCCCCGTGGCGCCCATGCCGCCGCCGACGCACATGGTGACGATGCCGTAGCGCAGCTCGCGGCGCTGCAGCTCGCGCACCAGATGACCGACCTGACGCGAGCCGGTCATGCCGAACGGGTGGCCGATGGAGATGGAGCCGCCGTTGACGTTGTATTTCTCGTTGTCGATCTCGAGCTTGTCGCGGCAGTACAGGCACTGCGAGGCGAAGGCCTCGTTGAGCTCCCACAGATCGATATCGTCGACCGTCAGGCCCTTGGCCTTGAGCAGCTTGGGCACCGAGAACACCGGGCCGATGCCCATTTCGTCCGGCTCGCAGCCGGCCACGGTGAAGCCGCGGAAGTACGCCTTGGGTTTGAGTCCCAGCTCCAGCGCTTTCTCCAGGCTCATCACCAGGGTCATGGAGGCGCCGTCGGACAGCTGCGAGGCGTTGCCGGCGGTGACGCTACCGGCCGGGTCGAACGCCGGCTGCAGCTTGGCCAGGGATTCGAGAGTGGTATCCGGACGGTTGCAGTCGTCGGCCTCGACCACGCCGTCGAGAATCTTCCTCTCGCCGGTGGCCTTGTCTTCCACCTGATACTTCACTGCCATCGGCACGATCTCGTCGGCGAACAGACCTTCGGCCTGGGCGCGCGCGGTGCGCTGCTGGCTCTGCAGGGCGTAAGCGTCCTGGGCCTCGCGGCTGATGCCGTAGCGGTTGGCGACGATCTCGGCGGTCTTGCCCATGGGGTAGTAGATGCCGGGGTTGTCCTGCTGCAGCAGCGGGTTGAACAGGTTGTCCATGTTCATGCTTTTCAGGGTCATGGTGATGGACTCGACGCCACCGGCGACGATGATGTCGCTGCAGCCGGATGCCACCTGGTTGGCGGCGATGGCGATGGCCTGTAGGCCCGAGGAGCAGAAGCGGTTCAGCGTCATGCCCGCCACTGGATTGCCCAGGCGCGACAGCACGGCGACGTTGCGGCCGATGTTCATGCCCTGCGCGCCCTCGTTGGAACCGGCGCCGACGATGCAGTCGTCCACCAGCGCCGGATCGATGCCATTGCGCACCAGCAGCGCATCGACGCAGTGGGCGGCCATGTCGTCCGGCCGGGTCATATTGAACTTGCCGCGGAAGGACTTGGCCAGGCCAGTCCGCACGCTGTCGACGATCACCACTTCACGCATGACGCACCTCGTTGTTATTGGATGGCGAATGGCGGGAAGATAAATCCAGCCCATAGCTTGGCGCGACCATCATTGATCTGGCGTATACGGGTCGATGCAGGACATAGCCCGGATGCAATCCGGGGCCACCGGGAACGAAACAAAAGCATCGCGGCTGAAGCCGCTCCTACAGAAGGTACACCCGTCCGTAGGAGCGGCTTCAGCCGCGATCAAAGCAGAAACCCATTGCAGCCTGCGGAAGCGGCCGGGCGGCATTCCGCTTCAGCCGCGAGTGAAGCTTCAATCCCTGGCGAACGCCGACTCGATGGCCTCGTTGATGGTGCGCAGCACCTTGACCCGGGCGAAGCGCTTGTCGTTGGCCTCGATCAGCGTCCAGGGCGCGATCTCGGTGCTGGTGCGGTCGACCATGTCCCCTACCGCATCAGCGTAATCGTCCCACTTGTCGCGATTGCGCCAGTCTTCTTCGGTAATCTTGAAGCGCTTGAACGGGATCTGCTCGCGCTCCTTGAAGCGCTCCAGCTGCGTCTGCTGGTCGATGGCCAGCCAGAACTTCACCAGAATCACCCCGGCGTTGATCAGTTGCTCCTCGAAGTCGTTGATTTCGCCATAGGCACGCAGCCAGTCGGCCTGGCTGCAAAAGCTTTCGACCCGCTCCACCAATACGCGTCCGTACCAGCTGCGGTCGAAGATGGTGAACTTGCCGCGCGCCGGAATGTGCCGCCAGAAGCGCCAGAGGTAGGGCTGGGCGCGCTCTTCCTCGGTCGGCGCTGCCACCGGCACGATGCGGTACTGGCGCGGGTCGAGCGCGCCGGTGACGCGACGGATGGCGCCGCCCTTGCCGGCGGCGTCGTTGCCCTCGAACACGGCGATCAGCGCGTGCTTGCGCATGCGCTTGTCGCGCATCAGGCCGGACAGGCGTGCCTGCTCGGTGGCCAGCTGCTCCTTGTAGTCGTCCTTGGCCAGCGCCTGGGCCATGTCCAGGCTGGCCAGCAGACCCCGATTCTCCAGACTGGAGGCCAGCGGGGCAGCATGCGGTTGCAACTTCGACCGCTGAGGGTTGGCCAGCGCCGCCTGCAGACCCTCGAGCAGAATGCGGCCGACGGTAAGGCTGCGGTAATAGTGGTCGACGCCCTCGACCACGTACCAGGGTGCGTAGTCGCGACTGGTGCGGCGCAGTATGCGCTCGCCATAGTGGACGAATTTGTCGTAGGTCTTTGATTGCTGCCAGTCCAGCGGGCTGATGCGCCAGCTGTGCAGCGGGTCATCCTTGAGCGCTTCCAGGCGCGCTTTCATGTGCTTCTTGGACAGATGGAACCAGAACTTGAAGATCAGCGCGCCCTCGTCGCAGAGCATGCGTTCCAGGCGCTCGGCGCCGTCGATGGCCTGGTCCAGTACGGCATCCTTGAAACGTCCATGCACGCGCCCCTGCAACATCTGGCTGTACCAGTTGCCGAAGAACACGCCGATGCGCCCCTTGGGCGGCAGCTGCCGCCAGTAGCGCCAGGCCGGCGGCCGCGCCAGCTCCTCGTCGGTCTGTAGATCGAAGGTACTGACCTGGATCAGCCGCGGGTCCATCCACTCATTGAGCAGCTTGACCGTTTCGCCCTTGCCGGCGCCTTCGATGCCGTTGATCAGCACGATCACCGGAAAGCGCGCCTGCTGCCTGAGCTCGTACTGCGCTTCCAGCAGCGCCTCACGCAGCGCCGGCTCTTCGGCCTCGAAGGTGGCCTTGTCGATACTGCGGCCGATCTCGGCGGATTCGAACATGCAGAAAACCTCCCTGGAATGATCGTTAAAGCGTAATGGATTGGCCGCGACTTTGCCTGGCGGCAGCTCGCCACGGATTGACCTGCGCCGGATAAAGCGCATGCGCAGCGGTTAGAATCGGCGCCTGTTTGATCGGGATGCAACCATGTCCGAAACCCTCAACGCCCAGCTCGACTGGGACGAACACGGCCAGCCGCTGTCGCGCAGCTATGGCGACGTGTACTTCTCCCGCGCCAACGGCCTGGAGGAAACCCGTCACGTCTTCCTCGCTCACAACCAGATCGTCGAACGCTGCCAGGCCCTGCCGGCCGGCGGGCGCCTGGTGATCGGCGAAACCGGCTTCGGTACCGGACTCAATTTTCTCTGCGCCTGGCAAGCCTTCGCCGAGCATGCTCCGTGCGATGCTCGGCTGCACTTCGTCAGCGTGGAGAAATTCCCCCTGACCCAGACGGATCTGCAGCGCGCCCTGGCCCTGTGGCCGGAGCTTGCGTCCTACGCCGAGCAGCTGGTGGCGCAGTACCGCGCCATCCATCCCGGCTTTCAGCGCCTGCTGCTCGACGGCGGCCGCGTGGTGCTGACGCTGATGGTCGGCGACGTGCTCGAATGCCTGCCGCAGCTGGACGCCAAGGTCGATGCCTGGTTCCTCGACGGTTTCGCCCCGGCGAAGAACCCGGAGATGTGGACAGAGGAACTGTTCACCGAACTGGCAAGACTGTCGGCGCCCGGCGCCACGCTGGCCACCTTCACCAGTGCCGGTTTCGTTCGTCGCGGGCTGATCGCGGCGGGCTTTGCCGTGGTGCGAGTCAAGGGCTTCGGCCACAAGCGCGAGATGCTGGCCGGCCCCTTCCAGGCGCAGCAGATGCAGCACACGGCGCCCTGGTTCTCGCGCCCGACGCAGACAGCCGACGCACGCCACGCGGTGGTGATCGGCGCCGGCCTGGCCGGTTGCGGCACCGCCGCCAGCCTGGCCGCACGCGGCTGGCGCGTGACCCTGCTGGAGCGCCATGACGATGTCGCCCGCGAAGCATCGGGCAACCCCCAGGGCGTGCTCTATCTGAAATTGTCGGCCCATGGTACGGCGCTGTCGCGGCTGATCGTCGCCGGTTTCGGCCATACCCGCCGCCTGCTCGAACGCCTGCAGCGCGGCGTCGACTGGGATGCCTGCGGCGTGCTGCAACTGGCCTTCGACGCCAAGGAAGTCGAGCGTCAGAACAAACTGGCCGCAGCCTTCCCCGGCGACCTGCTGCACGCGTTGCCCAAGACCGAAGCCGAGGATCGTGCCGGCATCGGCCTGCCGGCCGGCGGCCTGTTCTACCCGGATGCCGGCTGGGTGCACCCGCCAGCGCTGTGCCGGCAACTGGTGCAGCACCCGCGGATCGAATTGCGCCCCTATCAGGAGGCGCTGAGCCTCAGTCGTCAGCAAGAGCGCTGGTGCATCGAAGGACAGAACGGCGTGCTGGCCGAGGCGCCGGTGCTGGTCCTGGCCTGCGCCGCCGAGATCGGCCGCCTGCTGCCGGAGGCGAATCTGCCGCTCAAGCGCATCCGCGGGCAGATCAGCCGTCTGCCGGCCAGCGAGTCCAGCCGCGCGCTGCGCACCGTGGTCTGCGCCGAAGGCTACGTCGCCCCTGCGCGCGACGGCGAACACACCCTGGGCGCCAGCTTCGATTTCCACAGCGACGATCTCGCGCCCAGCGTGGCCGAGCACGCCGGCAACCTAGAGCTGCTGCGGGAGATTTCTCAGGACCTGGCCGAGCGCCTGGATACGCAGACGCTCGATCCGGCGACGCTGCTGGGCCGCGCCGCGTTTCGCTGCACCAGCCCGGACTACCTGCCGCTGGTGGGCCCGCTGGCCGCTGGCCAAGCCTTCGCCGAGGCGTACGCCGTACTGGCCAAGGACGCCCGCCAGGTGCCGGAAACGCCCTGCCCCTGGCTGGAGGGCCTGTATATCAATAGCGGCCATGGCTCGCGCGGGCTGATCACCGCGCCGCTATCGGGCGAGCTGATCGCCGCCTGGCTGGAGGACGAGCCGCTGCCGGTGCCGCGCGAGGTGGCCGAGGCCAGCCATCCCAACCGCTTTATGCTGCGCAAGCTGATTCGCGGTAGCTGATACGGTGCGCAGTGCGCACCGAAACGACCGCGCGATTACGCCCTGGCCTCGGCGAGTACCGGCTTGGGCTTGCGAAACACCAGCACGTTGCCCAGCATCACCAGGCCCAGGCCAAGCAGCGCCGGGGCCGTCCATTGATAGCCCTCGGCGAACACCGAAATGTTCAGCGCCACCACCGGGAACAACACCGTACAGTAGGCGGCGCGCTCCGGGCCCATGCGCCCGACCAGCGTCAGATAGGCGGTAAAGCCGATCACCGACCCCGGAATGGCCAGGTACAACAGCGAGCCGACATAGCGCGCGTTCCATTCGAAGGCGAACGGCGTGCCGCTGACCAGGCAGATGCCCACCAGCATCAGCGCGCCATAGAGCATGCCCCAGGCGTTGGTGGTCAGCGGCTTGAGCCCGGCCTTCTGCTGCAGGCTGGACAGCATATTGCCGGCCGAGAAGAACAGCGTGCCGCACAGCGCCAGGCCGATGCCCAGCAGGCTTTCGCGGCTGGCCTCGTGCCCGGCCAGTTCAGGCCAGAACAGCAGGCCAAGGCCGGCCAGCCCCAGCGCGCCGCCGAGCAGCACGTTGGCAGCGATGCGCTGTTTGAAGAACAGCCGCGCATTGATCGCATTCCACAAGGTCGCGGTGGAGAAGATCACCGCAATCAGGCCGCTGGGTATCCATTGGCTGGCGGTGTAGAAACACAGGAAGTTGAGGCAGAACAGGCACAGCCCCTGCACCATGCAGATGCCCTGCCCACGGCGATCCAGCCGCTGCAGGCGGCCGCTGAACCAGAGCATGGCGAACAGCACGGCCGAGGCCAGCGCGAAACGATAGGCGATGGAGGCGGCTGCGGCCACCTCGCCCATCTGCAGTTTGATGGCGATCCAGGTGGTGCCCCAGATCAGTACGGTCAGCAGGTAAAGCGACAGGTTCATGGCGTCCTCCGAAAACTGACTCCAGTCTGAAACCCGTACGCACCGGGCGCTTGCACAAAGTTGCGCATTTATCGAAGGGCCACCCTTGTCTGCCATCGCGCCCCAGGGCTTATCATTCCGGTTTTGCCAGCCAGGTCATCACCTCCGCATGCTGTCCGCCGTCGCGCGCTACAAACAACTGCTGTCCAGCGCCCTCGCCCGTTACTTCCCCCGCACCACCGCCTACCTGCGCGCCGAGCGCGAAGCTGCGCAGCCACGCAAGCCCGTCCGCAAACAGAACAAGAAGAAGTCCACCGGCAACAAGAAGGCCGGCAGTCGCAAGGCCCCCAGCGGCAAGCCTGGCCCCGCCGGCATCTACCCGGCAGTCCGACTGAAGATCGAAGATGCGCAGGTAAAGGCCATGCGCGAGCGCGTGGCCCAGGCGGTGAGCGCCGGGCTGATCGGCGCACCATCGGAGGAGCAGTGGGCGATGATCCTCTGCCGCGCCCCGCTGGCGCGCATCTTCGCCGGCGCCGGCTCGGGCAAGTCGAGCACCCTGGTACTGCGCGTGGTGTTCCTGCTCTGCCACCTGGAGATCGAGCCGAAACGCCTGACGGTGATCTCCTTCACCAACGCCTCCTGCCACGAGCTGCGCGAGCGCCTGCAACGCCTGCTCGACTTCTGGCACTACCCGCACGACGCGCGCCAGTGCGTACGCACCTTTCACGCCGCCATGGCGACGCTGGCCAAGGAAAGCCTGGGCAACCCGCGCTGGTTCGAGCAACTGGACGAGCCCGGCGACGAACCGGACAACCCGCTCGCAGGCACGCGCCTGCGCCCCGCGCAACAGCGCCTGCTCAAGCAGGCCTACCAGAACGCCTATGCAGGCGATGCGCGCTTTCGCGCCCTGACTCACCGCCTGCTCAAGCTGCCAGAACCCGAAGAGCCGCCACAAGGCAAGGCCAAGGCGCCGCTGGATGCCTGCAAGCTGCCCGGTGAGTTCGCCGCTCTGCCGCTGTTCGAGCTGCTGCACGGGCAGATCGACTTCGCCGAGAGTCTGGGCATTCGCCTCGACCGCCTGGACGTGAAAGCGCTGGGCTGCGGCCCCCGCGAGCGCGATTTCATCGAGGCCATGCAGCGTTTCCACCAGCATTTCAGCGCCCTGCTGCACAGCCAGGGGCTGACCAGCTTCAACGGTGCGTTCGCCCAGCTGAGCGAGCGACTGAGCAGCGACGGCGGCAAATGCGGCCCCGCCCTGCTCGCCCTGAGCCACCTGCTGATCGACGAATTCCAGGACATCTCGCCGCAGATCGTGCTGTGGCTCCAGGCCGTGCACCGTCGCCTGCACGCCACGGGCGAACGCATCAGTCTGATGGCCATCGGCGACGACTGGCAATCGATCTACGGCTGGCGCGGCAGCTCGCCGGAGCTGTTCATCGATTTCGACCGCCACTTCCCCAGTCGCGGACGCGGCAAGAGCACCACCCTGCTGCTGGGCACCAACTATCGCAGCATCGAACCGGTGATCCGCGATGGCGAGAAAGTGCTGGCGGAGGTAACGAACAAGCAGGCCAAGACCTGCATCGCGGCCAGGGCCATGCAACCGGGCGACCATGGCGTGAAGCTGATCCAGCGCTTCGACCTGGCCAACGGCCTGCCGCGCTTGCTCGAAGAGATACGCGCGCAATGCGCCCATGTCGCCAGCCGCCCCGGCGCCGACCGCACCGCCGTGCTGCTGCTCAGCCGGCGCAACGAGCCGTTGCAGCAGGTGCGCGCACAACTGGACAAGGCGCTGCCGGTCAAGGCGCTGACCATCCACCGCGCCAAGGGCCTGCAGGCCGAGGTGGCGATCATCCTCGACGACTGCCTGCCGGTAGAGAAACACCCGCTGCGCAACGCGCTCTACGCTCAATGCGGCTTCTTCGCCGGCAGCTACGACCAGGCCATGCAGGAAGAAGCCCGGCGCCTGGCCTACGTGGCCATCACCCGCGGCGTGAGTCGGGTCTTGTGGTACACGCGCAAGGCCCAGGGCGCCACGCAGTGCTTGGCAGCGAGCCGGCCAATCGCGCAAGCTTCAGGCTGATCGGCACTTCAGGCATTCCCATGGACAAACTGCTGGCTCTGCGCACCTTCGTCGCCACCGTTCGCTGCGGTGGTTTTTCCGCCGCGGCGCGGCAACTGGGGCTGGTCACCTCGTCGGTGACCCGCGCGGTCAACGCCCTGGAGCAGGAGCTGGGCTGCGTACTGCTCAACCGCAACACGCGGCAGATCAGCGTCAGCGAGGCCGGGCGCGACTATTTCGAGCGCGCCCTGGCCATACTCGAAGCGTTGGACGAAGCCGACGCTGCGGTGGCCGATAGCGACGGTGAAGTGCGCGGTCGGCTAGCAGTAAGCGTTCCGGTGGAGTTCGCCCGTCGGCTGATCGCCCCGCGCCTGGGCGAGTTGCTCGAGCGGCACCCGCAACTTGAAGTGACCCTGCGCGTCACCGACGAGGTCGTCGACCTGCTCAGTCAGCGCATCGACCTTGCCCTGCGCCTGGGTTCGTCGATCACCAGCGACGACGTGGTCAGCCAGCGGGTCGGCAGCTTTCGCCGCTGGCTGGTGGCGAGCCCGCAGTACCTGGCGCGCTCACCTGCCATCGAGCATCCCGAGGCGCTGCAGACTCATGCCTGCCTGCAGTTCGATTATGGTAGCCCGACCCGCTACTGGCGCTTCGAGCAGGACGGCGAACTGCTTCAGGTTCCGGTAACCGGCCGTCTGCTCAGCAATAACGCCGACATCCTGCGCCAGGCGGCGCTGGCCGGTCAGGGCGTGGCGCTGCTGGCCGACTGGCTGGTGCGCGAGGACGTCGCCAGCGGCCAACTGCTGCGCCTGCTGCCCGAGCACGAGGTCGCTCCCGGCCCGCATGACGGTGCCATCCACTTGCTGTATCTGCCCAATCATCGGGGCTCAAAACGCATCGCTGCATTCACGGCCTTTCTGCAAAGGGTGCTGGAGTGATCCATTGCGCAACACGCAATGCAGCGTTGCCGGCGCGCCGGATTATCCTTACCTCGCTCTGTCCCTAACCTTGAGTCTCCAGGCCAAACCACCACGGAGACTTCAGATGGCCCCTTCTCTGTTCGACCCCATCAGCCTCGGCGACATGCAGCTACCCCACCGGGTGGTGATGGCGCCGCTGACCCGTTCGCGTGCCGAGCAACCCGGCAACGTGCCAGGCGCGCTTAATGCCGAGTATTACCGCCAACGTGCCAGCGCCTCGCTGATCATCAGCGAGGCCACGCAGATATCCCGCCAAGGCCAGGGCTATGCCTGGACGCCTGGCATCCACAGCCGTGAGCAAATTGAAGGTTGGCGCCTGGTCAGCGACGCCGTGCACCAGGCCGGTGGACGCATGTTTCTGCAGCTGTGGCATGTCGGCCGCGTTTCCCATCCGAGCCTGCAACCCGGCGGTAGCCTGCCGGTGGCTCCAAGCGCCATGCAGGTGCCCGGTCAGACCTTTATCGAGGACGATAACGGCCGGGGCGTCTGGAGCGACATACCCGTTCCACATGAGCTGAGTGTCGATGAGATCTGCAACATAGTCGCCGACTACCGCCAGGCCGCGCGCAATGCCATGGAAGCGGGAATGGACGGCGTGGAGATACACGCCGGCAACGGCTACCTGCTCGATCAGTTCATCAACTCCAACAGCAACCGGCGCCGCGACGGTTACGGCCAGAGTATCGGCAACCGCGCGCGCTTCCTGCTGGAGGTGGTCAAAGCGGTGTGCGAGGAAATCGGCGAGCAGAAAGTGGCCGTAAGGCTGACGCCAATGGGCCGCTTCATGGGCATGGGCGACGACACCCCGGCAGCCACCTTCGGCTACATCGTCAGCGAACTGAACCGCTGGCGCCTGGCTTATCTGCATCTGGTGGAACCGGCGATTGTCGGCACCCAGCGCGATGAAGACAGCAATCCAGCCTGGGATCGCATCATCCGTCAGCTGCGACGCAGCTGGAACGGCGTGCTGATACTGGCTGGCGGCTACGACCTGCACAGCGCACGTCGCGCTCTGGCGGAAGGTCGCGCCGATCTGATCGCCTTCGGCCGGTTGTTCATTGCCAATCCGGATCTGCCACAACGCCTGCGTCAGCAAAGCCGTCTGAATGCGCCGGACAGCAGCAGCTTCTTCGGCGGTGGCGCTGCCGGCTATACCGACTATCCCGCCCTGAACGCCTGAGAAATCATCATGACCAGTCAGACTACGTCACTCACCCGAGAATCCCCCGCCCTGTCACAGGCACTGGTGCTGCTGTTCGCCCTGTGCTGTGGCGCCATCGTCGCCAACCTCTACTACGCCCAACCAATCATCGAGCTGATCGCCCCGGATGTCGGTCTCAACGCCGAACGCGCCAGCCTGATCGTCTCGCTGACGCAGATTGGCTATGCCCTGGGTCTGTTGTTTCTGGTGCCACTGGCCGACCTCATGGAAAGCCGCCGGCTGATGCTGATCACCACTGTCGCTGCCCTGCTCTGCCTAGCGGCCGCTGCGTTCGCCACGCAACCGGATCTGTTCCTCGCCCTGGCACTGCTGATCGGCCTCAGCTCGGTCTCGGTGCAGATGCTGATTCCCCTGGCTGCCAACCTGGCGCCGGAGGCCAGCCGTGGCCGCGTGGTGGGCAACATCATGAGCGGTCTGCTGCTCGGCATTCTGTTGGCACGGCCTCTGGCCAGTGTGGTGGCCGGCGAGTTCGGCTGGCGTGCGGTGTACCTGATGGCGGCCGCTCTGATGCTGCTGATCGTGGCCGTGATCGCCACTACCATTCCGCGTCATGCCCCCAGCCACCGCGCCAGCTACGGGCAACTGCTGGTTTCGCTCGTGCAGCTGCTGCGCCGCTATCCGACCCTGCGTCGTCGCGCGCTTTATCAGGGCCTGATGTTCGCCAGCTTCAGCCTGTTCTGGACGGCCGCGCCGCTGGAGCTTGCCCGCCATCTTGGCCTGAGCCAGCAGGACATCGCCCTGTTCGCCCTCGCCGGCGCCATCGGCGCGGTCGCGGCCCCCATCGCCGGGCGCCTCGCCGACGCCGGCCATACCTGGCGCTCCAGCCTGGTGGCGCTGGTCCTGGCACCACTGGCCTTTGCGCCCAACCTGCTCAGCGCCGGGCTGGGCTGGATCGGACTGGTCGCCACCGCCATCGTGCTGGATTTCGCCGTGCAGATGAGCATGGTGCTGGGCCAGCGCACCATCTATGCCCTGGAGCCGCAAAGCCGCGCACGGCTCAATGCGCTGTACATGACCAGCATCTTCGTGGGCGGCGCCATCGGCTCGGCACTGGCCAGCCCGGTCTACGAACGTTTCGGCTGGTCGGGCACGGCACTGCTGGCCGCCGGGCTGCCGCTGCTGGCCCTGCTGATATTCATCGGCAAAGAGGAGTGAGGAGGTTCGCGACGCAAGAATCGCAGGCAACAAAAAACCCGCCTAAGCGGGTTTCTTCCCAACCATCCGACATCCTGTCGGTAGCCATCTTGGCCTGGTCATCTTCCTTGATCCTCAGCGATCCGTCGCTGCAGGGGATGTGTATAGAGTAGGGACTTACCCTGAGCGGCAACAGCCGTTGTTGCCGTCTCAGCGTGTAAGCCTTTTGCCATAGCGCTCAGGAAGAACGCCCGATCATTCGCCCCAACACATCGACATCGCCCTGGCGGCGGTGCACGAAGGCCATGACGATATGGCCGATGATCAACACCAGCAGCAACCAGCCCAGATTGCCGTGCAACAGGTTGGCCGGGGCAAGCATCCATTCGATCTTGTCCCCGTCGAAACCGCTCATGATGGTCATGCCAAAGGCCTCGAAGGCGCGGCCGGAGCCATATTGACGCAGCAGGGCGAGCAGCGGGATCAGTACCATCAGGCCATAGAGCGCCAAATGGCCGAGCTTCGCCGGAACGCTGAGCGAGGCCGGTCGGCGACCGCGGTTGCTCAGCGCCCAGAGCAGGCGGATCACCACCAGCACCAGCAGTAGCAGCCCAACCGCCTTGTGCGTTCCGCCGACGATGCTTTCGAGAAAGTGCCCCTCGGGTACGATCACCGTGAGGTATTGCCATACCAGCAGCGCGGCCATGGCCCAATGCAACAGCCGCGAGACAGCGCCGTAACGCTGCGCGGAATCTTGGAGGTTCGACATATCAGGTTCCCTGTCAGGTTAAATCGGTGAAGCAGCCTCATAAGGCCTGGCTTGCGCACGCGGCAACGCATTATCGGGACTGCGACAGGAAGGCGCGGACACGGTTCCGCGCGCTTCGCTTGTTGGATGGTCGATGCTCTATCTCGGGCCTTTCAGACCATGTCCGGAGCCTATGGTGCCTGCAGCGAAGCGCATGTGGGTAGTCTGGCTGTAAGCAAGTGTGTCGCTGACAGGTCAGCGACACACGTTTTGCCGTCAACCGCCGCGCAGGCGGTCGCTGGCCTCGCGCCAGACATGATGTTGCGGCTCCTGCCAGATGCGCGCGTGCAGACGCGCCATACCGTCAGGATCGTTGAGCAGACGCCAGCGGGTCGCCTCGACCTTGCCTTCAGGTCCGGCGTTGAGGATTTCATCGATTCGCTCATCGCGCAGCGCTTCGGCAGCCGGCACCACCTTGGCGTGGCGGGCACGGGCCATGGCGCAGACCAGGGCGTTGTACAGCGGATCGACCACGGCGCGGAGGAAGCCCCGATGCAGCGCACGCGAGCTGTTCAGTTGCTCGTACTCGGCGGTATTGCTCAGCTCCACCGGCACCTTGTGCTCCTCCGGAATCAGGAACAGCTTGCCGCGCCGCGCCGCCAGGCCTGGAGCCGTGCGGCTGGTCAGTACCGACACCGCCGGCGACAGCACCAGGGACACGACAATGGGCGCCAGCCACCAGAGGAAGTCCGGGTTGAGCCAGGCTACCAGTGCGGTCCAGCCGATACCGATCAGCACTTGCGTACCGTGACGGCGGAAGGCTTCGCTCCAGGGCGTGGAATCATCGACGCGCTGCGGCGAGTTCCACTGCACCGACCAACCGAGGAAGGCGGCGGTCACGAACAGGCTGTGAAAAAGCATGCGCACCGGCGCCAGCAGCACCGAGCAGGAGGCCTCCAGCAGCATCGACAGCAGCACTCGCGTGCGCCCTCCATAGGCTTCGGCGCCCTTGATCCAGATCAGCAGCACGCTGAGCAGCTTGGGCAGGAACAGCAGCGTCATGGTCGCCGAGAACAGCGCCACCGCCTCTTGTGGCTGCCAACGTGGCCACAGCGGATAAAGCTGGTTGGGCTGCAGGAAATACTCCGGCACCATCAGGGTGTGGATCGCCAGCAGGCAGGTCGACAGCACCAGGAACAACAACCACAACGGCGCCGAAAGGTAGGACATGACGCCGGTGAGGAACACCACGCGATGCACTGCGTGCATGCCGCGCACCAGGAACAGACGAAAGTTCATCAGGTTGCCGTGGCACCAGCGGCGGTCGCGCTTGAGCTCGTCGAGCAGGTTCGGCGGCAGCTCCTCGTAGCTGCCCGGCAGGTCGTAGGCGATCCATACACCCCAACCGGCGCGACGCATCAGCGCGGCCTCGACGAAGTCGTGGGAGAGGATCGCACCGGCGAAGGAACCGGTGCCCGGCAACGGCGCCAGGGCGCAGTGCTCGATGAAGGGTTTGACGCGGATGATCGCGTTGTGCCCCCAGTAGTGCGATTCACCCAGCTGCCAGAAGTTGAGGCCGGCGGTGAACAGCGGCCCGTACACGCTGGTGGCGAACTGCTGCAGGCGCGCATACAGGGTGTCCATGCCCGAGGCCTTGGGCGCGGTCTGGATGATGCCGGCACCGGGGTTGGCCTCCATCAGGCGCACCAGGCTGGTCAGGCAATCACCGCTCATCACGCTGTCGGCATCGAGCACCACCATGTAGCGGTAGTTGCTGCCCCAGCGCCGGCAGAAGTCGTCGATGTTGCCGCTCTTGCGCTTAACCCGGCGCCGACGGCGGCGGTAAAAGATATGGCCGAAACCTTCCACGTCGCGACACAGCTCCATCCAGGCCTGTTGCTCGGCCACGCAGATGTCCGGATCGTTGCTGTCACTGAGGATGAAGAAGTCGAAGTGTTCGAGCTGCCCGGTTGCCTTGAGCGACTCGAAGGTCGCGCGCAGGCCGGCGAATACGCGCGGGACGTGCTCGTTGGCGATCGGCATCACCAGTGCGGTTCGCGCGTTTGGCGAAATCGGCTCGTTGCCGCAGCTGGTGGCCGAGATGCTGTAGCGATCACGCCCCTTGAGCAGCTGGAAGAAGCCCATCAGCGCGGTCCAGAAGCCCATCGACACCCAGCAGAACAGCAGGGCGAACAGCGCCAGGATGCTGGTCTGCACCACGTACGGCAAAATCTGCCGCGCCGACTCGCGCAGTGGCTGCTCGAACACAAGCCCCAGGTCGACCAGCGACCAGCCCTGATAGGGCAGTACCGACTTCATGTACCAGGTGGCGACCACGGTCTGCACGATCATCAGTAGCAGCAGCGCGGCGCGGCGCACCGCGGCGACATGCCGCCAGCGTTCTTCGGCGAAGTCCTCGCTTTCGCGCGTGCGCGGTCGCGGCGCAGGCTTCTCGCCCTTGAGGCGACGCCAGCCGCGCTGCAGGATATTGGTCTGCCAGGGTTCCGGCACCATGCGCGTGCGCTTGATCGGCGGCGTCGAATCGATGGTCGGACGCCCCTGGTGATCCTGCACGATGGGGCAGCCGCGCTCGAGCGCATCCGGCCAGCCCAGCGCCAGCCTCGCTGGCACCGAGTCGAGCATCTCGCGGGTTTCTTCCTGGGGCTCGGCGGTGACCTGATCGTCCTCATGCAGGGCGCGATGCAGTGTCGCAAGATCGCCGCCCTCCTCTTCGACTCGACTGGCCAAGGCCTGCTGCCGCTCGTGATCGAGCGGCAGTTCACCCAGGTAATCCTGGATCTGTGTAGCGTCTAGGGTGTTATTCATGGGAAGGCAGCTGATAGCTCCAGGTTTCCGACACAGGCTTGCCGTCCTCGACCAGCGCGGCACGCATCTCCACCGGCTGCGCCGGGTTCTTCACCTTGACCCGCAGCATCAGGCGCCAGCCCTTGCTCACCGGGTTGTAACGCAGGCTGTCTTCCAGCAACTCGGCGTTGTCATCGACGCTGACCTGCACCTGCGGCGCGGCATCGGGCGAACGCTTGGCCAGTTCCTCACCGACGAAGTCGACCACCAGCGCGGTGCTGCCATCGGCCTGACGGATCAGGTTGGCCTGCTTGATGTCGCCCTCGGACAGACGGGTCTGGCTGACCATGGCCAGCTGCGGATCGTGCAGCTTGGCGTCGTCACGGCTGAAATGTAGTCGATAGGCCACATCCAGCGACTCACCCGGTGCCGGCTGTTTCTCCGGGCGCCACAGGGCGACGATGTTGTCGTTGGTTTCGTCCGGGGTCGGAATTTCCACCAGCTCGACATGACCCGCGCCCCAGTCACCCACGGTTTCCACCCAGCCGCTCGGACGCAGCTCGTAGCGATCATCGAGATCCTGATACTGGTTGAAGTCGCGGCCACGCTGCATCAGGCCGAAGCCACGCGGGTTGTCGATGCGGTAGCTGCTGACGTTGAGACGCTGCGGGTTGTTCAGCGGACGCCAGATCCACTCGCCATTGCCGGCGGCGATGGCCAGGCCGTCGGAGTCGTGCAGCTGCGGGCGGTAGTTCGGGCGTGGCCAGGGCTGGTTGGCGCCGAACAGGTACATGCTGGTCAGCGGGGCGATGCCAAGTTTCTCGACGTTCTCGCGCAGGTAGACCTTCGATTGCACGTCGAGCACGCTGTCACGGCCCGGCTTGATCTCCATGCGGTATGCACCGGTGGCGCGCGGCGAGTCGAGCAGCGCGTAGATCACCAGGCTGCGGCGATCCGGCTGCGGCTTCTCGATCCAGAACTCGGTGAAACGCGGGAACTCCTCGCCGGACGGCAGCGCGGTGTCGATCGCCAGGCCGCGCGCGGAGAGGCCGAACACCTGGCCCTTGCCGACGATGCGGAAGTAGCTGGCGCCGAGCACGCTCATCACTTCGTCGTGGCGGCCGCCGGTGTTGATTTCGTTGATCACCTTGAAGCCGGCGAAGCCCAGGTCCTTGAGGTCATCCGAGTTCAGTTCGAGATCGCCGAAGTCGAACATCGACGGGTCGTACTTGATCTCCTGGGTACTGTCGGCAGTCACTTCGTTGATTTTCACCGGCAGGTCGAAGTGCATGCCCTGATGGAAGAAGTACAGCTGGAACGGCAGCTTGTCGTTGCGCCAGTGCGCCTTGTCTTCAACGAAGCGAACCTTCTGGTAATCGGCGAAAGGCAGTTGGCGCAGCGCAGCCGGCAAACGGCTTTGCGGCGCGCTATAGCGTTCGGCGGCAAGCGCCTTGGCCTTGACGGCCACATCATCCAGCTCGAAGGCCCAGCTCTGGGCAGCGAACAGCATAGGGAGCACACAGAGGGCCAGCTTGCCGGCCTTGCCCATAAGGGCTCCAGAACAACGACTCATCGACACACAGCCTCCAGGGCAACACGTACTGACGGGCAGCGGCCAGCCCATGAGGCGGTCGCTGCGAAGGTTGAAATCAGGCGAATGGTATAAAGACAACGCGAGCACAATGCAGACAGCCAACCGGACGGTGACGTCCCCGCATGCGCGGATTCTTTCTGCGCATTATTACCAGATCGTGAAGTCCGGCACAGGTGCCCGCGAAAGTATATTTTCGCCTCCTTGGGCCACACCCTCATTGGCGTGGCAACAGTTCGAAACGCGCCTCCTGCACGCTCTCCGAATCCAGCCCCAGCTGGACGCGGAAGGCACCTGGCTCGCTAACTTGCTGCAGGCTGGCGTCATAGAAACGCAGCATGTTTTCGTCGATCTCGAAACTCAGCTCACGCGCCTCACCTGCTTCAAGCTTGACCCTGCGAAAATCCTTGAGTTCCTTCAACGGACGGATCACCGAAGCGGCCTCGTCATGCAGGTAAAGCTGCACCACGGTCGCCCCAGCCCTCGGCCCTGCGTTCTTCAGGGTCACGCTGACACGGATCTTCTCGCCCGGCTTCATGCGCTCGGCAGAAAGCCTGGGCGCCGACAACTGGAAGTCGCTGTAGCTCAAACCATAGCCGAACGGGTAAAGCGGACCGTTGGGCTCCTCGAAATACTGCGAGGTGTAGTTACCCGGCGTGCCGGGCGTATAAGGGCGGCCCAGGCGCAGGTGGTTGTAGTAGGTGGGAATCTGCCCGACCGAACGCGGGAAGGTGATCGGTAACTTGCCCGAAGGGTTGTGCTCACCGAACAGCACATCGGCGATGGCATGGCCGCCCTCGATGCCGCTGTACCAGGCCTCCAGCATCGCGTCAGCGTTTTCCTTCTCCCAGCCGAGCGCCAGCGGGCGGCCGTTCATCAGCACCAGCACCAGCGGCTTGCCGGTGGCCTTGAGCGCGCGCAGCAGGGCCTGCTGGCTGTCAGGCAGATCCAGACGGGTGCGGCTGGAGGACTCGTGGGACATCCCGCGCGCCTCACCCACCGCGGCGACGATGACATCGGCCTGGGAAGCCACGCGCACGGCCTCCTCCAGCAGCGCCTGGGGCGTACGCTTGTCCGGCACGACCTCCGGGCGATCCCAGTTGAGCTGGTTGAGGTAATTGATCACATGGGCATCGTCGGTAACGTTGGCGCCCAGCGCGTAGAGCAGTTTGCCCTGCCCTTCGAGCGCCGCTTCCATGCCCTTGCGCAGCGTCACCGCCTGCTCGGCCACGCCGACCGCCGACCAGCTGCCGAGCATGTCCACCGGCGAGTCGGCCAGCGGACCGATCAGGGCGACGGTGGTCTTCTTGCTCAGGGGCAGCGTATCGCCATGGTTTTCCAGCAGCACCAGCGAGTCGCGTGCCATGGCCCGCGCATCGGCACGGTGCAGGCGGCTTTCGGCGTTGACATCGGCCGGGTCGTCCTCGGCGCGGCCGATGCGGCGGAACGGATCATGGAACAGGCCAAGGTCGTACTTGGTGTTCAGCACATGGGTGACGGCTTCATCCAGCACGCTCTGCGGCACCGCACCGCTGCGCACCAGCGCCGGCAGTTCCTCATCGTAAAGCGTGTCGGCCATGCTCATGCCGACGCCTGCGCTGATGGCCAGGCGCGCCGCCTCGCGGCCATCGGCGGCGACGCCATGACGCAGCAGTTCGGTGATCGCGCCGTGGTCGCTGAGCGCCACGCCCTTGAAGCCCCAGTCGCGGCGCAACAGGTCGCGCAACAGCCAGGTATTGGCCGAGGCCGGCACGCCATTGATCGCGTTCAGCGCCACCATTACCCCGCCGGCACCGGCATCGATGGCGGCGCGATAAGGCGGCAGATAATCCTGGTACATGCGCATCGGGCTCATGTCGACCACGTTGTAGTCGCGCCCTCCTTCCACCGCGCCGTACAGGGCGAAGTGCTTGACGCTGGCCATGATGCGCTGCGGATCGCTGGGGTCATCACCCTGGTAACCACGCACCATCGCCGCAGCGATACGCGACACCAGATAAGGATCCTCGCCGAAGCCTTCGGAAGTGCGGCCCCAACGCGGATCGCGGGAAATGTCGACGGTCGGCGCGAAAGTCATGTCCAGGCCATCGGCGCTGGCTTCGAACGCAGCGACCCGTGCGCTGTTCTCGATGGCCGGAATGTCCCAGCTGGACGCCAGCCCCAGGCCGATGGGGAAGGTGGTGCGATGACCGTGAATGACGTCGTAGGCGAAGAACACCGGGATACCCAGGCGACTGCGCAGCGCGGCCTCCTGCATCGGACGGTTCTCCGGGCGCACCACCGAGTTGAAGGTAGCGCCGATGCGCCCCGCGGCCATCTCCTCGCGGATGCGTTCGCGTGGCATGTCGCCGCCGATGCTGATCAGACGCAACTGGCCGACCTTTTCCTCAAGAGTCATGCGCCCCACCAGGTCGGCGATGAAGGCCGTTTTGTCGTCCATGGGCGGAGCGGCAGCCGACAGGCTGGGGGTGATCAGAACAGCGGCGAGAGCGAACGGGCGCAGGTATTTCATCGGGAGCGGCATCCGGGATGCGAATCATTGTTTGAATGGCCGCCACGATACTCCGAGTCCTCGCGCCGCGCCGCGGGTTGGCGCAAAAAAATACTTAAGCACCAGTCAAAGGCGTTCCAGAGATTAAGACCCCGGACTTGCGCAAACTTGCGCATTTTTTTCCCCGACGCTGGTTTTGCCTGCCGGCAGGCGTAGCATGGCTGCATTCGGGAGAAGGTGATGGCGCAATTCGAACATCTGCAGGTATTCCAGAGCATGAGCCGCTCGCCCAACGCGCGTCTGCACGCGATGGCCGAACTGGGCAACGGCATGGCCGTGGCCCGCTGGAGCAATGCCCATGACGCGCGCGACTACCTTGCCCCCAGTCATCACACGCTGTCCTGCTATCTGAGCGGCGGCACCGGCACCTTTCGCCGCGAGCAGCCCGGCAACAAGGGCGCGCCGGACAAGCTGTGCATCCTGCCGGCCGAGCACCAGTCGGCCTGGATCATCAACGGCGAGATTCAGCTTGCCCACCTCTATATAGAGCAGGAGCAATTCGCCCTCGGCGCGGTCGCCCTGCTCGACCGCGAGCCGCGCAGCCTGCAACTGGAGGAAGCGACCTTTCTCGAAGATGCCGAGCAGGCGGCGCGCTTTCGCCAGCTGTGTACCCTAGACTGGCAGGAGCCGGGCGAACGCCTGCTGGCCAGCAGTCTGGCCCACCAGTTGCTCGATCACGCCCTGCTCACCCAGGTAGGCCTGCGTCAGGGCCTGCGCCTCAAGGGAGGCCTGGCGCCCCTGCAACGCCGACGTGTTCGCGAGTTCATTGAGCAGCACCTGGAGACGCCACTGCCACTGAGCCAGCTGGCCGCGCTTTGCGCGCTGTCGGAATACCACTTCGCGCGCATGTTCCAGAGCAGTTTCGGCCTGCCGCCGCATCGCTACGTGCTCGCCCGGCGTCTGGCTCGCGCCTGCCGGATGCTGCGTCAGCCACAGCCCTCGCTGAGCGAGGTGGCGCTGGCCTGCGGTTTCGCCAGCGCCAGCCATTTCAGCAACCGCTTCCGTCAGGCACTGGGCGCCACGCCAGGGCAGTACCGCGCGGCGTTCCGGTAACTCGCGCAGGCGGTTTGCCCCGCCCTACTCGTCGACAATCTCGGCACCACGCCTGCTAATCGCCGCACAGCTATGCGAAAATCTGCGGCTTTGCATTGCCACGGCCCAGTCATGCGCCCATCCATTGTTGCCACGGGGCTTCGCTGATGCCCCTGGATATCCACCAGCTACGCCAGGAAGACTGGCGCTCGGAGTTCGGTGCCGGTGACCTGCGTCGCGGCCAGGGCTACGCCGAGGAAAAGCGCAGCAAACTGCTCAGCCTCAAGGACAACAGCCTGCTCGCCAACTGTCGCGGCTCGGCCGGGCAGACCTATCAGCAGCGCATCACCCTGCACCCCTATGGGCGCAAATGGAGCGTGACCGGCCACTGCAACTGCCCGGTCGGCTTCAACTGCAAGCACGTGGTCGCCGCGTTGCTCACTCTGGAAGCCCAGCAACGCGCCGGCAGCGATCTCTCGGACATCATCGTGGCGGACAAGGAAGTGGCGGAGACGCGCCTCGAAGGCATCGCTCCCACCGCCATCCTCAGCCTGGGCAGCCAGGTGCGCGTGCATTTCGACGCACGCAAGGGGCGCATGCAGGAGCAGACCCAGCACCGCGCGGCGCTGGCCTTCGACTACGCCGGGCACAAGGTCTTCGGCAAGCCGGCCAAGGATCTGGTCAAGCGCCTGGACGAACACAGCAACCTGCGCCTGATCCGCGACAGCACTGCCGAAGCCGCGCTGCGCAAGCGTCTGGAAGGCCTCGGCCTGCAGGTGGCGCTGCGTCAGAGCGAAGCGCTGCCGGCCGAAGCCGGTGAGCCGTTCGAGCTGGAACGCGAGCGCGACTGGCTGGATTTCGTCCAGCGGCATCTGCCGCAACTGCGCGCCGAAGGCTGGCAGATCCATATGCGCCCGGATTTTCAGTACAACCTCGCCGAGGTCGACGACTGGTACGCCGAGGTCGAGGAAGACCCACAGCAGAACTGGTTCGATCTGGAGCTGGGCATCGAGGTCGAAGGTCAACGCCTGAGCCTGCTGCCGATCCTGCTCCAGGCCATTCGCCGCACGCCCTGGCTGCTGGCACCCGAAGCGCTGGCGCAGCGCGCCGACGAAGATCGCCTGCTGGTCAGCCTGCCCCAGGGCGGCAAACGCATCGCCCTGCCCTTCGCCCGTCTCAAGCCATTGCTGGCCACCCTCGGCGAGCTGTATTTCCGCGATCCCGGCGAAGACCACCTGCCGCTGCGCCTGGGCCGCGCCGACGCTGCACGTCTGGCCGAACTGGCGCATGGCCCGCAGCTGAGCTGGCAAGGTGGCGATGAGCTGCGTGGTTTCGCCCAGCGCCTGCAGAACCTGGCAGTACGCGAGATTGCTCCACCCGAGGGGCTGCAGGCCGAACTGCGCACCTATCAGGTGCAGGGCCTGAACTGGATGCAGACCCTGGCCGAGCTGCGCGTCGGCGGCGTACTGGCCGACGATATGGGCCTGGGCAAGACCCTGCAGACCCTGGCGCACATCCTCTGCGAGAAACAGGCCGGGCGCCTCGACAAGCCCGCGCTGATCGTCATGCCTACCAGCCTGATTCCCAACTGGCAGGACGAGGCGGCGCGCTTCACCCCGCAACTGCGCGTGCTGGCCCTGCATGGCAGCAAGCGCAAGGCGCTGTTCGAGCAGATCGGCGAGCACGATCTGATCCTCACCACTTACGCCCTGCTACCGCGCGACCTCAAGGCGCTGAACCAGCAGCGCTATCGCCTGCTGATTCTCGACGAAGCGCAGAACATCAAGAATCCACGCAGCAAGGCGGCCACAGCTGCTGCTCAGGTACAGGCCGACCTGCGCCTGTGCCTGACCGGCACGCCGCTGGAAAATCACCTGGGCGAACTCTGGTCGCTGTTCCATTTCCTCATGCCGGGCTGGCTGGGCGACGCCAAGGCCTTCACCCGCGACTACCGCACGCCCATCGAGAAACGTGGCGACGCTCAGCGCCTCAATCACCTGAACGGGCGCATCCGCCCCTTCCTGTTGCGTCGCACCAAGGAGCAGGTGGCCAGCGAGTTGCCGCCGAAGACCGAGATCACCCAATGGGTCGAGATGACCCAGCTGCAGCGCGACCGCTACGAGACCCTGCGCCTGGCCATGGACCAGAAGGTACGCGACGAGATCGCCCGCCAGGGCCTGGCGCGCAGTCATATCGTCATCCTCGAAGCGCTGCTACGCCTGCGCCAGAGCTGCTGCGACCTGCGCCTGCTCGGCGAGGACGGCGGCGAGCTGAGCGCCGCCGACTCGGGCAAGCTCAGCGCCCTGCTGGACATGCTCCAGGAGCTGGTCGACGAAGGCCGCCGCGTGCTGCTGTTCTCTCAGTTCACCTCGATGCTGGCACTGATCGAAGCGGAGCTGCAGACGCGCAAGATCGCCTACGCCAAGCTGACCGGCAGCACTCAGGACCGGCGCACACCGGTGCAGCGCTTCCAGGCCGGGGAGTTTCCGGTTTTTCTGATCAGCCTCAAGGCCGGCGGCAGCGGCCTCAACCTGACCGCCGCCGACACCGTGATCCACTTCGACCCCTGGTGGAACCCGGCCGCCGAAGCCCAGGCCAGCGACCGCGCCTACCGCATCGGTCAGGACAAACCGGTGTTCGTCTACAAGCTGATCGCCCGCGGCAGCGTCGAAGAGAAGATCCAGCAACTGCAGCAAGCCAAGGCCAGCCTGGCCAGAGGCGTGCTCGACGGCGGTAACCAGGGCCAGTGGCAACTGAACGAGGACGATCTGGCGGCGCTGTTCGCGCCGCTCGACTGACAGCGCGACGGCGACTCAATCCGAGGTATCGTCGCGCTCGGCCTCGGCATCCTCACGGTTGCGCGCCTTGCTGCGGGGGTGCGGGCCAGCCACGGCCGGAAAGCGCGACGAGGCGTAGCGCACCACCAGAATCGCCAGCGCCAGCAGCAGGATGGCCCCGGATACCATCACCACGCCCCAGCTCGGCTTGTGAGTGTGGGAGATGTCGGAAATCAGCAAGCGGGTCAGCGCGGTGATCGCCACATAGATCATGAAGCGGATCGGCATGTGGTTGGTCTTGAAGTAGATGCCCACCATCGCCGCCAATTCCAGGTAGATGAACAGCAGCAGAATGTCATCGACCGTGATGTGGCCCTTCTCCAGCATGCCGATGAAGGTCATCACCCCTGCCCACGCCGTGATCGCCCCGATGGCGAACAGCGCCAGGTAATGGAAGGCCTCCATCAACAGATTGCCCAGCGACTCTGCCAGGCCATGCATGCCCTCACGCAGACGTTCCGCCCAATTCATCCTTCACTCTCCCCAAACAAGCATGAAGTCCGGGCATCCGACATGGATGCCCGCCGACGAGCATGCAGGAAAAACACCAGCTTGAGGATGATGCAGCGATGTGACGGAAAGACACAGGCGCAATGGCCGGTATCGGCCGAGACTTCTATCCTCTGTCGGACGCGATACTGGCCAAACGGCAGCGAGTCCTTTATCCTCGCCGACACTGTATAAAAAACCAGTTAAATCCAACGACACATATGAAGGCAGAAGAGGTGATGAATGGCCGTCGAAGTGGTGTACCGCAGCAGCCGCGATCCGGAGCGCTTGTTCATGGATAAGGCCGAAGCCGACCGTTACGACAAGATGCTGGAGCTGGCCGAGCGCCTGAGCGAGGTCCTGCACAAGGCGGTTCCGTCCCTGAGCGAGGAACAGGGCGAGGAGCTGGGTATCTTCATGGCCAAGAACCGCGATGTCTTCGCCAAGGCGTTCAAGAGCCAGCCGGATGCGCTCGACGAGCTGGAAATCGACACCGCCAGCGAATGATCGGGAGCCGCGGCCCCGTTCCTCCAACGGGGCCAGGACCTATGCGCGACTGACGGAATACTGCGCCGCGGCCTGCTCCAGCCAGACCGGTAAGTCCCGCCGCTTTATGCCCTCACGCCGGGCACGGGCCAACTGCTCCAGCATGTACTGACGCTTGTGCTCGTCGCCTTCGGCGAAGGACAGCGCAAGGTCTCGATCGGTCCACTGACGAATGCGGCGAAACAGCCACCAGTGAAAGTACAGGCCGGCCGCAGTGGTGACGACGATGATGAAATAGTCCATGGTGAATCCTCCTTTCACCACGCTAATCGAGCCCGCAGGCGTCGCCAAGTGCGGCATTGCCGCAGGCGATGGAGGCAGGTGCATGATCCAGTGCAAGCGGGTTTACCTCAAAGCCGAAGCCGGCGATGGTCAACGCGTCCTGGTTGATCGCCTGTGGCCTCGCGGTATGTCCAAAGACGCCCTGGCACTCGATGAATGGCTACCCGACGTGGCGCCATCCAGGGAACTGCGCAAGTCCTTCGCCCATCGCGCCGAAGCCTTTGAGGCGTTCCGTACGGCCTACCGCCGCGAACTGTGCGCCCACCCCGAATACTGGCAGCGCCTGTTGCACTGGGCCAAGAAGGGCACGCTGACGCTGCTCTACGCCGCGCGCGACGAAGCGCATAACAACGCACGCGTACTGGCCGAATTTCTCGAAGAGGAACTGCAGCGCCATGACTCACCCAGCTCGCCGGTATGCTACCAGGGCGAGTTCGACGGTCATTGACCAGGTGACAGCGGCAGGCTAGCCTTCGAACGTCTGCGACATATCCGAAGCTGTTTTCATGACCCTCATCGCGCATTGCCTCAACGACTTCGCCAGCGCCGCCTGTCGCGCCGCTGCCGACGGCTGCGCGCCGCCACCTGCCTGTCGCGCCGGCACGCCTCCACCGCCGGCCTCCGTCCAAGCGGGCTGATCCCGCTTTTTCCTCGCTCCGCTCCATCGGTCTTGCCGATGCGTGCCCTTGCGCGCCAGCGGAGCTCATGCGGATTTTCGACAGGTGTTCCCTCATGCATTTGGATTCGAGTTCCCTGCGCACCTATGGCGCGACTGCTCTGTTCGTGCTGCTCTGGTCCGGCGGTGCGATCTTCGCTCGCCTGGGCCTGGACCATGCTTCTCCCTTCGCTTTTCTGCTGCTGCGCTTTGCCCTCGCCTTTACGGCGCTGGTACTGATCGCCAGTCATTCAGGAGTCTGGCTACCCGAACGCGGTATGCGTTGGGCAACCGCCAGGGCAGGCCTGCTGATGATCGGCGGCTACAGCATCTGCTACATGCTGGCGCTGGCCGAAGGCATCACGCCCGGCGTGCTGGCCACCGTGCTCGGCGTACAACCCATCCTCACCCTCATGCTCCTGGAACGGCGCACCTCACTGCTGCGTGTGCTCGGCTTGCTCCTGGCTCTGGCCGGGCTGGCGACAGTCGTCGCAGACAGCCTGATGGGCAGCTCGATGCCGGTGTCCGGTGTGGCGCTGGCTCTTGGAGCCCTGCTCTGCATCACCGGCGGCACCATCGCCCAGAAGAACCTGCGGCAGACGCCCATGCGCGCCCTGCCGCTGCAGTACGGTCTTTGCCTGCTGGGTAGTCTGCTGCTGTTACCCAGCCAGGAGTGGCAGGTACGCTTTGACGTCGGGTTGATCGTGCCGCTGCTGTGGATGGGTCTGGTGATTTCGGTGGGCGCGCAATTGCTGTTGTACCGGCTGATTCAGGCCGGCAATCTGGTCAATGTCACCAGCCTGTTCTATCTGGTACCGGTAACGACGGCGCTGCTCGATTACGGGCTGCTGGGCAATCGTCTCTCAACCAGCGCGCTGCTCGGCATGGCCGCAATCCTGATCGGCCTGGCGCTGGTCTTTCGCTTCGCCCCTCACCTGCAACGCCTCGGCTAGGCGCCGTACAGCAGGCGCTCGGCGAGGTAGTCGGCGACGCGTGCCGGAGAGCGCTTTTCCGCCTGGGCATGGGCGTAGATTTCGGTCAGGCGTCGGCTGATCTGCGTCAGGTGCGCGGTGATCGCCGGCAGCGCCTCGCCGCGATGACGCAGCGCCACGTAGATCAGCCCGCCGGCGTTGAGCACGTAATCCGGCGCGTAAAGAATGCCGCGCGCCTCCAGTTGGTCGGCGACGTCAGGGCTGGCCAGTTGATTGTTGGCTGCGCCTGCCACGGCTGCGCAGCGCAGATGGGCGACCGTCTGCGCGTTCAGCACGCCACCGAGGCCGCAGGGTGCAAGGATGTCGCAAGGCGTGCCGAGCAACGCATCGCTGGCGACCGGATGCGCGCCCAGTTGTTCGACCGCCAGTTGCACGCGCCCGGCGTCGAGATCGCTGACCAGCAGTTCAGCGCCAGCGGCATGCAGTGCTTCGGCCAGGGCGAAACCGACGTTGCCCAGGCCCTGCACGGCAACCCGCAATCCTTCCAGATCGTCGCTGCCCAGGCGCGCCTGGGCAGTGGCGCGAATACCCGCGAATACACCGAGCGCCGTGTGCGGCGAGGGATCGCCCTCCTGGGTCGTACTGGTGGCGTGCTGCGTGTGCTGGGCGATGCAATCCATGTCGGTGCTGGACGTGCCGCTGTCGACTGCGGTGATGTAGCGCCCATTGAGCGTCTCGATGAAACGGCCGAAGGCCTCGAACAGCGCGGCACGGCTGGGCACATGCGCAGGCCGGATGATCACCGCCTTGCCGCCGCCATGGTCGATACCGGCAAGCGCCGCCTTGTAGCTCATGCCCTGAGCCAGACGGATGGCATCGGCAATGGCGCTCTGCTCATCGGCATAGGCCAGGTAACGGCAACCGCCGAGCGCCGGCCCGAAGCGGGTGTTGTGAATGGCGATAACGGCCTTGAGGCCGCTGGCCGGATCCTCGGCCAGGTGCAGGGCCTCGAGGCGGGCGGCTTGCATCATGCTGAACATGGCTGCGCTCCCGGTCGGACTTCAGGCCTCAGTATAGGAGAAGCCCACTGGACGAGGACTCCGTCTCGGACTACAACAGCAGAAATGAGCGGAGAATGCGATGAGCCCACGCCAAGCCTGCCTGCAGTGCCTGCAACGCGATCCTCCCGCCCTGTTCGAGGCGGCGCTGTGGATCGCCGCCGAACACGATGATCTGCTACAACCCGCCCAGGTCCTGAACGACCTGCACAGCCTGCTGCTGCAGATCAGCGCCGGACTCCCCGCCCTGCCCGCGCGCGAACTGGCGCAGCCGCTGTTGCGCCGGCTTGCCGAACTGGATTTTCAGGAAGACGACGAAGGTGTCACACGTCCGCAACACGCCCTGCTCCATGAAGTGCTGCGCCGCCGACGTGGCCAACCGCTGGCGCTGGCATTGATCGCCCTGGAGATGGCGCGCCGCCTGGACATTCCCTTGCAAGGGGTGAATTTTCCGGGGCATTTCATGTTGCGCGTACCGGGTGCCGACCACCTGCTCGATCCATGCGGCGGGCGCCGCCTCTACACCCGCGACTGTCGTGATCAGCTGCTTCGCCAACTGGGCCCGGGCATCGAACTCAGCGCCGAGCACCTGCAAACGGCCGACGCCCAGGCCATGCTGCGGCGCCTGTCACGCAATCTGCGCATGCTGCACATGCAGCACGATGCGCCCGAGGCGGCACTCAAGGATGCCGAGCGCGTCCTGCAACTCGGCCCGGCGACCCTGGTCGACCACCTGGCCCGCGCCGACGTGTATCGGCAGCTGGACTGCCCGCAGGGCGAACGCTACGACCTGGAGCACGCCCTGCTGTTCTGTGACGAGGACGGCCTGCGTCTGAAACTGAGCGAGCGCCTGCGCAACCTGGCCCGTGTTCCGGCGATGCATTGATTCGAAGCGGTAACTATCAGGCCGAAGCCGCCAGGCTGTGAAAGCTGAAGTAGTAACGCAGGGCGTCGATCATCTCGACGTAATCGGCAGGTGGTGCGACCAGTGCGAAGCCGGAGTCGTAGACGCCAGGGTTGACGTCTTCACGGCACCATTGACAGTTGGCGGAAAAATCAATGAAGTGAATGCCATGCTGACCTGGAATCTTCAGGCGCATGTCGAAGCGTGCGCCAACCAGCATCGGCAACTGACTGATCAGCATCAGGCCGTCCAGAGAGACATTGCCGATGGAGCCCATCGGTTTGTCGGTGATGCGGTTGAACACCTTCAGGTAGTAGGGCAGCTGATGGCGTTCGATTCGGCGCTGGCTACGCATGGTGGCATATCGCTACAAAGGGTCTTGAGTATGGCCCTACTGCGGCCACTAAACCACCCTCAATTACAGCGTTGGGCTATCCGCTCACGTAACTGGCGACGAGCGGTGTCTGTTTCCTCATCACTGTAGTAGATGCGTTCACCGCCGGCGCCCTCACGGTAATAACGGTAGCCCTCCGGCATCTGCTCCAGGCGCCGGCGCAGCTCGCGACATTCACCTGCTCGCTCTTCGCGCTGCGCGGCTGCCGTGGCCGCTGCCTGCTGCTGCTCCTCGCGCCTTGCCTCGTAGAAGCGCTGCGCGCGCGCCTCGCGCTCACGCGTATGGGCGTCGCGCTCGACCACCTGAGGTTTCACCTGCACGGTTTGCGCCCCTACGAAGGGACGCTGACCGAAATGCACGCGCCCCTGCTCGTCCGTCCAGCGATAGATCTCGGCAATCGCCAGCGTCGGCAGCAACGCGGCGATCAGCAATAAGTGACGCATGTTCATCCTCCGTGAAGGCCATGCGCCAGCTTATACCGTGCCTCGGTGCCAGGAAATGCCGGGCGACCGAAGGCTCAGAGGGCGGCAGGGCTGGCCTTGGCCGCGGGTGTCGGGCTGTGGTGGCCCAGTTGTTCCAGCGTCTGCAGACGTGCACGCGCGCGGTAGGCGTACTCACTGGCCGGGTAGCGCGTGATGATGAACTGATAGGTCTGCGCCGCATCGACGAACAGACTTTCCCGCTCCAGGCATTGGCCACGCAACAGGGAGATCTCCGGCTGCAGGTAGCTGCGCGAGCGGCTCTTGCGCTCGGCCTGCGACAGCTCCAGCGCGACCTGGGCGCAATCGCCTTCGTTGTAGGCGCGATAGGCGTTGTTCAAATGATGGTCGAGCGAGACGCGGGTACAACCCGTGGCAGCCAGGGCCACGGCCAGAATGATCAGGGTACGCATGGGCAAGTCCTCCAGTGAGCAGTGTATCGACAGCGCAGGGAAAAACTGAACAGCGACAAACCTCCGATGGGTTTTGCCGGCAGCGCCTTGGCGCTGACCGATGTGCTGACTAGACTGCGCCGCATCGGCCCGTTTCGGCCAAGGAGCCCGCATGCAGCTCGCCCGCCTGCTTACCCTCGTCATCGGTGCCAGCCTGCTGAGCGCCTGCGCCCCGACCACGCCGCTGTTCATCGCCCAGGTCACCACCAATGAAGTAGTGGAATACAAGGCGCTGAAGACCCAGCGCATGACCGCCGCCATCGAAGAAGAAGGCGACCTGCTGACCTACAGCGCCCTGGCCATTCGCGACGCCCACAGCGCCAAGGCCGAAGCGCTGTATCTGGACGGTTATCGCGACCGCCAACTGAGCGGCGAGGTGCGCGCGATCGCCCTCTATCAGATCGGCCTGATCTACATGAGTCGCTTCAATGAGCAGCGCGACGATGCCAAGGCACTCAACTATTTCTACAAGGTGCTCAACGAATTTCCTGCCAGCCAGGCCGCCAGCCGCGCCGAGGAGCGTATCTCGACGATCCGCCAGCGAGCTGACGAGCCGATCCAGCAGACCTCGCGCGAGCTGCTGGCGAACTGGCAACCGAGCCAGAACCTCGATCTGTACAAACCCAGCCTGGATCCGGACATGACCCTGCTGTCACGTCGAGCCGTACTCAAGGGGCGCGTCGAGGAAGCCGAGCAGCTTTACCTGCTGGGTCTGGCCGACCCGCACGTGCCAGCGGACATCAAGGAAAAGGCGCTGTATCAGCTGGCGCTGATGCACATGGCACCGGACAACCCCAACGCCAACCGCGACAAGGCCATCGCCTATCTGCGCCGCCTGCTGGTGCAGTTCCCCGAAGGCGAGCTGAGCGCCAAGGCCGCTCGTCATCTGGACCTGGCGCTCAATCCGGGCCAGCGCTGACCCATATCAATGCCGCGCGCCACCACCAGGTCTGTAATACCCATACAGACACCTGGCGAGGCCGCTGCCATGAAACTGCAACGACTGTTGGTCGTCATCGACGCCGAACACCAGCAACAACCTGCCCTGCAACGCGCCGTCGACATCGCGCGCCAAGTCGGTGCCGAGTTGCACCTGCTGAAGATCGAATACCACCCGAGCCTGGAAAGCGGCCTGCTGGACAGCCAGTTGCTCAACCGCGCCCGTGAAGCCATCCTGCGTCAGAGCAATGAGGAGCTACGCGCCAGCGTCGCCCATCTGAGCGATGAAGGATTCAGAATCGACGTGGACGTGCGCTGGAGCAAGCGCCGACATGAAGAGATCCTCGCCCGCGTTGCCGTGCTGCAACCGGACATCCTGTTCAAGTCGACCCATCCCGGCAATGCGCTACGCCGCCTCCTGTTCAGTGATACCAGCTGGCAACTGATCCGCCGCTGCCCTGTGCCGCTGTGGCTGGTGCACGATGCCGAGCCCCGCGGGCAAAGTCTGTGCGCGGCACTCGACCCGCTGCACAGCGCGGACAAGCCTGCCGCCCTCGATCATCAGCTGATTAGTACCAGCCAGGCCCTGCAGGCTGCGCTCGGCCTGCATGCCCAGTACCTGCATGCGCAGGCGCCACTGCCACGTTCGCTACTGTTCGACGCCGAGGTAGCGCAGGCGTATGACGACTACGTGAACCAGTGCAGCCGCGAGCACCGCGAGGCCTTCGACAAGCTGATTGGCCAGTACGCCATTGATCGGGCGCAGGCCCACCTGCTGGACGGATTTGCCGAGGAAGTCATTCCGAAATTCGTGCATGAGCACAATATCGGTCTGCTGGTGATGGGCGCCATCGCCCGTGGCCATCTCGACAGTCTGTTGATCGGCCACACCGCGGAGCGGGTGCTGGAACGCGTCGAGTGCGATCTGCTGGTGATCAAACCGGACAGCAAAGGGTAGTGCACAGGAACAATGACTACAGCTGAACGTCGTAGTAGCCTCCCTGACATAGTTCACTAGGGAGTTCGTGCATGACCTTTCGCCGCACCAAAATCGTCGCCACCCTGGGCCCGGCCAGCAGCTCGCCGGAAGTGCTGGAGCAACTGATCCTCGCCGGTCTCGACGTGGCCCGTCTGAACTTCTCCCATGGCACGCCGGACGACCACAAGGCGCGCGCCGCCCTGGTCCGCGAGCTGGCCGCCAAGCACGGCCGCCACGTTGCCCTGCTCGGCGACCTGCAAGGCCCGAAAATTCGCATCGCCAAGTTCGAGAACAAGCGCATCGAGCTCAAGGAAGGCGACCTGTTCCGTCTCTCCTCCAGCCACTCGCGCACGGCCGGCACCCAGGAAGTGGTCGGTATCGACTACCCGGCGCTGATTCAGGATTGCGATGTCGGTGACGAACTGCTGCTCGACGACGGCCGCGTGGTCATGCGCGTCGAACTCAAGGGCGCCGATGAACTGCACTGCCGCGTGGTGATCGGTGGCCCGCTGTCGGACAACAAGGGCATCAACCGCCGTGGCGGTGGTCTGACCGCACCGGCGCTGACCGACAAGGACAAGGCCGACATCAAGGTCGCTGCCGAGATGGATCTGGATTACCTGGCCGTCTCCTTCCCGCGTGACGCCGCCGATATGGACTATGCCCGTCGCCTGCTCACCGAAGCCGGCGGCACTGCCTGGCTGGTGGCCAAGATCGAACGCGCCGAGGCGGTGGCCGACGACGAAGCCCTCGATGGCCTGATCCGCGCCAGTGACGCGGTGATGGTGGCTCGTGGCGACCTGGCCGTGGAAATCGGCGATGCCGAGCTGGTCGGCATCCAGAAGAAGATCATCGCCCACGCCCGTCGCCTGAACAAAGCGGTGATCACCGCCACGCAGATGATGGAGTCGATGATCCACAGCCCGATGCCGACCCGTGCCGAAGTCTCCGACGTGGCCAACGCCGCGCTGGACTACACCGATGCGGTGATGCTGTCGGCCGAAAGCGCCGCCGGCGAATACCCGGTCGAGGCCGTGCAGGCCATGGCGCGTGTGTGCCTGGGCGCCGAGAAGCACCCGACCAGCAAGCAGTCCAGCCACCGCCTGGGTCGCACCTTCGAGCGCTGCGACGAAAGCATTGCCCTGGCGACCATGTACACCGCCAACCACTTCCCGGGCGTCAAGGCCATCATCAGCCTCACCGAGAGTGGCTACAGCCCGCTGATCATGTCGCGCATCCGCTCGTCGATCCCGATCTTCGCCTTCACCCCGCATCGCGAGGCGCAGGCCCGCGTGGCCCTGTTCCGCGGCGTCTACACCGTGCCGTTCGACCCGGCCTCGCTGCCGGCGAACAAGGTCAGCCAGGCGGCAGTGGACGAGTTGCTCAAGCGTGGCGTGGTAGAGCCGGGCGACTGGGTGATCCTGACCAAGGGCGACAGCTACCATGGCACCGGCGGCACCAACACCATGAAGATCCTCCATGTCGGCGATCCAATGGTGTAATCCACCTGTCAATGCAAAAGGCCGCTCGATGAGCGGCCTTTTGTTTTCCGAGGCGGGCGCAGCCTATGCGAAGCGAGAGAAATCCGGCTTTCTGCGCTGCATGAATGCCGTCAGCGCCTCGATGGCCTCGGGCGAGCGCAGGCGCTGACCGAACAGGGCACCCTCCTCCTCGATCACCTTGCGCAACTCCTCGCGTCCCGGTGCACGCATCAGGCGTTTGCTGTCGGCAACGGCCGATGGCGCCAGTTCGAGAAAGCATTGCGCCATCTCACGGGCCTTGCTCAAGGTCGCCGCACCATCATCGAGAGCCTGATTGGCGATGCCCCAGGCAGCCGCCTGCTCCCCTGTGAATGACTGGCCTAGCATCAGCAGCTCGGCAGCACGCGCGTGCCCCAGCAAACGCGGCAAAATCTGGCTTGAACCGTACTCGGGGCACAGCCCCAGGTTGACGAAAGGCATCTTCAGCTGTGCATCGCGGGCGACATAGACCAGGTCGCAATGCAGCAACAGGGTGGTACCGATGCCCACCGCCGGGCCGGCCACAGCGGCGACCACCGGCTTGCTGAAGTCGAACAGCGCGCGCATGAACTGGAATACTTCACTGTTCAGCCCGTTCGGCGGCGCCTGGATGAAGTCGGCGACATCGTTGCCGCTGGTGAAGCAGTCCTCGCCACCGGTCAGCAGCACCACGCGCACACTCGTATCGCGCTCGGCCTCGTCCAGCACCTCGGCCATGCCGGCGTACATGGCGCGGGTCAGCGCATTCTTCTTGTCCGGGCGATGCATGCGCAGGGTCAACAGACCGCCGTCGCGTTGGATATGCAGGTGTTCGCTCATGCAAGGCTCCAGGCCAAGGTGCGGGCCAGCCTGGCAGCAAGAGCGGTCAGGTGCAGCCTACGCGCGGGTGAGAAAGACGTCGGCGAGCATCTGACTGCGCGGCAAACCTGCCATGTAGAGGCGCCGCGCGAAGCCGTCGACCGTCTCCGGATGGCCGCAGAGTAAGGCGAGGGTCTGCCGTGAAACAAGGCGCAGTTCGGCCAAAGCAGCCGGCAACTGCGCCGCCGTCACCAGCTCCACCTGCAGCTTGCCGTGCTGCGCTGCCAGCGCCTGCAGTTCGTCGGCCAGATAGTGCTCGGCCGCGTCATGCGCCACGTGCAGCAGACGAATGGCCCCCTGATGTTCCTGGCGCAATGCCTCGCGCAGCACCCCGTACAAGGGCGCCAGCCCGGTACCTGCGGCGAGCAGCCAGAGCGGACGCGACTGCCAGTCGGCATCGTAATGCAGCGCACCACCGCGCAACTCGCCCAGGCGCAGCCCATCGCCCGGCTGCAGGCGCCGCGCTGCATCACAGAACGCCCCGGGCTTGCGGCAATCGATATGAAACTCCAGCCAGTCGTCTTCGCCCGGCACGCTGGCCAGCGAATAGGGCCGGGCGACTCCCTCTTCGCTCCACAGCAACACATGCTGACCGGGGCGATAGCGCAGTGGCCGCTCCGGCTGCAGGCGCAGACGCAGGACCTGCGGACTGGGCCAATCAAGGGCAACCACTCGCGCGGCCAGGCCATCGCGCTGTGGATCGAAGGGTTCGACCTGCAGATCACCGACCACCTGGCACTGGCAAGCCAGACGCCAGCCCTCGGCGCGCTTGTCGTTAGCCAGCGCCTCGGGTTGCAGATCCAGCGGCTCGCCGTCCACGCAACGCACCAGACAGGCGTGGCAACTGCCAGCCCGGCAGCTGTAGGGCACGGCCACACCGCCGCCGAGCAGCGCATCGAGCAAGTTGGTTTGCTGGGCCACCTGCAGCTGTCGGGCGCCCACACGCAGCTCAGGCACCCGCGCGCTCCCAGCTGGCATCGCAACGATTGCGCCCGCCGCGCTTGGCCTGATAGAGCGCCTGATCCGCGCGTTGCAGGGCTTCGTCGAGGTCATCGCCAGCGAACAGCAGCGTCATGCCGGCGGACAGACTGAGGCTGTCGATTTTCATCCCCACCGGCTCGGCGCTGGCGAACGCCTCGCGCAGTCGCTCGCAGCAGGCGGTGAACTGATCGGCATCGGTATTGGGCAGTAGCAGGACGAACTCCTCACCGCCGTAGCGGGCAATGATGTCGCCGTCACGCAGACAGGCTCGGGCCACCGCGGCGAAGGTCTGCAGCACCCGGTCGCCAGCGGCATGACCATGAGCATCGTTGATTCGCTTGAAATGGTCCAGGTCGATCAGCGCCAGGCCGTGTTGCCGCCCATGCCCGAGATGCTCCAGCTCACGACTGGCCAGACGCAGGAAATGCCGGCGATTGAACAGCCCGGTCAGCTCGTCGGTGGCGACCAGTTCCTCGAGCTGACGCATCATCCCGCGCAGGGTGTCCTGATGCGCCTGCAAGGCGAACCGACGCTGACGCATGCGTTTACGCATGGCCTGCACGTAGCTGGAGAACAGGCACAGCCAGACCAGCAGAATGAACAGCACCCACACCTGCAACCAGGCCATGCTCGGGTCCACCAGCTGCATGCGATAGGCCTCCACCAGCACCATCGCAGTAAACCCGAAAAAGGCGAAGGCAGCGCACCGCGCGAACACCCGGGGCGGCAACTGGAACACGCCGAACAGCAGGATCAGCACGTAGAAGACCATCATCACGCCGCGTGCGCTGTCGAACAGCGCCAGCAACGGCGGCTGCCAGGCCAGCGCGACCAGCACCTGCGCCTGGGTCAGGCTGGGGTCTTCGTAGCGCAGGTTGCGCCCGGAAAGAAACAGCCAGAGAAACACCAGCTGACTGCCGAACACGCCGAGGGTCAACCAGGCGGCCGTGCTGATGGAGCCGAGAAACAGACCATTGAATACAGCGAACCAGCAGACGAGCGCCATCATCGCGTAGGTAGCGAAGGCCATGGCGAAGCGTTTGAGCAGAAGGCTTTGCAGGCTGCGCTGCGTGCCCCGACGAGTGGTTGAGCTCATGGGCTCCATCCCATACTGGCATCTGGCCGTTACTCTACCCCTGTGATCACAGATTGCCTAGCGAGCCGATCACCGCCCACCCGGCTAACATCATCGACCTTAAGCGACTGTGCCCTATACGACCGCCGCGGTATACTGCCGCGCCTTTTTTGTTGCTGCCCTGTGTGGCGGCCACCTAAGCAGACCGTCGCGGGCGACGTGAAAAATCGCTCTCGACCGTTTTTCGCCGTTGCGCCGGGTCGTTGTCCGGCGCTTCCTTGTAGATGTTCCCTGATAGAGGAGCGCCCCAATGACCGTGATCAAGCAGGACGACCTGATTCAGAGCGTTGCCGACGCACTGCAGTTCATCTCCTATTACCACCCCGTCGACTTCATCCAGGCGATGCACGAGGCCTACCTGAAGGAGGAGTCGCCAGCCGCCAAGGACTCCATGGCGCAGATCCTGATCAACTCGCGCATGTGTGCCACCGGCCACCGCCCGATCTGCCAGGATACCGGCATCGTCACCGTGTTCATCAAGGTTGGTATGGACGTGCGCTGGGACGGCGCCACCATGAGCGTCGACGACATGATCAACGAGGGCGTGCGCCGCGCCTACAACCTGCCCGAGAACGTCCTGCGCGCCTCGATCCTGGCCGACCCGGCAGGTGCCCGCAAGAACACCAAGGACAACACCCCGGCAGTGATCCACTACTCCATCGTCCCCGGTGACAAGGTGGAAGTGGACGTCGCGGCCAAGGGCGGCGGCTCCGAGAACAAGTCGAAGATGGCCATGCTCAACCCGTCCGACTCCATCGTCGACTGGGTGCTGAAGACCGTGCCGACCATGGGCGCCGGCTGGTGCCCGCCGGGCATGCTCGGCATCGGCATCGGCGGCACCGCCGAGAAGGCCGCGGTGATGGCCAAGGAAGTGCTGATGGAGCACATCGACATCCACGAGCTGCAGGCCCGCGGCCCGCAGAACCGCATCGAGGAGCTGCGTCTGGAGCTGTTCGAGAAGGTCAACCAGCTGGGCATCGGCGCCCAAGGCCTGGGCGGCCTGACCACCGTGCTCGACGTGAAGATCATGGACTACCCGACCCACGCAGCAAGCCTGCCGGTGTGCATGATCCCCAACTGCGCCGCCACCCGCCACGCCCACTTCGTGCTCGACGGCTCTGGCCCGGCCGTACTGGAGGCACCAGATCTGGATGCCTACCCGGAAATCGTCTGGGAAGCCGGCCCGAGCGCGCGCCGCGTCAACCTCGACACCCTGACCCCGGAAGAGGTACAGAGCTGGAAGCCGGGCGAGACCGTGCTGCTCAACGGCAAGATGCTCACCGGCCGCGACGCCGCGCACAAGCGCATGGTCGACATGCTGAACAAGGGCGAGCAGCTGCCCGTCGATCTCAAGGGCCGCTTCATCTACTACGTCGGCCCGGTCGATCCGGTCGGTGACGAAGTGGTTGGCCCGGCTGGCCCGACTACCGCCACCCGTATGGACAAGTTCACCCGTCAGATCCTCGAGCAGACCGGTCTGCTGGGCATGATCGGCAAGTCCGAGCGCGGCCCGATCGCCATCGACGCGATCAAGGACAACAAGGCCGTGTACCTGATGGCAGTCGGCGGCGCCGCCTACCTGGTGGCCCAGGCGATCAAGAAGTCCAAGGTGCTGGCCTTCGAAGAACTCGGTATGGAAGCCATCTACGAGTTCGAAGTCAAAGACATGCCGGTGACCGTCGCGGTCGACACCAAGGGCGAGTCGGTGCACATCACCGGCCCTGCGATCTGGAACAAGAAGATCGCCGAAAGCCTGGCGGTGGAAGTGAAGTAAGCAGCTGCAAGCGACCAGCTTCAAGCTGCAAGGAGAAGCCCGGCCAAGTGCCGTAATGCTGTTCACATAAGAAATGGTCGGACACGATCAGCCCCCTCCCCCCCTTTGAGGAGAGGGTTAGGGAGAGGAGAAAACAGGCAGTTTTGCGATGTTTTCAGCCCTCTCCCAGCCCCTCTCCCATAAATGGGAGAGGGGAGTCAAACGTGTACAGCCTTAAGTGAACAGCGTTACGGCCAAGTGCCGGGCTTCTACGTTTTCAGGCGCCCTCTTATCACTCATGAGTAGGAACCGCGCCCCGCGGCGAATTGGCCCGGGCACGCGACGGAGAAGCTTCGCCCGAGGGCGGGGCCCCTACAGGTATGCGTCAATCTACGCCCGAACCCTGCAACAGTTGCCGCCCTCGCGCCAGGTAGCTGTCCATTTCAGCCTGCGGCACCATGCTGCCGCCCGTTGCCCAGACCAGATGCGTCGCCTGCGCCATACGCTGCGGCGTCAGGCCCAGGCGCTTGCGGTAACCCTGCTGCTCGCCCAGCACACGCAACACACCCGTCAGTCCGGCCAGGGCCGAAGGCTCCAGGCGCTGACCCTCGGTCTGCTGCAGCAACGCCAGGTAGCGGAACAGCTGCTCGTCGCTGACCGTGTAATAGCCGTCGATCAGCCGCTGCATGGCGCGGCCGACGAAACCCGATGGCCGCCCTACCGCCAGGCCATCGGCCGCGGTGCGGTTGTCGATGCCGAAATCCTGCACCGCCAGTTCTTCATGTCGGCCGGTATGCACGCCGAGCAGCATGCACGGCGAATGCGTGGGTTCGGCGAACAGGCAGTGCACCGCATCGCCGAACGCCAGCTTCAGGCCGAAGGCCACGCCGCCCGGCCCGCCACCGACGCCACAGGGCAGGTAGACGAACAGCGGATGCTCGGCATCGACCACGACATCGGCCGCCGCGAGTTGCTGCCTGAGGCGTTCGCCAGCCACCGCGTAGCCGAGAAACAGGTGCCTGGAGTTCTCGTCATCGACGAAGTGGCAGCGCGGATCGGCCTCGGCCTGGCGGCGTCCCTGCTCCACGGCAACGCTGTAGTCACTGGCGTACTCGACCACGGTCACGCCATGGGCGCGCAGCTTGTCCTTCTTCCACTGACGGGCATCGGCGGACATATGCACCGTGGCCTGAAATCCCAGACGTGCACTGATGATGCCGATGGACAGGCCGAGGTTGCCGGTAGAACCGACCGCCACCTGATAGCCAGCGAAGAAGGCGCGCATCGCATCGCTGTCGAGGCAGGCGTAATCGTCATCGAGCCTGAGCAGACCGGCCGCCAGTGCCAGGTCTTCGGCATGCTTGAGTACCTCGTAGATGCCGCCACGGGCCTTGATCGAACCGGAGATGGGCAGATGGCTGTCGCGCTTGAGCCACAGCGCGCCGATTTCTTCTTCGGCCTCTTCACGCAGCAGCGCCTGCATCTGCGGCAAGGGCAGAATATCCGACTCGATAATGCCGCCGCTGGCCACCGTCTGCGGGAACGCCCGGGCCAGGTAGGGCGCGAAGCGCTCGAGACGCGCGCGGGCGTCGGCCACATCGGCAGCGCTCAAACCGACATCGGCCAGTGCTTCGGCAGCAGGCGCCACGGCGGGGTTGAACCAGCTGGTTTCGCGCAGGGCGATCAGCTCGTCGAGCAGCGGAAACTCCGCGCGCCATTGCGCGAGCGACTGGCCAAGAATCATGCGCATCCCTCATAACAGGCAGTGAACAGTACGCATTAGACGACGCCCGGGCTGATCTGGCAAAGGCAGCAGCGGCCAGCCAAGCGGAACGATACCGGCCTGGTGATGGCCTAAGCTGAAAATCGTCCAGGAGTCGCCATGACCTTTTCCATCATCGCCCGTTGCCCGCGCAGCGGTCAGTTCGGTGTCGCCGCGGCCACCGCCATGCCCGCCGTGGGCAAGCTGCTCAGCCACGCGGCGGCCGGCGTCGGCGCGGTGGCGACCCAGGCGCAGGTCAATCCCTATCTGGGCCTGGACGGTCTTGCGCTGCTGCGCCAGGGGCATTCGGCGCAGGATGCGCTGGAGCGACTCAAGGACACCGATCCCTGCATGGAACTGCGCCAGTGCGCGCTGATCGACGCCCAGGGCGATTCGGTCTGCTGGACAGGCGAGAAATGCATTCCCTGGGCCGGTTCGCTGAACGGCGAGCAGTTCTCCGTACAGGGCAATCGCCTGGTCGGCCCACAGGTGCTCGAAGCGGTAGCCGAGGCCTTTCGCCAGGCGCAAGAACGCCCGCTGATCGAGCGTCTGATCGAGGCGCTGGCGGCCGGTGACCAGTGCGGTGGCGACCGCCATGGCGAATCCTCGGCAGTGATCTACGTGGTCGATCGGGAGGAGTACCCACTGTGGGACATCCGCGTCGACCACCATCTCGATCCAGTGGCCGAGCTGCGCCGCCTGCATGACGTATTCGCCCGTGAAGTGCTGCCCGAAATTCTTGCCATGCCGACCCGTGACAACCCGGCAGGCAAGGCGGCGGAAGACGCCGTCTAAGGCAACGCCGCCGATAAATAGCGGACGACAGCACCACAGTCGCCACCGAGCGGACCGATACGCTGGCAACGCCAAGTGACAACTCCAAACGTCAATCTTCTGGCTTTGCAAAACGCCATCAAGCCGTCAGTCGCGTTATCGCTGCCCTCCATCACCAAGCCTGGCATAGCCAGGTTTGCAGCCGATGGGCCGATCTTAAGCTGCTATTCCGAGTAACTCTCGCAAGGGAGAGCAGCCATGTTCAGTATCCCCTCCTTCCGCCTGCGTCGCGCCCTGGGCACGGGCCTGTTGTCTCTGTCACTGCGCCTCGGTCTGAGCGCCCAGGCCGCCCCCTCGAACTCGATGAAGGCGCCGCGACCGGTGGTTTGGTCGGACTTCCTGGGTCTCAACGTACAACTGCAGTGGTTTCCCGAGCAGACCTATCGACAGCAGATCGCCAAGTTGAAGGCGCTCGATTTGCGGTGGATTCGCCTGGGCCTGCACTGGGAACGCCTGGAGCCCGCCCCGGGACAATGGCAATGGACGGACCTTGATCGCCTGATGCAGGTGATCGAGCAGGAACAACTCAAGCCCCTGGTGTACCTGGTCGGTTCGGCCCCCTTCGCTACGTCCGCACCGGCCGGCGTGAGCAACCCAGACCAGTACCCGCCAACCAACCCGCAATTGTTCGCCAACAGCTTCGCCGCACTGGCCAGCCGCTATCCCCATGTCGATGCCTGGCAGGTCTGGAACGAGCAGAACATTCCGCCCTTCTGGCAGCCGGCCGAAGATCCAGTCCAGTACCGGCAGTTGCTGGAAAGCAGCCTCGGCGCACTGACCGCCGCCCGCCCGGACGCCACCCAGGTGATAGGCGGCCACGCCTACTACAGCCAGATGCCCGTACGTGGCGGCCTGATGCTGCAGGCCATTACCCAGCTGGGCAGCGTGAGGCCGGATAGAGTGACGGCCTACCACCCTTACAGTCACCAGCCAGAGGGCGACGTGCCCGGTGCCTTCGATTTCGTTACCCACGCCAATACGGTCAACCAGTATCTGCGCCATTCTGGTAGCGGGCCAATCTGGGCCACGGAGTTCGGCTGGTCGAGCTATGCCGGGCCGGTGGAACTGCAACCGATCATCGGCGAACAGGGCCAGGCCGACTACATGCTGCGGCGCCTGGCGCTGATGAGCGCGATGGATTTCGACCGCATCTTTCTCTTCACCCTCAGCGATCTGGATGCTCGCGCCACGCCACGCGACCAGTTCTATGGCCTCCTGCGCCTGAACGGCAGTGAGAAAACCGCCTACCAGGCACTCAAGCGCTTCCTGCAGATCAGCGGCCCCAGCCTCACGCCACTGGACCCGCCGGCCTTCACCAGTGCGCCGGCCGACATGTTCAGCATCGCCTGGCAGCGCGCCGATGGGCGCTGGCTGTGGATGTTCTGGGCGCAGGAGAACGGTACCGTGCGCCTGCAACGCAGCGGCAGCGGCAGCGGCACCCTCTACAACCCGCTGCGCGGCACCAGTCAGAGCGTGCGCTCGAGCGGCGGCAGCATCAACGTCACGGTCGGCCGCGAGCTGCAGATGCTGATCTTATGAACAGCCAAAACGCTCCAGCTGCATCTCGCGCAAACGGCTCAACGTGCGGCGAAAGGCAAAGCCGAGGTAGCCCTGGGTGTACAGCTCATCCAGCGCCACCTCGGCTTCGATATACAGCGGCACGCGGCGGTCGTAGCACTCGTCAACCAGGGCGATGAAACGGCGTACCGCATCGTCGTTACGCGACAGCGCCGGCAGTTGCCGATCCCCGGCGTCGACCCGCTCGGCACCGTCCTCGGTGCCACGGGCGATACGCCCCTCGCGTTGCTCGCCACCCAGGCACGGCACTTCACCAAGAAGAATCGCCGGGAAGCGCTCGCACAGCTCGATGAAATCCGGCGCGGCCAGCGGCCGTTCACACAGCTCCCGGAAGCGGCACCAGAGCGCTGCCGGGCTATGGCCGAGGTTTTCGATACGGCGATGGCTGAGTTCGACCGGCTCGCGGCTGACGCTTTGCCCCTCGCTCAGACGAGCGAAAAGCTCACCCAGCGCCTGCGGCTGCTGCACCCAGTAGCGCTGCACCTCGGCACCGGGATGCAGACGATGATCCTGCTCGCCGTCCACGGTCACCACCTGCATGTGCGCCTCGAGCGCAGCGATGGCCGGCAGGAAGCGCTCGCGGTTGTAGCCATCGGCATAGAGCTGATCCGGCGGCTGGTTGGAGGTCGCCACCAGCACCACGCCCTGCTCCACCACCAGGCTGAGCAGGCGACCGAGCAGCATGGCATCGCCAATATCGCTGACGAACAGCTCGTCGAAACACAGCACGCGCACTTCGCGCCCCAGTTCTTCGGCCAGCAGGCGCAGCGGATCGGCATTGCCGGTGAGCTGAAACTGGCGGCGATGCACCCACTGCATGAAATGATGGAAATGCTGCCGCCGTGCCGGTATGCGCAGGCTGTTGTAGAAGCCGTCCATCAGCCAGGTCTTGCCGCGCCCGACCGGCCCCCAGAGGTAGACGCCGAGTGGGCGCTCACCACGATGCACAGCCTCATGACAGTGCTGCAGCGCATCCACGGCACGGCGCTGCGCGGCATCGGCGACGAAACCGCCCGCCAGCGCCCGTTGGTAGGCGGCCAGCGGGGAATCCGGTGACTGCGGGGCGTTCACCGCAGCACCAGCCGACCGCCTTCGAACTGCCGTGGCCAGTCGCGGCGGGTGAATACCTGGCCCTGCTCGCGCACGCGACGTACCTCGGCCAGATCCAGCTCGGCGATCAGCCAGTGGCTGCGCACGGGGCACAGCTCCTCGCTCTCGGCGATCACGCCATTGGCCGGCATGCCATAGTCCGACGGCACGTACAGCGCGGCGCGGCCGATGTTCTCGTCCAGTGCCGGCGACCAGGGTGCCAGGCCGACCGTGGGCGACTGCAGCACGGCAATCTGGTTTTCCAGGGCACGGGCCTGGGCACCAATGCGTACGCGATGGAAGCCCGCTTCGGTATCGGTGCAGCTGGGCGCCAGGATCAGATCGACGCCAGCCTCGGCCAGGGTGCGCGCCAGCAGCGGGAACTCGTTGTCGTAGCAGATCAGAATGCCCAGCTTACCCAGCGGCGTGTCGAACACCTTGAGCCCGCTGCCCGCCGCGATCTGCCACTGCTCCAGTTCGAAGCGCGTCATCATCAGCTTGTCCTGACTGCCCAGGCAGCCGTCCGGACCGAACAGCCAGGCGCGGTTGCGGTAGACGCCATCATCATCCAGCACGGCCACCGAGCCGGGTTGCAGATAGACCTTGAGCCGGCGCGCCAGGCTTTCGCACAGTTCCAGCCAGCGCGGCAGCAGCGCCTGGATGCCGGCGATGGAGCCGTGCAGGTCGCTGCGCTCAGCTTCCGGTAACTGCCCGGTGAGCACCAGGCCGGCGTATTCCGGCAACAGCAGCAACTCGGCGCCCTGCCCGGCCGCCTCCTCGCACAAGGTGGTCAAATGTTCGGCGTAGGCCTCCCAGCTCGTCAGCAGGTCGATGTGATATTGGCAGGCGGCAAGCTTGATCATCAGGTGAGTTCCTTGAGCCAGAACGACATGGGTTTGGCCGACTCCTCGGCTTCGTCCAGGTCACGCCAGTGGTACTGGGTGTGCAATTCGGGATGATGGCGATAGCCGCGGCGCGCCCAGAAGGCGTCCAGCGGCTGATAGTCCGCGGGCCGACGCGGGTGATCGGCCGGGCGCTGCACGGCGCAGAAGGCGCACCAGTGGAAACGACCCAGCTTGCGCGCATGGGCCTCGCGTTCGGCGAAGAAGCGCACGCCCAGGCCACGTCCGCGCCAGTCCGGCAACACCACCGACTCGGCGCAGTAGAAGATGCGCGCGGGATCCCAGCCTGCCGAGAGGAACGGCTGCTGGAATTCCACGGTTTCGTCAGCCAACGGCAGCGCCGTGGACGCACCGACCACGCGCCCATTGTCGCGCACCAGCACGCACAGACTATCGGCGCTGCGCACGTAGGTGTCGAGGTACTCGGCCTCGTAATCGAGGCTGCCGTCGTAGAGGTAGGGGAATTCGCGGAAGACCGTGATCCGCAAATGCGCCAGGTCTTCGATGTGGGGCGCTATCTGCGGCCCCTGGAGCAATTCGATGTCCATCTGGAGTCGTTCGCCAGCAGCAAGGTGACGCCGGCGGCTATGCCGGCACGAAAGCGCGAACTTATCATGCGTGCCAACCCCACCACTAACCACGCTACGAAAGGAACTTAGCCATGACCGCCACCGAACTGGTTCAGGCCTACTACGCCGCCTTCAATGCCGGCGACATGCCCGCCTTCCTCGACCTGCTGGCCGAGGACGTGGTGCACGACATCAACCAGGGTGAACGTCAGGTCGGCAAGGCCACCTTCGCCGCCTTCATGGACAAGATGAACCGCTGCTACCGTGAGCGCCTGGCCGACATCGTGGTGATGCAGAACGCGGCCGGCGACCGCGCCGCAGCCGAATTCGTGGTGCACGGTGAATACCTGGCCGACGATGAAGGTCTGCCACCGGCCAACGGCCAGACGTACGTGCTGCCGGCCGGCGCCTTCTTCGAAATCAGGAACGGCAAGGTCGCGCGCATCAGCAACTACTACAACCTCAACGACTGGGTTGCGCAGGTCGGCTGACAGACTCGGCTGGACGCGCGCACTGAGCAATCCGCCGATGCCCTGGTTTGCTCACCGCCAGCGTCCCCTGCGCCCGGGGGCGACCGCCTATATCTGGCCGTCTCGATTCGGACTGCGGTTTCGGCGAGCGACATAGATTTATCCAATTGAAGAAATAGGGATAATCCGTTTTCTAAATCGAAGCGCTTTTTCGATCATGCAGACCTGTTCATCAGCCCTACAGGAGTAACCTCGCATGAGCCTGATCAAGCGTTTCTTCCAGCCCGCCCAACCGACCCAACAGGCAGCCACGCCGAGCCTGCAGGAACATCCGAACTTCTGGATGTACCAGTGATTCAACCGGCTGCGCCAACCATCCGCAGCGGCACCTGTCGCCCTGCCTTCTGCGCCAGGTAGCGGGTGCAGCTGACGCGCAGGAACGAGGCGAAGTTGACCACTTCGCCACGAAAATCCATGACCTCCTCGTAGAGTTTGGCGATCAGCTGGTTGGTGGTCATGCCATCGACTTCGGCGATTTCGCGCAGGATGTCCCAGAACTGGTTTTCCAGGCGCAGGGTGGTCACCACGCCGGGGATGCGCAGTGAACGCGAGCGCGACTCGTAGAGGATGGGGTCAGCCTTTACATAGAGCTCGCACATCCGCTTTATCTCCTCACTAGCCTCGTAGCCCGGATGCAATCCGGGATGCCGGAAATGGTGAGACCCCGGATCGCATCCGGGCTACGTGGGTTAAAGGCGGATCTCCGTGCCAAGCACCTTGAGAAACGCCGCCAGCCAGGCCGGGTGCGCAGGCCAGGCCGGAGCAGTGACCAGCTTGCCCTGCACATGCGCCTGGTCCACCGCAATATCCACGTATTTGCCACCGGCCAATGTCACTTCCGGCGCACAGGCAGGATAGGCGCTGCATTCGCGCCCTTCCAGCACACCTGCGGCCGCCAGCAGCTGAGCCCCGTGGCAGACGGCAGCGATGGGTTTGTCAGCCGTGGCGAACGCCTTCACCAATGCCACGACCTCGCCATTGAGGCGCAGATATTCCGGCGCGCGGCCACCGGGAATGACCAGGGCGTCGTAATCCTCGGCGCGCGCCTTGGCGAAATCGAAGTTCAGCGCAAAATTGTGCCCCGGCTTCTCGCTGTAGGTCTGGTCGCCCTCGAAATCGTGGATGGTGGTGCGTACCGTCTGTCCGGTGACCTTGTCCGGGCAAACGGCATGCACGCTGTGGCCGACCATCTGCAGTGCCTGGAACGGCACCATGGTTTCGTAATCCTCGGCGTAGTCGCCGACCAGCATGAGAATCTTCTTGGCAGCCATGATCGTCTCCTGAAGGTAGGTGGAACGAACGCCATTATTCGCCCCTGTTTCTTCCGACAGGTAACAGCCGGGTACTACTCCCGCGGCTGCTTGCGGTCAGATGCCGACCTTGTCCAGCGCCTCGCCGATCGAGCGCCAGAAACCGCGCTGCGGGCGCTCCGGTTCCTGCTCACTGGCGGCGATGCGGGCCATCGGCTGCACCTGGCGGGTCGCACCCAGCTCGGCCTGTGCCAGCTCGGCCGACTCCAGTTGCAAGGGCCCATCACCGCCACCTTCCAGCGCCCCGCCCATGGGCGGCGGACCATCTTCGTCGTAACGCAGGTAATAGGTGGCGCCGACTGCGGCGTCGAGAGTGAAGCTGGCGATCAGGGTGAAATCGAATGGCCCGTCGGCCAGCAGCGTCCAGAAGCTGCCGGCCAGCGGGCGGCGCATTTCCAGTTTGTAGCTGGCGGCATCGAACTCCAGCACAAGGTAGGCATTGCTTGGCAGGCTGCCGATCAGCTGGTTGTCGAGAAACAGCCCGGGCGCCTCCAACTCCTGATCGGCCCAGTCGTTGCGCGGGCGGTACAGATAGACCAGGGCATGATTTTCGTCACTGAGGACATGAGGCGCGAAGGCTTCGCCTTTCACGGCGCCGAAGAAGGCTCCCGGGGTGGAACAGGCGGCAAGCAGGACGATGGGCAGCAACTGCAGCAGACGGCGCATCGGTCATTCCCTTTTTATGGTTATGCGCCCAGCTTAGCTTCGCTGCGCGGCCGTATCACCCGACGAAAGTGGGGGGCCTGCAGCGGAAAAGAAAAGGGCCGACATCGCTGCCGGCCCTTGTCCATTCGCATGTCGCTCAGAGCGCGTACTTCTGCAGGTTCGCCATCATTTCCTTCAGCGCTTCGACGTTGTCCGCCGGGTGCGCAGCACCTGTGAAATCGCAGATACGCTGCCAATTCGCTGCGACGTCCTCCGGGCTGAATCCGGACTTTGGATCGAAACCTGCACCCAGGCTGCGCTCCCAGCGCACCTTGCCGATCCAGCCGCCGCCAACTTCGAACAGGCCGCCGGTGTCCTGGCATGCCGCGCTAGCGAGATACACCACCAACGGGCTGACCAGTTCGGGTTTGAGCTGTTCGAACACCTGCGGCGGGATCAGGCCTTCAGTCATGCGTGTGGCGCCAGTCGGGGCGATGGCGTTGACCAGAATGTTGTTCTTGCGCCCTTCGATGGCCAGGGTGCGGGTCAGGCCGTAGAGGCCGAGCTTGGCCATGCCGTAGTTGCTCTGGCCGAAGTTGCCGTAAATACCGGAAGTGGAAGAGGTGAAGATCACACGGCCGAAATTCTGTTCGCGTAAATGCGGCCAGGCGGCGTGAGTGGTCTTGAAGGCGCCTTCGACGTGAACCTTGTAGACCAGGTCCCAGTCGGCGTCTTCCAGTTTGTGAAAGCTCTTGTCGCGCAGAATGCCGGCATTATTGACCAGCACGTCGATACGACCGAAATGGTCCAGCGCGGTCTGTACGATCCTGTCGCCATCGGTGACCGAATCGTGGTTGGCCACCGCGGTACCACCAAAGGCCCGGATCTCTTCAACCACCTTGTCGGCAGCCGAGGCGTTGGCGCCTTCGCCGTGCGTGCTACCACCCAGATCGTTGACCACCACCTTGGCGCCATGACGGGCAAACAGCAGTGCATGGGCGCGGCCCAGGCCACCGCCAGCACCGGTGACTATGACCACTTGATCTTCGAAACGGATGGCATCGCTCATCGACAGCTTCCTCGGGCAGATTGTGAATGGTCCCGAGTGTCAGGCAGCCCCGCGTGCTTCACAAGGCGCGCGGGGCCCCTGAATGACGGCCGATAATGCGACCTTATGCGCCTCAGCTACCGGAGCCGGAGCCGGAGCCGCTGCCACCAGTACCACCAGTACCGCTGCCACCGGTGCCGCTACCGCCGGTACCAGAACCCGTACCAGTGCCATTGGAACCGGCACCGTCACCACCCGGGTTGCCGTCGGTGTTAGGGCCCTGTACCGGTGGGATGCCGTCGCCATCATCGCCCGGGTTCATCGGTGCATCACCAGGAGCGGAGGGCATGGTCGGACCTGGAGAGCTGGTGCCATCGGACTCGGTTTCGGCAAAAGCCGGCAGGGCCATAGCGCCCAGAATCCCGCTCAACAGCAGTGCAGATAACTTCTTGTTCATGTTGTTCATGAGTAACCTCGACTTTTCTGTGAGTGACACAGGTACTGAGTGGCACGTCAGGCAGGAGGTTCGACAAGAATTTATTGCAGAGTGTATTCAGGCCAAGCGAATCAGGCTCAGGTGGTTGTACAGGTGCAGTACATGCGCCTCGGCATATCCGGCACGATCCAGTGCACCGTAGGCGAAGTGCGGCTGCAGCGCCCCCTGATGCTCAGCGAAACGCTCGAAGGCTGCCCGCAACCGCTGCAGGGCCAGCGCCTGGCTGGCCGGCTCGGTCAATGCGCCGGCACCGGGAATGGCTTCATCGAGGGGATGGCGCATGGCGCCGCGAGCACTGAACACGGCGAACGCGGCAGGCCCCAGCGTATGACGAAACCAGGCTGGCTTCAGCTCGGGATAGCCGTCGATGGAATAGTCGATGCTCTGGGCACAGTGATTGAACACCTCGCTCGGGCTCCAGCCGCTGATGCTTCGCAGCGCCCTGCCCTGCAGCTCCGCCAATACCTGGCGTGCTCCATCCAGGCTAACTTCGGCCGGCCGTGGGCCGGCTGGCAAAGCCCAGTAGCCGGCGCTTGCTACGGCAACTCCGCTTACCACCGCGCCTTTTAGCAGGCTACGTCTACGCATGAGCGCTCCTTGCGTCGCGAAACTCAAGATAATGCTCGAGTACCGCAGACGGAGCCTCGAGTTGCGGGTAATGGCCGATACCCTCGAGCAGAACGGTGTCAGCCTCAGCGATCAACTCGCGGTAGCGCGCCACCATGTGCGCGCCGGAGATCGGGTCGAAGGCGCCATCGATTACCCGCATCGGCACGGCGGTCTCCTGCATGGCAGTGACCCAGCGCTGCCGCTGCCGGCGCCGCTCGGGCATGTAGCGAATCAGCCGATGCATGACAGCCGGGCCGTTGTTGTGCTCCACAAGTTGCCATAGCGCGTCCAGCTCGGCGTCGCTGGGCTGGGTCTGCGGGCCGAATATGCGCGCGAAACTCTGCGCCAGCTTGCGCCGCGAGAACAATCGGCCGATCAACGGCCCGAGCGGCCCAAGCAGCAGCTTCTGCACGCGCACCGGATGATGGGTTTCGGGGAACAGGCCGCCATTGAGAAATACGCAGCTGGCCACCCGCAGCTGTCCGTCCTGATGCCGCGCGATCAGCTCCTGCGCCACACTGTCGCCGTAGTCGTGGGCCAGTACGTGGATTGGCCGTCGTTCATCGATATGCGCCAGCAGCACCTGGTGCAGGTCGGCCTGTTCCAGCAGGCTGTAGGCGTGGCCGCGAGGCTTCGCCGAATAACCGAAACCGAGCATGTCGCAGGCGATCAGCCGATAACGCGCAGCCAGCGGCGCCCACAGGCGGTGCCAGTCCCAACTGGCACTGGGAAACCCATGAATCAACAGCAGCGGTTCGGCCGCGGCGTCACCTGCAACCCAGTAACGGATCGCGTGGCCGCGAAAGTCCAGCATCCGACCTTGCGCGCGCCATTCGTCCAGGGCGATACCTGGCAGCTCGCTCACTGGTCGTAACCCGGCATCTGCTGATCCAGCTTGCGCAGCAGCGCCGGCCAGGGCAGCGAGCCGCCCATTCCCTGCGGCGTTTTCATCACCCCGGCGATCATCGCGCGCGCACCGTCAAGAATCTGCTGCGGGATATGGATCAGCTCAGCACCGCCACTCTGTGCCATGACCTGAATCTCGCAGGCACGCTGCAGGATGAACATGCCGAGGAACGCATCGGCGACGTTGCCGAAGGCGGTGAGCAGCCCGTGGTTGGGCAGAATCATGAAGTTCTTGTCGCCCAGGTCCGCCTGCAGCCGCGCCTTCTCGTCATGATTCAGCGCTACACCTTCGTAGCCGTGATAGGCCAGGCTGGCGAGGACAAACAGCGACTGCTGCGACAACGGCAGCAGCCCCTGCTTCTGCGCCGATACGGCGATACCGGCTGGCGTGTGAATGTGCAGTACGCAACCGACATCCTCACGCACCTCGTGCACCGCGCTGTGGATGGTGTAACCGGCGGGATTGATGTCGAAGGGGCTGTCCATCAGCTTGGTGCCGGCCAGATCGACCTTGACCAGGCTGGAGGCCGTGATTTCGTGGAACATCAGGCCATAGGGGTTGATGAGAAAATCTTCGGTCCCCGGCACCTTGGCGGAAATATGGGTGAAGATCAGGTCATCCCAACCGTACAGCGCGATCAGTCGATAACAGGCGGCAAGATCGACGCGCGTACGCCATTCGGCTTCGGAGACCTGATTTTTCACAGCGGGGAGTTTCAGCGGAGCATTCACGGCGACACCTCGATGTTCTTGTTGGTCGGTGGTGTCCGCAGTCTAGCCATGCGCCCGCATGGCGGTAGTTGCCCTGGCAGCCATCTTGATGGCTTTGCGGGTCAAGGCGCCCATGCCCCCTGGTGCGATAAGGGCCTATTCGCTGCCCTTATCGGCCGCTCCGGCCAGCCCTGGGCCGCGAGCAACACTGAACGCACCGTTGCAGATCAAGCCTTCAGCGCGACCGCGAGGGTTTGCAGCCAGGGCTCGGCGTCCGTCTCCGGGGTAACGGTTTCGCTGGAGTCCAGGCGCAACATCTCGACCACCTCGCGCAGCCCCAGCTCGGCATAGAGTTCGCGAATCATCTCACCTCCGCCGCAGAAGGTGTCGTAGCTGGAGTCGCCCAGGGCCAGCACCGCAGCCGGCTTGCCAGCCCAGGCCGGCAGTCGATCGCGGATTTCGCTGTACAGCGGCAGCAGATTGTCCGGCAACTCGCCCATGCCCGTCGTGGAGGTCACGGTGAGCAAGGCGTCCGGCGCGAAAGCCAGCAACTCATCGAGACTCATGTTCGTTTTGTACCAGGCCTCCAGCCCGGCGGCCTTGAGCTGACGCTCGGCGTGACGTGCGACTTCTTCGGCCGTACCGTAAACCGAGCCCGAGACAATGGCGACTTTCATGACAACTCCGGAAACAGGAAAAACGCCGCGCATTATGCCGCAAGTGGACAGCCCGACCCGATGTTTTAGAATGCAGCGCACAACTCTCGCGGAATCGCATCCATGATCAATGCCAAGCTGCTGCAACTGGTAGTCGACGCCTCCAACGACGGAATCGTGGTGGCCGAGCAGGAGGGCGAAGACAACATCCTGATCTACGCCAACGCAGCATTCGAACGCCTGACCGGCTACCCCTGTGACGATATCCTCTATCAGGACTGCCGCTTCCTGCAGGCAGGTGATCGAGCGCAAATCGGCTTGCAAGCCATCCGCGATGCGGTCAAGGCGAACAAGCCTTGCCGGCAGATAATCCGCAACTACCGCAAGGATGGCAGCTCCTTCTGGAACGAGCTGTCGATCACTCCGGTGCTCAACGAGAGCGATCAGCTGACCTATTACATCGGTATCCAGAAAGACGTCACCGAGCAGGTCGAAGCCAAGCAGCGCGTGCGCGAGCTGGAGATCGAAGTGGCCGAACTGAAGGCCGAGCTGGCACGCCTGAAAAGCTGACGAACGGCTAAAACTATCGTCCAGCGCGGCAGTCAAAAAGGTTTGCCCCCTTGCAGTACCTAATCCATGCAAAGCGACCCGCTGCTGACCCAGGACGAGCTGGACTTCATCCAGCAGACCCTCTCCAAGCCTCCGCATACACGGCGCCCGAGCGCAGCGCCGCAATTGACGCTGGGTGAAAGACTCAGTGAATTGTTGAGCCGTCTGGGCGACGAGGAGCATCTGAGCCTGGACACCCACAGCGATAATCAACACCTCAGTTTTCCGCTGCGCCTTATCCAGGATGAACAGAGCCATTCACGCCTGGAGCTGGGAGCGCCGCTGATCTTCGAGCAAGGCCTTAGCGAGCGGCCGTGGCGGCTGGTCCTGCCCACAGCGCTGGTGCTGCTGGATAGCAGCGAACGGCCCAGCGGCCTGCAGGCGCTGGAGCTGTCCAATAGCGGAATGCTGGTGGAATATAGCAAGGCTGGCACACCAGCCAAGGATCAGTTGCTGCAGCTACTCCTGCCTCAGGAACATCGCGTGCAACTGCGCGCGCGGCTGGTCAGACGGGTCAGCAAAACGCGCTATGCCTACAGCCTGCAGACGCTGCATGCGGAGGATGAGCAAACATTACGCCAGTACCTGTTCGATCGGCACAGCGAGCAGCAGCTGCAAACCGCAACCGTCGACTGAAATCCGAGCCTGCAGGCCAGGCCGTCTCAGGTGTCGAGATGACCTGCAAGGTACTGCTGCAGGCGACGCTGCATCATACGACCCTCATTACCCAGGCAGGCGATAGGCGAGCCGGCGAGGCTTTCCTCAGCCAGATCGGCGCTGTCACCAGCAAGCGCCAGCGGACATTCCAGGCCGAGCGCCAGGCGCCCCAGTTGCCGTGGAAATTCCTCACCTGGCGGCAGATTGCTGAAAATCACCAGAGCTTGCGGCTTTATGCGTTCGCAGACCAGGGCCAGATCGGTCATCGGCACTCCCGGCCCCATTACCCTGATGTCGACGTCCTGACTGCCGAGCAGCAAGGCCGCAACCAGCAACTCCAGCTCGCGGCAGTGGCTGGGTAATGCCACAAGAAGCACAGTGTCACAGGACTCGCCTCGCCCCAGCTGCAAACGCTGCCAGCAACGGCCGCGCAGGAAGCCATCGAGCATCAGCCACTCGCCACGCTGCCCCACCTCGTCCTGACGCAGCAGCAACTCCTGCCAGATCGGCATAAGAATGTCCTGAAACACCACGGGCAGCGGATAACAGGAAAAAATCTGCCCGTACAGGCGCTCAAGACGAGGCTCGTCGAAGTGATGCAACGCGCTGCGCAGTTGATCCTGCCACTGGCCCCAGTCGTCACTGCTGACGTCATCGTAAGCCGGCGTGGCCACACTGCGACTGCTGGCGCTCTTGGCCAGAATCGAGCCGACCTTGCTGACCGCCACGCCGCGCTCGATCCAGGCCAGGATGCTGCGCACCGCGTCGATATCGGCCTGCGAATAGAGACGATGGCCGCTATCGGTACGCGTCGGCTGGATCAGCCCATAACGCCGTTCCCAGGCGCGCAAGGTGACCGGGTTGACGCCAGTCAGACGAGAGACCTCGCGGATGGGGAACAGCTCTTCCTGCTTCAAAGCACTGGACGCAAGCGATGTGACGGAGGCGAATTCAGGCATGGCTTCGGGCATCACGGCAATGAATTAAGGCGGCATTGTAACCCAGCACCGCAAGCAGTCATTGTGCAAAAATTATACAAATTGAGCCAGTGCATAATTGTCCCTGTCATTCGATCCGTTATAACGATCTTGATCGCCCCAGCCTATCGACTCGTGCGGCGCCGCTAGCTTGATGATTACACCAAAGTTCGAAGAATAGCGACCGCCTGCGTCCATTTGGCACATCCTGCGCCCTCAGAAGGGGCGGCGCCGGTAGCCCCGCTCGGGCAGCGCCCCGTCAGGCGGGACTGGCTAATTCTGATAAAACCGGAATAATCCTTGCTGTTGTTCATCGAGCACGTCACCCCCGTGCTCGATCACGCCTACGCCAGACCCCGGCTGACGGCAACTTTCGAGGAGATACACAATGTCCCCCGTTACCCTGATGGTGGCGCGTCGCGTCGCCAATGGCCGTTATCACGACTTCATCGCCTGGCTGCGTGAAGGTGAGCACCTGGCCACCGATTTCCCTGGCTACCTCGGTTCCGGCGTACTGGCACCGCCCGCCGGCGATGATGAATTTCAGATCGTGTTCCGTTTCAGCGACGAACAGACCATGGCCTCATGGGAGCATTCCGCTTCACGTCAGGCCTGGCTGCAGCGCGGCGCTGGACTCTTCGCCCAACCGCAGGAGAAACGCGCAGTGGGTCTCGACGCCTGGTTCGGCAATGCTCACCGCCAACCGCCGCGCTGGAAACAGAGCGTGGCCATCTGGCTGGCGTTCTTTCCGGTGTCCCTGGCCTTCAACCTGCTGTTCGGCCCCTGGCTCGCCGACCTCTCGCTGGTGGCCCGCGTACTTCTGTCGACGCTGGCCCTGACGCCGCTGATGACCTACCTGTTCATCCCGCTTTCCACTCGCCTGCTGGAGCCCTGGCTGCAAGGCAACTGCTCGCAACGCCTTGGCAGACGAGCCGCCAGCATCGGCAAATCCTGAAATTGCCCGCCTTACTTCGTATCGGCCAGCCTCGTGCTGGCCGTTTTCGTTATACAAGCCAGAAATACCTGTACAAAAACAAATAGACGTACAGGTAAAGTACAAAAAGAATTCGCTGCGCAGCTTCGATAAAAAGCCTTATAAGTCAGTCAAATAGGCAAATAAACTTTATCTGATAGCAAATCCACATGACACGCATGGTTGTACAACCTGCGACTCTGGTATAGCTTTATTCACGGTCTGGTGAGTGCCGCTTGCCACTGGTCAGGTATCCCGAGGCGGTACGAACCAGGCCTTCATTTTCATCTGCACGAGTCGCACATGAGCGCTGCCAGCTATCCCATCCTGATCACCGGCGCCGGCCAGAGAGTCGGCCTGTACTGCGCCGAGCGCCTGCTCGACGAGGGGCAGTCGGTGATCGTCAGCTACCGCCAGCAGCGCGACAGCATCGAGCGACTGCGCGAGCGCGGCGCTATCACGGTGCAGGCCGACTTCAGCGACGAGGCCGGCATCCTCGCCTTCATCGAACAGGTCAAGGCCAAGTGCAGCGGCCTTCGCGCGATCGTGCACAACGCCTCGCAATGGCTGGCCGAAGCACCGGGCGAAGAAGCCACAGCCTTCCGCCAACTGTTCAGCGTGCACATGCTCGCCCCTTACCTGATCAACCTGCACTGCAGTGATCTGCTGCTGCAGTCGGAGCTCGCCGACATCGTTCATGTCAGCGACGACGTGGTGCGCAAGGGCACCGCCAATCGCCCGGCCTACTGCGCCACCAAGGCGGGACTGGAGAGCCTGACGCTGTCTTTTGCCGCGCGCCTGGCGCCGCGCATCAAGGTCAACGCCATCGCGCCGGCGCTCTTGATGTTCAACGAAGGCGATGACGAGGCCTACCGAGCCAAGGCTTTGGCCAAGTCGGCGCTGGGCAAGGAACCCGGCCCGCAAGCCTTCTACCAGAGCCTGCGCTATCTGCTGGACAACCCCTACGTAACCGGAACCACCCTTACCCTCAACGGCGGCCGCCACCTCAAGTGAAGCGCCTGCTCAGGACACTGCCATGAGCCATCCTCTTTCCCAGCAATACCGCGAGATTCTCGTAGGCCTCGGTGAAAACCCCGAGCGCGAGGGCCTGCTCGACACGCCCAAACGCGCGGCCAAGGCCATGCAGTACCTCTGCCATGGCTACCAGCAATCGCTGGAGGAAATTGTCAACGGTGCGCTGTTCGAGTCCGATAACGACGAGATGGTGATCGTCAAGGACATCGAGTTGTACTCGCTGTGCGAACACCACCTGCTGCCCTTCATCGGCAAGGCGCATGTCGCCTACATCCCCACCGGCAAGGTGCTCGGGCTGTCGAAGGTGGCGCGCATCGTCGACATGTATGCGCGCCGCCTGCAGATCCAGGAAAATCTCACCAAGCAGATCGCCGATGCGATACAGCGTGTGACCAACGCCGCTGGCGTGGCCGTGGTGATCGAGGCCAAGCACATGTGCATGATGATGCGCGGCGTGGAGAAGCAGAATTCGGTGATGAGCAGCTCGGTGATGCTTGGCGCGTTCCGCGAGTCCTGCAACACTCGCCACGAATTCCTGCAACTGATCGGACGGAACAACTAATGCCGCGACTGGAACCCGGAATGGCGCGCATCCGCGTCAAGGACCTGCGCCTGCGCACCTACATCGGCATCAAGGAAGAGGAGATCAACAACAAGCAGGACGTGCTGATCAACCTGACCATTCTCTACCCGGCGGTCGATGCCGTGCAGGTCAACGACATCGAACATGCCCTGAACTACCGCACCATCACCAAGGCGATCATCGCCCACGTCGAAGGCAACCGCTTTGCCCTGCTCGAACGCCTGACTCAGGAAATTCTCGATCTGGTCATGACTCACCAGGCTGTGCGTTACGCCGAAGTCGAAGTGGACAAGCCGCACGCCCTGCGTTTCGCCGAGTCGGTATCGATCACCCTCGCTGGTCATCGCTGACGGCTGTCATCGGGCGGCCTTGTCGCTCCCCGGCGACGCTCTTATCATCGCCGCCATCATCCCCGGAGAGCCCACCATGACCGAGCAAGAACGCCTCGAACTGGAAGCTGCAGCCTTTCGCGCCCTGGTCCAGCACCTGCGCACCCGTCCCGACGTGCAGAACATCGACCTGATGAACCTGGCCGGTTTCTGCCGCAACTGCCTGTCGAAATGGTACAAGGCAGCCGCCGACGACCTCGGCGTCGAAGTCAGCGCCGACCAGGCCCGCGAGACCGTTTACGGCATGCCTTATGCCGACTGGAAGGCCAAGTATCAGAAAGAAGCGTCGGCCGAACAGAAAGCCGCCTTTGCAAAAGGAAAGCATGAATGACCGCTCTGAACGAACTGCGTAGCCGCCTGCAGCAGGACGATTACGCCTTCAGCGAAACCCTGGCATTCGTTGCCCAGCACTATGATTATCAGCCCAGCGCCTTCCGCAATGGCGACGTTGAAAACGCTGCGGGGCAGAACGAAGGCTCCTGCAAGACCCTGGGGCTGGCGCTGCTGGAAGGCTTGAGCAAGGACGAAGCGCTGCGCGCCTTTGGCGAACACTACCGCAGCGTACTGGCAACGCCGCAAGGCACTGATCACGGCAACATTCGTGCGCTGATGGCCCATGGCCTGGAAGGCGTGAAATTCGAGTTGCAACCCCTCAAGCGCAAAGCCTGAACCTGTAGCGCAAAAACTTGCGCAATTGTCGGCAATAGCTGACAGACATCACACTGACATCGCTTTATGCTGCGCGCCGACAACTCATTGAACACGAGGGAACGTGTTCTGCGCGCAGCCGCCCTTCCCTCCTGTTTGGCATCCGGCATGGAGTCGAGCGATGCAGCAGACCTTGGTATGGAAACCCAGGCACACCCCCGGCGTGGAAACGCTCCGCCTGAATCAGGATGCCCATGGCATTCACGCCACCAGCCACCTCATGCAGGTCATCAAGGGCGCCAGCATCGCTGCCAACTACCTGATCGACTGCGACGCACGCTGGCGCTTCCGCCGCCTCTGGCTCAAGGTCGACAACCACGGCCAACGCAAGCTTTCCCTGGAGCGAGACCTGCGCGGCAACTGGCTGCTCAATGGCGAGCCTCGCCCCGAGTTACAGCAATGCCAGCACATCATGCTCTCGGCCTCCCCGTTCACCCACACCCCGCTGCTGCAGCGCAGCGCACTGGAAACCGGGCAAAGCGACGAAATGCAGGTCGCCTTCATCGACCTGCTCAACTTAAGGGTTGAGCCGCGCCGGCAACGCTATCAATGCATGCGGCGCCGCCTCGGGGAAAGCCTCTACCGCAGCCAGGGCGAAGGCCAGGCGCTGGAGGAATTGAGCGTCGACGACCAGGCGCTGCTGCTCAAGGCCAACGAACATTATTTGCGCCTGAACCAGCGTGAGCCGAAAGTCAGCACGCTGGTCTGACAAGCGCCCTAGATCGGCAACTGGCCGAACGCCCAGCGCAACAGGAAGAACACCAGCAGCCCTCCGCCAATGGTCGCCAGAAGATGCCGGGTGAACGTCGCGATGGCGATGGCGGCGAGGCCCGCCAGCAGATAGGCGTTGTTCCAGCTCAGCGCCCAGTGTTGCCCGTCCGGCAACAGCATGCCGGGCACCACGATGGCCGTGAGCACGGCCGTTGGTACATAGTGCAGTCCCTGCCTGACCAGAGGAGGAAACCGCAGGTCAGGGAAGGCGAACAGGCTGTAGCGGGTGGCGAAGGTGATCACCAGCATGCCCAGAATCAGCAACCAGATATCCATCAGACCAACTCCTCCTGTAGTGCCGGCTTGCGGCGCTCCAGCCAAACACCCACCACGATGCCGCTGGCTGCAGCGGCCATCAGGCCGAGCTTGTAAGGCAAGGCATGGCAGGCCAGCGCCACGGCGCTGGCGACCAGGGCTGCGGCCACCTGTGGCTGGTTGCGCAACATGGGTACGACGATGCCGATGAAAGTCGCCAGCATGGCGAAGTCCAACCCCCACTCGCCGATGTTCGGCACCGCCTGGCCGAATAGCACCCCCACCAGCGTGCAAAGTTGCCAGTTGCAGTACATGGCCAAAGCCGCGCCGAGAAAATACCAGTGGCGATAGGTGCCCTGGTCACTACGGGCATAGCGCTGCACCACCACCGCGTAGGCCTCGTCGGTCAGAACGAAGGCCAGAGGCATACGCCAGCGCTTGGGCAGGTGCCGCACATGAGGCTGCATGCTGGCGCTGTACAGGGCATGACGCAGATTGACCACGAAGGTGGTCAGCAACACCACAGCGACGCCGGCACCGCCGGCCAGCAGACTGATGGCGATGAACTGTGCGGAACCGGCGAATACCAGGGCGGACATGCCCAGGGTTTGCCAGGGATCGAGCCCGGCAGCGCCAGCCAGGCTGCCGAAGATGATGCCGAATGGAGCGGCGCCGAGCAGCATTGGCAGCATATCGCTGGCGCCCTGTGTGAACTCGTGATGACGGGACATGGAACCTCCTTGGGCTGCCGAGCTTAACCGGGCCACCGAAGCAGGTCTTGAACGTTCTTGCGCAACGGAACGAGGCGGCAGCAAACCGCCGCGAGGCAGAGACAGCTTCGACGAACTCCACCCCACCGAACCTGCAACGACAGACATCATTTTGCCACTACTAAAGTAGCGAAGCGCCGCGCCGATATCTGTCCTAGACTCGCTCATAATGACGGTCGCTCCACTGACAGTGGGCTTCCTGAGTGAAGCGCAGGCCGGGTTGCGCAAAAGCGCCAATACACCGGCCCCTCTCTGCTATGAACAAGGACACATGACCTCACTCGCGACAGGTGAGGCCAGTGTTGAAGGACCATGCCAGCCATTCTCCGGCCGGCGCATGGAGCGTCATGCCAGCTGACATCCCGCCGAGGAACTGCAGCTGGTGCAGGATGCACCTTACAGGCCGCGGCCATTGCTCTTGCGTGCACTCGAGCGATTCCGCTTATGCCGTTTCACGTTCATAGCAGGTGTGCTTATGTCCTCAAATGCTGCTCGTTTTTCCACCCGTAGCCTGCTTTATGCAAGCTACGCCTGCCTACTTGCTCTGATGCTGCTGATTGCCGGCGTCTCTCTCTACAACCTTGCTAGCTCTGATCGCGAATTCTCCACCTATATCAACGGTGTAGAAGCACGCGCCCGCCTGGCCAGTACAGTCAGCGAAGCAGTGAAAGACAGGGCCATCGTCCTGCGCAATCTGGCGCTCAACAGCGCCCCTGCGGAGCGGGCGCAACAACGCGCGTTCATCGCTGCCCACGAAAAAGACGTAGTCGACAGCATCGCAGCGCTGCGTCAGGCAATGAGCACGCATAGCGACGTCTCGGCCACGGGCCGTGAAATGCTGGCGCGTATCGAGCAGGTGGAATCGCGCTACAGCCCGGTCGCTCATACCATCGCCGAACACCTGTTCGCCGGTAACGACGCCGAAGCCATGCGCATGGTCAAGGAGCAGTGCACGCCCCTGCTCGAGGAGCTGACCAAGACCATCGACGAGTATCTGATCCATACCACGGACGTCGCCAACCAGCGGGTACTCGCCAACGAGGCGCACTACCTTAAGCAGCGCAACATGCTGATCACCATCACCGTGTTCAGTTTCGTCATCGCGGCCGTACTGGGAAATATGATCAGCCGCTACCTGTTGGGTGCCCTGGGCGCCGAGCCGAGCGATCTGAACCGCATCGCACAGCGCGTGGCAGAGGGCGATCTGCGCACCATGGAGCAAGCCGTAAACTGCGCGGAAAACAGCGTGCTCGCCGCGCTACAACGCATGCAACAGAACCTGCGCCAAGTCACTCAGGGCATCGACAACTCATCGCGCACCGTGGCCCATTCCAGCCAGGAGCTCAGCGAGTCGAGCCTGCGTAATGCCGAGAGCGTGGCCCAGGCACAGCGAGAAGTGGAGCAGATCGTTACCGCCGTTCACGAGATGGCTGCCACCGTGCAGGACGTGGCGCGCAGCGCCGAGTCCGCCGCACAAGCCGCCAGCGAGGCCGACGAGGCTGCAGCGCAAAGCCAGCAGAAAGCAGGGCATGCGGTCAGCCTGATCGGCGAACTGGCCCAGGTGATCGACAACTCCAGCGAAGCCATGGGCCGGCTGAAAGCCGAAAGCAGCAACATCGGCAGCGTGCTCGACGTGATCAAGTCGGTAGCGGACCAGACCAACCTGCTGGCGCTCAATGCCGCCATCGAGGCCGCCCGCGCCGGCGAGGCCGGGCGTGGCTTCGCCGTGGTCGCCGATGAAGTGCGCAGCCTGGCGCGTCGTACCCAGGAGGCTACCACCGAGATCGAGGGCTTGATCGCCAGCCTGCAGAAGATCGCCGATGAAACCTCACGCTACATGGAGCGCTGCCAGAGCTCCAGCTCACAGTCGGTTTCCGGTGTATCGGAGGCTGGCGAAGCGGTGGCGCGGATCGTCGCCATGATCGAGCGCATCAACGGCATGAACCAGCAGATCGCCACCGCAGCCGAGCAACAGACGGCTGTGGCCGAGGAAATCAGCCGCGGCATCGTCTCGGTACGTGACAGTACGGAGCAATCGGCCTTCGCCTTCCAGCATGCGCAGCAGGAAAGCGAAAGCCTCGCGCGTACCAGCGAGGCGTTGCGCGGGAACATCGCCCGCTTCCAGCTGTAACGATGCAGCCCTGCGGCTTGCAACGAGCCGCAGGGCGCTGACTGATTAGCTCGGCAACAATCCCCGCGCCTGCGCAACGACCTCCGTTTCACCATCACCGGTAATCCCCCTCCCCTGAACATCGCCTGGATCTGCGATCGCATAGCCCACGATTGCAGACCGGCATGTGCACGGACATTCAGATGAGCGCGGCTGTGCCGCCCAGGGCAGTGACTGGATAGAGGCTCGTCAGGAGTTGCCGAGGTGGGAGTATCCTGCCGATGCGCGTCGGAGAACCCTGGTCATGGACCACGCCAGAGCCCGGCAGAACACCAGGCATTGCGATGCGGTAGGCAGGAAGGCCTGAAACACAGGCCTGAGAATGGCGCCGCATGGAGCATGCGGCGCCGGTGGGAGGCTAGGTGCGGAAACGTCCGACCAGCCCATGCAATTGTTCCGACAGTTGGGCCAGCTCCTGCGAATCGCGATGCGCCGACTGCGCGAGATTCTCGACCAGCAAGGCGTCGCTCTGGATCTGCGCGATGTGGCGGTTGATATCCTCGGCGACCTGATGCTGCTCTTCCGCGGCGGTAGCGATCTGGGTGTTCTGATCGCGGATGTGGTCCACGGCGCCACGAATGTGCTCGAAGCTGTTGCTGGCCAGACTGATGCGCTCGACGCTGGCCTGCGACATTTCCAGGCTGTGCTGCATCTGCCGGGCCACCTCCTGCGTGCGGCGCGCCAGGCCCCCCAGCAGGCTGTCGATCTCGCCGGTGGAGTCGGCGGTGCGCTGCGCCAGGGCGCGTACTTCGTCGGCAACGACCGCGAAGCCGCGTCCTTGATCGCCTGCGCGGGCAGCTTCGATAGCGGCATTGAGCGCCAGCAGGTTGGTCTGCTCGGCAATGGAGCGAATGGTACCGAGGATTGCGTTGATGTTCTGGCTGTCCTGTTCCAGCGCCTGTAGCGCCAGCGCCGATTGCTTGAGGTTGTCACTCAGACGCGACACGCTGTCGGTGGCATCCTCGATCTGCGCCTGCCCGGCGTGTACCTGGCGCTGGCCATCATCGGCCGAAGTGGCGGCCTCGCTGCACGAACGCGCGACTTCGTTGGCGGTCGCGACCATCTCGTTGAATGCGGTCGACACCATTTCAACTGCACCGCGTTGGCGCTCGGCCACATCGGTCATGTCCTGGGCGACGCGCATGGAATCCTCGGAGGTCTGGCGCAGAGCTGCGGAGGCCTCGATGATGCGTTGCACGAGCTGGCGGATCGTGCCGAGGAACTGGTTGAACCAGCGCGCCAGCAGGGCCGTTTCGTCCTTGCCCTGGATGTTCAGGCTGCGCGTCAGGTCGCCTTCGCCCTGCGCGATACCTTCCAGGCCGCTCGCCACGCTGCGAATCGGATTGACGATGAGCCTGGCGAACAGGGTCCCCACCATGGCGAACACCAGCGCCAGGACCACCACGATCACGCCAACCTGCCAGGCGAGATCATTGGCCTTGGCCATGACCTCGCCGCGCTCGATCAGGCCGATGAAGCGCCAGCCCAGCGTCGGCGAAGACCAGATGTTGGCCATGTAGCGGGTGCCGTTGAGTTCCACTTCCAGCAAGCCATCGGCACCGGCCATACGGGCGTAGTCGCCGCCCAGATCTGCGAGAGACTTGAAGTTGTTCTCGGCGTTCTGCGGGTCGACCAGGACGTTGCCGCTGCCCTCCACCAGCATCAGGTAGCCGGTCTGGCCGATCTTGATCTGCTTGACCAGATCGGTGAGCTGCTTCAGCGATACGTCCAGACCGACGACACCGACGACCGCCCCCTGTGCGTCGGTGACGGTACGCACGGTCCCGATCAGTACCGCATCATCCGAGGCCCAGTAGTAGGCAGCGGTGCGCTGCGTTTTGCCCGGCTCTGCCATGGCGGTCTTGTACCAGGGACGCACGCGCGGATCGTAGCTGCTGAGGCCAGGATCGCTCGGCCAGATGGCATAACCGCCGTCAACTCGCCCGTAGGACAGGTAGGCAGTGGTTGGATGGGACTTGGCAAAACGGTCGAAAATGCGCTCCAGTTCCTGGTTGGTCTCCGGCAGCGGGGTGCTGGCCGCGTCCGCCGAGGAATAGTTCTTCAGGGTCGGGGCGGCCGTCATTTGCGGCAGACTGGCCAGGTAGTCGACGTTCTCGCTGATGCCCTTGAAGAACATACCCATGGCGTTGTCGATCTGGCGTATCTCGCGGGAGCTGCCATCAAGGAAGTCGGCCTCAGCCTGCGCACGCAGGTTGTAGATGACCACAGCGGCAACCAGGAGGATGGGCAGGCACGCGATAGCGGCAAATGCCCAAGTCAGCTTTTGTTTGATGTTCATGCGATGAATCCCTCGGGATAGTGGATTCATCAGGCGCGAAGACGGCGACGAATCCTCAGAGACATTATCGGCTCGGCGATGAATGACTTGAGATTGCAAAGCGACTTATTGCTGCCGATCAAAGACCTGCGATTCATTTTGTTTAACCTGCCTCCTGAACACCCGGCTCGCAGCGACCTACACGCCTAAAGTCGTACGAAATTCTTTCAAGAAACGCCCCTGACTTACGATACGCTGACTATGCCAACCCTTGCGAAGAGCCGTTCTGGCCGGTGCCCGCCATCGATCAATTGCAGGTCAAAGTCCATGCCTCTTCCAGCAGCCGATGCCACGAAAAACAACATCCCTACAGCTTCAGAGTGGGCATCAATCCCTGTCGCCCTCTGAATCGCCAGCCTGGTACTGAAACTACCGTCATAACTTCGCCTGCCAACTGTTCAAATCGAGACGATGAGGCAACTCACAGATGCTTAAAAATGCCCCGCTGAGCGTGAAGCTACTGCTCATACTGATATTCCCGCTGCTTGGTTTCCTGGCATTCGCCGGCGTCTACGTCACCGGCAAGTACCACACGCTGACCGAAATGGATCACACCGTGACCGCCAGTGGTGCGGCGCAGAAGATCAGCGCCGTGATCACCTCACTGCAACGCGAACGGGGCGCCAGTGGCGTATTCCTTGGCAGCAGCGGCAAAACGATGGGCGACAAACTGGCCGAATACCGCCGCGATACCGACGCTGCGACCGCGCAGATGCGCGCCCTGTCGGACCAGGGCTCCTCCGGCATGGACGAGGCCCTGCGTGCGCTCGACGAACTCGCCGCACTGCGCCCGCAGATCGATGCGTTGTCGCTGAGCAGCACCGACTCGGGCACCCGCTACACCAATCTGATCAAGTCCCTGGTCGGCTACACCCACTCTCTCGAGGCGAGCGTCAACGACCCGCAGATCCTGCGGGCCCTAAGCGCCCTCAATCAGTTCGTGGAAATGAAGGAGCGCGCCGGGCGCGAGCGCATGCTGCTGGGCCTGGTCTTCAACCAGAACCAGTTCAATGCGGACTTGCTGTGGCGCTTCAGCCGCAACCTGGGGGAATTCTCTGCCTATCTGGACGGATTCCAGCGCCGCGCTTCGGCCAGCTTCCGCAGCGAGCTCGACAGCGTGCTTCAGCAACCCGACTCGCAGGAGGTGGCGCGCCTGCAGCGTCTGGCCTTCGAAAAACCGCTTGGCGACCCGCTGGGCATCAAGCCAGAAGACTGGTTCAGGCTTTCCACCAGCCGCATTGACCTGATGGGCAAGGTCGAAGCCGAACTGGGCCAGAGTGTCGGCAACCTGGCGACCCAGGCTCGTGACGATGCGGCCAGCAGTCTGTGGCTGACCATCGCTGCCATGTTCGGCGTGCTGTCCGCCGTGGTGGTGCTGTCGCTGCTGATCATCCGCAACATCAAATCCGCGGTCAGCGATGTCAACGACACCCTGGTCGCCCTGGCCAGGCGCGATCTGACCGCCAACACGAGCTATGAAGGTGGCGACGAGTTCGGCACGATCGCACGCAACCTCAACAACATGGCCCAACAGATCAAGGAAGTGATCCAGGAAATCGGTGGCGCCGCGGCTCAGGTCGCCACCGCCGCCGAGGAATCCTCGGCCGTGGCCCTGCAGACCAGCCAGAACGTCGCACAGCAGCGTCTGGGCACGGATCAGGTGGCCACCGCCATCAACGAAATGAGTGCCACCGTTCGCGATGTGGCACGCAGCACCACCGAAGCGGCCGAGATGTCACGCCAGGTCAATGACAGCACCCTGCAGGGCAAAGCCGAAATCGAGAGCACCGTGCGTCTGGTCCAGGCCCTGTCGACGCAAGCCGAGCAGACAGCCGACATCATCGTCGAGCTCAAGCGTGAGAGTGATGCCATTTCCTCGGTGCTCGACGTCATTCGTGGCGTCGCCGAGCAGACCAACCTGCTGGCCCTCAATGCCGCGATCGAAGCGGCGCGTGCCGGCGAACAGGGGCGTGGCTTCGCCGTGGTCGCCGATGAAGTCCGTCAGTTGGCGCAGAAGACCCAGGACTCGACCGTCAGCATTCAGCAGATGATCAGCAACCTGCAGAGCGGCTCGGACCGTGCCGCCAGCTCCATGCAGGAAACCCTGAACAAGGCCCAGGCTGGCGCCAGTAACGTGGTCAAGGCCGGCGACCTGCTGGTGCAAATTGCCGACGGCATCGCCAGCATCAGCGACCGTAATATCCAGGTGGCCTCGGCGGCCGAGGAACAGAGCCTGGTATCGGAGGAGATCAACCGCAACGTCAACGAGATCAACGACCTGGTCATCCAGGTCAGCGCCGCCGCCGAACAGACCGCCGTGACCAGCCGCGAGCTGGCGCGTCTGGCCGACCACCAGCAGCAACTGGTCAGCCGCTTCAAGGTGGACTGATATCCCCCTCGTCAACTACGACGCCCGGGCCGCCAGGCCCCGGCGCCGTGTCGGTGGCGGCATCTGCTGAACCTGACGGTTGCAGGCTGAATTCGTCAGATGGAGGCGCACCGGAGCCTGTAAAGGCTTCGGTTGTTTCGCATAAGTGGAACGCTCGGCTCGCCCCGGCTAAAGCCCGGTTAACCTCTGCCGTGACCTGTCAACCCCGACGATCGGACATCAGAGCCCGATCCACCAGCACCTGCAGCCGTCCGCGCGAGCAACGTTCGACACGCGCCTCGACGCCGTAGACCTCGGCGAGCAGTGGCGGGGTGAGCACCTCGTCGGGCGTACCGCTGGCGTGAATACGGCCGGCGCGCATCACTACCAGTTGATCGGCGCAGCTGGCCGCCAGGTTGATGTCGTGCAGCACCGCCACCGCCAGCAATTGGTGCTCGCGCACCAGGTCGCGCACGCAATCCATCACGCGCAGTTGGTAGTGCAGATCGAGCGCGCTGGTCGGCTCATCGAGCAACAGCACCTGCGGCCGCCGCGCAATCAGCTGCGCCAGCGAGACCAGTTGCCGCTGCCCACCGGAAAGACTAACGAGCGAATGCTCGGCCAGTTCCTCGATGCCGATACGCGCCAGGGCATCGAAGGCACGCGCCAGCACCTCGCCGTCACCGCCGACGCGCAGCGCCGCCAGCACGCTTTCCAGCACGCCGAGGGCAATGCCCGGCGGCAGTTGCTGCGGCATGTAGGCCAGGGTGCGGGCACGTTCGCCGCCGCCGATGCGGGTCAGATTCTGGCCGCCGAGGGTCAGGCTACCTTGCATGTTCTCCAGACCGGCCAGTGCCCGCAGCAGGGTGGATTTGCCGGCCCCGTTGGGGCCGACCAGCGCCACCAGGCTGCCCGGTTGCAGCTCGGGTAGCGACAGGCCGTGGAGAATCTGCCGGCGCCCATAGGCCACCGAGATGTTTTCCGCCCTGAGGGTCATAGGCGCCTCCCGCGACGGAACACCAGCACGACGAACACCGGCACGCCGACCAGCGCGGTGACGATGCCCACCGGTACGATCACCCCCGGCAGGATCAGCTTGCTGGCGATGGACGACAGCGACAGCAGCAAGGCGCCGACCAGTGCGCTGGCCGGCAGCAGGAAGCGCTGATCCTCGCCCACCAGCAGGCGCGCCATGTGCGGGCCGACCAGACCAACGAAGCCGATGGTGCCGACGAAGGCCACGGCCGTGGCCGCCAGCAGACTGATGCGCAGCAGCGAGCCATAACGCAAACGGCGCACATCGACGCCGAAGCTGCGCGCACGATCCTCGCCCATGCGCAGCAGGGTCATGCCCGGCGCGGCGCGCAAGGAGAACGGCAGCAGCACGACGAGCACCAGGGCGAGGATGCCGAGCTTTTCCCAATTGGCCCGTGCCAGGCTGCCCAGCGTCCAGAACACCAGTTGCTGCAGCACGTCCTCGGTGGCCAGCAGTTGCAGCAGCGACACCAGCGCATTACAGCTGAACACCAGAGCGATACCGAACAGCACCAGGCTCTCCACACCCGCACCACGCAGGCGCGACATGGCCTGCAACAGCAGCACCGACAGGCAGGCGAAGACGAACGCCGCCACCGTCACCTGGCCACTCGGCGCTAGCCAGTCGATGGCCAGCGGATAGGCGATGGCCAGCGAGGCGCCAAGCGCCGCAGCCGAGGACACGCCAAGGGTGAAGGGACTGGCCAGCGGGTTGTCGAGGATCGCCTGCATTTCCGCTCCGGCCAGTGACAGCGCCGCACCGACCAGCACTGCCATCAGCGCATAAGGCAGGCGCACGTTCCAGATGATCACCCGTTCGGTGGCGCTCAGGGCGCCGGGATCGAGAATGCCGGCCAGCAACTGCCCCAGACCCATGCCCGAGGCGCCGCTGGCCAGGTCGGCCAGCACGCTGAGCAGCAGCAGGCCGGCGAGCAACACCACCAGCAGGGTACGGCGCCACAGCAGACGCCGGTAGCTCAGCGCGGCCGCCTCCAGGGCGGGCGCACCGGCACTTTGCAGATAGGCACTCACGGCGTTGCATCGATCCAGTAGCGGCCATCCAGGCCAACGGCAAGGAAGCGGTTGATTTCGGCCTGGGTCGCCGTTGGGTCCAGGTCGGCGAAACGCTCGGGATGGATCCAGCGTGCCATGCTTTCGATGGCCAGGATGTTGAACGGCGAGTTGTAGAAGTCGTGCCACAGGCCATGGGCCTGGCCATCGCGGATCGGCCGCAGCGGCGCGAATTCGGGGCGTGCGGTGATCTTCGCCAGGCTGTCGCGCGCAGTCTTCTCGTCCACGCCGGCACCGAGCAGCACGCCTGGATTACGGTTGCCGGTGGCGATGTAGACGTCCGGATCGGCGGTCAACACATACTCCACACTGACGTCACCGATCGCACCCGGCACCACGCCGGCGGCGATATTGCGTCCGCCGACTGCTTCGACCACGCCGCCAAGGCCGCTCTTGCCGGTGGTGTGGCCCGGCGCCTGCCAGACGCCAGCCAGCAGTTCGAGAAACACCTTGGGCCGCTGCGCATCCGGCAGGTCGGACACGGCATCGGTGATGCGCGCCAGGTGGTGCTCATAGAAGCTCAGGTATTCCTGCGCCTCGCGCTCGCGGCCGAGCAGTTTGCCCAGCGCTTCGAGGCTGACGCGGGTGTTCTTGATCGGGTGCACGCGAAAATCGATGAACAGCACGGGAATGCCCGCTGCGTCCAGCAGATCGGCGACCGGGCTGTGCTGGGTCGGGCCTTCACCGGCAATGCTGAACACTGCCAGATCCGGCTTGAGGGCGAGGATCTGTTCGGCGCTGACGCTCTGCTCCGAGGCCTGGCCGATCAGCGGAATCTGGGCGATGGCCGGGTACTGCTCGGCGTACACCTCGTAGGTGTGCGGGTCGAGCAGGCGCATGTCGTTCTGCCAACCGACCACGCGCTGGAACGGCGCCTCTCGGTCGAGCAGCGCCAGGGCGAAGAACAAGCGCCCTTCGCCCAGCACCACGCGCTTCGGCTCGGCCGGTACTTCGACCTTGCGCCCGAGCACATCGGTGACCTCCACGGCATGGGCGGAGCCGGCCAGGGCCAGCAACAACAGGGGCAGCGCGAGCACGCGCCGCAGCGGGGAGATATTCACGGCAATGACCTCGAATGGATTCAGGTGTCGCTCCAGCGACGGAGCAGGTTGTGATAGACGCCGGTGAGTTCCAGCAGTGATTGGTCGTCGGCGCCCTGGGCAGTCAGGCGCTGGATAGCCACGTCCATGTCCAGCAGCATTTGCCGCTGACTGTCCTCACGCACCAGGCTCTCGATCCAGAAGAACGAGGCCAGGCGCTCGCCACGGGTGACCGCCTCGACGCGATGCAGGCTGCTGCCGGGATAGAGCACCAGGTGCCCGGCCGGCAGCTTGACGCGCTGCTCGCCGAAGGTGTCGCGGATCACCAGTTCGCCGCCGTCGTAGCTGGCCGGATCGGCCAGGAATAGAGTCGCCGACAGGTCGGTGCGCACGCGCTCACGCACGCCCTTGATGCCGCGGATGGCGTTGTCGACATGGAAGCCAAACGCCTCGCCAGCGCCATAACGATTGAACAGCGGCGGGTAGATGCGCTTGGGCAGGGCGGCGGACATGAACAGCGCGTTGTCCGACAGGCGCCGCAGGATCAGCTCGCCCAGCTGGCGGGCCAGCGGGTTTTCCTCGTCCAGCTGGCGATTGGCCTTGACCTGCGCAGACTGCACGCCGGCGGTGACCTTGCCGTCGACCCAGGGTTGCGCCAGCAGTTGCTTGCGCACCTCGTCCAGCTCCGTGGCGCTGAGCAGCGCTTCGATCTCGACCAGCATCAGAAGCTGTAATCCACGCTGGCGGTGACGGTACGCCCCGCGCCCGGCACGCCGTACAGCTGGAAGCCATCGAGCGAGGCGCCGATGCGGCTGTAGTAGAACTTGTTGAACAGATTTTCGACGTTAAGGTTGAGCGTGGTGTTGGAGTCGAGCTGGTAGCGCGCCGCGACGCTGTGCAGCCAGTAGCCCTGTGCCTTTTCGCGATCACGGGTGTAGATGGCGGCCACCCCGGACGGGCCATCGGCATAGCTGCTGTTGTTGTTCAGACCGCCCACGTATTTGTTGTCGCTGTAGCGACGACGGCCGACATAGTTGGCGCCGTAGCTCAGACTCAGGTCGTCGGTGAGGTCGTAGGTGGTCCATAGGTTGGCGGTCAGGTCGGGCACGTTCTTGGCCTCCTCGCCCTTGTTGGCACCCTTGGTCTGGCGGCTCTTCATCGCCGCGAAGCCAGCGTAGGCGCTCCACTTCGAGCTCAGCTCGCCCTGCAGGCCCAGCTCGATGCCATCGACGCGTTTGGCCGGCAGCGCACGCACTGGCGAGGCCTCGCCTTCGCTGTATTCCCAGCTGTTGTCCAGTTCGGTGCGGAAGATCGCGGCGGTCAGGCCCAGGCGCTCGTCGAGCAGTTCCCACTTGGTGCCCAGCTCGTAGGTGCTGGCCTTGGCCGGCTCGTAGTTTGCCGTGCTGGCTGCGCCGTAGACCTGGTTGTTGGTGGTGGCGCCAATGGCCGAAGGCTGCGCCGACTGGCTGTAGGACAGGTAGATGCTGCCGTTGTGCGCCGGCTTGAACACCAGCCCGGCGCGACCGCCGAAGGTGTCGTCGCGGCGGCTGCTTTCGTTGCCGCCGTTCTCGGTGCTGACCTTCCAGCGGTCGTAGCGCAGCGACAGCAGCAACTGCCATTGGGGGCTGAAGGTCAGGGTGTCGGAGACGTACAGGCCGGCGTTCTTCACCTCGGTGGCCGGGTCGCCGTAGCCCTTGCGCTCGTAGGTGGAGGCGAAGTGATGGGCCGGATCGGTCATGTCGAAGAACATCTCGCCGTCAGGCACCTTCATGCTCTTGTGCAGGCCAGCGTAGGTTTCCTTGTACAGCTCGATGCCGGTGACCGCCTGGTGGCCGATGCCGCCAGTGGCGAAGTCGAAGCTCAGGTCGGTCTGGTTATCGATGATCGAGTAGCGCTTGGACAGGCCGAAATCGCTGCCGCGCAGGTAGCCGTAGCGAGTATCGCTGCTGTTGGCGTAGTCGGTGTAGGCATTGACGCCATTGACCGAGCTGACCGGGCCGACGCCTACATAGCCGAGGCTGGCGCAACGCGTGCCGGTGCAAGTGCGACTGCCGTCGGCGTTGGCGGCGACGAAGCGCGCCGGCGACAGTACCGCCCAGTTGTCGGTCTGCTGCCAGCGCAGCTGATTGCGCAGCGTGGTGCTGTCGTCGAAATCGTGCTCGAACAGGCTGGTCAGCGAACGTGTCTCGGTCTGCTGGGTGTACAGGCTGGAGTCGCCGTACCAGGCATCGCGTGACACGCCGGGCATGCGCTTGCCGTGGGTACCGCGCTGGATGGGTACACCCCCATCCGGGGTGTTCTTGTCCTTCTGGTAGAAGGCATCGAGCCACAGGCGAGTTTCAGTGCCCAGGCCAAAGCCGAAGGACGTGGCCAGGCCCCAGCGGTCGTAGTCCACCTCGTCGCGCTCGGCCACCGCGTTGCCGTGCTTCATCAGGTTGATGCGCACCGCGCTGGTGTCGTTGATCTCGCGATTGATGTCGGCAGTCAGACGTTTGTAGTTGTCGCTGCCGATGCCGGCCGACAGCTTGACGTCATCGCCCAGGTGGGCGCGCTTGCTGACCAGGTTGACGCTGCCGCCGATGGCCGAGACGCCGGACTCCACCGAGCCGGTGCCCTTGTAGACCTCGGCCTGCTCCAGGTTGAAGGTGTCGGTGCGGCTGGACATGCCGGAATCACGCACGCCGTCGACCGTCAGGCTCTGCTCCGAGGAGAAACCGCGGATGGAGAACAGGTCGCCCCAGCCCAGGTTGCCCTCGCCGGACATGAAGGTGATGCCCGGCACGTTGCGCAGCACGTCCTGCAGGGTCTGCGCGTTCTGCTCGTCGAGCACCTCGCGCGGCACCAGATTGACGCTTTGTGGGGCGTCGAGCAGCGGTACGGCGATCTTCGCCGACGAGGCCTTGTCTGCCTTGAAGGGCACATCCTTGCCAGTCACCTGAGTGGCCGGCAGGTCGATCGCGTTGCCATCGGCCAGTGCCGGCAGCGTGCAGGCACCGAGCATCAGCCCGAATGCCGGTGCCAGGGTTTTCGACAGGCTCGTGGGGACTGCGGGAAGCACTTGGGACATCGAAATTCCTTAAATACAATCAGTCGCATTTGTATTCGAAGAATTCTATCGATTGAGCCCCTCGCCCCTGGCTGTCGAGATGTATCGGAGCCCGCATGAAAGTGCGCGCCAAAACATTCCATTACATTTGCCCGACTGCACCGGTGTAAGGTGCTCGTCCCGCTCACAGGTGATACCCATGTCCCGACCGGATCACATACTCATCGTCGACGACGACCCCGAGATTCGTCAGTTGCTTTCCACCTACCTCAGCGATGCCGGCTACCAGACTTGCGTGGCCAGCCAGGGTGTGGAGATGCGCAAGCGCCTGGAGGAGCAGCTGATCGACCTGGTGGTGCTCGACCTGATGTTGCCGGGCGAGGACGGCCTGACCCTGTGCCGTGAGCTGCGCGTGCGCAGCAACATTCCGGTGATCATGCTCACCGCGCGCGGCACCCTGGTCGATCGCATCGTCGGCCTGGAGATGGGCGCCGACGACTACCTGCCCAAGCCTTTCGACCCACGCGAACTGCTGGCACGGATCAAGGTGGTGCTGCGCCGCACGCAGAGTTTCCCGGACCGTGCCCGCCTCGACGAAGCCACCACCCTGCGCTTCGCCGGCTGGCGCCTGGACACCGCCACGCGGCAGTTGCGCTCGCCCGCCGGCCTGGTAATCAGCCTGGGTAACTCCGACTACCGCGTGCTGCGCCTGCTGCTGCAACACCCCAACCGTCCGCTGAGCCGCGACTTCCTGCTCGGGCATGTCTTCGACAAGGAACGTGCGCCCTTCGACCGCAGCATCGACGTGTGCATCAGCCGCCTGCGCCAGCATCTGGAAGATGATCCGCGAGCCCCCAGGCTGATTCGCACCGTGCGCAACGAGGGCTATGCCCTGACCGTCGAACAGGTGGAGCAAGGGTGAAGCGCTTCTGGCCCGATTCGCTGTCCGGTCGCCTGGTGCTGATTCTGGTGACCGGCCTGCTCGCTGCGCAGGTGCTGACCAGCAGCATCTGGTACGAAGTGCGTCATGGCCAGGTGCTGGAGATTCCCACGCGTCTGCTGGCGACGCGTCTGGCCGATCTGATCCTGCTCGACCGGCACGATCCGCAGCAGGCCATGGCGCTGATTCGAGCTCTGCAGGCCGATGACTTTCGCCTGCTCGAGCGCCCGCCCGGTACGCCGGCACTGGACAAGGCCGACCGCAATCGCGAAACCCTGCTGCGCGAAGTGGTCGAACAACGTACCGGCGCCGCTCCCCAACTGCGCCTGCTGAGCCTCGAGGTGCTCGATCAGCATGGCCACCCGGCCAGCCTGCCGGTACTGTTCGGCACGGGCCCGGCCAGCGGCCGCTTTGTGGTGGAGCTGCAACTGCCCAGCGGCCCGCAGCTTTACCTGCAAGTCACCGAAGAACAGGGCTGGACGAACACCCCGCCGCTGTCGCTGCTGCTCGACTACCTGACCCGTATCTACCTGCTGCGCATCATCGTGGTGGTGCTGATTGCCCTGCTCGCCGTACGCCTGGTGATGCGCCCGCTGCAACGCATGACCGGCGCAGCCGAAGCCCTCGGCCGGGACATCCATCGCCCTGCGCTGCCGGTCGAGGGCCCGCGCGAGGTGCGCCAGGCCGCGCAGGCTTTCAATGCCATGCAGCGCCGCCTGATCGACAGCATCGCCGAGCGCACGCGCTTCTTCGCTGCCGTCTCCCACGACCTGCGCACGCCGATCACCCGCCTGCGCCTGCGCGCCGAGCTGCTCGCCGACGAAGCTACCCGCCAGCGTTTTCGCGACGACCTGCAGCGCATGGAAGAGATGGTCTCGGCCAGCCTGGACTTTCTGCGCAGCGGCGAGCTGGAAGACGCCCGCGAGCAGGTGGATATCGATGCCCTGCTGCAGGGCCTGCAGGCAGACTTTCATGATCTGGGTGCCGAGGTGGCGATCCATGGCAGCGCCCGCCCGCTGGTAGCCCACGCCAGCGGCCTGCACCGCTGCCTGCAGAACCTGCTGGAAAATGCCGTGCGGCATGCCGGCGGACTCATCGAAATCCAGCTCGAGGACAGTGCCGAGCGCCTGCGCATCGGCATTGCCGACAGAGGGCCGGGCATCGACGAGGCGCTGCTGGAACGCGTCATGGAACCCTTCTACCGCGAGGACGAAGCGCGCGGCCAGGGTACTGCCGGCTACGGCCTCGGCCTGAGCATCGCCCGGCAGATCGCCAGCGCCCATGGCGGCAGCCTTACCCTGCGACCCCGCGCAGGCGGCGGGCTGCTGGCGCTGCTCGACCTGCCGCGCCGGAGCTGAGTGCTGGTGCTTCCCATGGTTGGTACAGGCCGGTACCTTCGACACTCATCCCACCTACAAGGAATAGTGCATCGTGCTACCCGTCATCCAGGAAGAAGAAAGCGGCTGCGGTATCGCTGCGGCCGCCAACATCCTTGGCAAGCGCTACGCCGAGATGAAGGCCATCGCCAACGCCATGGGCGTTCATGCCGAAGACGAGTCGTTGTGGTCCGATACTCAGTACGTGCGCCGCCTGCTCGCCAGCGGCGGTGCGAGGGCGGCAACCGGCGAAACGCCTTTCGTTTCCTGGGAGGCCTTGCCGGACCTGGCTTTGCTGGCCATCAAGCACCATCGTGTAAACGATCGCGACTTCTGGCATTGGGTGGTATTCGAACGCTCGGCCGGCCGGATGCACGTACTGGACTCAGCCAGCTACCTGCCCGCCAACGTGCGCACCGACTTCGCGGCAATGCAGCCGAAGTGGTTTATCGCGGTAGACAGGCCCAGCGCCTGACATAACTGGCAACTGCGTCACGCAGGCAGATGCGCAGCGACCCGCGACCTCTGGCCACGCCCGGATAACGCTAATTGATCTTATTTAAATTCCGTTAGCCTGATAATCTTGCCGCCCCGTTTCCTGCCTGCCCGGATAGTCCGTCGATGTCGCCGCTCCAGCGCTGCCTGCTCCCCTTTCTGGCACTGACCCTGATCGCCTGCGAGCAGCAACCGAACTTCACGGCGGCAGAACCCGGCGAAGCGCTTTCTGCCGGCGCCGCCACGGTACGCAAGTTCGATCACAACGCCTTCTCCCAGCCCGCCGCCAACCTGGCGCCGAGCCGGCGTCTGGACTTCTCGGTCGGCAACAGCTTCTTCCGCAACCCCTGGGTGCCTGCGCCTGCCTCCACCACCGCGCGCGACGGCCTGGGCCCGCTGTTCAATACCAACGCCTGCCAGAACTGTCACCTCAAGGATGGCCGCGGCCATCCCCCCGAGCCGGGTGCCCTCAGCGCAGCCTCCATGCTGGTGCGCCTGTCCATCCCGGCCTCAGCCGAGCAGGCCGAGTTGCTGCAACGCCAGGGCGTGGTCGCCGAGCCCACCTATGGCACCCAGCTGCAGGACATGGCCAATCCCGGCGTGGCCCCGGAAGGCAAGGTACGGGTGAACTACAGCAGCGTGCCGGTGCATTTTGCTGACGGCACGCGGGTGGAGCTGCGCAAACCGCAGCTGGAAATCACCCAGCTCGGTTATGGCGACATGCACCCGAACACCCTGTTCTCCACCCGTATCGCCCCGCCGATGATCGGCCTCGGCCTGCTCGAAGCCATTGCCGAACAAGACATCCTCGCCGCTGCCGATCCGGATGACGCCGATGGTGACGGCATTTCCGGGCGCCCCAACATCGTCTGGGATCGCCAGCAGCAACGCAGCGTACTCGGCCGTTTCGGCTGGAAGGCCGGCCAGCCCAACCTCAACCAGCAGAATGCCGACGCCTTCGCCAACGACATGGGCCTGACCACCAGTTTGATCCCGCACGACAACTGCACCGCTGCGCAGGCCGACTGCCTGGCTGCGCCCCATGGCGGCGAACCGGAGGTCAGCGACAACATCCTCGCCAGCGTGCTGTTCTACAGCCGCAACCTCGGCGTGCCGGCGCGGCGCAACGTCGACGCCCCGCAAGTACTCAAGGGCAAGAGCCTGTTCCACCAGGCCGGCTGCCAGAAGTGCCACACGCCCAGCTTCACCACCTCGGCCGATGCCGCCGAGCCGGAGCTGGCCAATCAGTTGATCCGCCCCTACACCGACCTGCTCCTGCACGACATGGGCGAAGGCCTGGCCGATGGCCGTGAGGAGTTCCTCGCCAGCGGCCGTGAGTGGCGCACGCCACCGCTGTGGGGCATCGGCCTGACCCAGGCGGTCAACGGCCACACCCAGTTCCTGCACGACGGTCGCGCCCGCAACTTGCTGGAAGCCATACTCTGGCACGGCGGCGAGGCCGAAACGGCCAAGCAGCAGGTGCTGAAATTCGATGCCGATGAGCGAGCCGCGCTGCTCGCTTTCCTCAATTCCCTTTAAGGAGCCCGAGATGTTGCACAAGAGCCTGATCGCCTCCCTGCTCGGCCTGGCCCTGGTCGGCTGCGGCCAGCAGGATCAGACCGCCAAGGTCACCGGCGCCCTCACCGACGGCGTCTTGCTGCCGGCCTATACCAGCTGGCAGGAAGCCGATCGCCAACTGGCCGAACGTGCCGCGGCCTTCTGCGCCGGCAGTGCCGACCTGCCCGCCGCGCGCCAGGCCTTTCTCGGTGCCATGAGCGCCTGGTCGGCGCTGCAACCGCTGATGCTCGGCCCGCTGGCCGAGGGCAACCGCGCCTGGCAGGTACAGTTCTGGCCGGACAAGAAGAACCTGGTGCAGCGTCAGGTCGAGGCGCTGCTCAAGAGCAAGCCACAGCTGACCCAGGCCGACCTGGCCAGCGCCAGTGTCGTGGTGCAGGGCCTGACCGCCTCCGAGTACGTGCTGTTCGACGCCGATATCGACCTGACCCAGGAAGAGCAGAAAGCCCGTTACTGCCCCTTGCTGCAGGCCATCGGTCAGCATCAGCAGGCCCTGGCCGCCGATATCGTGGCGCAATGGCAGGCTGACAAGAGCGGCATGGCCGCGCAGCTCAAGCAGTTCCCCAACGAGCGCTACGCAGACTCCAAGGAAGCGGTGGCGGAACTGCTGCGCGTTCAGGTCAGCGGCATCGACGGCCTGAAGAAGAAGCTCGGCGCGCCGCTCGGCCGCCAGACCAAGGGCATCGCCCAGCCCTACCAGGCCGAATCCTGGCGCAGCAGCGCCAGCCTGGCCAACCTCGGCTCGGCATTGGCCAGCGCCGAACTGCTCTGGCACGGCAACAACAAGGATGGCCTGCAATCGCTGCTGGGCAGCGACCAGGCCGAGCTGGCGCAGCGCATCGACGCCGCCTACCTCGACACCCGTCAGCGCCTGGCCGCCTTCGATCTGCCGCTGACCGAACTGCTGGCCAGCGAAGACGGCCGCAAGCAGCTGAACGAGCTGTACGACAGCCTCAACCGTCTGCATCGCCTGCAGGAAAGCGAGCTGGCCAAGGCGCTCGGCGTACAGATCGGCTTCAACGCCCACGACGGGGACTGACGCATGCATCGCAGAACCTTCCTCGGCCTCGGTGCAGCAGCTGCCAGCCTGGCGGCTGCGGGTGCCTTCGGCGGCTGGACGCTGTTCGGCCCCTCGGGGCAACCGCTGCTGCTGTCGGCCCGTGACGATGCCGATGGCAAGCACTACGCGGTCGGTTATCGCCTGGACGGCCAGCGTGCCTTCGCCACCGCGGTGAACGAACGCTGCCACGATGTGGTGCCGCACCCGGCCCTGCCGCTGGCCCTGTTCGTCGGCCGTCGCCCGAGCACCGAAAGCTACCTGATCGACACCCGCGACGGTCGCCTGCTACAAACGCTCGCCTCGCCAGCCGGGCGCCACTTCAACGGCCATGCGGTGTTCCACAAGGGCGGCGAGTGGCTGTACGCCACCGAGAACGACGCCACCGAACCGGGTCGCGGCGTGCTCGGCGTCTATCGCCTGGAAGGTGAACGACTGCAACGCGACGGCGAACACGGCACGCACGGCGTCGGCCCGCATCAACTGCTGTGGATGCCCGATGGCGAAACCCTGGTGGTAGCCAACGGCGGCATCCGTACCGAAGCGGAAAGCCGCGTCGACATGAACCTCGATGCCATGCAGGCCAGCCTGGTGCTGATGCGCCGCGACGGCAGCCTGGTCAGCCAGGAGTATCTGGCCGACCAGCGCAACAGCATCCGCCACCTGGCCGTGGCCCGCGACGGCACCGTGGTCAGCGGCCAGCAGTACATGGGCGATATGCACGATGCCGTACCGCTGCTGGCGATCAAACGCCCCGGTCAGCCGTACCAGCCCTTCGCCCTCGGCGAGACGCAGCGCGCGGCGATGAACCAGTACACTGCCAGCGTGGCCATCCACGACGAGCTGCGCCTGTTGGCGATGACCGCACCGCGCGGCAACCGCTTCTTCATCTGGGATCTGGACAGCGCCGAAGTGCGCCTCGACGTTCCGCTGCCTGACTGCGCAGGCGTCGGCGCGGTGGCCGATGGCTTCGTCGTCACTTCCGGCCAGGGCCGTTGCCGCCTGTACGATTGCCGCGGCGCGCGCATCGTCACCAACGCCCTGCAGCTACCGGCCGGCCTGTGGGACAACCACCTGCGCCTGGCCTGAGCCGGGCTCAGGCGCTGTCGCGCTCGATCAGCGCGAAGCCTACATCCATTCGCAGCGGCTGACGCGCAGCCGCTGGCTCGGCAATACGCGCCAGCAGCGCTTCGGCAATGGCGCAGCCGATACGCGGCCCGTCGACCCGCACGGTAGACAGCGGCGGATGGGTATGCGCCGCGCTGGAAAGATCGCCGAAGCCCATCACCGCCAGATCCTCGGGGACGCGCAGGCCACGGCTCAGCGCTTCGGCCATCACCCCTTGCGCCACCGTATCGGAACTGCACACCACCACCTCCCCGGCAGCGCCCTCCTGCAGCAGGCGCGCCAGCCCCTCGCGGCCGACCGCGAGCGTCGCCGGCGCCGGCAGAATCTGCGCTGCCACCGGCGCAACAACCTGCCCCTGCAGCGCCGCGACCAGGCTGCGATAACGGCGCAGGCCACGTGGATCATCGATACCCACCGCCGACACCCGACGGTAGCCCTTGCCGAGCAGATAGCGCGCCACCGCCTGGCCAACGGCCTCGTGCGAGAAGCCGACCAGCATGTCCAGCGGGTGCTCGCACAGGTCCCAGGCTTCGACCAGCGGGATGCCGACCCGCGCCAGGCGCTCGCGACTGGCCTGGGTGTGCTCGGTACCGGTCAGCACGATGCCGTCCGGGCGCCGGCCCAGCACCGCTTCGAGCAGGGCCTCCTCCTGCTCGGGGCGGTAGCCGGTCAGGCCCAGCAGGGTCTGATAGCCCACGGCCGCCAGGCGGTCGGTCAGCGCCTGCACGGTGTCGGCGAAAATCGAGTTGGCGATGGTCGGCAGGAAGACCGCCACCAACCGACTGCGGCTGGATGCCAGAGAGCCGGCGGCGAGGTTGGGTACATAGCCAGTCGCCCGCACGGCTTCCAGCACGCGTTTGCGGGTCGCATCGGTGACCACCTCGGGCCGGCCAAGGGCTCGCGATACGGTAATCGGCGATACCCCCGCCACCCTGGCGACATCGATCAGCGTCGGTGCCGTGCTGCTGCGGATGCCAGCAGGTTTCCTGCCCATGTCACATCTCCAATCACTCGATCTCGTTGTAGCGCGGGGCGCTTCACTCAAGCGAGATAGGTTGTCATACAACTTTAGTCCAATATTCCGACTCGAGTAGCACGGCGACATCTGCCCGAGCGCATCAGCGCATTTGGCACCCGCCCCGGTGGCAAAGCCAGAGATTACGGTAGCAGCGCCTTTAAATCGGAGATTCCGCCGGTCGTTGAGAAGCCGGTGACGCTTGCAGAGAGGCGCGCAGAAGGCACATCAGCTAACCCCGTAGCACCCCGCAGCACGTTGACAGCGCTCAGACTGGTGCTGATAATCGATCAATGTCATACGACAACGTATGACAATCAATAACAACAAACAAAAAGAGTCCAGGCCCGCCATGACCACGATTTCCAGCGAACTGCGCCCCTTCAATCGCCTGCTGCTGACCGGCGCCGCCGGCGGACTGGGTAAGGTATTGCGCGAACGCCTGCGCCCCTATGCCAACATTCTGCGACTTTCGGACATCGGCGAGATGGCTCCTGCCGCAGGCCCCCATGAAGAGGTGGTGTACTGCGACCTGGCGGACAAGGTCGCGGTGCATCAACTGGTCGAAGGCGTCGACGCCATCCTGCACTTCGGTGGTGTCTCGGTAGAGCGCCCGTTCGAAGAGATACTCGGGGCCAACATCTGTGGCGTGTTCCATATCTACGAAGCGGCCCGCCGCCATGGCGTGAAACGCGTGGTGTTCGCCAGTTCCAACCACGTCATCGGCTTCTACAAGCAGGACGAAAAGCTCGACGCCAACAGCCTGCGTCGCCCGGACGGCTACTACGGCCTGTCCAAGTCCTATGGCGAAGACATGGCCAGCTTCTACTTCGATCGCTACGGCATCGAAACCGTCAGCATCCGCATCGGCTCGTCGTTTCCCGAGCCTGCCAACCGCCGCATGATGAGCACCTGGCTGAGCTACAACGACCTCACCCACCTGCTCGAGCGCTGCCTGTATACCCCGGAGGTCGGCCATACCGTGGTCTATGGCATGTCGGATAACCGCGAGGTGTGGTGGGACAACAGCAAGGCCGCGCATCTGGGCTTCACCCCCAAGGACAGCTCGGAGGTGTTCCGCAGCAAAGTCGAGGCACAGCCCATGCCCGCGGCTGACGACCCGGCACGTATCTACCAGGGCGGCGCCTTCGTGGCGGCCGGCCCGTTCGGCGACGACTGAACAGCGCCGCGACGTCCAAGCCATAACAACAACAACTAGAGCGCCCCTGCCATGACAGCCGAACTGATTGTCGATGCGCGCAACGCCACGGGCGAAAGCCCGGTTTGGAACACAGCAGAACAAGCTCTGTACTGGGCCGATATTCCCGCCGCGCGCCTGTTTCGCTGGTCCGCCGCCACCGGCCAGACGCAGAGCTGGCAGGCCGAGGAAATGCTCGCCTGCATCGCCATGCATCCGGCTGGCGGCTGGCTCGCCGGTATGCAGAGCGGCATCTTTCATCTGCAGCCCCAGGACGATGGCAGCGTACAGGCCACGCGACTGGCGCAGGTCGAGCACGCCCGACCGCAAATGCGCTTCAACGATGGTCGCTGCGACCGCCAGGGCCGCTTCTGGGCGGGCACCATGTTGCTGGACATGGCCCAGGGCGCGCGCGTCGGAGCGCTGTATCGCTACGATGGCCAGCTGCAACAGGTGCTCGACGACCTGATCGTGCCCAACGGCCTGGCCTTCAGCCCCGACGGCCGCACCCTGTACCTCTCCGATTCGCACCCGAGCGTACAGAGCGTCTGGGCCTTCGATTACGACACCGATAGCGGCACGCCGCACAACCGTCGTCTGTTCATCGACATGACGCAGCATCCGGGGCGCCCCGACGGCGCAGCGATGGATGTCGACGGCTGCTACTGGATCTGCGGCAACGACGCTGGTTTGGTGCACCGCTTCACCCCCGACGGCCGCCTAGACCGTTCGCTCGCCGTACCGGTGAAGAAGCCCGCCATGTGCGCCTTCGGCGGTGCGAATCTGGACACCTTGTTCGTCACCTCGATCCGCCCCGGCGGCGACCTCTCCGACCAGCCACTGGCCGGCGGCGTATTCGCCCTGCAGGCTGGCGTATGCGGTATCGAGGAGCCTGCCTTCAAACCCTGATCCGATTCACCCCGGGCCGTCCGCGGCACCGGATTGCACTGCTGTTCACCAACAACAACAAGACGGAGTTTTCCGCATGAACCTCAAACGCAAGTTGCTTCTCGCCACACTTCCTTTAGCGCTCGGTCTGTCGTCCTTGGTACAGGCCGAGACGACCCTGAAAATTGCCGAAATCCACCCGGCCGGCTATCCGACCGTAGTGGCCATGGAAAACCTCGGCAAGAAACTGGAAGCCGCCACCAATGGCGAAATCAAGTCGCGCATGTTCGCCGGCGGCGTCCTGGGTTCGGAGAAGGAAGTGATCGAACAGACCCAGATCGGTGCCGTTCAGCTGACCCGCGTCAGCCTTGGTTCGGTCGGCCCGGTGGTGCCAGCCACCAACGTGTTCAACATGCCGTTCGTGTTCCGCGATGTCGACCACATGCGCAAGGTGGTCGATGGTGAGATCGGCCAGGAAATTCTCGATGCCATCACCGACTCCGACTTCAACATGGTCGGCCTGGCGTGGATGGAAGCCGGCAGCCGCAGCCTCTACACCAAGAAGCCGGTGCGCAAGATCGAAGACCTCAAGGGCATGAAGATCCGCGTGATCGGCAACCCGCTGTTCATCGATACCCTCAATGCCATGGGTGCCAACGGCATCGCCATGGACACCGGTGAAATCTTCAGCGCCCTGCAAAGCGGCGTGATCGACGGCGCCGAGAACAACTCGCCGACGCTGCTCGAGCACAACCACTTCCGTGCGGCCAAGTACTACACCCAGACCCATCACCTGATCCTTCCCGAGCCGCTGCTGATGTCCAAGACCACCTGGAACAAGCTGACGCCGGAGCAACAGGCGCTGGTCAAGAAGCTGGCCAAAGAGGCCCAGCTGGAGGAGCGCGACCTGTGGGTTGCCAAGGAAAAGGCCAGCGACGAGAAGCTCAAGGCTGAAGGCGTCGAGTTCATCGAAGTCGACACCAAGCCCTTCTACGACGCTACCGCCCCGGTCCGTGAGAAGTACGGCGCGCAGTTCGCCGATCTGATCAAGCGCATCGAAGCCGTTCAGTAATCCACGCGCAAGCGCGCGGCGCCGGCCCCCTGCCAGCGCCGCGCAACCGGTGAAGTCTCATGAAAAACCTGGTTCTGGGCGTCAATGACGTCATTTACCGCGCCTGCATCGCGACCGCCGGCCTGGCGATCGTGGTCATGGCCCTGATCATCCCCTGGGGCGTGTTCAGCCGCTACGCACTTGGCCAGGGCCTGGGCTGGCCCGAACCCATCGCCATCCTGCTGATGGTGCTGTTCACCTTCGTCGGCGCCGCTGCCAGCTATCGCGCCGGTGCACACATGGCCGTGCAGGTGCTGAGCGATCGCCTGCCGGATATGGCTCAACCCTTTCTCACCCTGTTCGTACGCCTGGCCATGGGCGCCATCAGCCTGTTCATGCTGATCTGGGGCTACAAGCTGTGCGTCGCCACCTGGAACCAGTACCTCAGCACCCTGACCTGGATGCGCGTCGGTATCAGCTACGCGCCGATTCCGCTAGGCGGCCTGATCACCCTGCTGTTCGTCATCGAACAACTGCTCTACGGCGACCAGCACAAGCGTCGCGTCGTCGATTACGAGAACTGCGAAGATTCCAAGGAGTCCGTGTAATGGATGCCGCCATTCTGCTGGGCAGCTTCATTGCCCTGATCCTGCTGCGCGTCCCGGTCGCCTACGCCCTCGGCCTGGCGACTCTTATCGGCGCCTGGTACATCGACATTCCACTGCACGCGGTGATGATCCAGATCGCCGGCGGCGTGAACAAATTCTCCCTGCTGGCCATTCCGTTCTTCGTCCTGGCCGGCGCGATCATGGCCGAAGGCGGCATGGCGCGGCGCCTGGTAGCATTCGCCGGCGTGCTGGTGGGCTTCGTCCGCGGTGGCCTGTCGCTGGTCAACATCACCGCCTCGACCTTCTTCGGCGCCATCTCCGGCTCCTCCCTGGCCGATACCGCCTCGGTGGGTTCGGTACTGATTCCGGAGATGGAAAAGAAGGGCTACCCGCGCGAGTTTTCCACTGCGGTTACCGTCTCCGGCTCGGTGCAGGCGCTGCTCACCCCGCCGAGCCACAACTCGGTAATCTACTCGCTGGCAGCTGGCGGTACGGTGTCCATCGCCGCGCTGTTCGTCGCCGGTATCGGTCCGGGCCTGCTGCTCAGTGCCACCATGGCCACGCTCTGTCTGTTGTTCGCCAAGAAGCGCAACTACCCCAAGGGCGAAGTGATCCCGCTGCGCCAGGCGCTGAAGATCTGCGTCGAGGCGCTGTGGGGCCTGATGACCATGGTGATCATCCTCGGCGGCATCCTCAGCGGCGTGTTCACGGCCACCGAGTCGGCGGCCGTGGCCGTGGTCTGGGCCTTCTTCGTGACCATGTTCATCTACCGCGACTACAAGTGGAGTGAACTGCCGAAGATGCTGCACCGCACGGTGCGCACCCTGTCGATCGTGATGATCCTGATCGCCTTCGCCGCCAGCTTCGGCTACATCATGACCCTGATGCAGATTCCGTCGAAGATCACCACGGCCTTCCTGACCCTGTCGGACAACCGCTACGTGATCCTCATGTGCGTCAATTTCATGCTGCTGGTGCTGGGCACGCTGATGGACATGGCGCCGCTGATCCTGATCCTCACCCCTATCCTGCTGCCGGTGGTGACCTCCTTCGGCGTCGACCCGGTGCATTTCGGCATGATCATGCTGGTCAATCTCGGTATCGGTCTGATCACGCCACCGGTCGGTGCGGTACTCTTCGTCGGCGCGGCGATCGGTAAGGTCAGCATCGAGAACACGGTCAAGGCCCTGCTGCCCTTCTATGTCGCGCTGTTCGCCGTGCTGATGGCGGTCACCTACATTCCCGCCATCTCGCTGTGGCTGCCGAGCGTGGTGCTCTGAAAGCCAATCCGGGCATTGCACGAAACGCCGCCCAACCGGGCGGCGTTTTGCTTTAGGGCCTGATTGCAGGCCATGACAAGACAGGATTTTCCGTCATGCAAGGTTCCACCCCGTTTCCCCGTCACATCGCCGTACTGATCCTCGCGTCGCTGGCCTGCTCCTTTGCCGGCAACCATATCGCCGCGCGGATCGCCTTCGACTACGACACCGGACTGCTCCTGGCGATGCTCGCGCGCGCTGGCGTGACCCTCCTCGTGCTGGCCGCACTGGTGCTGTGGCGACGCGAGTCGTTGAAACTGGGGCGCGCCACCTGGGGCTGGCAGATTCTTCTGGGTCTGCTGATCGCCATTCAGAGCTTCTGTATCTACTCGGCCGTAGCGCGGATTCCAGTGGCGCTGGCGTTGCTGGTGGTGAACCTTTCACCCATTCTCCTGGCACTGCTCACCTGGGCGCTTGGTGGCCCGGCCCCGACGCGCCAGGCACTGGGGATCATGGGCATTATCCTGTTCGGCTTGGTACTGGTGCTCGACGTTCCGGGACGTCTGAGTAGCAGCGCTGCACCGGATGGCCAATGGATCACTGGAATTCTGTTCAGCCTGACCGCCGCAGCCGTATTCGCCGTCGCCCTGTGGATCACCGAGCATCGCCTCTCCAGCCTGGCCGGCTCGGTACGCAGCATGCTGACCCTGGCGGTGGTCTTCAGTGCTTCCACCCTGCTCGGCGCCAGCGGCCTGATTCCGGGTGGCCTGAGCCTGCCCAGTGCCAATATCGGCTGGATCGCGCTCGCCTGCCTGGTACTGCTGTATGGCGCCGCCTTTTCCACGCTGTTCATCTGCATGCCACGCTTGAACATCGCGCGTAACGCACCGGTGATGAATATGGAGCCTGTGGCCGGAATGGTCCTGGGCTGGCTGATTCTGGGCCAGGTATTGGCGGTTCTGCAGGTGGTGGGCGGCTTGATCGTGGTGGGAGGCATCGTCGCCCTCGCCTATCGCCGCTAGCAGCGCTTGGAGGCCACGAAAAGGCTACTGAGACGCTCATGCTCGGCCACTTTTTCTTACTCCCAAAACGCACTCGGCGGCCCAAGGCCGCCGAGTGTGCTCATCCGGCATCAGCCGTGCAACGCTTCGGCCTCGGCCGCTTCATGCGCCTGACGCAGGCGCTCGCGACTGTTGGTCAGGTGCAAGCGCATGGCCGCCCTCGCCGCCTCGGCGTCCTGACGGGCGATGGCTTCGAAAATCTGCTCGTGCTCACGGCCGAGGCGCGCCATGTAGTGCGCCTGGTCATCATGGGCCAGACGCGCAGAGTTGACCCGGGTGCGCGGAATGATGCTGGTCCCCAGATGACTGAGAATGTCGGTGAAATAGCGATTACCGGTAGCCTCGGCGATGCTCAGGTGGAAATGAAAGTCCGAGGACACCGCATCGCTGGCATGCGCCGCGCCTTCGTTGATGGCATCCAGTGCCTCGCGAATGGTCTTGAGCTGCGCGTCACTGCGGCGTGCAGCCGCCATCCCGGCAGACTCCACCTCGAGGCTGATGCGCAGCTCGAGAATGGCCAGCACGTCGCGCAAGGTGACGATGGTCGCAGGGTCGATGCGAAAACCGCTGGCACTGGGCGTGTCGAGCACGAAGGTGCCGATGCCGTGACGGGTTTCCACCAGGCCGGCCGCCTGCAATCGCGACAGGGCCTCGCGCACCACGGTACGGCTGACACCCTGCTCCTCCATGATCGCCGACTCCGTCGGCAGCTTCTCACCGCGCTTGATATGCCCATCGCGGATACGTTGCGACAGCTCGGCCACCAGCTCCTGAGCCAGGCTGCGGTGCTTGCGACGAGCACGAGGTTGAGCGTTTTGCATTTCCATGGTGGACGAATTCTCGACGTGAGGCTTTGCCGTAATGATAGCCCAGCAGTTGTACGATGACACTATGAATTCCCGACATTTACCGCCCCAGGAGCGCCAATGCCTACGACTCTGCTGACCCTGCGAGACAGCCTGACACAATTGACCCTCGCTCCGGAACTGGGCGCGAGTCTGGTCAACTGGGTTCGCCTAAGCGACGGGCGGGCGCTGCTGAGACATACCGACGAAACGGCGCTAGCCACCGCCAATCCCAGATGGCTGGCCTGCTACCCACTGCTGCCATGGTCCAATCGCATCGGTGGTGGCGGCTTCGATACACCTGCCGGATGGCAGCCACTGAGCGTCAATACCGATCACGACCCCTTGCCTATTCACGGCAGCGCCTGGCAACAGGCCTGGCGGGTAGTCGATGTGACATCCGACAGCGCAGGCCTGCTGCTCGATAGCCAATGGCCGTTTCCCTACCGCGCCACTCTGCACATTCAACTAACGGACGGCTGCCTGCGCCTGGCATTACAAGCCACCCATTTCGGCGAGCAACCCACCTGGTATGGTCTAGGTCTGCATCCTTATCTGCCACGCAATGCACATACGCAAATACAGGCAAAAGCCGGAGGCGTCTGGTTATGTGGCGAAGACAAACTTTCCAGTCAGTGGGTCGAATTGCCCCAGGCCTGGAACTTCAACGAGGCAAACTCTTTGCCGCAGCAACCGGTCGACAATGCCTTTACCCAATGGCCGGGCTACGCACGCATCATTCAGCAGGACGCCGGCTATCAACTCGTCTGCACAGCGCACGGCAGTGATACCTTTCTATTGTTCTGCCCGCAGGGGCAAAACTTTTTTTGTTTCGAGCCCGTGACCCATCCGGTCAATGCGCATCATCTACCGGAGCGTCCTGGGCTGCAGTTACTGGCTCCCGGGCAAAGTTGCCAGCTGAGTTTCAGCTTGCATTATCAGGTGCTGCCGGGTTGATCACTGGACATTCAGCGGGCGTTGGCGATAATACCGGCGAGTTGCACCGTGCAACTTTTTTCGCAAAAAAGTTACAAATAGATAAGTAGCGAAGAAATAGGAGGCAATGCAAAGCGCAAACTTTGCATCACTGTCTCCCTGCCTAGCAAAGCGAAGCCCCTTGATCGATCCCTGATCGTAGCAGTGAGACCAGGCGTTTCACGTGTCCTGTGGGTCGATCACAACATACAGGTAAAACACGTGACGAAAGACGAACTGCGCGCCGAACTCGAGCGCCAGGCGCAGCGTTACAAGGATGTATACGGCGGAGAAGTCATCACCTACGCCGCTCAACCGGACCCGGACCGCAAACCCTGGCGCAAGAAGCCCAGCCTGCTCGATCAGGCCTTCGATAAAGAAATCGAGAAGATCGAAAAAGAACGCCAGGAAAAACAGAACGCTGCCGACGAAGCCGCCAGCTAGCCAGCCCGCATACTCGAACACGCATGCGTAGGGCTGGGAAACCTGCCAGAACCCCTGGTCGGCTCCCCCAGCCCCATGGCTATGTCATCCCTAACGCTTCTTGCTGCCCATCAACGAACCCAGCAACCCTCGCACCAGTTGCCGGCCAAGCTGGTTAGCCGCCTGACGCAAGGCGCTTTTCATCGCCCCGCCAAGCAACTCGCCAGCCATCTGCCCCAACCCCTGCTCCGGCGCGCCAGCCTTGGCCCTGGTGCTCGATTGTGCAGGCGCCTCGGCGGTCGCCTTGGCGGCCCGCGCAGTGAGCAGCTCGTAGGCCGACTCGCGGTCGATGGGCTTGTCGTAACGCCCCGCCAGCGATGACTGGCGCACCAAAGACGCACGCTCGGAGTCACTGAGCGGACCGATACGCGACTGCGGCGGTGCGATGGCCACACGCTGGACCATGGCCGGCGTGCCCTTCTCCTCCAGGGTTGCGACCAGCGCTTCACCAATCCCCAACTCCGTGAGCACGCTCAGCGTGTTGAACGCCGGGTTCGGGCGAAAACCATCGGCCACGGCGCGCAGGGCCTTCTGCTCCTTGGCGGTGAAGGCGCGCAGGCCATGCTGGATGCGCAACCCCAACTGGGCCAGGACATCGTCCGGCAGATCGCCCGGCGACTGGGTGACGAAATACACCCCGACGCCCTTTGAGCGAATCAACCGCACCACTTGCTCCAGGCGCTCCTGCAAGGCCTTCGGCGTGCCCTGAAAAAGCAGGTGAGCCTCATCGAAGAACAGCGCCAGCACCGGCTTTTCGGCATCGCCACGCTCCGGCAACTGCTCGAACAGCTCGGCCAGCAGCCACAACAGAAAGGTCGCGTACACCTTGGGCGCTTCATGAACCAGGCGCGTGGCATCGAGCAGGTGCACTCGTCCTCGGCCATCGCGGTCAGGGTGCAACAGGTCTTCGAGTTGCAACGCCGGCTCGCCGAACAGCGCCTCGGCGCCCTGCTGCTCCAAACCAGCCAGACGGCGCAGCAACGCTTGTGCAGAGGTGCTGGTAAACAGCGCAGCGTCGTCCTCGAGTACCTGCGGGTTGTCCTTGAGGTAGCCGAGCAGCGCCTTCAGGTCCTTCAGATCGAGCAGGAGCAGACCTTCCCGATCCGCCACCTTGAACGCCGCATAAAGCGCCGCCTGCTGACTGTCGCTCAACTCGAGCAATGCGCCGAGCAACAACGGCCCCATCTCGCTGAGGGTGGTGCGCAAAGGGTGCCCGCTGCGTCCATGCACGTCCCACAGCGTCACCGGATAGGCCTGCGGTTGGTGATTCAGCCAGGGCATGCTGGCGATACGTTCGGCAATCTTGCCCTGCGGCGCACCGGCAGCACCGAGGCCACACAGATCGCCTTTGACATCGGCAGCGAACACCGCCACCCCGGCATCACTGAAGGTCTCGATCAAGCGCTGCAGGGTCACCGTCTTGCCAGTGCCGGTGGCGCCGGCAACAAGGCCGTGACGATTGCCCAGACGTAGCGGCTGCCCTACCGCGTGGCCGTCACCGCCGGCACCCAATACGAACTGCGAACTCAAAGGCATCTTGCCATCCCCTGAAAGCTTGACTGCAGGTTTGCCGTGACCGGCCGCGAAAGGACCTCAAGCGCAGCCGTGGAATACAAGACTGGATGCAGAGGCACGCGGACGCAAGATCACCGGTGCAGAAATCTGCCGCCTCAATGATCGCGCTAGCGCGAGCGCTTCATGCGGCGTAGAGCAGTCCCCTCTATACATGACGAAGGGCGCCACAGCGCCCTTTTCGTTCGTCACTCCTCGGTCTTGGTCTCCTGCCGTTCCTGCAACTGTCGCCACAACTCAGCCGCCTCGGCGAACTCGGTACCGTCCTCGTCGCTCAGAGCGTCCGGGTCGAAACGTCGCACGCAACCTTCGCCCAACGTCGGTGGTGCCTTTGAGGTCGCCTTGTCCAGTGGATCGCTCATCGATGGGGTCCTCAGCCGATACTTAGCTCGCCCTGCTCGTGCTGGGCGAATTCCTTGACCGCGCGCAGCACGTCATGGCGGCTGATCTGCCCGACCAGACGACCATTCTCGATCACTGGCATGCGCCGGCGACGGCCCCGCAGAAAACGTTCCGACAGCTCGATGATGTCCGCTTCCGGGCTGACCGTCTCCACCGCGGTGGTCATATAGGTACTGACGGTGCCGCCGACCGCCTCGTAGTAGGCGCCGGAGAGAATGCCACGCAAGCAGTCGCCCTCCGACAGCAGGCCGATCAGGTGGCCTTGGGAGTCGACCACCGGAGCACCGGAAATCCGGTGTTCCAGCAGCCGATTGATGGCAGTGAACAGATCGGTATCCGATCGGAACGTCACCAGATGGCGAGTCATGTAATCGCGCACCTTGATGGACTTGAGCATGGGCATTCTCCTCTGACGTACATCGGGCCGGCCCACGCAGCAAGATCAGTCGAACACCACCGTCTTGTTGTCGTGTACCAGCACTCGGTCTTCCAAGTGATAGCGTAGCCCACGCGCCAGAACCATCTTCTCCACGTCCTTGCCCAGGCGCACCATTTCCTCGATATCGTCGCGATGCGTAACGCGGACTACATCCTGTTCGATGATCGGACCAGCATCCAGTTCTTCGGTTACGTAATGAGATGTTGCACCGATCAGTTTCACGCCCCGCAGCGAGGCCTGGTGGTAGGGCTTGGCGCCGACGAAGGACGGCAGGAAGCTGTGATGAATGTTGATCACACGCTGGGCAAACTCGGCGCACAGCGCCGGCGGCAGGATCTGCATGTAGCGCGCCAGAACGATGACATCGGCCCGATGCTCCTTGACCAGACGCTCCACCTCGGCGAAGGCCGGAGCCTTGTCCGCAGGGTCGACGGGCACATGGAAGTAGGGAATGCCATGCCATTCGACCATGCTGCGCAGATCGTCATGGTTGGCGATCACGCAGGGGATCTCGCAATCCAGTTCATTGCTGTGCCAGCGGTGCAGCAGATCGGCGAGACAGTGCGATTCACGACTGGCCATCAGCACCACGCGTTTCTTCTGCGCCGAATCGGTAATGCGCCACTCCATCGAGAATTCGCGCGCGATGGGAGAGAACGCCTGCTTGAAACCATCGAGATCGAACGGCAGGGAGTCCGCACGAATTTCGTGACGCATGAAGAACCAGCCGGTCTGCGTATCGGAGTGATGACTGGCTTCGGTAATCCAACCGTTATAGGTGGCGAGAAAATTACTGACTTTGGCAACGATGCCGACGCGGTCGGGGCAGGAAATCACCAATCTGAACGTGCGCATAACTAAGGTCCCAATGGCAACGCATAAAGCCGACCATTCTAGCGGCATACGCGTAAAACTGCAGTAGGCGAAGCCGTTCGGGCGCGCGTTGAGCCGCATAGATAACGCACTATTGTAGAGCAGTGAAAACTTCCCGGGCGTTTGCAACAACCGATTTAATTCACTGCCGATGGACACAAAGGGTTGCATTGCACTGCAGCAATTTTATGGGCCGCTGTTTACTTGTTATTAGTGCCTGACTATTATTAGGCCACTGTTGACTACCACAGACTTATTCACGCCAAGGTAATGCCCATGTCGCTGATCAATGAATACCGCGCTACAGAAGAAGCCATCAAAGAACTGCAAGAGCGCCTGAAGAACCTGTCGCAAGACGACAAGCTGAAGAAAGAGCTGGAATTCGAAGGCAAGCTGCGCACCCTGATGGGCGAATATCAGAAGTCGCTGCGCGACATCATTGCTCTGCTCGACCCTGAAGCCAAAACCGGCAAGGGCGCTCGCGCAGCCAAGCCTGCCGCTACCAAACGTGCGCGCAAGATCAAGCAGTACAAGAACCCGCACAGCGGCGAAGTGATCGAAACCAAAGGCGGCAACCACAAGACCCTGAAAGAGTGGAAAGCCAAGTGGGGCTCCGACGTAGTCGAAGGTTGGGCCACACTGCTGGGCTAACGCCATAGCGACGTCACAAGACGCCAGCCATGCTGGCGTTTTTTATTGCCCATAGTTTTTTGTGCCTTGAGCAGAAAACAGCTTCGGCGCAATTCCCTACACTGAGTATTGCTACTCAATGGGCGACGCCGATCATGTACTGAGCGCGGCAATAAGGTGGGCCAGCAAAAAGTTCCCGATGCCTACACTTTTCTTACCGATAACTGACGAACGTGATGACGTTCCCCACCCTGGCAAGGCATCAGCTACCGGTTGAAGTCACAGCCAAACGCGTTTGCAGCTCATCGGCATAGGTTTGCCACTGCTGCAGAAGTAGCAACTGCTGCGCATTGCAATCCGCACACAGCTGCTGGAGCGCAGCACGAAATTGCGCCAGCGTATTGGGAGCGCCGAACTCCGGATCGCTCAGGCGCTGCCGGCAGAATTCCATCCAGCGCTGACGTTCGACAGATGACAAACTGTCAGGAAAGTTGCGCGCGCGATAACGAAACAACAACTCCGGTAACCGCTCATCATCGAATGGCCATTTGTCGCTGGCCAATGCCTGAGGCAGTGCGCTTCGCACCTGCTCGCACAAACGCCGGTCACGATCGCCAATAAAGCCATCGTAGAGCTGTTGCTCCGGGTCACTGCTGCCGGCGAAGGATTCTTCGCGGTAAATGGCGGTCAGCTTGTCCTGCCATAGCGACTGAGCGCCCTTCAGAACCTCGGCATTGCGCTCGCAAATCGACCATTCCAGTTGCAGACGCTGCCGATCCGTATCACGCAGCACGGACAAAGGGGCCACGACCGGACAGCGGTTGATATGCAGCAATTTCAATGGCACCGGCGCCTCGCCCTCGGCGAGGTCTTCACGGCGCGTGTAGAGACGGCTGCGAAGTACCTCGGCATCCAGGTCCAGCAAGGGCGAGGGATCGGCCTGCAGGTCGCAGACGATCAGTGCGTTGCGATTGCGCGGATGCCATGCCAACGGCAGCACGGGCGCCAGGTAGTGGCGCGCCGCGGAAAAGCGTCCGGAAACGTGCAGCACAGGCTGCAACAGACGAATCTGATCCATGACCCGCTGCTTGCTGCGCAGTTGATAGAGGAAATCGTAGAGCCGTGGCTGCCGATCACGCAGCAGGCGCGCCAGGCAGATGGTCGCGCGCACATCGGACAATGCATCGTGGGCCTGGCCGTGAGCGATGCCGTTGGCCTGGGTCAGCCGCTCCAGCTTGAGCGATACGCGCCCGTCCTCCTCGGGCCACTCGATACCCTCGGGGCGCAGCGCGTAGGCGGTACGCACCAGATCGATCAGGTCCCAGCGACTGTTGCCGCCCTGCCATTCGCGCGCGTAAGGGTCGAAGAAGTTGCGATAGAGGCTGTAGCGCGTCACTTCGTCATCGAAACGCAGGCTGTTATAGCCGGCGCCGCAGGTACCGGGTGCCGACAGCTCGGCATGCACGCGGGTCATGAACTCGCCCTCGTCCAACCCCAGCTGCTGCAAACGCTGCGGATCGATACCGGTTACCAGGCAGGCGGCCGGGTGCGGCAGGATATCCTCGCTGGGCCGGCAATAGATGTTCAGCGGCTCGCCGATCTCGTTCAGCGCCTCGTCGGTACGGATGCCCGCCACCTGCAACGGACGATCACAACGCGGGTTGATCCCGGTGGTCTCGTAGTCGTACCAGAAGATGCTGGAAGTCATTGGCGGCTCCGTACCCAAGGCAAAATTGCCGGCAGTCTATCATCCGCTTTCCGACTCGCCGTCACGGGCAAAAGCATGAACCAGCGCACAGGCTCCGCATGACCGGACGCGCTGCACTGTCAGAAAAATGCTGTAACCATTAGCATTGGTGCCCCTCTCCACTCTCTACAAGGATGCAGCCATGAGTGACGCGATCACCCCCAATCCCTACGCCGCCCCTACCAGCAATCTTCAGCATTCGCCTCAAGGTAGTGCACCGAGCATCGAAGAAGCTCTGGCACGCGGTTATGACTTCAGCATCGGTGAACTGCTGAGCGAGTCGTGGAGCAAGGTCAAGGGCACCAAAGGCATCATCATCGGCGGTTTCCTGGTGTTCTACGTGGTGCTGCTGGCTGCCACCTTCATCCTCGGCGGCGTGGTGGGCATCTTCGGCGCGATGAGCGACAGCATCGCCCTGATGTTCATCGGTGAAATCCTGATTTCGCTGCTGGCCTCGGCCCTGGCCTACCCCTTCATGGCCGGCATCAACATGGTCGGCATTCGCCGTGCCGCCGATCAGCCGCTGAGCTTCAACGAGATTTTCAGCCACTTCGGCCGCACCGTGCCGCTGATCATCACCGCCGTGGTGATGATGCTGCTGATCTACCTAGGCATGATCCTGCTGCTGATCCCCGGCATCTACCTGGGCGTCGCCTATCTGCTGGCCGTGCCGCTGGTGGTCGAGCGCGGCCTGTCGCCCTGGCAGGCCCTGGAAGCCTCGCGCAAGGCCATCACCCAGCATTGGTTCAAGGTCTTCGGCCTGTTCATCGTGCTCGGTCTGATCGTCATGGTCAGCGCCATCCCGCTGGGCATCGGTCTGGTGTGGAGCATTCCGCTGATGGTCGTGGCCATGGGCGTGCTCTATCGCACCATCTTCGGCGTGCTGCCGGCCGCTCAATAAACCGACGTCACTCGGGCCAGCTCGCTGGCCCGGTTGCGTTCGTGGCCCGCTGCTCGCTAGCATCGGGCTTTCCTTGATGCAGTCCGCCGATGCCTTCACGCTCAAGCGCCAGCCTTCCGTCCACCCAGCCGCCCCTGGATACCCGCTATCAGGTCGAAACGCCGGAAGGCATCGATCTGCATCTGCGACCGGCCGGGCTGGTACCTCGCGCCCTGGCGTTCGCCATCGACCTGGCCATTCGCGGCCTGATTCTCGCCCTGATGTTCATCGTCCTCGGCCTGCTCGGCCAGTTCGGCATGGGTCTGGGCACCATCCTGCTGTTTCTCGTGACCTGGTGGTACATGGTGCTGTTCGAAGTGCTCAACCAGGGGCGCTCCCCCGGCAAGCAGATGCTCGGCCTGCGCGTGGTGCACGATGACGGCACGCCCATCGGTTGGGCTGCCTCGCTGACGCGCAATCTGCTGCGCTTCGTCGATATCCTGCCGTTCGGCTATACCCTGGGCATCATCAGTTGCCTGAACCATCCGGCGTTCAAGCGTCTCGGCGATATCGCCGCCGGCACGCTGGTGGTGTATCGCGACGCGCCGCTGAGCAAACCGCAGCTGGCCGAGGCCGAACCGCTACCCGCGCCCTTCCCGCTCAGCCTCGGCGAGCAACGCGCCATCCTCGGTTTCGCCGAACGTGGCAGCCAGTTGTCCGCAGCCCGCAGAGCGGAGCTGGCGGCGCTGCTGGCCGAACCGCTGCAGGTGCCTGCCGAGCAGGCCGAACCACGCCTCAATGGCATCGCCCGTGGCCTGCTGGGGAATGCCCCGTGAAGCAGAGTCTGTTCGAAAGTCGTCATCAGCCGGACTGGGATGCCTTCAATAGCCAACTCGATGCACTCGAGCGCGGCAAGGCCGATGCGCAGACCTGCCAAAGCTTCGCCGCTCGCTACCGCCAGCTCTGTCAGCATCTGGCCCTGGCCCAGGCCCGCGGTTACAGCAGCCACCTGATCGACCAGCTGCAGCAGCTGGCGATGCGTGGCCACCAGCAGTTCTACCGTCATCGCAGCCATCTCGGCGCGCAGATGATCCGCTTTCTGTTCGGCGGTTTTCCGCGCCTGGTACGTAGCGAATGGCGCAGCGTCTGCGTCGCCAGCCTGCTGTTCTTCGGCAGCCTGGCCCTGATGGGGCTGCTGACCTACCTCTATCCCGAACTGATATTCAGCCTGGTCAGCCCCGATCAGGTCAGCGAAATGGAGCGTATGTACGATCCCGACGCGCGCCGCCTCGGCCGCTTCAGCGAACGAGGCTCCGGTGATGACTGGGTGATGTTCGGCTTCTACATCATGAACAACATCGGCATCGCCTTTCAGACCTTCGCCAGCGGCCTGCTGCTGGGCCTTGGCAGCCTGTTCTTCCTGTTGTTCAACGGCCTGATGATCGGCGCTGTGGCGGGCCACCTGACGCGCATCGGCTACGGCGAGCCGTTCTGGTCATTCGTCATCGGCCATGGCGCCTTCGAGCTGACCGCCATCGCCCTGGCCGGCGCGGCAGGCTTCAAGCTCGGCTGGGCGCTGCTCGCCCCCGGCCGCCTGCCCCGCGGCGAGGCCCTGCGCCTGGCAGCCGGCAAAGCGATCCAACTGGTCTGCGGGGTGATCCTGTTCCTGCTGCTGGCCGCCTTCATCGAAGCGTTCTGGTCATCCACCACCTTCGCCAGCCCGAACATCAAGTACATCGTCGGTGCCGGCCTCTGGGTGCTGGTACTGAGCTATCTGCTGCTGGCCGGGCGGAGGCAGCATGCGCCTGACTGAAGCCAGCGTGGCCATTCGCCCGCGCAGCGCCTGGGAGGCCATCGACCTCGGCGTGCTGCTCGCCCGTCGTCACGCCGGCCTGCTGATGGCCAGCTGGGCGCTGATCACCCTGCCGCTGTTCGCCCTGCTCTGCGCCCTGCTCTGGCAGTATCCGGGCTGGGCCATCTTCCTGTTCTGGTGGCTCAAACCCGCCTATGAGCGGCTGCCGCTGTACATTCTTTCGCAGGCGCTGTTCGGCAACACGCCTTCGCTGAAGCAATCTTTGCGCGCACTGCCGAAACTGCTGTGGCCACAGTTGCTGGCCAGCCTGACCTGGCGCCGTCTGAGCCCGACACGCAGCTTCGATCTGCCCGTGCTGCAGCTCGAAGGCCTGTCCGGCCAGGCGCGCAGCCAGCGTCTGGTAGTGCTCGGCCAGCGCGACAGCGCCGCCGCTACCTGGCTGACGCTGGTCGGTGTGCACCTGGAAATCGCGTTGTGGATGGGCCTGATCGCCCTGTTCTACCTGATGCTGCCGCAGCAGGTGGAGCTGGACTGGACCTGGGAAAGCCTGATCGCCGCCAGCAGCGGCCAGTGGCTGTGGCTGGAGCACCTGTCCAACCTGCTTTACGTGCTGCTGCTTATCCTCTGGGAACCGGTCTACGTCGCCTGCGGTTTCACCCTCTATCTCAATCGCCGTACCGCACTGGAAGCCTGGGATATCGAGCTGACCTTCCGCCGTCTGCGCCAGCGCCTGACCGGCAGCGCCTACGCCCTGCTACTTGGATGCTCCCTGTTGCTGACGCAACTGCCAGGCGATGTCTGGGCCGACATGCCGCCGATCGTCAGCGAAGAGGTTGAGCAGACCGACGCGCAAGGTCCCGACGCCCCGCGCATGCTCAAGCAGCCGCTGACCAGCCAGGCCGCGCGTGAAAGCATCGAAGCGCTGCTCGACGAGCCGCCCTTCCAGCATCGCGAAACCGTCACACGCTGGCGTCTGGGCGAAGAGAAGCCCGCAGAAGACCCCAAACCGGAAGACGTCGAAGCCTTCCTCGACATGCTCAAGAACCTGCTCAAGCTGGGCGAATGGTGGAAGAGCCTGGATGTCGTTGCGCAAATCTTCGAAGTGTTGCTGTGGGCGGCGCTGGCTGCGTTGCTGGCCTTCATCCTGTGGCGCTATCGTGAGTGGCTGCAGGCCTTTGGCGACCGCATCGGCCTACCGACGCGGCGCCGGCCGGTAGCACCGCAACAGCTCTTTGGCCTTGAGCTGGCCCCGGAGAGCCTGCCCGACGATGTCGCCAGCGAAGCCGAGCGGCTCTGGGCCGAACAACCGCGCGCTGCGCTCGGCCTGCTCTACCGCGCCCTGCTCAGCCGCCTGCTGCATGAACACCGCCTGCCGCTGAAGCAGTCGCACACCGAAGGGGAAGTGCTGCACCTGGTCGCAGGCCTTGGGCAGCAGAACCTGGAAGATTACAGTCGCCTGCTCACCCAGCACTGGCAGGCGCTGGCCTATGGTCACCGCCTACCCGCCGAATCGCTGCGTCAGGGCCTGTGTCAGGGTTGGCGTAGCCTGTTCGGCCAGGAGCGTGCGACATGAGTCGGCGCGCCGGATTCATCCTCGCCATGGCCCTGCTGTTGGCGGTTGGACTGATCGCCAGTTACGTGCTGGGCAAGCTCGAACCTTACGAAGACGTGATCGAGCACGGCCCTGCCCCCGAGGTTGCCAGCAGCCCCTACCTGGCCGCTGAACATTTCCTGCGCAAGCAGAGCATCGCCGCGCGCCGCGCCGAAGGTCTGGACGTGCTCGACGGCCTGCCCAGCGAGGGCCAGACCCTGATGCTGCTGGCCGACCGTGGCAACATGACGCCGCGCCAGGTCGAGCGCGTGCTGCAATGGACGGCCAATGGCGGTCACCTGCTGTTCATCGCCGAACGCCTGTGGGACGAAGAGGAAGGCAAGAGCGGCGACCTGCTGCTCGACTTGCTCGGCATCCAGCAGTACATGAGCGACGAGCTGGACGACGAAGAGACCAGCGAGACCCAGGCGGAAAACGGGCAGAACGAAGAGCAGCAGGCCTACCCGCAGCTCACCAAGCTCTACCTGGAGAATGAGCAGGCGCCGGCCTATATCGCCTTCGACACCGACTTCCACCTGTACGACGCGCAGAACCGCGCCCACGCCTGGGCCAATAGCGAAGCTGCCACGCATTTGCTGCAGCTGTACCACGGCGACGGCCTGATCACCGTGCTGAGCGACCCGTGGATCTGGCAGAACCGCAACATCAACGAATACGACCATGCCTGGCTGCTCTGGTACCTTAGCCAGGACAGCGCCGTGACCCTGCTCTACCACGCCGACAGCGATGGTCTGGCGCGCCTGCTGCTGCGCCATTTCCCGCTGGCCTTGCTGGTTCTGGCCCTGCTGATCATCGCCACCCTGTGGCACGTCGGCATGCGCCACGGCCCGCTGCAGGCACCGGCCAGCCGAGCACGGCGTCAGCTCGAGGAACACCTGCGCGGCAGCGCCGACTTCCTCCTCCGTCGCAGTGGCCAGCACAGTCTGCTCAAGGGCCTGCAACAGGACATCAACCGCCGTGCCCGCCGCCGCTACCCCGGCTTCGAGAAGCTCGCGGTCGCCGATCAGTGGCAGGTGCTCGGTCGCCTGACCCGCCTGCCCGCCAAGGACATCAGCCAGGCCATGCGCCCATTGCCGCCGCAACGCCTGTCCGCCAGTGACTTCACCCGCCAGGTCGCCCACCTGCAAACCCTCAGGAATGCCTTATGAGCGAGATCCCCGAGAACGATAACCTGCCGGTGCAGGAAACCCCGAGCGCCGCGCCGAGCAACCCGCAAGCGCAGCAACGCCAGCGCGCCAGCCAACTGGCCCAGGCCCTGCGCGCCGAGCTGCGCAAGGCCGTGATCGGCCAGAGCGCGGTGATCGATGACGTGCTCACCGCCTTGCTCGCCGGCGGCCACGTGCTGGTCGAGGGGGTACCGGGCCTGGGCAAGACCCTGCTGGTACGCGCCCTGGCGCGCTGCTTCGGCGGCGAGTTCGCGCGCATTCAGTTCACCCCGGACCTGATGCCCAGCGATGTCACCGGCCATGCCGTGTACGACATGCAGAGCGAGCAGTTCAAGCTGCGTAAGGGCCCGGTGTTCACCAACCTGCTGCTGGCCGACGAGATCAACCGTGCGCCGGCCAAGACCCAGGCCGCGCTGCTGGAAGTGATGCAGGAACGCCAGGTGACCCTGGAAGGTCGCGCCCTGCCGGTGCAGTTGCCGTTCATGGTGCTGGCGACCATGAACCCGATCGAGCAGGAAGGCACCTACCCGCTGCCGGAAGCCGAGCTGGACCGCTTCATGCTCAAGCTGCGCATGGATTATCCGCAGCAGGACGAAGAATTGAACATGGTGCGCCAGGTGACCCGTTCGGCCAAGGCCGACATGCTCGAAGTCAGCCCGCTGCGTACCCTGTTGCAGGCCAAGGACGTGCTGGCACTGCAGAAGATCGCCAGCGACCTGCCTCTGGACGACCAGGTGCTCGATTACGCCGTACGCCTGGCCCGTGCTACCCGCAGCTGGCCGGGCCTGGCCATGGGCGCCGGGCCGCGCGCCTCCATCGCCCTGGTGCGCGGCGCCCGTGCCCGCGCGCTGCTGCGTGGTGGCGACTTCGTCCTGCCGGATGACATCAAGAGCTGCGCTCTGGCCGTGCTGCGCCATCGCGTACGTCTGGCGCCGGAGCTGGACATCGAAGGCCTGTCGGTGGATCAGGTTCTGCAACAGTTGCTCGATCAGGTGCCGGCGCCACGCCTATGAAACCTTCGCGCCTGCTCCTCGGGCTGCTCGGCGGCCTGTTCGCCGCTGCCGTGCTGCTTGGCGCCCTGCCCCTGCTCGGCATTCGTCTGGCAGACAGCCTGTTGCCGCTGGCCTGGGGCCTGTTGCTGGCCTTGCTGCTGATCGCCGCCGTCGATGCCTTGTGGCTGCGCCGCCAGCGCTCGCCGCGTCTGGAGCGCGTACTGCCCGGCAATCTGCCGCTGGGGCGCTGGAGCGAGGTGCAACTGATCGCCCATCACGACTTCGCTCAGACACAGGAAATCGAGGTCTTCGATCATGTACCTGAAGGCATGGCCTTCGACTTCCTGCCGCAACGCATCACCCTGCACCCCGGCCAGCAGACGCGCGTCAACTATCGCCTCAAGCCGCTGATCCGCGGACACTTCCATTTCGCCCAGTGCGAGCTGCAACTGCCCAGCCCGCTGCGCCTGTGGCAGGCCAGGCGCCTGCTACCGCTGGCTGACGAGAGCCGCGTCTACCCGGACTTCGCTCGCCTCTATGGCGCGCAGCTCAAGGCCGTGGACGACTGGCTGAGCCAACTGGGCGTGCGCCAGCGCCCGCGCCGCGGCCTGGGCCTGGAGTTTCACCAGCTGCGCGAATTTCGTGATGGCGACACCCTGCGCCAGATCGACTGGAAGGCCACCGCGCGCAAGCGCACGCCCATCGCTCGCGAATACCAGGACGAGCGCGATCAGCAGATCGTCTTTTTGCTCGATTGCGGCCGGCGCATGCGCAGCCAGGACGACGAGCTGTCGCACTTCGACCATGCTCTCAATGCCTGCCTGCTGCTCAGTTACGTGGCACTGCGCCAGGGCGATGCCGTCGGCCTGGCGACCTTCGCCGGCAACCAGTCGCGTTACCTGGCGCCGGTCAAGGGCCCTGCACAGTTGAACGTGCTGCTCAATGCCGTCTATGACCTCGACACCAGCCAGCAACCGGCCGACTTCAGCGCTGCTGCCGACTTGCTGCTGGCGCGTCAGCGCCGCCGCTCGCTGGTGGTATTGGTGACCAACCTGCGCGACGAGGACGATCAGGACCTGCTCGCCGCCGTGCGTCGCCTGTCGCGCCAGCACCGCGTGCTGATCGCCAGCCTGCGCGAGGAAGCGCTGGACCGCCTGCGCCAGACGCCCGTGGAGCAATTCGACCAGGCCCTGGCCTACTGCGGCACGCTCGACTACCTCAACGCCCGCGCCGATCTGCATGATCGCCTCGCTGCGCATGAGGTGCCGGTGCTCGACGCACGTCCGGGCGAGCTGGGGCCTGAGCTGGTGAGCAGTTATCTGGCCTGGAAAAAAGCCGGCGCGCTGTAAAGGCAACTGCTGGCGCGCACGATGGTCGAAGCCATTGTCGCAGAGGCCCTGGCTCCGGCTTTTCCACACAGATGCTGCGTGGTTATGGCCGTGGCCCGGTGCTATGATCCCGAGTCTGCGGCGCAAAGAGTAAAAACTCGACGCCGCTTAGAGTGGTGTTTGCAGGACGGCTCTCGCAGCCAATTGTAAACGCCCTCCACGGGCCGCCCGTGATCGGCCTGGCGCATATCGCACACGACCTGAGTAGGAGATAGACCATGGCTTTTGAATTGCCGCCGCTGCCTTACGAAAAGAATGCTCTCGAGCCGCACATTTCCGCCGAGACCCTCGAATTCCACCACGACAAGCACCACAACACCTATGTCGTGAACCTGAACAACCTGGTGCCGGGCACCGAGTTCGAAGGCAAGAGCCTGGAAGAGATCGTCAAGACTTCCTCGGGCGGCATCTTCAACAACGCCGCTCAGGTGTGGAACCACACCTTCTACTGGAACTGCCTGTCGCCGAACGGCGGTGGCCAGCCCACCGGCGCCCTGGCTGACGCCATCAACGCTGCCTTCGGTTCCTTCGACAAGTTCAAGGAAGAGTTCAGCAAGGTCTCCATCGGCACCTTCGGTTCCGGCTGGGGCTGGCTGGTGAAGAAAGCTGACGGTTCCCTGGCCCTGGCCAGCACCATCGGCGCCGGCTGCCCGCTGACCAGCGGCGACACTCCGCTGCTGACCTGCGACGTCTGGGAACACGCCTACTACATCGACTACCGCAACCTGCGTCCGAAGTACGTCGAGGCGTTCTGGAACCTGGTCAACTGGGACTTCGTGGCCCAGAACTACGCGGCCTGAGTCCAAGCCTCGTAATACGAAACCCGGCCCATGTGGCCGGGTTTTTTCGTTCCCGCGCCTGAACTGGCGCCTCCAGCAGCGATGCGGCGAACATCGCCATCTCCGTGCCGTCGACACGCCAGTGATGTTAGTTTTAGCCGTGAGCCGGCCCTAACGAGACCAGCTCGCGGTAGCCGGAAAAACGGTCTCAAAGCCTGACAAACACAGCGCACGGTCAATCCGACCAAGGGCATTCAAGTCTCGCGCAAGCGCACCGACATAGTGCAATGCATCAACCTGAATGCGCCGACTTTCATCAGGAACATTCCTTATCGGATAAAAAGTGCCACCAGACATGATGGCCCTTTGACGGCTAGGGCTAGATTGCCAATACTCTCGTCTGAATGACGCTGCACGCATCGACATAAGGAATTGCCTTTGAAGCTGGAACTGAAGAACAGCTTGTCACTCAAGTTGCTCCGCGTGGTGCTGCTTTCGGCACTGGTGGTTGGAGTGGTGTTGAGCTGCGCGCAGATCGTCTTCGATGCCTACAAGACGCGCCAGGCGGTCGCGAACGATGCGCACCGCATTCTCGGCATGTTCCGCGATCCGTCGACGCAGGCCGTGTACAGCCTTGACCGCGAAATGGGCATGCAGGTGATCGAGGGCCTGTTTCAGCACGAATCGGTGCGCTATGCCTCCATTGGTCACCCCAACGAGCCGATGCTCGCCGAGCGCTCGCGCGATCTGGCACAGATGCCCACGCGTTGGCTGACCGACCCGATCCTCGGCCAGGAGCAGCTGTTCTCGACCAAGCTGGTCGGCCGCGGTCCTTACAGCGAGTACTACGGCGATCTCAACATCACCCTCGACACGGCGCCCTACGGCGAGAGTTTCGTCACCAACTCGGTGATCATCTTCATCTCCGGCGTGCTGCGTGCCCTGGCCATGGGCCTGGTGCTCTATCTGGTCTACCACTGGCTGCTCACCAAACCGTTATCCAAGATCATCGAACACCTCACCAGCATCAACCCCGACCGTCCCAGCGAACATAAGTTGCCGATGCTCAAGGGCAACGAGAAGAACGAGCTGGGCCTGTGGATCAACACCGCCAATCAGTTGCTGGCTTCGATCGAACGCAACACCCACCTGCGTCGTGAAGCCGAGAACAGCCTGCTGCGCATGGCCCAGTACGACTTCCTCACCGGCCTGCCCAACCGCCAGCAACTGCAGCAGCAGCTCGACCAGATTCTCGAAGACGCCGGCCGCCTGCAGCGCCGCGTCGCCGTGCTCTGCGTTGGCCTCGACGACTTCAAGGGCATCAACGAACAGTTCAGTTACCAGAGCGGCGACCAGCTGCTGCTCGCCCTCTCCGATCGTCTGCGCAGCCACAGCGGCCGTCTCGGGGCGCTGGCACGCCTCGGCGGCGACCAGTTCGCCCTGGTGCAGGCCGATATTGAGCAGCCTTACGAAGCCGCCGAGCTGGCGCAGAGCGTGCTTGACGATCTGGAGCTGCCCTTTTTGCTTGATCAGCATGAAGTCCGCCTGCGCGCCACCATCGGCATCACCTTGTTCCCGGAAGACGGCGACAGCACCGAAAAGCTGCTGCAGAAAGCCGAGCAGACCATGACCCTGGCCAAGAGCCGCTCGCGCAACCGCTACCAGTTCTACATCGCCAGCGTCGATAGCGAGATGCGCCGCCGCCGTGAGCTGGAGAAGGACCTGCGTGACGCCCTGGCGCAGAACCAGCTGCACCTGGTCTACCAGCCCCAGGTGGATTACCGCGATCACCGCGTGGTCGGCGTCGAAGCGCTGCTGCGCTGGCAACATCCGCAGCATGGTTTCGTCGCGCCGGACCTGTTCATCCCGCTGGCCGAGCAGAACGGCACCATCATCCCCATCGGTGAATGGATCCTCGACCAGACCTGCCGGCAATTACGCGAATGGCACGATCAGGGCTTCAGCGATCTGCGCATGGCCATCAACCTGTCCACCGTGCAGTTGCACCACGCCGAGCTGCCGCGCGTGGTCAACAACCTGATGCAGGTCTACCGTCTGCCGCCCAAGAGCCTTGAACTGGAAGTCACCGAAACCGGCCTGATGGAAGACATCAGCACTGCGGCCCAGCATCTGCTCAGCCTGCGTCGCTCCGGTGCGCTGATCGCCATCGACGACTTCGGTACCGGCTATTCCTCGCTGAGCTATCTGAAGAGTCTGCCGCTGGACAAGATCAAGATCGACAAGAGCTTCGTGCAGGACCTGCTCGAAGACGAAGACGATGCGACCATCGTTCGTGCCATCATCCAGTTGGGCAAGAGCCTGGGCATGCAGGTCATCGCCGAGGGCGTGGAGACCGCAGAACAGGAGGCCTACATCATCGCCCAGGGCTGCCATGAAGGTCAGGGCTATCTGTACAGCAAGCCGCTACCGGCGCGTGAACTGACCCTGTTCCTCAAGCAGGCAAGGCGTCTGAGCTCAGCGGCGACACTCTGAGCGCCTCAAACAGAACGCCGCGATCCGTCGCGGCGTTTTAATTTCAGCCGGGCTCCAGACCTACCAATTCTGCACACCGAACAACCAGGCCGTGGCCAGCGCACCTGCCAGAAACAGCACGGCGCCGCCGCCAGCTTGCCAGTAGAAGTGGCGGGCCAGTTCATCCTCCCCACTGTTGGAAAGAATGAACGGCTGGCGCTCAGCAGGCTTGGCCATCTGATGCCGCGCCGGTTCGGAGGCCTTCTGCAGGTGCCGGTCCTCGGCCTCCAGCTGCGCGGCCAGGCGCACGCGATTCCATTCCTGCTCATCGAGCTCACCGTTGCCGTCGCTGTCGAAGCGCCGCAGCAGCCCCGCGTAGTCGCCCTTCCATTCGCGAATCACCTCACCCTGAGCGGCATGCCTGTCGAACCCCTGCTGCGCGGCGCCGAGGGTGCGAAAATCTCCGATGGCATAGAGCGGCTGGCCAACATGGAAGCGCTCCTCGCTGTAGCGATAGCGCTGGCCACTGCTGAGAAAGCCGAACAGCCCGGTCTTGGCCGGGCCCAGCGGGTGGCGCAGATTGCCCTCCCACACCTCGCGCACCGCCGCATTGATCTCGGCACCCCGCGGGTCGATCAGGCATTCGCCGGTGCCGTCGACCAGGCGCAACCAGGCGTCACTGGCGCCACTGTCGATCACTCGCCAGCTACGCTTCTTGCCGCTGGAACGGTATTCCTCGATACGAAAGCGCCACCACAGGCACGGCTTGCCGGTCAGCGGCCCGCGAAGGTGCATGTCCGGTAGCGCTTCGAGCACACCGTAAAGCTCCACATAACCCTGAGCTGCCGAGCGGATCTTCGAGGTGGGCGTATCGAGTAGATGACGCGCCTGCGACCAGCGCCGCAGACACCACCAGGCGCCGCCCAGGCAAGCGCCGAGGGTAAGCGCCAGGGTGAAGAAGAAACCCAGCGGGTCAGCCTGCATCATCGACGGGGCTCAGCTGAACAGCGACTTCATATCGACATCGGCCTTTTCCGCCTCGCTGAACACCAGCAGTTCGGCAGCCGGGAAGTTGAACAGGCGTGCGATGATCACGTCGGGAAACTGCTCAATGCGCACGTTGTTGAGGTTGACGGCCTCGTTGTACAGCTCACGGCGGTCTGCGATGCCATTCTCCAGTCCGCTGATGCGCTGCTGCAGATGCTGGAAGCTGTCGTTGGCCTTCAGCTCTGGATAGTTCTCGGCCAACGCAAACAGCTGGCCGAGACCGGCACGCAGGCCACTCTCGGCCTTACCCAGAGCACCGACATCATGTTGCTCGCGAGCACTGGCCACGGCGCTGCGCGCAGCGATCACCCGCTCCAGGGTCGAGCCTTCGTACTGCATGTACTGCTTGCAGGTTTCCACCAGCTTGGGCAATTCGTCATGACGCTGTTTGAGCAGGACGTCGATGTTCGACCAGGCCTTGCCCACCCCATGCTTGAGGCGCACCAGGCCGTTGTACACAGACACCGCGTAGGCGCCGAGCAGGATGAGGACGACGATGACGATCACGGTGGTCAGGCTCATGCAGTTTTCTCCATGCAGAACTGCGTATCAGGTGCTGGCATTCTAACGGCAGCAGCGACCTCCGGCAGCGATATCACGCACAACGACGAATAATGGCCTTTACACATAATGCGAAACATTTGCATTATGTTGCGGTTTTTCAGGTACACCTGCGTACCGCCCATTCGCACATGCAAAGGACCCCGCCATGATTCGTATGCCCCTGGCCTCCGCCAGCCTGCTGGCCATCGCCATTTCACTCGCTGGCTGCGGCGAAGACAAAGCCCCTGCCACCCAGGCCGCAGCGCCTGCTGCCGCCACCGAGAGCTCGGCTCCGGCCGCTGCGGCGAAGGTCGACGAGGCAGCGGCAAAGGCTGTGGTCAATCATTACGCCGATCTGGCCCTGGCCGTATTCAGCGACGCTGCCAGCACCGGGAAGCAACTGCAGGCGGCAGTGGACGCCCTGCTCGCCAATCCCAGCGAAGACACACTGAAAGCAGCGCGTGAAGCCTGGCTGGCTGCTCGCGTGCCTTACATGCAGACCGAGGTTTTCCGTTTCGGCAACCCGGTGGTCGACGAGTGGGAAGGCCAGCTCAATGCCTGGCCGCTGGACGAAGGCCTTATCGACTACGTTGCCGAGGACTACCAGCACGCGCTGGGCAACCCGGGTGCCCAGGCCAACATCATCGCCAATACCGAGATCCAGATCGGCGAAGACAAGATCGACGTCAGCGAGATCAACGGAGAACTGCTGGCCAGTCTGAACGAGCTGGGCGGCTCCGAAGCCAACGTCGCCACTGGCTACCACGCCATCGAATTCCTGCTCTGGGGCCAGGACCTGAACGGTACCGAGCCCGGTGCTGGCGAGCGTCCCTACACCGACTACCTGGTTGGCGAAGGCGCCACTGGCGGTCACAACGAGCGCCGCCGCACCTACCTGAAAGCCGCCACCGACCTGCTGGTCAGCGATCTGGATGAAATGGTCGAGCAGTGGAAGGACGGCGTGGAAGGCAACTACCGCAGCGAGCTGGTCGCCGACTCCGCCGAGAACGGCCTGCGCAAGATGCTGTTCGGCATGGGCAGTCTGTCGCTCGGCGAGCTGGCTGGTGAGCGCATGAAGGTGGCGCTGGAGGCCAACTCCACCGAAGACGAGCATGATTGCTTCAGCGATAACACCCACAACTCGCACTTCTACAACGGCAAGGGCATTCGCAACGTCTACCTGGGCGAATACAAGAAGGTCGACGGCAGCACCCTGACCGGCCCGAGCCTGTCCGAGCTGGTCGCCAAGGCCGACGCCCAGGCCGATGCCGCCCTCAAGGCCGACCTGCAGGAAACCGAAGCCAAGCTGCAGGCACTGGTCGACAGCGCCGAGAAGAACAACGTGCACTTCGACCAGTTGATCGCAGCCGACAACGCCGAAGGCCAGCAACTGGTGCGTGACGCCATCGCCGCCCTGGTCAAGCAGACCGGCGCAATCGAGCAGGCCGCGGGCAAGCTGGGCATCAGCGACCTGAACCCGGACACCGCCGACCACGAGTTCTGATCGACGCAGCGGGCTGAAGAAGCCGGCGCCCCGATAAGGAGCGCCGGTTTTTTTATGCCTGGTATTGGCCTGCTGTCAGCTCCGGGCCACCGCGCTGCGGTATTCGCCAGGGCTCACCCCATAAGCCTGCTTGAACTGCCGTGACAGGTGGCTCTGGTCGGCAAAGCCCAGCTGCATGGCCACATTGACCGCCGTGCAGCCCGTCTTGAGCAGCGCCCGCGCCTGCTCCAGGCGCCGCTGCTTGAGCCAGGCGTGCGGCGGCAGCCCGGTCGCACGGCGAAATACCCGGGCGAAATGAAACGGCGAAAGGTTGACCGCGGCCGCCAGTTCTTCCAGTGACGGCGGCTCGCTCAGGCGCTCGGCGAGCATCTGCTTGGCACAGGCCACGGCCCAAGGCTCACGCCCGGGCGCAGCTGGCTCGGCAAGCCGTGCGTGACGCCGGAACAGCAGCAGAATGGCCTCACGCCAGGCCAGTTGCTGCTGCAATGCTTCGGCACCGTCCTCAAGCAGGCAGTGCAGTTGCAGGAAGGCGCTGTGCAACTGCGGATCATGCAGCACGCTGGAGGAAAACGACGGCATACCCGCCTTGGCCAGCCCCAGTTCCTGCAGCGCCCCCAGCACCTGGTCATTACCCGGGTAGAAGCCGCGATAGCGCCAGCCGTCCTCATGCGCCTTGGAGCCGGTGTGCACTTCGTCCGGATTGATCAGCACCATGCTGCCCTGCGGAGCCAGATGGTCGCTGCCACGATGGCGAAAGCGCTGCGCGCCATGCTCGATCACGGTGAACACGAAGCCTTCATGCACGTGAGGCGCGAAACGCTGTTCGAGGTAGCGTGCCTGCAGCAGCTCGACCCCGCTCAATGCGGAGGCCTGCCAGAAGCGGGTCTGCTCGCGGGTCTGCATGCTGTTCAGGCGCCGAAGCCCGCCTCCATCGCCTCGCGCAGCGCCGGCCATTGCTGGTCGGTGATGCTGTAAAGCACCGTGTCGTCGAGGCGGCCATCGGCGAGCCGCCGATGGTTGCGCAGCAGCCCTTCGCGGAGGGCGCCCAGTTTCTCGATGGCACGTTGCGAGCGCAGGTTGCTGGCGGCAGTTTTCAGCTGTACCCGGACCATGCCCCAGTTGTCGAACGCATGCCGGAGCATCAGGTACTTGATGGTGGTATTCAGACCGCTGCCGTGCTGGTTGCGATCGAGCCAGGTCCAGCCGATTTCGCAGGCTGGCAGGCTGTTCATGAAGTCGCCGAAGCGGGTGGTCCCCACCAGCGCGTCGCCCAGGCGAATGACGAAAGGAAGTGCCCGCTGCTCGCGCAAATCGGCCAAAGCGCTGCGGTACCAGTCCAGGCGCTGGGTACCGCTCATGTACAGCAGCTCCTCGCGATTGGCCTCGGCCAGCGCCACCAGCGCAGGGATATCCGCGTCGCAAAGCGGTTCCAGGCGCAAAGCGCCACGTTGCAAAGTCACCAGTTGCGGCTTGAACATAGGGTGCTTCCTCAGGACCTTCCCTGGCTTACTTGCAAACCGGCCACGCTATCAGGCCCTGGGCTGCGACACAATCGAGCCTTGTCGCAAAGCACAGCGTCGCCCCTGCGACCTTGGTCGCAGCCGACAGCACCCGGCTTTGTGCAACACTGATCCCCATCGTTTCGTCCTGTTTCGTTCCACTGCGTGTTTCGGAGTCTGCATGTCGCTGTCCCCCGGGCTGATCGCCGCGGTCGCCCTGATCTACATGGCCATTCTTTTCGCCATCGCCTTCTATGGCGACCGCCGCAGCGCGCCGATGCCGCCGAAAGTCCGTGCATGGGTGTATTCGCTGTCGCTGGCGGTGTATTGCACCAGCTGGACCTTCTTCGGCGCCGTCGGCCAGGCAGCCGAGCAACTGTGGTCGTTCCTGCCGATCTACCTCGGCCCGATCATCCTGCTGCTGACCATGCCCTGGGTGCTGCAGAAGATGGTGATGATCAGCAAGCAGGAGAACATCACCTCGATCGCCGACTTCATCGCCGCGCGCTACGGCAAGTCGCAGTCGCTGGCCATCGTCGTCGCGCTGATTTGTCTGGTGGGCGTGCTGCCCTACATCGCCCTGCAGCTCAAGGGCATCGTGCTCGGGGTCAATCTGCTGATCGGCGTGCACGCCCAGGACACCGGCACCAGCGCACAGGACACCGCACTGATCGTTTCGCTGGCGCTGGCGCTGTTCACCATTCTGTTCGGCACGCGCAATCTCGACGTCACCGAACACCACCGCGGCATGGTGCTGGCAATCGCCTTCGAATCGCTGGTCAAGCTGCTGGCCTTCCTCGCCGTCGGCGCCTTCGTCACCTTCGGTCTGTACAACGGCTTCAACGACCTGCTGCTGCAGGCGCACAACACTGCAGAACTGGACGATTTCTGGAACGAAGCGGTGAACTGGCCGGCGATGCTGGTGCAGACCGGCATGGCCATGATCGCCATCGTCTGCCTGCCGCGGCAGTTCCACGTCACCGTGGTGGAAAACATCGAACCCAAGGACCTGCGCCTGGCTCGCTGGGTTTTTCCGGCCTATCTGGTGCTGGCGGCACTGTTCGTCGTGCCCATCGCCCTGGCCGGGCAGATGCTGCTGCCGGCCGGCGTGACGCCGGACTCCTTCGTCATCAGCCTGCCGCTGGCCGAAGCTCATCCGGGGCTGGCGGTACTGGCATTCATCGGCGGCGCCTCGGCGGCTACCGGCATGGTGATCGTCGCTTCGGTGGCGCTGTCGACCATGATTTCCAACGACATGCTGCTGCCCTGGCTGCTGCGTCGGCAGAGCACGGAGCGGCCTTTCGAGGCCTTCCGTCACTGGATGCTCACCGCCCGCCGGGTCAGCATCGTGCTGATCCTGCTGCTGGCCTACGTCTGCTATCGCCTGCTCGGCGAAGGCACCAGCCTGGCGACCATCGGCCAGGTCTCGTTCGCCGCCATCGGCCAGCTGGCGCCGGCAATGTTCGGCGCCCTGGTGTGGAAGCAGGCCAACCGCCGCGGCGTGTTCGCCGGCCTGATCTTCGGCGCCATGCTCTGGTTCTACACTCTGGTGCTGCCACTGGCGGCACGTGGCATGGGTTGGTCGCTGGACAGCTTCCCGGGGCTCACCGCCCTGCTCTACGCCCCCATCGGCCTGCAGGTCGACCCGCTGACGCGCGGCGTGGTGCTGTCGCTGGCCGGCAACATGCTGCTGTTCGCCTGGGTATCCTGGTTCTCGCGCACACGGGTTTCCGAACACTGGCAGGCCGGGCGCTTCATTGGCCATGACCTGGGCACCAAGCCCAGCAGCCGCAGCCTGCTGGCGGTGCAGGTGGCCGACCTGCTGATGCTGTCCAGCCGCTTCGTCGGCGAGGAACGCGCCCGTCAGAGCTTCACCCGCTTCGCCTTGCGCCAGGGTAAAAGCAAGAACTTCGACCCCAATCAGCCGGCCAACAGCGAATGGATCGCCCACACCGAACGCCTGCTCGCCGGTGTGCTCGGTGCATCGTCGACCCGCGCGGTGGTCAAGGCGGCCATCGAAGGCCGCGAGATGCAGGTCGAAGACGTGGTGCGCATCGTCGACGAAGCCAGCGAGGTGCTGCAGTTCAACCGCGCCCTGCTGCAGGGCGCGATCGAGAACATCACCCAGGGCATCAGCGTGGTCGACCAGAACCTGCGCCTGGTGGCCTGGAATCACCGCTACCTGGAATTGTTCGAGTACCCCGAGGGGCTGATCTACGTCGGCCGGCCGATTGCCGAGATCATCCGCTTCAACGCCGAGCGCGGTATGCTCGGCAGCGGAGATGTCGAAGAGAACGTCGCCAAGCGCCTGTACTGGATGCGCCAGGGCACCGCGCACAGCTATGAGCGGGTGTTCCCCAATGGCCGGGTGATCGAGCTGATCGGTAACCCCATGCCGGGCGGCGGCTTCGTCATGAGCTTCACCGACATCACCGAATTCCGCGAAGCCGAGCGCGCCCTCAAGGACGCCAACGAGAGCCTGGAGCGGCGAGTGGCCGAGCGCACCTTTGAGCTGTCGAAACTGAACCAGGCGCTGACCGAGGCCAAGGCCCACGCCGAAGCCGCCAACCAGTCGAAGACGCGCTTCCTGGCGGCGGTCAGCCATGACCTGATGCAGCCCCTCAATGCTGCGCGCCTGTTCTCCGCAGCGCTGGCCCATCAGGACGACGCCCTGCCCAGCGAAGCCCAGGAACTGGTCCGGCACCTGGACAGCTCGCTGCGCTCGGCCGAAGACCTGATCACCGACCTGCTGGATATCTCGCGCCTGGAGAACGGCCGGATCACCCCGGATCGCCACCCCTTCGCCCTCTCCAGCCTGTTCGATACCCTCGCCGCCGAATTCGGCGTGCTGGCTGCCGAACAGGGCATCGACCTGCGGGTGCACGGCAGCCGGCAGTGGATCGACAGTGACATCAAGCTGCTGCGCCGGGTATTGCAGAACTTCCTGACCAACGCCTTCCGCTACGCCAAGGGTCGCGTGGTACTGGGCGTGCGCCGCGAAGGCGAGCAGTTGCGTCTGGAAGTGTGGGACCGTGGCATGGGCATTCCCGAGGACAAGCGCAAGGTGATCTTCGAGGAATTCAAGCGCCTGGACAGCCACCAGACCCGCGCCGAGAAAGGTTTGGGCCTCGGCCTGGCGATTGCCGATGGCCTGTGCCGCGTGCTCGGCCATCGCCTGGAGGTGCGCTCCTGGCCGGGCAAGGGCAGCGTGTTCAGCGTCAGCGTACCGCTGGCGAGAAAACCGGCACCGAAACCACAGGGCCCGACCGTTTCGGCGGCGGACGGGCAACCCCTGCAAGGCACTCAGGTGATCTGCATCGACAACGAGGACAGCATCCTCACCGGCATGTACAGCCTGCTCTCACGCTGGGGTTGCCAGGTGTGGACAGCGCGCAACCGTCTGGAATGCGAGCATCTGCTCAGCGAAGACGTACATCCGCAGCTGGCGCTGGTGGATTATCACCTCGACGAGGGCGAGACCGGCACCGAACTGATGGCCTGGCTACGCACCCGCCTGGGCGAACCGGTACCCGGCGTGGTGATCAGCGCCGACGGCCGCCCGGAACTGGTCGCCGAGGTGCATGCCGCAGGCCTCGACTACCTGCCCAAACCGGTCAAGCCGGCCGCCCTGCGCGCATTGCTCAGTCGCCATCTGGTGTTGCGCGGTTAAGGTCAGGCGCCTTGCCTGGACCGCATGTGCCTGCCTGCGACCGAGCCCCTAACCAAGGGTTGGACTTGCGCGGCGCAGGCTCTCAACAAAAATGGCCAGAATGCCCGTTCCAGAGCGGCGTGGAGGTTCGTCCCCCACAGCTGATGCCGCCCCCGCCACGGCTAGGCACAGGCGCGCCAGCGCTCAACAATGGTCCTTACACCACAGGATGTAATGATCATTCCCGGAGCCTGCCATGCCCCTGCGTACCCAGCCACTCGGTATCTCGCGATGAACGCGCCGCTGCCAATTCGTGACCTGCCACCCCGCCAGCTGGATATTGATAGCGACGGCCTGCGTCTGCGCGCCTATCTCTGGGACAGGCCCGGTGCTCCGACTCTGCTGCTGGTGCATGGCTATCCCGACAGCCACGAGATCTGGCGCCCGCTGATCCATGAGCTGGCCGGCGACTATCGAATCGTCGCCTACGATGTGCGTGGCTGTGGTGCATCCGAGATGCCGAAACGACTGCGCGACTACCGCCTGGAGCAGTTGGGGCGCGACCTGGCAGCGGTGGTGCAAGCCACCAGCGCGGATCGCCCGGTACACCTGGTCGCCCATGACTGGGGCTCGATCCAGAGCTGGGAGGCCGTGACCGAGCCAGGTATCCAGCCGCTGCTGGCGTCCTACACCAGCATCTCCGGCCCCTGCCTCGACCATGTCGGCCACTGGATGCGCGAGCGCCTGAGCCTGCGCCGCCCTGATGCCCTGCTGCAGGCACTGAGACAACTGCTCAGCTCCTGGTACATCGCCTTCTTTCACATTCCGTTGCTACCGGAACTGGGCTGGCGCCTGGGCCTGGATCGAGCCTGGCCCAGGCTGCTGCGGCGTCTCGAAGGCGTGCGTAACCTGCCGTCGAGCCCGACGCAGCGCAGCGATGGCATGCACGGCGTGCAGCTGTATCGCGCCAACTTCATACGCAGTCTGTTCAGACCGCGCTCGCGCAGCACCCGCGTGCCGGTGCAATTGATCGTGCCGTTGCACGACCGCTTCGTGCGCCCGCAGCTGTTCGAGGATTTGCAACGCTGGGCGCCACTGCTGACCCGCCGGGAAGTTCGCGCCGGCCATTGGCAACTGCTGGCCGAACCCACTGCGCTGGCCGGCTGGCTGCGCGACTATGTGGACAGGCTCGAACAACCCAGCCCTCGGCCGGACCGACCGGAAGACAACCCAAGCTAGCGACGCGGCGATAAGGAGCGACGGCCGCTCACTCGCCCAGTTCGTCCAATGCCGGCAGATCGGCAGAGCGTTCGAGCAACTCGCCCGGCAGGCTCTTGCTCGCGCGGGCGCCCAGCAGCTTGAGGTTTTCCACACGACCGACGAGGTTGCCGCGGCCGTCGACCAACTTGTTGCGCGCGCTGGCGTAGGCCTTGTCCAGCTGCTGCAGGCGGTTGCCCATTTCGTCCAGATCGGCGACGAAGGCCACGAACTTGTCGTACAGCTGGCCGGCGCGCTCGGCGATCTCGCGCGCGTTCTGGCCCTGGCGCTCCTGACGCCAGAGGCTGTCGATCACCCGCAGGGTCGCCAGCAAGGTGGTCGGGCTGACGATCACCACCTGCTGCTCGAAAGCCTCCTGAAACAGGTCCGGCTCTGCCTGCAACGCCGCGGCGAAAGCGGCTTCGATGGGCACGAAGAGCAGGACGAAATCCAGGCTGTGCAGGCCTTCGAGGCGCTGGTAATCCTTGCCGGAAAGCCCCTTGAGGTGGCTGCGCAGCGAGATCAGATGCTGCTTGAGCGCCTGCTGGCGAATCGGCTCTTCCACCGCCGAGACATACTGCTGGTAGGCACTGAGGCTGACCTTGGCATCGACGATCACCTGCTTGTCGCCGGGCAGACGGATCAGCACGTCAGGCTGGAAACGCTCGCCGCCGGCGCCCTTGAGGCTGACCTGAGTCTGGTATTCACGCCCCTTCTCCAGGCCGGCATGCTCCAGTACACGCTCCAGCACCAGCTCGCCCCAGTTGCCCTGGGTCTTCTGTCCCTTAAGTGCACGGGTCAGGTTGGTCGCTTCGTCGCCCAGGCGCTGGTTGAGCTGCTGCAGGCGCTCCAGCTCCTTGCTCAGGGAAAAGCGTTCGCGCGCCTCTTGCTGATAGCTCTCGTCGACGCGCTTCTCGAATGCCTGTATGCGCTCCTTGAGCGGGTCGAGCAGTTGGCCGAGGCGCTGCTGACTGGTCTCGGCGAAACGCTGCTCGCGCTCGTCGAAGATCTTCGTCGCCAACTCGGAGAACTGGGCACGCAGCTCATTGCGCGCCCCCTGCAGGTCATCGAGGCGTTGCTGCTGGTTATCGCGGTTCTCCTGCAGCTCGGCCGCCAGTGCCGCACATTCTGCGGTCAGCCGGCGCAGCTCGGCTTCGTTGCGTTCACGCTGCTGATTCCAGGATTGAGCGGCCTCGCGAGCGATCTGCCGCTCCTGCTGCAGCAGTTCGTTCTCACGGCGCAGGCCGGCCAGCTCGGTCTGCTGGTCAACCTTGATTTCGCTGATCTCGGCCAGCTCGGCACGGCACGCATCGAGCTGCGCCAGCAGACCGGCCTGGCTCAGTTGGGCGTGCTCCAGGCGCTCCTGCAGCAGCGCATGTTCGCCCTGCTCGCGAGTCAGTCGGCGTTGCAGTGACCACAGCCCCGCCAACAGCGGGACCAGCGCGACGACGGCGCCGATGGCGAGAGAGAGAGGATCGATTGGCATAGACGCTCCATGTTGAACCGCCGAGCAGTATACCCAGCCAGCGATTCACACGGGGCCAGCACGCATTCAGCGTGATAGGCGCTCCAGCTCCAGCTGGGCGCAGCGGTCGCCTGCACGAGCGGCCTGGCGCAGCAGTTCATAGCCGATACGGCGATCACGGGTGTTGCCGCAGTCGCGGCAGAGCAGTTGGCCCAGGCGGCTTTGCGCCTGCACACAGCCTCTGCGCGCGGGCTGCTTGAGCAGATTGCCGGCGATGCGCTTGACGCTGGGCGTTTGCCCCAGACGCGGATTGTCGAGCAGCCATAGCGCAACGCGCATGGGCAGACGAGAAGAAGCGGAGCCAGTAGCAGAGGACGAAGAAGGTAAAGCGCGAGGCATAAATAAAGGGGGGGTGACTGCCGGGGCGCGCCACTCTACTCCTTTTTTGCCGAAGGTAAAGTCTTGCCTGGCGGACGGATTGTCGTTCCATAAAAGAGTTCCGCCACAATCCACAGAAGCTGTGGATAACTCCGTGAACAACTTGAGCGAAAGCGCTGCCAGGCCCGATGTTTCGGGGCTCCGAGACAAACTGTCGATTTTTTCACCAATGAAAAAAATGCATATTTTTCATTGACTTAAAAATCATCCACGAAAAATCAAACGTTTAGCGACGTTTCTGACAGTGATGTGACAGGCTGCTTCAGCTTTGTGCACAACTCGCTGCGACATATCCGCGCAGCGCTCTGTATCGGGGCATCCAAACGACTCATGCAGCCGACATGCGGGTCTGCGATAACCTCTCCCTGCACCAGAAACTGCACCCAGCGAAACGGCCGTGGTCGGTCCGCCTATCCATGGCAGATCGCACGCAGGGTCGAACAAGCGCCACTGCGCGAAATCAGATCGGCTTGGCACCCTTCGGAGCATGGGGTACCGTCCCGCAACTGCACCTGGCAAGGAGAACTCATGAGCCGCTGGCGTTTCTGGCTGAGCATCTGCATGGCGATTGCGGTGCTGCTATCGCTAGTGGCCTGCTACGCCGCCTATCGCGTGCAGCAGTTGCTCGACGAGCAGCATGTCGAGCTGGACTGGCAGGGATTGAGCCTCACCTGGCGTGGCCTGCGGCTGCGCGAGGTGAGCCTGGTGCAGCGGCAACAGGATGAATTGCACGCTCACGCCAAGCAGGTGCATCTGCAATGGCTGGCCAGCGAAACGCCGCGCTACCGCCTGGCTGCGCAGGGCCTGCGAGTGGAGTGGCTGCCGACACAGACAGAGGCGCAAAACCCGCCCGACAGCGACCTCGACGCCACCTTCCAGGCAATATCGAATGCCCTGCCCTGGCTGCCGAGGCAGATCGAACTGCGCGATATCCAGGCGCAACTGCCCTGCATCAATGGCCGTTGCGCACTCGATGGCGAGCTCGACGTGCAGCGTCTGGACGATGCCTTGCAGGTGCGCGCGCGACTGCTACGCGAAAACCACAGCGCCGTATTGCAAGCGCACCTGCAGGGGCTCGATGGCGCTCTGGATAGTGCGCGCCAGTTGCAGATGACTCTGCACCTCGATGAACAACAACAGATGGAGCTGCACAGCGACCTGGCCGCTCAGGGCGATGCACTGCAATGGAATGGCGACCTGCTGCTCGCGCCGCTACAGGAAATAGCCTGGGTCGCCGTCTGGCTGAGCGAATGGACATCACTGGACACCGCCAATCTGCCAGCGACGCCGCAGCAGGCCGGCATCATCGCCCAATGGCAACTGCAGCTGCCGCAGACCACCCGCCAGCTTGGCGAGCTGCTGACCGCGCCTGGATGGCTACGTGTCGACGCCCAGCTGCCGCAGCCCTGGCCACTGCCCGGCATAGGCCTGCTAAGCGGTGAACTGCAGCTCGACCTGCGCAATGCCGCAAGCGCCTGGCAAGCGCGCAAGTTGCACGGCAACCTGCAACTCGACACCCAGAGCGCGCCCTGGCTGACCGCCCTGCCAAGCGGTCTGAGAACAAGCCGTGTGCAATTGCAGCTGCAGCCGCTGGAAAGCAATCCGGATACCCCGCTGGCCCTGCAGCTGAAGCTCGTCGCGGAAGGGGCGCTGCAGGTTAAGGCCAACGCCGAGCTAGGCCTGCAGCAATCACGCGACTGGGCGCTGGAGGTGCGCCAGTTGCAGCTCGATGCCCGTGCCAAGCGAGTGGACCTGGACAGCAATCGAGCCGACGGCCTGCAGCTGAACCTCGACCTGTCTGGCAAGGTCACAGCGCAACAGCTGCAACTCGCGCTGGCCGGCAACTCGCGTCTGGAGACTCAGCGCCTGCGCGGTGCCGACCTGGATCTGCAACAGGCCAGGTTGACCCTCGCCGGCCTGGGCGTGACCGGCGCGCCCCGTGCGCCGACACTGTCCGGCCCGCTGGCGCTGCGCGTGCAGAATCTGCAGCACGCACAACTGCAGGCCCAGGGCTGGCAATGGCAGGGCCGGATGGAGGCCGACAGCGCTCGCCAGAAGCTCGATGGCGCCCTGTTGGCCGACTCAGGCTTGAGCATGACTCTGGGACTGAACAATACCGCCGATGGCCTGGCGCTGAACGCCACGCTCGACGAGCTGTTTCTGCGTGCGGGTAACCCGCTCGCGCAAACCCTGGCCAGTTGGCCGCCACTGCTGACCCCGGAAAACGGCCGCATTCAGGGCAACGCCAGCCTCAACCTGCCCAGCGGCAAGCCTCTGCAACTGCGGGCGAAGCTCAGCGGCAAGGGCCTGGCAGGTATCTACGACCGCAGCACGCTGAGCGGTGTGGATGGCGAACTGCAGCTGCACCTGGCGGGCGACCGCCTGAAACTGGAACTGCCGAGCCTCAGCGCCAGACAGATCGACCCCGGCATCGCCCTCGGCCCGTTGCATGTGCAGGCCAGCTATCAGGCCAGCCTGCAGCATCCGATGGCCGGCAAGCTCAGCCATCAGCGCGCAGAACTGGGAGTTCTCGGCGGCAGCCTGCGCCTGGAACCGGCGACCTGGGCACTGGATCGGTCGAGCCAGCTGCTGCCACTGAAGCTCAGTGGCCTCGACCTGCAGGAACTGTTTCGTGTGTATCCAGCCGAGGGACTGGCCGGTAACGGGCTGATCGACGGCACGCTGCCCCTGCGCCTGGGTGGGGCGATCAGCATCGAGCAGGGGTTGATCGAAGCCAGGCCACCGGGAGGGCAACTGCGTTTTCGCTCGCCGCGCATCCGCGCCATGGGTCAGGCCAACCCGGGCATGAAGCTGGTCACCGACGCGCTGGAAGATTTCCACTACGATCTGCTCAGCAGTAGCCTCGACTATGATCAGTCCGGCACACTGCGTCTCGGCATGCGTCTACATGGACAGAACCCGGCCATCGAGCAGGGCCGCCCGATTCACTTCAACATCAACCTGGAAGAAGACATTCCGACCCTGCTGGCGAGCCTGCAACTGACCGACAAGGTCAGTGACATCATCCAGCGACGGATTCAGCAACGGATGCGCCAGCGTGTCCCTCAAGAAACGAAGGAGTAGCGCCATGCGCACGTACCGCCTCCTCGCCGCCCTGAGCCTGGCATTGCTGTGCCAGGCCTGTACCCCGACGGTGCAGCTGGCCATGCCCAACGAGCCGATCAACATCAACCTCAACGTCAAGGTCGAGCACGAAATCTACATCAAGGTGGACAAGGCGCTGGACAACGTATTCAACGAAGACAGTGGTCTGTTCTGAACCCGCCGAACAGGTTCTACGGAGAGAGACGATGATTCGATACATTTCAACCCTGCTCCTGGCGCTGACCCTGAGCCTGCCGGCTTATGCGCTGAACCTCAACCAGGCCATGAGCGCCCTGGGCGACGCCAAGGCCAGCGGCCAGCTGGGCGAGCAGCCCAACGGCTATCTCGGCGTGGTCAAGCCCGGCGGCCAGGCCGACGAAATCGCGCGCCTGATCAACCAGGCACGCCGCGCCGAATACCAGAAGGTGGCCAAGGACAATGGCATCAGCCTGAGCGACGTGGAAGCCATTGCCGGCAAGAAGGCCATCGAGCGCACGCCCAAGGGCCAGTTCATCCAGCTGAACGGCCAGTGGCTGCAAAAATAGATGCCAGACGGCAGAAACGAAAGAACCCGCCTAGGCGGGTTCTTTTTTGCGAGCGCAGCGATCAGGCGTCGGCTTTGCCCACGGCATCCTTGATCAGGGTCTGCAGTTCGCCCTTCTCGTACATCTCGGTGAGGATGTCGCTACCGCCGACCAGCTCGCCGCCGACCCACAGCTGCGGGAAGGTCGGCCAGTTGGCGTACTTCGGCAGGTTGGCGCGGATTTCCGGGTTCTGCAGGATGTCGACATAGGCGAACTTCTCGCCGCAGCCCATCACTACCTGCGCAGCACGGGCAGAGAAGCCACACTGCGGGGCGTTGGGCGAGCCTTTCATGTACAGCAGAACGGTGTTGTTGGCGATCTGCTCTTTGATGGTTTCGATGATATCCATGGGGCACCTCAGCATAGACTTCGCGACCCGACGGTCGCCACGGTGGCGCGATTGTAGCGAAAAGCCGAGCATAATGCTCGGCCTTGCCGTCATCCCCAGAACTGTTTACGACCTAGCGAGCTAGAGCCATGCAAGGCAAAAACAGGCGAGGACGCGGAGTTTACAAGTTGTAAATGAGCAGTCCGAGCCTGTTTTTAACGCAGCAGGGCCGACGCGCAGCAGGTCGTTACGCAGCCACCACCTCAACCGGCACGCCGTTAAGCACCGCATTGCCGGACAACGCATCGAGGCGGCGCTCGTCGGTCAGGTCATTGGCGCTGGCGCCGGGCTGGGCCTGTGCGATGTCCAGTTGCACGCCCGGGCGGGCATGGCCCCAACCATGCGGCAAACTGACCACACCGGCCATCACCTCGTCGCTGGCCGCCACCTCCACCTCGATGCTGCCGACGCGCGAACGCACCTGTACACGCTGCCCATCGGCCAGGCCGCGACTGGCCAGGTCTACCGGGTTCATCAGCAACTGATGACGCGGCTTGCCCTTCACCAAACGGTGATAGTTGTGCATCCACGAATTGTTGCTGCGTACATGGCGGCGACCGATCAGCAGCAGTTCATGGACACCAGGCAACTCCTGCCCGGCAAAGCGCGCCAGGTCTGCCAGCAACGGTTCGGGCGCTGCCTGCACGGCCTTGCTCGGAGTTTTCAGCCGTGCCGCCAGGTTCGGTTGCAGAGGTCCCAGGTCAAGACCATGGGGATGCTCGCGCAAGCTGGCCAGGCTGAGCTTGTGCTCGCTGCGATCGCCATAGGCGCCGAAGCGCAGCCCCATGTCGATCATCTGCTCCGGCGCCATGGTCGGCTTCAGTTCAAGGTTGTTGCGCGCGGCAAAGGCCTTGGCCAGACCGACGAAAATTTCCCAGTCGTGCAGTGCACCGTCCGGCTTGGCCAGCACAGCCTCGTTGAAGCGGGTGACATTACGCACCGCGAACAGGTTGAAGGTGGTGTCGTAATGATCGTGCTCCAGCGGCGCGGTCGGCGGCAGGATCAGGTCGGCGTAACGGGTGGTCTCGTTGATGTAGAAATCCACCGAGAGCATGAAGTCCAGGCCGTCCAGCGCCCGCTCCAATTGGCGACCGTTGGGCGTCGACAGCACCGGGTTGCCGGCTACCGTGACCAGCGCGCGAATCTGCCCTTCTCCAGGGGTCAGCATCTCTTCGGCCAGCGCCGAGACAGGCAGCTCGCCGCCATATTCCGGCAGGCCGGACACGCGGCTCTGCCAGCGGTTGAAATGGCCACCGGAAGTACTCGCCACCAGATCGACCGCCGGCGAGGTGCAAAGCACGCCGCCGACGCGGTCCAGATTGCCGGTCACCAGGTTGATCAGTTGCACCAGCCATTGGCACAGCGTGCCGAAGGCCTGGGTGGACACCCCCATACGGCCGTAGCACACCGCCTTGTCGGCTGCGGCAAAATCACGCGCCAGTTGCCGGATGGTGTCGGCCGGTACGCCACAGCGAGCGCTCATCGCCTCGGCGTGGAAGTCGGCGATCACCGCGCGCACCCGCTGCAGCCCTTCCACCGGCAGATGGCTGTCGCGGGTCAGGCCCTCCTCGAACAGGGTGTTGAGCAGCGCCAGCAGCAGCGCGGCATCGCTGCCGGGGCGCACGAACAGGTGCTGATCGGCGATGGCCGCGGTTTCACTGCGCCGCGGGTCGACCACCACCAGCTTGCCGCCACGAGCCTGGATGGCCTTCAGGCGCTTTTCCACGTCCGGCACGGTCATGATGCTGCCGTTGGAGGCCAGCGGATTGCCGCCGAGGATCAGCATGAAGTCAGTGTGATCGATATCGGGAATCGGGATCAGCAGGCCGTGGCCATACATCAGATGGCTGGTCAGGTGATGCGGCAACTGGTCGACCGAGGTAGCGGAAAAGCGATTGCGGGTTTTCAGCTGACCGAGGAAGTAATTGCCGTGGGTCATCAGCCCATAGTTGTGCACACTGGGATTACCCTGATAAACGGCCACGGCGTTCTGCCCATGTTCGGCCTGGATCGCACTCAGGCGCTCGGCCACCAATTCGAACGCTTCCTCCCAGCCGATGGCCTGCCACTGCTCGCCGATGCGCCGCATGGGCTGGCGAATGCGGTCGGGGTCGTTCTGGATATCCTGAAGCGCCACAGCCTTGGGACAGATATGGCCACGGCTGAAGCTGTCCTGGGCATCGCCCTTGATCGAGCGAATCTGCATGGCGCCATCCGGCTGGGTTTCGGTTTCGATGGCAAGGCCGCAGATGGCTTCGCACAGGTGGCACGCACGGTAATGGAGGGACTTGGTCATGGCCTGGCCTCTTGTTCTGATCCGAGACGACCGGTCAGGTCGCAGGTTTCGCACTATGGGCCGAGCACGGGGACGACGCCAGCAGGGTTCGTCCCGTGAATCGATAGGCATCATGGGTGCCGATTCAGGTGCTGCCGCCTTCAATATCGCTGGCGCCAAAGCTTTGGCAAAAAGGCTTGTAAAACAGGATTCTGCGCCTGCGCAGCCGGTAACTTGCGCCGTCTCGTCATTTCCTTATAGGATCGCGCCTTCCCCTGTTTCGTCGCACCCTGCGGCCTCCTGCCGCAAGCTCTGCTGTTTTTGTCGGTTTTGTCACCGGACACAGGCTTGCGAACTGTAGTGATAAAGGTAGTTAACGATGAGCGTCAGACACTTCCTCTCGATGATGGATTACACACCGGACGAACTGGTGGGGTTGATCCGCCGAGCCATCGAGCTGAAGGACCTGCGCAACCGCGGCGTACTGTTCGAGCCGCTGAAGAATCGCGTGCTGGGCATGATCTTCGAGAAGGCCTCGACCCGCACCCGTCTGTCGTTCGAAGCCGGCATGATCCAGCTCGGCGGCCAGGCCATCTTCCTCTCGCCGCGCGACACCCAGCTGGGTCGTGGCGAGCCGATCGGCGACGCGGCCATCGTCATGTCGAGCATGCTCGACGCGGTGATGATCCGTACCTTCGCCCATAGCAACCTCACCGAATTCGCCGCCAAATCGAAAGTGCCGGTGATCAATGGCCTGTCCGATGACCTGCACCCCTGCCAGCTGCTGGCCGACATGCAGACCTTCCTCGAACATCGCGGCAGCATCGCCGGCAAGACGGTGGCCTGGATCGGCGACGGCAACAACATGTGCAACTCCTATATCGAAGCGGCGATCCAGTTCGACTTCCAGCTCAAGGTCGCCTGCCCTGAGGGCTACGAGCCGGACGCGCGCTTCCTCGCGCTGGCCGGTGACCGCGTGCAGGTGCTGCGTGACCCGCGCGAAGCCGTGGCCGGCGCTCATCTGGTGAGCACCGATGTATGGGCCTCCATGGGCCAGGAAGACGAAGCCGAACAGCGTATGGCGCTGTTCCGCCCTTATCAGGTCACCCCCGCACTGCTCGATAACGCCGCACCGGACGTGCTGTTCATGCACTGCCTGCCGGCGCACCGCGGCGAGGAAATCAGCCTCGACATGCTCGACGACCCACGCTCGGTTGCCTGGGCCCAGGCCGAGAACCGCCTGCACGCGCAGAAGGCGCTGCTCGAACTGCTGGTCGAGCCGGCGTATCACCACGCATGAGCCAGCCGCTGCTGCAGCTACGCGGGCTGAACTGCGGCTACCAGACTCACAAGGTGGTGCAGGATCTCGACCTGCACCTCAACGCTGGCGATATCGGCTGCCTGCTGGGGCCATCGGGCTGCGGCAAGACCACCACGCTGCGCGCCATCGCCGGTTTCGAGCCGGTGCTCGAAGGTGAGATCGAACTCGATGGCGAAATCATCTCCCGCGCCGGTTTCACCCTGGCACCGGAAAAACGCCATATCGGCATGGTGTTTCAGGATTACGCCCTGTTCCCACACCTCAGCGTGGCGGAGAACGTTGCCTTCGGCATCCGCAAGCAAGCCAACGCCGAGCGCGTCACCCAGGAGCTGCTGGAACTGGTCAAACTCGGCAACCTGGCCAAGCGCTACCCGCACGAGCTCTCCGGCGGGCAGCAACAACGTGTCGCCCTGGCCCGCGCCCTGGCGCCGGAGCCGAAGCTGCTGCTGCTGGACGAACCCTTTTCCAACCTCGATGGCGAGTTGCGTCGGCGCCTGAGCCACGAGGTCCGCGATATCCTCAAGACCCGAGGCACCAGCGCCATTCTGGTCACCCACGATCAGGAAGAGGCTTTCGCGGTCAGCGATCATGTCGGCGTGTTCCAGGGCGGTCGTCTGGAGCAGTGGGACACCCCGTTCAACCTCTACCACGAGCCATTGACGCCCTTCGTCGCCAGCTTTATCGGTCAGGGTTACTTCATTCGCGGCCAGTTGCTCAGCCCGGATACGGTACAGACCGAACTCGGCGTGATACGCGGCAACCGCGCCTACACCTGGGCACAAGGCAGCGCGGTGGATGTGCTGCTGCGCCCGGATGACATCGTCGCCGATGAAGGCAGCGATCTGAAGGCGCGCATCGTCGGCAAGACCTTCCTCGGCGCCGCGACCCTGTATCGCCTGCAACTGCCCACCGGCAGCCAGCTGGAATCGATCTTCCCCAGCCATGCCGACCACCAGCCAGGCGATGAAGTGGGCATTCGCATCGCCGCCGATCACCTGGTGGCCTTCCCGGCCCTGGGCAGCGTGGCGGCGCAGCTGCAACTGAGCGATTCCGGCGGCGTGCGCCGGGTCAGCAGCAACTGATCAGAGCATCAGCTGGCCGCTGGCGATATGCCGCGCGTGGCCCGCGATCTTCACCCGGCCACCGTCCAGACGGCAGAGCAACTCACCACCTCGTGTCGAGCACTGAAAAGCGCTGAGCTCGCTGCGGCCCAGGCGTTCGGCCCAGTACGGCACCAGCATGCAGTGTGTCGAACCGGTCACCGGGTCCTCGTCGATGCCGATGGCAGGCGCAAAGTAACGCGAGACGAAGTCATGCCGCTCGCCTGCTCCGGTGATCAGCACGCCAAGGCCCGGCAACGCCGCGAGCGCCGGCAGATCGGGGGTAAAGCCGCGCACCTGCGCTTCGGACGCCAGCACCACCATCAATTCCTGCACGCTGCCATCGGCATTGAGCAGGGCCAGCACCTGCTGCGCGGGCTGATCCATCGCGCGCTCGACCTCGGCTTGCAGCGACGCCGCCACCGGTACCACCGGACGCACGGGGAAATCCAGCTCCAGCCGCTCCCCTCGACGAGTCACGCGCAAAGCGCCGGACAGGCAGGTGAACTGCAGTACGTCGCCCGCCTCGTGATAGAGATCGAACAGCACCTTGGCGCTGGCCAGGGTCGCATGGCCGCACAGCGGCACCTCGCTGGTTGGAGTGAACCAGCGGATGTGCCAGGCCTCCCCTTCCTTCACCACGAATGCCGTCTCGGCCAGGTTGTGCTCGGCGGCGATACGCTGCATCAGCGATTCGTCCAGCCAGGCATCCAGGCGATAGACCATGGCGGGATTGCCCGCGAAAGGTTGCTCGGTAAAGGCGTCAACTTGATGAAATTCGAGCGGCATGATGCGTTCCTGGCCAGATCAGAAACGCCAGCATGCCTGCGCCAGGTCACCTGCAACAGGTACAGTTGCTGTTTTCCAGATACGCGAGAGCATCGCGGCTGAAGCCGCTCCTACGAGCCCGATAGATCAGGGCTCGCTGCGCACGCGCTTGACCGCATCCAACCAACCGGCGTAGAGACGCTCGCGATGCGCGTCGTTCATCCGCGGTTCGAAACGCTGCTGACGATGCCAATGACTGGCGACGGCATCGAGGTCGCGATACAGCCCGAGTTTCAGCCCTGCCAGATAGGCGACGCCGAGCGCAGTGGTCTCGGTGACTTCGGGCCGCTCGACACTGACACCGAGGATGTCGGCGAGAAACTGCATGACCCAGTTGTTCTCCACCATGCCACCGTCGACACGCAGCGCGCTGGGCGCCGCCGCGCCGTCCTGACGCATGGCTTCGAGCAGGTCGCGGGTCTGGTAGCACACCGACTGCAGGCCGGCGGTGACGATCTCCTTGATGCCGGTATCTCGGGTCAGACCGAAGATGGCGCCACGCGCTTTCGGGTCCCAGTAAGGTGCGCCCAGACCGGTGAAGGCCGGCACCAAAAACACCCCGCAGGCCTCTCCCGTCGCTTCGGCCAGGGCCTCGCTTTCGCGCGCATGGCTGATCAGCTTGATGCCGTCGCGCAGCCACTGCACGGCGGCGCCGGCGACGAAGATGCTGCCTTCGACCGCGTAGGTGACCTTGCCATCAAGGCGATAGCCGACGGTGGTGAGCAGACGATTCTTCGAACTCACCGGCTGCTCGCCGGTGTTCTGGATCATGAAGCAGCCGGTGCCATAGGTACTCTTGACCATACCCGGTTCGAAGCAGGCCTGACCGATCAAGGCTGCCTGCTGGTCGCCGGCCATGCCCAGCACCGGGATGCTGGCGCCGAGCAACTCGGCTTCGGTATGGCCGAACTCGGCAGCGCAGTCGAGCACTTCCGGCAGCAGGCTGGCGGGAATGCCGAACAGCTTAAGCAGCTCTTCGTCCCACTGCTGGGTGTGGATATTGAACATCAGTGTGCGCGAAGCATTGCTGGCATCGGTACGGTGCACCTTGCCATCGGTCAGACGCCACAGCAGGAAGCTGTCGACCGTACCGAAACGCAGCTCGCCGCGCTCCGCCCGCTCCTGTGCGCCTGGCACGTTCTGCAGGATCCAGCGCAGCTTGGTGGCGGAGAAATACGGGTCGATCAGCAGGCCGGTCCTGGCCGAGACCATCGCTTCGTGGCCTTGGTCCTTGAGTCCGGCGCAATAGTCGGCGGTGCGACGATCCTGCCAGACGATGGCCGGATGGATCGGCGTGCCGGTCGCAGCATCCCAGACCAGCGTGGTTTCACGCTGGTTGGTGATGCCGATAGCAGCGATCGCATCGGGCTGCAGACCGCTGCTGGCGATGGCATCGCGGCAGACCTTGAGCGTGGACAGCCATATCTCCTGGCCGTCGTGCTCGACCCAGCCATCCTGCGGGAAGTACTGCTTGAATTCCTGCTGAGCACGCGCCACGGGCAGGCCCTGAGCACTGAAGATGATGGCGCGGGAGCTGGTGGTGCCCTGGTCGATGGCTAGCAGGTATTGAGACATGCAAGGTTCCTTGTTGTTATTGCCAACGATCGCTGCTGTTGACCGCAGGATGACTTATTTTGCTTGCAGCATACTGCGCGGCTCAGGCTTTGCCGATAGCGGCAAAGTGTCCCTGAGTATGCTGGGCCAGGGTGTCGGCCGAGAGCTCGAGCTCCAGCCCACGCCGGCCGCCGCTGACATGAATGGTGGAATGCAGGCGCGCCGACTCGTCGATGAAGGTGCGCAGGCGCTTCTTCTGCCCCAGCGGGCTGATGCCGCCGACCAGATAGCCGGTGGCACGCTGCGCTGCCGTCGGGTCGGCCATATCGGCCTTCTTCGCTCCGGCAGCCGCCGCCAGCGCCTTGAGATCGAGGCTGCCGGCCACCGGCACCACGGCCACCAGCAGCTCGCCCTTCTCGGTGGCCGCGAGCAGTGTCTTGAATACGCGCTCGGGCGCCAGGCCCAGTTTCTCCGCCGCCTCCAGCCCGTAGGACGGCGCCTTGGGGTCGTGCTGGTAACTGTGTACGCGGTGTTCGGCCTTGGCCTTCTTCAACAGATCGATTGCAGGCGTCATGTTCGAATGTGAAAACACTGGGAAAGATGCCCTACATTAACAGGCCGAAATCCTCCGCATCTACAGCCTATAATGGGTGACCATCACAGGAAGCGCTCATGAATCTCGCTCCCCGCCAGCACGACATCCTCAATCTCGCCCGTGAACGCGGCTACGTCAGCATCGACGAACTGGCCCAGGCGTTCGCCGTCACGCCGCAGACCATCCGCCGCGACATCAACCAGCTGGCCGAGCACGGCCTGTTGCGCCGCACCCATGGCGGCGCCGCCTGCGAAGCCTCGAGCATCCAGAACACCGCCTATGGCATGCGCGCCGGGCAGATGCGCGAGGAGAAGCAGCGCATTGCCGAAGCCGTGGCGGCGCAGATTCCCGACCACGCCTCGCTGTTCATCAACATCGGTACCACCACCGAGGCCATCGCCCGTGAACTGCAGAACCACAAGGGTCTGAAGATCATCACCAACAACCTGCACGTGGCCGCTCAGCTCAGCGCCAAGGCCGACTTCGAGGTTCTGGTGGCCGGCGGTACGGTGCGCAGCGATGGCGGCATCGTCGGCCAGGCGGCGGTGGACTTCATCCAGCAGTTCAAGGTCGACTACGCCATCGTCGGCATCAGCGGCATAGACGAAGATGGCAGCCTGCTCGATTTCGACTACCAGGAAGTGCGCGTTTCCCAGGCCATCATCGAAAATGCCCGGCAGGTTTTCCTCGCCGCCGATTCCAGCAAGTTCGGCCGTAACGCCGTGGTGCGCCTGGGCTCCATCGCCCTGGTCGACCGCGTTTTCACCGATAGCGCGCCCTCCGCCGCCATCACCCGCCTGCTGAACAGCCACAAGGTCCAGCTCGACCTGGTCTGAGCACGCTCCCTCCGAACGACGCCCAAGCTCCTTTCACCACCACTCGGCGCGCAATCGCGCGCCGGGGTAGCGAAGTTGCGCATGTTCGTCTAGGATATTTTCGAAAGTGAACATAAACACATTCGAATCCAATAGCCGAGCGTGCCCTATGCCCCACGATCCCTTCACCAGCCCCGTTGCGGAAGTCTATGACCTCGCCGTCGTTGGCGGCGGTATCAATGGGGTGGGCATCGCAGCCGATGCAGCCGGTCGCGGCCTGTCCGTGTTCCTTTGCGAAAAGGACGACCTGGCCAGCCACACCTCCTCTGCCAGCAGCAAGCTGATCCACGGCGGCCTGCGCTATCTGGAGCACCACGAGTTCCGCCTGGTACGCGAAGCCCTGGCCGAGCGCGAGGTGCTGCTGGCAAAGGCTCCGCACATCGTCAAACCGATGCGCTTCGTCCTGCCGCACCGCCCGCATCTGCGTCCGGCCTGGATGATCCGCGCCGGCCTGTTCCTCTACGATCACCTGGGCAAGCGTAAGCGCCTACCCGCATCACGCGGCCTGCGCTTCGGTGCCGGCAGCCCGCTTAAGGCAGAAATCAGCCGAGGCTTCGAATACTCCGATTGCTGGGTAGACGATGCCCGTCTGGTGGTGCTCAACGCCATGGCCGCACGGGAGAAAGGCGCACACATTCACCCACGTACGCGCTGCGTCAGCGCCCGTCGCAGCAAGGGGCTGTGGCATATACACCTGGAGCGCAGCGACGGCAGCCTGCTGTCGATTCGTGCCCGCGCGCTGGTCAACGCCGCCGGCCCCTGGGTCGCGCGCTTCATCCGTGAAGACCTCAAGCAACAGTCGCCCTATGGCATCCGTCTTATTCAGGGCAGCCATATCGTCGTACCGCGCCTGTACGACGGTGAACAGGCCTACATACTGCAGAACGAAGACCGCCGCATCGTCTTCGCCATTCCCTATCTGGAACGCTTCACCCTGATCGGTACAACCGACCGCGAATACCAGGGCGATCCCGCCCAGGTGGCGATCACCGCCGAAGAAACCGATTACCTGCTCAAGGTGGTCAATGACCACTTCAAGCAACAACTTGGCCGGGCCGACGTGCTGCACAGCTTCGCTGGCGTGCGCCCGCTGTGCGATGACGAGTCCGATGAGCCTTCGGCCATCACCCGCGACTACACCCTGTCGCTCTCCGGAACGCCGGGCGAAGCGCCGTTGCTCTCGGTATTCGGCGGCAAGCTGACCACCTACCGCAAGCTGGCCGAGTCGGCCATGCAGCAACTGGCGCCCTACTTCAGCAAACTCGGTCCGAGCTGGACGGCGAGCGCCCCATTGCCTGGCGGCGAGGACATGCAAGACCAGAGCGCACTGGTCGAAGCCCTCTGCGAACGCCATGGCTGGCTGCCCTCCAGCCTGGCCAGGCGCTGGGCTGCCTCTTACGGCAGCCGCACCTGGCACCTGCTCGAAGGCGTGCACAACCTGACCGACCTCGGCGAACACCTTGGCGCCGGCCTCTACACCCGTGAAGTGGACTATCTGCGCCGTGAAGAATGGGCCCGCAGCAGCACCGATATTCTCTGGCGGCGCAGCAAGCTGGGGCTGTTCATGACGCCGACACAGCAGGCCCGCCTGCAGGACTATCTGAACAGCCGTGATCCGCATTCGGCTCATGCCGCCTGATATTTCGCGTGCTCCGATGCCCCGCCTTGCGGGGCTTTTTTATGTCCGTAAAAAAATAAAATATCGACGGCTTCCAGCCGATTGCGTTACGGCCGAACTATTAGCAACTTTTTTATTGCGCCATTTCAATAACTTGGCACCAAGTTGCGGAATAAAAACATTCTTATTCAGTTTTATTTTTACTTATGTTTCAAGAACTTAGGTTTGACAGCGGAAAGAAGCCGGCAGAAAATTCAAGGCCATCACAGTCATTGATACAGTTGGAGCGGTCATGAAAGGCGACAAGAAGGTCATTCAACACCTGAACAAGATTCTTGGTAACGAACTGGTCGCCATCAACCAGTACTTCCTGCATGCGCGTATGTATGAAGACTGGGGCCTGAAAAAGCTCGGCGAGCACGAGTACCACGAATCGATCGACGAGATGAAGCACGCCGACAAGCTGATCAAGCGCATTCTCTTCCTCGAAGGCATTCCCAACCTGCAGGACCTGGGCAAGATCCTGATCGGTGAAAACACCAAGGAAATGCTCGAGTGCGACCTGAAGATCGAGCATAAGGCGCACGGCGATCTGAAAGCCGCCATCGCCTACTGCGAAAGTATCGGTGACTACGCGAGCCGCGAACTGCTCGAGGAAATCCTCTGCTCCGAGGAAGAGCACATCGACTGGCTGGAAACCCAGCTGAGCCTGATCGAAGCCGTTGGCCTGCAGAATTACCTGCAATCGCAAATGGACGAGTAAGTCCAAACTGCTGGATAAAGAAACGGGAGCCGATGGCTCCCGTTTTCATTGTCTGCGCTTATTTCTGCGGGTCCGGTTCGCCATCGGAGCGACCGATACTGGGGGGCGCATCCACCAGCAATTCTTCCGGCACTTCATCCACGCGCGGGTCGAGCGCCGCGGCCATGGGGCTGACCGTATCAGGCATCGGCACGTGACTCAGCGGCGCCTCGTCGACCCGGTGCCGGCCAGTGACACGCTTGGGCTGCACCCAGACGATCAGCACCACGGCATAGAGCGATACCAGCATGTAGAACATGCCCGGCCCGAAGTGCTGCATCATGAAGCCGGCCAGCAACGGACCGATGCAGGCGCCAACGCCATAGGTGGTCAGCAACATGGCGGACAGCGCCACCCGGCGCGATTGCTCGACATGGTCGTTACCCAGCGCCACGGCCAACGGGTACAGGGTGAACAGCAACATGCCGGTGACGAAGCCGTTGGCCAGCAACAACCAGTACGGCAGGTCGAACAGCCCCCACATGGGAACGGCGGTCAAGCACAGCAGAATGGCGTTACCGCGAATCAGCCAGCTGCGGTCCAGACGATCGGACAACCAGCCCAGCGGCCACTGCGCGCAGAAACCGGCGATGATGCACATGGCTACGAACAGGCTCGCCTGCGCGGTATCCAGTCCGCTGCGGCTGGCGTAAACCGGCGCCAGGCCGTAGAAGGCACCGACCATAAGCCCGGCGACGAAAATGCTGCCCAGCGCCTGCGGCACGCGTTTCCAGAAGAAACCGATTTCCAGCGGCGCTGCCACCAATTTGGCCGGGTGCACGCGGCGGGTCACGGCCAGCGGAATCAGGCAGGAGGCGAAGCAGATCGCCACCAGCACCAGCGGCTTGTAATCCAGAGTAGGGCTCATCGCCAGCAGGCCCTGGCCCACGACCAGGCCCAGGTCCACGGCCACCATGTAGCCGGCGAACACCTTGCCGCGCATATGATTTTCCGACTGCTCGTTGAGCCAGCTCTCGATCACCATGTACTGGTTCATCATTACCGCGCCCATTACGAAGCGCAGCAACAGCCAGACCTCCAGACGCTCGACCAGTATGTGTAACAGCACGATCACCGTGGCGAGGCCGGCGCAGGCGACGTAGGAGCGGATATGACCAACGCTGGCGATCAGCTTGTGGCCGAACTTGCCACCGCAAACCAGGCCGAAATAATAGGCCGCCATCAGGCCGCCAACCCAGCTGTCACCGGCGCCTTCCCCGGTCAGGCGCAGGCCCATGTAGGTGCTGAACAACCCTGAACCGGCCAGCATGAGTAAGGTGGCGCTATACAGGGCCGGGAAGGTGACGAGCGGGCTGAACATGACGACTCCAGACGGGACGGCAGCAGCGCCGTCCGACGAACACGGGACGATGGCGTCCCGTCGGCCCCGGGCGGGGCCAGCGAAAACCGCGCATTATCCATATCCGCCACCTGCCCCGCCACGCCCGCCGGGCGCTTTACGGCGAAACGCCCAAACGCCTGTGGCGCTAGCGCACCTCGCGCTCCTTGACCCGGAACCAAGCCGCGTAAAGCGCCGGCAGGAACAGCAGGGTCAGCGCAGTGGCGACCACCAGGCCGCCCATGATGGCCACGGCCATCGGCCCGAAGAACACGCTGCGCGACAGCGGAATCATCGCCAGCACGGCCGCCAGCGCTGTCAGCACGATGGGGCGGAAGCGCCGTACCGTGGCTTCGATGATGGCGTGCCAGCGATCGAGGCCGTGGCTGATGTCCTGCTCGATCTGATCCACCAGAATCACCGAGTTGCGCATGATCATCCCGGCCAGGGCGATGGTGCCGAGCATGGCGACGAAACCGAACGGCTGGCGGAAGATCAGCAGGAACAGCGTCACGCCGATCAGCCCCAGCGGCGCGGTGAGAAACACCATGGCCGAGCGCGAGAAACTCTTGAGCTGCAGCATCAGCAACGTCAGCACCACCACGATGAACAACGGCACACCGGCGTTCACCGATTTCTGCCCGCGCTGCGAGTCTTCTACCGTACCGCCTACCTCCAGCAGGTAACCATCGGGCAATTCGGCGCGGATCGGCTCCAGGGTCGGCAGGATCTGCTGGGTCAGGCTGGCCGGCTGCTCCTTGCCATAGACATCGGCCCGCACGGTAACGTTGGGCAGGCGATTGCGATGCCAGATGATGCCTTCCTCGAAACCGTATTCCAGCGTCGCCACCTGCGACAGGGCCACACTGCGCCCACTGTCGGTCGGCACCGCCAGGCTCGGCAGCAGGCTCAGCGCCTTGCGCTCCTGTGGCGTACCACGCTGGAGAATCTCGATCAGCTCGTTGCCTTCGCGGTACTGGCTGACGCTGGTGCCGGACAGCGAGCCCTGCAAAAAGCGCGATAGTTCGGCGGTATTGACCCCCAGCGCACGCGCACGATCCTGATCGATGTTGAGGATCACCACCTTGCTCGGTTCCTCCCAGTCCAGATGCACGTTCACCACATGCGGGTTCTCGCGCACCTTGTCCGCTACCTGGCGAGCCAGGGCACGTACCTCGTCGATATGCTCGCCACTGACGCGGAACTGGATCGGATAGCCTACGGGTGGGCCGTTCTCCAGGCGGCTGACGCGACTGCGCAGTGCAGGGAACTGGTCGTTCATTGTCTGGATCAGCCAGGTGCGCAGGCGCTCGCGCTCCTCGATGCTCGACGCCAGCACGACGAACTGGGCGAAGCTCGCCGCCGGCAGCTGCTGATCCAGCGGCAGGTAGAAACGCGGTGAGCCGGTGCCGACATAGGCGACATAGTTGTCGATGCCGGTCTGCTCCTTGAGCAGTTCTTCCAGGCGACGCACTTCGGCCTCCGTGGCGCTCAGCGAAGCGCCCTCCTCCAACTTGATGTCGACCATCAGCTCCAGACGACCCGAGGCCGGGAAGAACTGTTGCGGCACGAAGCGGAACAGCAATACCGAGCCGATGAACAAGCCGATGGTCAACAGGATGACGATGCCGCGACGGCGCACACACCACTCAACCGTGGCGCGTACGCGGCGGTAAAACGGCGTCGAGTAGGGGTCGTGGCCGTCATCGCTGCCGCCATGTTTCGCCGCGTGCAGCTTGGCCAGATCCGGCAGCAGCTTGTCGCCCAGATAGGGCACGAACATCACCGCCGCGATCCACGAGGCGATCAGCGAGATGGCCACCACCTGGAAGATAGAACGGGTGTACTCGCCCGTGCCGGACTGCGCGGTGGCGATGGGCAGAAAGCCCGCGGCGGTGATCAAGGTGCCGGTGAGCATGGGAAACGCAGTGCTGGTCCAGGCGAAGCTGGCGGCCTTGAAGCGGTCATAGCCCTGCTCCATCTTGATCGCCATCATCTCCACCGCGATGATCGCGTCGTCCACTAGCAGGCCCAGGCCGAGCACCAGCGCGCCAAGCGAGATCTTGTGCAGGCCAATCCCCAGGTAATACATGGCGGCGAAGGTCATCGCCAGCACCAGCGGGATCACCAGAGCCACCACCAGGCCGGTGCGCACGCCCAGGGAGAAGAAGCTGACCGCCAGCACGATCACCAGCGCCTCGACCAGCACCTTGACGAACTCGCCCACGCCGGCCTTCACCGCCGCCGGTTGATCCGACACCTTGCGCAGTTCCATACCCAGCGGCAGGGTCTGCTGCAGGCGGGCGAACTCGCCCTCCAGCGCCTTGCCCAGTACCAGGATGTCGCCGCCGTCCTTCATCGACACGGCAATACCGATGGCGTCCTCCCCCATGAAGCGCATGCGCGGCGCAGGTGGATCGTTGAACCCCCGTTTGACCTCGGCGACATCGGCAATGCGGAAGGTGCGGTCACCGACGCGAATGGGGAAGTTGCGAATCTCCTCCACCGACTCGAAGCGTCCGGTTACGCGTAGCTGGATACGCTCACTGGCCGTTTCGAAGAAGCCGGCCGCTGCCACCGCATTCTGCGCCTCCAGCGCCTGCTGTACCGCAGACAAGGGCAGGCCCAGGGTCGCCAGTTTGGTGTTGGACAGCTCGATCCAGATTTTCTCGTCCTGCAGGCCCACCAGCTCGACCTTGCCGACGTCCTTGACCCGCTGCAGTTGCAGCTGCAGGCGGTCGGCGTAGTCCTTGAGCACCGCGTAGTCGAATCCCTTGCCGGTCAGGGCATAGATGTTGCCGAAGGTGGTGCCGAATTCGTCGTTGAAGAACGGCCCCTGGATGCCGGGCGGCAATGTGTGGCGGATGTCGCTGATCTTCTTGCGTACCTGGTACCACAGCTCGGGAATCTGTGAGCTGCGCATGGAGTCGCGCGCCATGAAGGTGACCTGCGACTCACCCGGTCGGGAGAAGCTGGTGATGCGGTCGTACTCGCCGGTCTCCATCAGCTTCTTCTCGATGCGCTCGGTAACCTGGCGCGAGACTTCCTCGGCGCTGGCGCCCGGCCAGTTGGTGCGAATCACCATGGCCTTGAACGTGAAGGGTGGATCTTCGCTCTGCCCCAGCTTGGTGTACGACAATGCGCCCACCACGGCGAACAGCAGCATGATGTAGAGAACGATCTGGCGATGGCGCAGCGCCCAGGCAGACAGGTTGAAGCTCATGCCGGCTTACTCCTTGGCTGCCAGTTCGACGTTGCGATTGTCGCGATCCACGGCGCGCACCTTCTGGCCCTCACGCAGCATCTGCACACCAGCGGCCACCACCCAGTCGGAAGCGGAAAGTCCCTCCAGCACCGGCACACGGTCGTCACCATAGGCGCCTACGCGGACCGGCCGGCGCTGCACGGTTTGCTCCTGGGGGTCGATGACCCAGACGAAGGCCTGGCCCTGCTCGGCGCTGAGAGCCGACAGCGGCACGGCCAGCGGCACCTCGCCATTGCTGGCGATGAAGACGCGCGCACTCTGCCCCAGCTCGGCCGGCACCTTGCCTTCGCTGAAGGCGACGCGGGCAGCGAAGGTTCGCGACTGCGGATCAGCTGCCGGTGCCATTTCGCGAATGCGCCCGGGGAAGCGCTGGCCGGGCTGCGACCACAGCTCCACCTCGACCGCCTGACCGATCTCGAAACGGCCAAAGCTCTGCTCCGGCAGGCTGATGGACACTTCACGTTCGCCATCGGCTGCCAGGGTGAACACGGTTTGTCCGGCAGCCACCACCTGCCCGACCTCGACCGCACGGCGGGCGATCACGCCATCCTGCGAAGCGCGCAGCACGGCGTAGTCGGTCTGGTTGCGCGCCACGTCGTATTCGGCCTTGATCTGTTTCAGACGGGCTTCGCCAGCGCGGTATTGATTCTCGACGTTGTCGAACTGCGAGCGGCTGACCAGATTGCGCCCCAGCAGCGTCTTGTAGCGCTCGCGCTCGGCGCGCACGGTCTGCAGGTTGGCCTCTGCCGCCGCCATCTGCGCGCGCGTGGCCTCCAGCTGCAGACGTACGTCCTGGGGGTCCAGCTCGGCCAGCGCCTGGTTCTTCTTCACCCGCTCACCGACATCCACCATGCGCTTGCTCACCTTGCCGGCAATGCGGAAGGCCAGTTCCGGCTCGTAGCGCGCGCGCACCTCACCCGGATAGCTGTCGACCAGAGCACTGGCCGGCTGTGGCTGCACCACCATGGCCGGGCGAACCGGCTGCTCCATCTGCTCACCGTTGCCGCAGGCAGACAACACAAGGACCAGACCCAGGGATGCGATCAGGGGGAGAACGTGGCGGGACATGTGTAAGACCTTTCGAAGAAGGTTTGGGGCTGGCCCTCGAGCACGCGCTATCTGCGTCGATGCTATTGGAGTTGCCCTTTGGAATATTTGTACTGCCGGGTATAGTAAAAATAGCAAACTCGCCAGTCCAGTATTAAAATTCACCAATGCCCGACAAGTTGTTACAACCTTCCGGCCCCGGTCGTCCGAAGGATCCCGCCAAACGCCGCGCCATTCTCGAAGCGGCCAAGAGCCTGTTCCTGCGCAACGGTTACGACGGCAGCAGCATGGACGCGATCGCCGCCGAGGCCGGGGTTTCCAAGCTCACCGTGTACAGCCACTTCACCGACAAGGAGACCCTGTTCTCTGCGGCGATCAAGGCCAAGTGCCAGGAACAACTGCCGGAACTGCTGTTCGAGCTGCCTGACAACGTGCCACTGGAAAGCCAGCTACTGGGCATCGCCCGCGGCTTCCTGGCGCTGGTCAACAGCCGCGAATCGGTGGAAATGCATCGAATGATGGTGAGCCTGGCCAGCCAGGGCTCCAAGCTGTCGCAGATGTTCTACGAAGCCGGCCCGAAACGGGTGCAGGAAGAAATGGAAGTGCTACTGCACAAGGCGGCTCAGCGCGGCCTGCTGAGCCTGGAGAATCCGCACCTGGCCGCCGATCATTTCTTCAGCCTGCTCAAGGGCGGCGCACATTTCCGCCTGCTGATCGGCTGCGCCGAGCCGCTGGAGGGCGAGGCCGCGGAGCGTCATGTGCAGGACTCGGTGCAACTGTTTCTGCGCGCCTATCGACCCTGACGGCGTGCGCCGCACACTAGCTGCCGGCTTCCAGCTTCTTCTTCGGATAGATGTCGTAGCGACTGGATTTGCCTTCCAGCACATAACCCGGCTTGCAGCCTTCGATGGCCGGCGCCTTGCGCGGACGTTTGACCACCACCCGGTGGCTGGCCAGCGCCAGCGCTGCCTCGAGCAGAGCGGGCGCGTCCAGATCGTCGCCGACGAAGGGTCGGAACAGACGCATTTCCTTTTTCACCAGCGCGCTTTTGTCGCGATGCGGGAACATCGGGTCGAGGTAAATCACCTGCGGCGCATCCCCCTGCCAGGTGCGCATCAGCTCGATGGCATTGCCGGTGAGCAGGCGCATGCGTGCGATGATGGGCGCCACTTCGAGATCGAGCGCGGCACGTTGCAGGCCATCTTCCAGCAGCGCGGCGACCAGCGGTTGGCGCTCGATCAGAGTCATGTCGCAACCCAGGCTGGCCAGCACGAAGGCATCGCGCCCCAACCCTGCCGTCGCGTCGAGAATGCGCGGGCGAATCCCCGACTGCACCCCCACCGCCTTGGCGATCATCTGCCCACTGCCACCGCCGAACTGACGTCGATGCGCCGCCGCACCCTCGACGAAATCCACCCGCACCGGGCCAGGTGCCTTGTCGCCCAGCTCGACCAGCTGCAGCCCGTCATCGCCCAGTTGCAGGGCGAACTCGGTTTCCCCCTCGAGCGCCAGGCCCAGGCGTGACGCCCACTGGGCCGCCGCTTCGGCGTACTGAGGATGCAGGGCTTGGATGCGGATGCTGGCGTTGTGCCGCTCGTCGGTCATGGGCTCGTTCTGCTCAAGGAATCATTCAAAGCATCGACCACCGGCCGATTTAGAGGAAGCGGCATTCTGCCAGACCCGGCCGCCGACAGCCGCATCGAACGTGAACGTCCGCCCTGTGCCGAAGCGGCAAGCCAGTGCAGCCGCGAGCGGATCACAACAGCGCCACAACTCGCAAACAGGCTATTAGCGGCACATCCGCCACATGCCCATGTCGACGTGAAAGTGGTCACGGTGGGCAGCGTTGTATTCCGGCCCAAGGGTGACGTTGAAGCTGTCGCAGGCCGCGTCCCGAACCAGACGCAGAAAGCGCGCCTTGTCCCCCTCCCCCGGCCAGTCACGCAGCACGCTGATGCGCTGGCCGTCACGCAGGCGAAAGCCTACCATGTCCAGCGCGTTGGCATAGGAATGCTGGCTGGGTCGCTGGCTGCCGGCGATACTGCGGCAGGCGAAGCTGCCGACGTGCTCGACACGGCTTACCGGCTGACCGAACACCGCTTGCGCAGCAGGCTGCAGCCCATGGCGCTCGAACAGGGCGAAACTCACCGCCAACGGGCAGGTCGCCATGAAGCTACTGCTCAAACCGACGTTGGCTCCCTGGATACGCACGGCATTTTCAATCGGGCAGCCGGGATAAGGCGTACTGTCATCCAGGCGCGTGAAGCGCAGGTCGGACGTCGCCAGGGCCAGGTCGCACAGCGCCCGATCCTCGCTCAGGCGCCAGAGCTTGAATGAGGTCAGCAGGTTTGGTGCCTCTCGCACGTCAAGCGGCGCCCAAGGGTTGAAACGCGGCGCCACCTCCAGCCAGCCACGCCACAGCGCCACCAGCAGCGCCGCACCCAGCAGCAGGGAAAGAAACAGCAAACGGCCGATTATCCGTATCAGCATATTCATTCTCCATCAGAGCAGGCCGAGCTGCTCCAGTTCCGGTTCCGTTCGCAGGATTGGCAATTCAGGCAACCCCGGCAGGCGCTGCATCAGCTGCTGGTGAAAACGCCTTGCCAGCTCGGGGGCCAGGCGATTGTCGGAGGTATGCGCGAAGACATACGGAGCAAGCCCCTGTTCGATCCAGCCGGCGACCTTGTCCAGCCAGGGCTGCATGAAGGGATCGTTGGCCAGCAGTTCGGGATGGCCGATAAAACGCAGCTGTGGATGCTGGCTGAACGCCGCAGGCCGGGTCGGCAGGCGCGGTTTCTTGGCCTGCGCATGGAGCACGGCCGGCTCCTGCGAGTCACAGCTGAACAGGGCACGCGAGTCCAGGCAGATGCGCTCGATACCTCGCTCGTGCAACAGACGATTGAGCACGCGCTCGGCATCACCCTTGGCGAAGAACTCCGGGTGGCGCACCTCGACGGCCAGCGGCCAGTCGCCCCACTGCTCGATGAACGCCGCAAGCTCGGCCAACCGCGAAGGGCCAAAGGCGGCCGGCAGTTGCAGCCAGTAAGGCGCAACCCGCGCGCCAAGCGGCGCCAGCAGCTGGCGGAACTGCACGACCTCATCGAGCTGCTGGCAGAGATCGTCGCTGTGGCTGATATCGCGCGGCAACTTGGCGCAGAAACGAAAGTGCGCCGGCATCGCCAATGCCCAGCGGGCGACCGTCTGCTCGTTGGGCCTGGCATAGAACGTGGTGTTGCCTTCTACCGCGTTGAACACCTCGGTATAGCGGCCAAGAAACTCCGTAGGCCGCGTGTCCTGCGGATAGAGCGTGGCGCGCCAGGCCGCTTCGCTCCAGGATGGACAACCAAGAAAATAGGGAAACGCGACGCTCATCGATCTATGTAACGGACCTGGCTGAGGGGCGCGAATCACGCCATGGAACGGAGTTACGCGTAAAGATCGAGGCCGAGTACTTCCTGCGCATCGTACTCGTTGGCGTAGGCGGCGGTGGTGCTGTAGCTGGCCAACGCCTGAGCAGCACGATTGCTCAGCGCCGGCTGTTGATAGCCCAGATCCTGGGCGCGGGACGGCAGGCTATCGCTATTACTGCTGCTGGCCTGCACACGACGGATCTGCGGAGTCTGCTCGAGCCCCTGACTGCTGGCCGGAGCAGCCGGCACTTCACGTCTGGCCTCGACTTCCCGCTGCGCCTCGCGATAGGGCGTGACCGCAGTCCCCGAACGGGGGCCGCGATCTGGCGAGTAGGAAGGTAGATAACCATCGATCCGCATCTAGGGTTGCTCGGTGGGCTCGGCTGAACAGTGGGCAGTGCTGGCAATGTAGCGGCGGGCACCGCACTTGGCAAATGCCAGGATGCTCTTGACGTCAAACATCCGACCAGCTGTCATGCTGGCGCCGCTTTCGGCGTGGCGACCTGATCGCGCAGGTACACCGGCTGCGCCTGATCGGCCGGCACAGCCTCGCCACGCGCCCAGGCGAAACGGGCCAGGCTCAGCAGGTCTTCGGCATGCGGCAGCATGCTGCCGTCCATGCTCGCGGGCTTGAGGGCGATACGCGTGGCAAAGGTGCCCCACCCCGTACCGGCGCCGAACCATTCACCATCGCTACCACGCGGCGCTTCGGCCTGCTCGGGCGGCAGCACCGCTTCCTGACCGAGCAAACGCATCTCGCCTGCCTCGGCGCGATAACAGCCCCAATAGACTTCATCCATGCGCGCATCGATCGCTGCAGCGACCTGGGCGGCACCCTGTTCACGCAACGCACGCTGGGCCAGCATGGCCAGGTTGGAGACCGGCAGCACCGGCCTGTCCAGGGCGAAGGCCAGGCCCTGCACCACGCCGATGGCGATGCGCACGCCAGTGAAGGCACCGGGACCACGACCGAAAGCGATGGCGTCGAGCGCCGAAGCTGCGATACCGGCATCACCCAGCAGTTGCTGGATCATCGGCAACAGGCGCTGCGCATGCAGACGCGGGGCAACTTCGTAGTGGCTGAGTACACGACCGTCATGCAGCAGCGCGACGGAGCAGGCTTCGGTGGCGGTATCCAGGGCCAGGAGAGTGGTCATTGCGTTCGGACGGTTGAAGTAAAAGAGCCGGCATTAGACCGGCTCGACAGTTTTTTTTCCAGCGCCATGACGGCCCTCGGCGTGCGAGGAGCGACCAACGGGCGCCCTTAGAGGCTGCTCAAAGTCTCGCGAGCTGGAGCAATGCAAGCCTGTTTTTAACGCGGCAGCGCCGACGCGCAGCAGACTTTGAACAGGTTCTTACCAGGGCTCGACCACCGGCTCGGCCTCCCAGCCCTTGAGCGGTGCCTTGGACCAGGTGCCATAGCCGGCGTTGGGGAACACGATCCACTCGACGCCCCACTTGCCGGCCTCGTCGGCGACGGTCTTGCGCTGCGCATCGAGCGGCGTCTTGCGAAAGCGCGCATCGAAGTCGTGCAGGGTGTCGCCCAGCAGCATGACGATCTGGTGATCGGCGCTGACGATGGCGCGACGTTCGACCTTGGGCGGGCCGAGCAGCAGCACGCTGTCTTCCGACACCTGCGGCAATCCGAGCTTGGTCAGGGTGGCCAGGGTGTATTGCTTCTGCTCGTCGGCACGGTCGGAGATGTAGCGGATGGTCACGCCGAGCTTGTCGGCGTGTTCGAGGAATTTCTTCGCGCCGGGAATCAGCTCCGGCGTGCCGTCGCGCTCCCAGGGCAGCCAGGTATCCCAGGCATCGTATTGGTGACAGTTGGCCAGGTCGCGGGCCAACAGGGCGCTGTTGTCGATCACGGTTTCATCGAGGTCGGTGACGATGGCCAGCTTCGACGGATCCTTTGCCGCAGCAACGGCCTTGTCGAGCTTCTCCGTGGCGATGTTGTAAGCCTGCAGCTGCAGCGCCTGGACCTCCGCGGACTGCTGCTGGAAGCGCAAGCCCATGGTGAATTGCGCGACCGAACAGTCGGTCCTGCCCTGTGCGGCGGTCTCGGCAAATACCAGCGGAGTGCTCAACAGCGATACCGCAAGGCCCAGCCAGATGCGTTTCTCGGTCATTTAATGCCCTCTTCCTTATAGGTTATCGACACGCCTCCGAGCAGGCCGGAGGCTTGCACCATCGATACTAGCCGACACCTGTCCCGGAGCCAGCAGAACCTTTCCGTGTTCCATAAACGACCAAGGCCCCTTTCGGGGCCCTGCTTCGCTGACGGCTGGCGAGGTGGACTCAGTCCAGCGCGGCCAGGGTCTTCGCGGTGATTTCTTCGACGCTGCCTACGCCCGGAATGTGGCTGCATTTCGGCGTACCGGTCGCAGCGGAGAGCTTCTGGTAGAAGTCCACCAGCGGCTTGGTCTGCGAGTGGTAAACGGACAGGCGATGACGCACGGTCTCTTCCTTGTCATCCTCGCGCTGAACCAGCTCCTCGCCGGTCAGGTCGTCCTTGCCGGCAACCTTCGGCGGATTGTATTCGGTGTGGTACACGCGCCCGGATGCAGGATGAACGCGACGGCCGGACAGACGCTTGACGATTTCCTCGTCGTCGACGGCGATTTCCACTACGTGATCCAGGGCTACGCCGGCATCGCGCAGCGCTTCGGCTTGCGGGATGGTGCGCGGGAAACCATCGAAAAGGAAGCCGTTGGCGCAATCGTCTTGAGCGATGCGCTCCTTGACCAGATTGATGATCAGGTCGTCGGAGACCAGACCGCCGGCGTCCATCACGCTCTTGGCCTTCAGGCCGAGCTCGGTGCCAGCCTTGACCGCTGCGCGCAGCATGTCACCGGTGGAGATTTGCGGAATGCCGAATTTCTCGGTGATGTAGCGAGCCTGGGTACCTTTGCCGGCACCGGGCGCCCCCAGCAGAATCACGCGCATCGATGTGCTCCTCAAGAGTTATGTAGTAATCGGTCGGACTCGCCTCGTGGGGCCAATCTCTTGAATGTTGTGCGGCAGCCGCAGCGGCCAAAAAGGCTGCTCAAGATACACAGCGCACCCCAGGCGCACAAGCCGCCAAAAGTCGGATAAAAAACCTCCTCCCGACGCCCTGAACCTGGCATGTGGCGCTGAACGGACATGCGTCGGCCAGCGCCCGCCGCCCCTCAACCCGTGTTGCGCAAACCCGCTGCGATACCCGCCACGCTGACCAGCAGCGCCTGCTCCAGAGGGCTCTCCGGCGCCTGTTCGCGTTGCCGGCAGCGCGCCAGCAGCTCGGCCTGCAGCAGGTGCAATGGGTCGAGATAGGTGTTGCGCACGCTGATCGATTCAAGGGTCTCCGGGTTATGCGCGAGCAGACGCGACTGCCCGGTCAGTTCGAGTACGGCAGCACAGGCCTGCGACAATAGGTCGCGTAACTGCGCACCCAGCGGCAGCAACGCCGGTTCGACCAATCGCTCGTCGTACAGGGCAGCGATGCTGGCGTCGGCCTTGGTCAGCACCATCTCCAGCATGTCGATGCGCGTACGGAAGAACGGCCAGTGTTCGCGCATGTCCTTCAACACCTCGGCATCGCCACCTCTCAGCGCCTGCCCCAGCGCCTGCTCCCAGCCTAGCCAGGCCGGCAGCATCAGCCGCGTCTGGGTCCAGGCGAAGATCCACGGGATCGCGCGCAGGCTCTCCACACCGCCTTCACGCCGCTTGGCCGGCCGACTGCCCAGTGGCAGGCGCCCCAGCTCCTGCTCCGGCGTGGCCTGGCGGAAATACTCGACGAACTGCGGATGCTCGCGCACCACGCCGCGATAGGCCTTCACGCCGACGTCGGCAAGGCGGTCCATCATCGTACGCCAGCTCGGCTGCGGGGCCGGCGGCGGCAGCAACGTGGCTTCCAGCACAGCCGCGAGATACAGGTTGAGGTTCTGCTCGGCGATATCCGGCAGGCCGAACTTGAAGCGGATCATCTCGCCCTGTTCGGTGGTGCGGAAACGTCCCGCCACCGAACCCGGCGGTTGCGACAGAATGGCCGCATGAGCCGGGCCGCCTCCACGGCCCACGGTGCCACCGCGACCGTGGAACAGGAGCAACTCGACCTGATGCTCGCGGCACAGGCGCACCAGCTCCTCCTGAGCACGGTACTGAGCCCAGGCAGCGGCGGTGGTACCGGCATCCTTGGCCGAATCGGAATAACCGATCATCACTTCCTGCGGGCCATGCAGACGCGCGCGATAACCGGGCAACCCCAGCAGACGATCCATCACCGGCCCGGCGTGGTCGAGGTCCGCCAAGGTTTCAAACAGTGGCACCACGCGCATCGGACGGCGCAACCCGGCTTCCTTCAGCAGCAGTTGCACCGCCAGCACATCGGAAGCGGCACCGGCCATGGAGATCACGTAGGAGCCCAGCGAGGCAGCGGGAGCAGCGGCCACCTCACGGCAGGTGGCGAGCACTTCGGCCGTATCGGCCGAGGGGCGATAGTCGCTCGGCAATAGCGGACGGCGGCTGTCCAGTTCACGCTGGAGGAAACTCAGGCGCGCCTCTTCATCCCACTCGGCGTAGCGACCGAGACCGAGGTAATCGGTAATTTCCGACAGCGCCGCGGCGTGCCGGGCAGAGTCCTGGCGCACATCGAGGCGCACCAGGAACAGGCCGAAGGTCGCGGCCCGGCGCACGCAGTCGAGCAACGGGCCATCGGCTATGACGCCCATGCCGCACTGGTGCAGCGACTGGTAGCACAGCTGCAGCGGCGCCAGCAGATCATGGTTGTCCTGCAACACCGAAGGCCCCGCGGCGATATCCGACGTCAGCGCCTGCTGCGCCCAGCTGCGCGTCTCACGCAGGCGCTCGCGCAGTTGCTTGAGCAACGCGCGGTAAGGCTCGGCACTGTCGCCCACCTGTGCGCGCAGCTCATCGCTGGCCTGCTGCATCGACAGCTCGGCGGCGAGACTATCGACATCGCGCAGATAAAGGTCGGCCGCCATCCAGCGCGCCAGCAGCAGCACCTCGCGCGTCACCCGCGCCGTGACATTGGGGTTGCCGTCACGGTCGCCGCCCATCCACGAGGCGAAACGAATCGGCGCAGCTTCCAGCGGCAGACGCAAGCCGGTGGCAGCCTCAAGGCTCTTATCGGCACGGCGCAGGAACTGCGGCACGGCCTGCCACAGCGAATGTTCGATGACGGCGAAGCCCCATTTGGCCTCATCCACCGGACTGGGCCGGCTGCGACGGATTTCCTCGGTGTGCCAGGCTTCGGCGATCAACCGTTGCAGGCGCAGGGCGATGCGCTCACGTTCGGCCGGCAACAGGTCGCTGCGATCCAGCGCCGTCAGTTGCGCGGCGATGGCATCGTATTTCTGGATCAGGGTACGCCGCGCCACTTCGGTGGGGTGTGCGGTCAGCACCAGCTCGATGTCCAGACGCGCCAGCTGGCGCGCCAGTTCATCGCCGCTTTGCCCTTCGGCAAGCAGACGCTCGAGCAACTCGTCCAGCACGCGCAGCTCGAAAGGCTCGGGTTCGCCTGAGCGGCGGCGGCGCACGCGGTGTTGCTGTTCGGCGATATTGGCCAGGTTGAGGAACTGGTTGAAGGCACGGGCCACCGGCAGAAGCTCGTCGTCACCGAGGTCGCCCAGGGTGCTGCTCAACTGCTCGGAGCCAGCAGCAGAGCCACTGCGGCCGGCCTTGGCGGCCTTGCGTATGCGCTCGATCTTGTCGAGAAACTCATCGCCCAACTGGGTGCAGATGGTATGCCCGAGCAGTTCGCCGAGCAGGTGCACCTCTTCACGCAGGCGCGCATCTATTTCCGCCATGTCGCACTCCTTCTGCTGACCATTGTCAACAGAGTGCCCAGCGCGCCAACTTCTTACAAGGGTGCGACGCGTCCGAAGGTGGGGTTGAGCGCTGGGTCTAGGCTTGTTGACAGGTGCAGAGAGTCCAACCGGCATCGCCTGCCCCCCCGTAAGGAGCGACGACATGAGAATTCGCGAACTGGCAAAACACTGGGAACAGAATGCCAAGGGTCATCTGACTCCGACCCGCTATCACATTCATCTGGATGTCGAATCGGCAGCTCGCCTGGCGGCGCTTACCGAGATGTATCCCAAGCATCACAGCGAGGAATTGCTCGGCGAACTGATCGGCGCGGCGCTGGAAGAACTGGAGGCCAGCCTGCCCTATGTAAAGGGCAACAAGGTGGTGGCGCTGGATGAACAGGGCGATCCTCTCTATGAGGACATCGGTCCGACTCCGCGTTTCCTGGCGCTGTCGCGCAAATACCTGCGCGAGCTGAGCGAGTCGACCAAGGGCACCAGCCACTGACGCTGGCGGGTCGCACTCGTTCGATATACCGCTCAAGCTCGCTCGCTTAGTCTGTAGGGCGCTATCACCCGAATGCCTCTACGCGACAACTCCCCGGGGCTGTTCGTCTTAATCCGAACACTTGCCCCCGCCGCCTCTTGCCTGGACGAATCACACTGAACTCACTAGCGCCAAGGGTGGTGGATCTGTCCGCGCAGCTTTGCTGCCCGAACTAAAAGACTCGATAAATCAATTACTTGGCCGACATAAAATTCTCGGAATCGTGAGCACACTGTCATTTTTTCTGAACCATTCCAGAAATATTCAGGTCCCAAATTGCAGGCCGCCGTGGCAACACCATCACCCTCGGCAGGGGGCAGCACGGCGGGCAAGCTGTCACGGATATCGTCATTCATAGGAGTGTTTCAAATGGAGTTAGCCGCCATGAAGACCCGTATCGAGAAAGCCCCGCGCAACCGTCTGCAGGGGATCAAACTGGCCGCCGTGGTACTGGGCAGCAGCCTGGTGCTCGCTGGCTGCGCCGGTAACCCGCCTACCGAACAGTACGCCGTGACGCAGTCGGCCGTGAACGCGGCGATCAGCGCTGGTGGCACCGAATTCGCGGCCGTGGAAATGAAAGCCGCGCAAGACAAGCTCAAAGAAGCCGAGATCGCCATGCACGACGAGGACTACGAGAAAGCCCGCCGCTTGGCCGAACAGGCCGAATGGGATGCCCGAGTCGCCGAACGCAAGGCTCAGGCTGCCAAGGCCGAACAAGCACTGCAGGACGCCCGCCAGGGTGTTCAGGAACTGCGTGAGGAAGGCATGCGTAACGCTCAGTGAGCGACGTGCCACCCACCCATTCGCTGACAGATCAAAGGATGAACGCCATGCGTAAACACGTGATGATCCCCGCCCTTCTGGCCCTGAGCGTCGGCCTCGCCGCCTGCTCGCACCAACCCAACGCCAACCTGGAGTCGGCGCGCAGCAACTTCTCCTCGCTGCAGAGCGATCCGCAGGCGAGCAAGGTCGCCGCGCTGGAAACCAAGGAAGCCAAGGAATGGCTGGACAAGGCCGACAAGGCCTACCTGGACAAGGAAGACGAGAAGAAGGTCGACCAACTGGCCTATCTGACCAACAAGCGCGTCGAGGTGGCCAAACAGACCATCGCCCTGCGTACCGCCGAAGCCGAATTGAAGAACAGCTCGGCGCAGCGTGCCCAGGCCCTGCTCGATGCACGCGACGCCCAGATCCGCAAGCTGCAGGAAAGCCTCAATGCCAAGCAGACCGAGCGCGGCACTCTGGTGACCTTCGGTGACGTTCTGTTCGACTTCAACAAGGCCGAACTCAAGAGCAGCGCGCTGCCCAACATCACCCAGCTGGCGCGGTTCCTCCAGGAAAATCCGGAGCGCCAGGTGATCGTCGAGGGTTACACCGACAGCGTCGGCTCGGCCAGCTACAACCAAGGCCTGTCCGAGCGCCGCGCCGAGTCCGTGCGTCGTGCATTGATCCGTGCCGGTGTGGAGCCGACGCGCATCGTCGCTCAGGGCTACGGCAAGGAGTATCCGGTTGCGGATAACTCCACCGACTCCGGTCGCGCGCAGAACCGTCGCGTGGAGGTGACCATCTCCAACGACAACCAGCCTGTGGCTCCGCGCTCCTCTGCCGGCGCCTGATCGCAGCGTTGTAATGAAGAAACCCGCCTATCAGACCGTGTGAAAACGTAGCGAGCGAAGGTCAGGCAAGGCAAAAAACGGCGAAAAAGCGCAGTTTACGAGCTGTAAATGAGCATTTTGAGCCGTTTTTTTTCGCAGCATGGCCGAGCGCAGTAGTTTTCACACAGCCTGTGATGGCGGGTTTCTTTTTGGACGCCTGAGCTTACTCCTCCAGAGCCGGAGTCTCTTGCCCCATGCAACGCACGGCCTGCTTCTTGTTATCCACCAGCACGCCGGTCAGCCCTTTCTGCTGCAGGTCGAACAGCACCAGCACGCCGTCGATGCACTGCGCCACCTGGTTGGCCGGCTTCAGCGAAACCTTGTAGTCCTCGCCGGGGATGGTCTTGAGCATGGTGAAATCGGACAGCAGCAGGGCATCTTCCGGTTTGGCGAAATGCACATAGCCGTAGTACCAGAGCACGCCGATGGTGCCGACGATGCTGGCGACACCCGTGAGGATCAGAGGGATGGGATTGCGTTCGGTCATTGCGGACTCTCTGTTGCGGATTCGGTAGCCGGCCCCGACCGTTCGACGTAAGCCTGCGGCGCAGCGAAGAACGCCAGCAGCGATTGACGCCAGGCGGGCGCGGCGAAGGTTTGCACGTGCGGGCCACGGGTCGCCTGAAAGGCGCGTGGTGGGTGCGCAGCTTGATACAAACGCTGGCCATTGGAAAGCGGCACGATCGTATCGTCAACACTGTGATAGATCAGCAAGGGCGTGCCCTGGATTCGTTCGATGCTGTGAATCGCGCTGTCGCCGTCCGGCACCAGCCAGGACAGCGCCATCTGCAACGGCCAGGTCAGCCAGCTCCTGCTCAGGGCATAGCGGCCGACATCGCGGTAACTGGCCGGCACACCATCGAGCGCGATGGCCTGCAAGCTCGACCGGCGCTCGGGTTGCTGCGCCAGGTAATGCACACCGAGGGCACCGCCAAGGCTCTGCCCCAGCAGGAACAGCGGCTTGCCCTCGACCTGCGGCGCCTGGTCGAGCCAGGTGAAGGCCGCGTCGATATCCTGATAGACCTCCGGTAAACGTGGTTTGCCCTCGGACAGGCCATAGCCTCGGTAATCCAGCATAAGCACCTGGTAGCCCTGCTCCGGCAGCCAGTGCACACCGCCCAGGTGCCAGGCCAGGTTGCCGCCATTGCCGTGCAGGTGCAGCACCGTGCCCTTGACCGCGACACCAGCCTTGGCCGGCAGCCACCAGGCGTGCAGTCGGGTGCCATCGGCGGCATGCAGTTCGATGTCGCGGTATTCAAGGCCGGCACGCTCCGGGGTGATCGGCAGCCCCGGCTCGGGATAGAACAGCAGACCGCTGCAACCGGCCAGCCACAGGCTGGCCAGCACAAACGCCAGCGTCCTTAGGCTACTTGCCACCGGCACGCACCTCTTCGCGCGCCTGTACGGTCGCCGCATAGACGCGCTCGGCCAGGCGCGAGAACGGTAGGCTCTGAATCCACACCGTGCCGGTGCCCTTGAGCGTAGTCAGCAGGATCCCTTCGCCGCCGAACAGCATGCTTTTCAGCCCGCCGGCCAGGGCGATGTCGTAGTCGATGCCGCTGCTGAAGGCCACCAGGCAACCGGTGTCCAGGCGCAGGGTTTCGTTGTTCAGTTCCTTGCGGATTACCGTGCCGCCGGCATGCACGAAGGCCAGGCCATCGCCTTCGAGCTTCTGCAGGATGAAACCCTCGCCGCCGAAAAAGCCGGCGCCCAGACGCTTGGCGAAACTGATGCCTATGCTGGTGCCGTGCGCCGCACAGAGAAAGGCATCCTTCTGGCAGACCAGCCGGCCGCCGATCTTCGCCAGATCGATGGGCACAACCGTGCCCGGATAAGGCGCGGCGAAGGCGACCCGCGCCTGGCGCTTGCCGGCGTTGCTGAAGTGGGTCATGAACAACGACTCGCCGGTGAGCATGCGCTTGCCGACGCTCCACAGCTTGCCCAGCAGACCACTGGACGAACCATCGCCCATGCGCGTTTCGAAGCGCACACCGTCGGTCATGTAGTTCATCGCCCCGGCCTCGGCGATCACCGTCTCGCCGGGGTCGAGGATGATTTCCACCGATTGCGCCGATGCACCGAGGATTTCGTATTCGAGTTGATGGCTTGCCACGTTTTGCTCTCCGCAATTCCCGGATTTCATCCGGGCGACACCTTGCCGCCTGCTGCCGCTAGAGAATATTGGCGTAGTCCGCCTCGATGCGATCCAGACTCAGGTGGTTGAGGAAGTTGGAGAAACACATCCAGGCCGACAGCGCGTTCATGTCCTGGAATTGCGGCGGCAGGTACTTGGGCGGCAGCACCAGGCCCTCGTCCACCAGTTTGCGCAGGGTGCGCATGTCTTCCAGCGTGGTCTTGCCACAGAACAGCAGCGGAATCTGCTCCAGCTTGCCTTTGCGCACCGCCAGCTGGATGTAGTTGTAGATCAGGATGAAACCCTTCAGATACGACAGGTCCTTGGTGAACGGCAGGCCATTCGGCAAGGAGCCGCGGAACACCCGGCTGGCATTGCTGTAGCCGCCCTCCAGGCCATAGCCCTGCTCGCGGAAGAACTCGAAGACCTCGAGAAAGTCAGCGCCCTCCTCCGCCATGTGGATGGCACGGGTGCGGTTGGTCAGCTTGCGCAGACGCGTCGGGTACGAGGCGAAGGCGATCACCTCCATGAGGATCGCCAGGCCTTCCTGGGTCACGGTCGACGAGGGCGGGCCCTTGGCCAGGAAGGTACAGATCGGCTGGTTCAGACCATTGAGCGTGGTACCCACGTGCACCAGACCCTCGTGCACTTCCAGCGCTTTGACGTCGCGTTCATTGAAGCGCGCATCGCTGCGAATCTTGATGTAGTCGGCACCGGCCGCGGCGTCGGCGAGGATGCCGTCGGACTCGAACACGCGAATGGTGTCGTCGCCGAACACGCCCGCCAGGCGCTGCTGCAGGATATTCACCGCGTCGCTGGCGCCAAGCACCTTGGGCTCGTCTTCCAGATCGCCACGTGCGGCGATGTTGTTGAGGTAGTCCGAGAGCATCAGGCCAAGATCGGCCAGGGTCGGGTCACCGGCATGAAAGGCATCGGAAGCCGCGCCATAGAGCTCCTGACTGATCAGGCCGAAATCCTCGGTGCCGCGTGCTTCGAGCATGCGGATGACCATGCGGTATTCCTTGCACATGCGCCGCATGATCTGCCCGACCGGGTTGAACTGGCCGAGCTGGCGGGTGATGTCGCGCTCGATGTTCTGGAATTCCAGCTTCTTCGCCGCGGCATCGAAGGCCAGCGGCCGGCTCAGGTAGTAGTCGCGGTCCACCGCCGGCGGCTGCTTGCCCTTGGCCTTGAGAAAGCCATCGCGGATGCCGTCGTCCCACTTCACCGCATCGAGCACGCGGATGGGGGTCTGCGCCTCGACGATACGGTCGCTGAGGGCGCGAATGCAGAGTTGATAGTCGTCCAGTTTTTGCTGGCTGTTCATTGCGATTCCTATTCGGCCACTCGCTGGTAACGCGCGACTTCGACGAACAGATCGGCATTGGCCGGGTCGTCGAGGTAGGCGAACACCTTGTCCAGCGGGCTGGTGATCAGTGCGCCATCCGCTTCGGGCATGGCGACGGTCTGCCCTTCCAGCAGGCCCTTGTCCATGTCCTGCAGGATGCGCTCGGTATCGAGGTTGTACACCACCAGCTCGTTGTCACGGGTCAATTCGAAACCGGCGATGGCGAAGTTGGCGCCCAGGCTTTTCGGCAGGCCGGCCGAGAGATACCAGCGGCGACCATGGTGGGCGACGGTAAAGCCGAACTCTTCGAGGCTGCTCACGTTATCCGGGCTGCCTTCATAGATACGCGCTTCATAGAGGTTGGAGCCGGCTCGGGTGATCTCCAGATACAACTGATCACCCCACTCGTCCTGCCGGGTCCACTCGCCCAGCAGCGGGATGGGCGCGGCCTCGTTGGCCGGGATCGGGTCCTTGAAGGTGACTAGGCAACCACTCAATAGCAGGAAGGACAGGGCGACCATTACGCGCCAGGCTTTCATTACGCTCTCCTTGTGCAGGCCGTTCGACCCGATGATCGACGCTTACAGCCCCAGAACCAGATTCATGTAACGCTTAAGGATGGCCAGCATTCCCTGGCTGTCCAGATGATCCACGCCGTCCAGCAGGCCCTGATACTCCATCCGCACGATGGTGGCCGTCAACAGCACGGCATCCTGCTCGGGCTGGCGCGAGCCAAGCACTTCGAAGAAGTGGGTCACACCCTGCTGCAGAATCTGCCGATGGGCCCGCACCAGCTCACGCAGACGCGGATTGAGCAGCGCCTCCTGCTGGAACGCCTGTTCGGCGATCAGATGATCGCGGCGCTCGCGCAACTGGCGCTGCACGTACTGCACCGCCAGCTCGGCGATTTCCTCGGCCAGTTGCCGGCGTGCCTGCTCGCTGCCATCCAGGCGCCCGACCATCTCCTCCAGCGTACCCTGGGTACTGGCCCAGAAAGCCGCCATCTGCGCCGCGCTGCGCTCGACGAACTGGGCAAAGGTATCGGTGATTAGGTCATCGATGTCCTTGAAATAGTAGGTCGTGGCCGACAATGGCACCTGCGCCTCGGCGGCTACCGCACGATGGCGCACGGCGCGTACGCCCTCACGCACGACGATGCGCATGGCGGCATCGAGAATCGCCTGGCGGCGCTGCTCGCTGCCCTGGCGACTGGCCTTGCGGCCCTGGTACTGGACGCTTTCGGCAACGGCATTGGCAGCATGGGAGGCTTTCGGGGACACAGGTACGGAGCTCACGGTAGATCGTTCCTCTACGCTCTGGTTGTGGCAAGGAGAGTAATGGGTTGGACAGGCAACCAAAAGGCCGCGTTTCGCTTGCCAGCCCGCCACCCGGAGAAAGCCCCCCGAATGCCCGAGTCACAGACAGAAAAAAGCCGCCCGAGGGCGGCTTTCCGTATTGCCGTCAGGCCTGCGGGCGCATATGCGGGAACAGGATGACGTCGCGGATCGACGGCGAGTTGGTCAGCAGCATCACCAGGCGGTCGATGCCGATGCCTTCACCGGCGGTGGGCGGCATGCCGTACTCCAGGGCGCGCACGAAGTCGGCGTCGTAGTGCATGGCCTCGTCGTCACCGGCATCCTTCTCGGCCACCTGGGCGAGGAAGCGCTCGGCCTGATCCTCGGCGTCGTTGAGCTCGGAGTAGGCGTTGGCGATCTCGCGGCCACCGATGAACAGCTCGAAGCGGTCGGTGACGTTGGGGTTCTGGTCATTGCGACGGGCCAGCGGCGAGACCTCGAACGGATACTCGGTGATGAAGTGCGGCTGCTCCAGCTTGCTCTCCACCAGTTCCTCGAAAATCATCACCTGCAGCTTGCCCAGACCTTCGTGGCCGAGCACCTTGGCGCCGGCCTTCTTGGCGATGGCGCGGGCCTTGTCGACGTCGTTCAGGTCAGCCTCGGTGATGTCCGGGTTGTACTTGAGGATCGAGTCGTACACAGACAGGCGCACGAACGGCTCGCCGAAGTGGAACACCTTGTCGCCGTAGGGCACGTCGGTGCTGCCCAGCACGGCCAGGGCCAGTTCGCGGAACAGCTCCTCGGTCAGGTCCATGTTGTCGCGGTAGTCGGCGTAGGCCTGGTAGAACTCGAGCATGGTGAACTCGGGGTTGTGCCGGGTCGAAACGCCTTCGTTACGGAAGTTGCGGTTGATCTCGAAGACTTTCTCGAAGCCACCGACCACCAGACGCTTGAGGTACAGCTCCGGGGCGATACGCAGGAACATGGCCATGTCCAGCGCGTTGTGGTGAGTCTCGAACGGCTTGGCCGCCGCGCCGCCGGGGATGGTCTGCAGCATCGGGGTTTCCACTTCGAGGAAACCGCGCTCGTTGAGGAAACGACGGATATGCGCGATCACCTGCGAGCGCACGCGGAAGGTGTGGCGCACTTCTTCGTTGACGATCAGGTCGACGTAACGCTGGCGGTAGCGCTGCTCGGTGTCGGTCAGGCCATGGTGCTTGTCCGGCAGCGGGCGCAGCGACTTGGTCAGCAGACGCACGTTGTGCATGTCGACGTACAGGTCGCCCTTGCCGGAACGAGCCAGCGTGCCCTCGGCAGCGATGATGTCGCCCAGGTCGAAGTGCTTGACCGCTTCCAGTTGCTCGGCCGGCAGGGTCTTGCGGTTGACATAGACCTGCAGACGCCCGGAGGTGTCCTGCAGCACCATGAAGGCGCCACGGTTGAGCATGATACGACCGGCCACCTTGACCGGGATGGCAGCGGCCTCCAGCTCTTCCTTGCTCTTGCCCTCGTACTGTTTCTGCAGGTCGGCGCACAGGCTGTCACGGCGGAAATCGTTGGGGAAGGCAATGCCCTGCTCACGGACGGCAGCAAGCTTTTCCTTGCGCTGGGCAATCAGCTTGTTTTCTTCCTGTTGCAGTTCGTTGTGGTCGAGTTGTTGGTCGCTCATGGTCGCTTTATCTGCCTGGCGTGTCGTACAAAATTTGAGCAGGCGCCGGCTGACCGGCGCCCACGGATGGGTTACTGGGCTTACAGGCCCTGCTTGAGGCTGGCCTCGAGATAGCCGTCGAGGTCGCCATCGAGCACCTTCTGGCAGTCGCTGCGTTCGACGCCGGTACGCAGGTCCTTGATGCGCGAATCATCGAGCACGTAGGAGCGAATCTGATGGCCCCAGCCGATATCCGACTTGCTGTCTTCCAGCGCCTGCGAGGCCGCATTGCGCTTCTGCATCTCCAGCTCGTACAACTTGGCCCGCAGCATCTTCATCGCGGTGTCCTTGTTGGCGTGCTGAGAACGTTCGTTCTGGCAGGCCACCACGGTGTTGGTCGGCACGTGGGTGATACGCACCGCCGAATCGGTGGTGTTTACGTGCTGACCACCGGCGCCGGAGGAGCGGTAGGTGTCGATACGCAGGTCGGACGGGTTGATCTCGATGTCCACCTTGTCGTCGATTTCGGGGGACACGAACACCGCCGAGAAGGAGGTGTGGCGACGCGCGCCGGAGTCGAACGGGCTCTTGCGCACCAGGCGGTGCACGCCGATCTCGGTACGCAGCCAGCCGAAGGCGTACTCGCCCTTGATGTGCACGGTGGCGCCCTTGATGCCGGCGACTTCGCCTTCGGACAGCTCGACGATCTCGGCACTGAAGCCGCGCTTGTCGGCCCAGCGCAGGTACATGCGCAGCAGGATGTTGGCCCAGTCCTGGGCTTCGGTGCCGCCGGAACCGGCCTGGATATCCAGGTAGCAGTTGTTCGGGTCCATCTCGCCGCTGAACATGCGGCGGAATTCCAGCTTCTCGAGGATTTCGCGCAGGCGCTCGACTTCGGCGACGATGTCGCTGACCGCACCTTCGTCGTTCTCTTCGGCGGCCATTTCCAGCAGATCCCTGGAATCGGCCAGACTGCCGGTGAGGTCGTCGATGGTTTCGACGATCTGCGCCAGCATGGCGCGCTCACGGCCCAGGGCCTGGGCGTACTCGGGCTTGTTCCAGACGCTGGCGTCCTCCAGCTCGCGGTTTACTTCGACCAGACGATCATGCTTGTGATCGTAGTCAAAGATACCCCCTAATTGACTGGGTACGTTCGGACAGGTCCTTGATGGCGTTGAGGATCGGATTGATTTCCATGGTAGTCGGCGCTCGCGGCAAATCGGACGGAAAAGCCGGCGATTATACCCGAGCCGCCACGGCCTGGCAGCCCGTTCAGGCTGATCGATCAGCGATCTCTGGATCAACGGCGCAGTTCTTGGCACGCCCCGCGCAAAGGACAGCACAAAGCCAACAGCTTCGCCCCGAGGCGGGGCTCCTACACAAAGCAGCTCACGCCTCCCGTAGGAGCGGCGCCTCGCCGCGAACCTGCAATTGCACGGCCGGCAGCACAGGACGCAGCGCGTCCTCCTTGATCATCTGCGCGGCCTTCTCCGCGATCATCAACACCGGCGAGCAGGTATTGCCCGAGACGATGGTCGGCATGATCGACGCATCGACTACCCGCAAACCGGCGATACCGTGCACGCGCAAGCGGGCATCGACCACCGCACCCTGCCCCTGCCCCATCGCGCAGGTGCCCACCGGGTGGAAGATGGTGGTGCCTATCTCCCCCGCAGCGCGCTGCAGGTCTTCCTCGCTCTGGTAATCCGGCCCGGGCTTGTACTCCTGCGGCCGGTAGCCGGCCAATGCCGGCGCGGCAACGATGCGCCGGGTCAGGCGGATGGCATCGGCCGCCACCTGCAGGTCGCGCTCGTCGCTCAGGTAGTTGGGCTGGATCGATGGCGCGACGGCAGCATCAACCGAAGTGATCGCGACACGCCCACGACTGTGCGGGCGCAGGTTGCACACCGAGGCGGTAAAGGCCGGGAAATCGTGCAGGGGCTCGCCAAAGCGCTCCAGCGACAGCGGCTGCACGTGATACTGCAGGTTGGCACGCGCCTGGCCGGGGTCGGATTTGGCGAAGGCGCCCAATTGACTGGGCGCCATGGACAGCGGCCCACTGCGCTTGAGCAGGTATTCCAGGCCCATGCCCAGCTTGCCCCAGGGTGTGGCGACGATGCGATTGAGCGTCTTCACCCCCTCGACGCGGTAGATCAGGCGCAATTGCAGGTGATCCTGCAGGTTCTCGCCGACGCCCGACAGCTCATGCTTCACGCCGATGCCGAGCCGTTCGAGCAGCGGCCGCGGACCGATGCCCGAACGCTGCAGCAAGGCCGGCGAACCGATGGCGCCAGCGCAGAGAACGATCTCGCGGCGTGCCCTGACCCGCAGGACCTGCCCCTGCCAACGCAGATGCAAGGTGCTGGCGCGGCCGCCCTGCAATTCCAGGCGCTCGGCTTCGGCGCCGGTCAGCACCTGCAGATTGGCGCGCTGGCGTATGTCTCGAAGAAAGGCCTTGGACGCATTCCAGCGCACGCCGCGCCGCTGGTTGACTTGAAAATAGCTGCAGCCTTCGTTGTCGCCGCCATTGAAGTCATCGACGCTGGCAATGCCGCTCTGCGCCGCCGCCGCACGAAAGGCCTCGAGAATGTCCCAGGACAGACGCTGGCGCTCGACCCGCCACTCGCCGTCGCCGCCATGCAGGTCGCTGGCGCCGGCAAAGTGATTTTCCGAACGTTTGAACAGCGGCAGCACGTCGCGCCAGGCCCAGCCAGGATTGCCGGCCGCCGCCCAGCCATCGTAATCCGCCGCCTGGCCACGCATGTAGATCATGCCATTGATCGAAGAACAGCCGCCGAGCACACGCCCACGCGGGTACTTGAGACTGCGACCGTGCAGGCCGGGGTCGGCCTCGGTGCTGTAGCACCAGTCGGTACGGGGGTTGCCGATGCAGTAGAGGTAGCCGACCGGAATATGGATCCAGGGGTAGTTGTCGCGCCCGCCTGCCTCGATCAGCAGCACGCTGACGCCAGGGTCGGCAGACAGCCGATTGGCCAGCAGGCAGCCGGCCGGGCCGGCACCGACGATCAGGTAGTCATAGGCATCCAGGGGCGCTTGCGACATGGGCATCCTCGCGTGTCGTTCTTGTCGTTGGCCTTCAGCCTAAAACAAGCCGGGCGCGAGGATGAATGATCTTTTGGTCTGATCAGACGCGCTGCAGCTCGAGCCGCACCTGTGCCTCCAACTCGCTCTTCAGCGCCGGCGGCAACTGCAGCTGGCGCGCCAGCTCTTCGAGGTAGGTACGCTCCATGAAGTGCTCCTCGTCCACCATCAGCACGCTCGCCAGGTACATTTCCGCAGCCATTTCCGGCGTGCTGGCGGCACGCGCAACATCGGCGGGGTCCAGCGGCTTGTTCAGCTCGGCGTGCAGCCAGGCTTGCAGCTCGGCGTCCTGCGCCAGCTTGCCGAGCTCCTCCTCGATCAACTGCCGCTCGCGATCATCGACATGACCATCGGCCTTGGCCGCCGCCACCAGGGCCTTGAGGATGGCCCGGCTGTGCTGCTCGGCCTGCGGCGCAGGCAGGCGATCGAGCGTCTGCGGCTCGACTGGCTGCGCACCACCCTGCTGGGCCTGTTGCGCCTGCCAGTTGCCGTAGGCCTTGTAGGCCAGCACGCCAAGCGCAGCCAGGCCGCCATAGACCGCCACCTTGCCGCCGACCTTGCGCACCCGTTTGTTGCCCAGCAGCATGGCCAACGCAGCACCACCGCCGGCGCCCTTGAGCATCGAGCCGAGATCGCTGCCACCGCTCTTGCCCGCGCCACCGCCGAGCAGGCCACCCAGCGCGCCGCCCAGCCCGGAAGAGGCTCCACCAGCACCTTTCTGTTGCAGCATCTCCTGACCGGATTTGAGCAGTTGATCGAGCAAGCCACGGGTATTCATCGCGCATTCTCCTGAGGAAATCTCGCCGAGTGTAGGCCTCGGCCATTGGCCCGGCAGCCGCCTGAATGCTTCCAGATATTACCGCCGGGGCCGCTTGACAGCCGCGCAGACGTCCAAGCACTGCTCCCAGGTTCCATGACCTGCCAGTGCGCGTGCGTCGTCGTTGCCAAGAAATCCAAGAAACAGTCGCTCATTTGACCGGGGCGTGCTGTCCCGTCAGATGGGCTGACAGGACAAGCGCCAGGTTCAATCCCCTTCCCGCTCGTATCCCGCACCCTCCCTGACGGCGACCCGACGGTCAGTCGCAAGGAGTTTTCGCATGTCCGCTTTTCAGGGTATCTGGGTGGCGCTGGTCACCCCCTTTCGCAACGGCGAGATCGATTTCGCCAGCCTCGACCGCCTGACAGCCAGGCTGCTGGGGGACGGTGTCGCGGGTTTGGTGGTCTGCGGCACCACCGGCGAAGCCGCCGCGCTGAGCCAGGCCGAGCAGTTGGCGGTGCTGGATGCCGTGCTCCAGCGCGTCCCCGCAGACCGCGTCATCATGGGCCTGGCCGGTAACCAGCTAAATGCGCTGCTCGACCTGCAACGGGAAATCCAGCGCCGCACGCTGGCCGGCCTGCTGGTACCGGCGCCCTACTACATTCGCCCGTCGCAAGCGGGGCTGGAGCACTTCTTCAGTACACTGGCCGACGCCGCCGAGGTACCGCTGGTGCTCTACGACATCCCCTACCGCACAGGGGTGCGCATCGAGCGCGAAACCCTGCGACGCATCGTCCGCCATCCCAATATCCAGGCCATCAAGGACTGTTCAGGCGATGCCGAAACCACCATGGCGCTGATCGCCGATGGCCAGGTGCAGGTGCTGGCCGGCGAGGACGTGCAGATCTTCAATACCCTGTGTCTGGGTGGCGCAGGCGCCATCTCGGCCTCCGCGCATATTCGCGCCGACCTGTACGTGGCCATGCAGCAGCGCGTGGCACAAGGCGATCTGCAAGGCGCACGGCAGTTGCACTATCGCCTGTTGCCCTGGATGCAGGCGGCTTTCGCCGAAGCCAACCCTTCGGCGATCAAGGCGGCGCTGGCGATGCAGGGGCTGATCGATGATGAAGCGCCGCGGGCACCATTGCTGCCCTGCACCGCCGAGACGCGTCAGCGCATGCAGGAGGTATTGGCCCACCTCGCGAGTTAGCGCGGGGCGATATGCGCCACCATCAACTGCACGCTCTCGTTGCCGCGGAACTCGTTGAGGTCGAGCTTGTAGGCCACTTCGGCCCAGCGCAGCGTCGGGTTGGGCCAGACCTCGCGGTCGATGTTGAAGGCGATGCCGTCGAGCTGCACGCTGCCGCACTCGGTCTTGAGCACCAGCTTCAGGTGCCGCTCGCCGACGATGCGCTGGCCCACGATCTGGAACACGCCATGGAACAGCGGCTCGGGGAAGTGCTGGCCCCAGGGCCCGGCGTTGCGCAGGGCACGGGCCAGTTCCAGGTGGAATTCGGTGGCGTCGAGCTGGCCGTCGGACAGCAGGCGACCGGTCAGGTCGTCCTCGCACAGCTGGCGGCGCACCTCGGCATCGAAGGCGGCGGCGAAGGCGCCGAAGTTCTCCTGCGGCAACGACAGGCCGGCGGCCATGGCATGCCCGCCGAACTTGCTGATCAGCCCTGGATGCTTGGCCGCCACGGCGTCCAGCGCATCGCGGATATGCAGCCCCGGCACCGAGCGTGCCGAGCCCTTGAGGAGCCCATCACCGGCATCGGCGAAGGCGATGACCGGGCGGTGATAGCGTTCCTTCAGGCGCGAGGCGAGGATGCCGATCACCCCCTGGTGCCAGTCCGGTTCGAACAGGCACAGGCCGAACGGCATGTCCTGCAGCTGCAGGTCCTTGAGCTGGGCCAGCGCCTCGCGCTGCATGCCCTGTTCGATGGCCTTGCGGTCCTGGTTGAGCTGATCGAGCTGCACCGCCATGTCGCGGGCCAGCGCCTCGTCGTCGCAGAGCAGGCATTCGATGCCCAGGCTCATGTCGTCCAGGCGCCCGGCTGCATTCAGTCGCGGGCCGAGGATGAAACCGAGATCGGTGGAAGTGATGCGCCGGTGGTCGCGCCCGGCCACTTCGAGTATCGCGCGCAGCCCGGGCCGCGCCCGACCGGCACGAATACGCGCCAGGCCCTGGTGCACCAGGATGCGGTTGTTGGCATCCAGCGGCACCACATCGGCGACGCTGCCGAGTGCCACCAGATCGAGCAGCTCGCCCAGGTTCGGCTCCTGGCGGCTGGCGAACCAGCCCAGCTCGCGCAGGCGCGCACGCAGCGCCAGCAGCACGTAGAACATCACCCCGACACCGGCCATGGCCTTGCTCGGGAACTCGCAGCCCGGCTGGTTGGGGTTGACGATGGCATCGGCCGCGGGCAATTCCGGCCCTGGCAGGTGATGGTCGGTGACCAGCACCTTGAGCCCCGCCGCCTTGGCAGCAGCCACGCCGTCGACGCTGGAGATGCCGTTGTCCACAGTCAGCAGCAGGTCGGGCTGACGCTCCAGCGCCACGGCGACGATTTCCGGCGTCAGGCCATAGCCGTACTCGAAGCGGTTCGGCACCAGATAATCCACATGCGCAGCGCCGAGCAGACGCAGGCCGAGCACGCCGACCGAGCTGGCGGTGGCGCCATCGGCATCGAAGTCGCCAACGATAAGGATGCGCTGACGCTGCGCCAGCGCCTCGACCAGCAGCTCGACAGCTGCGTCGATGCCTTTCAGCTGCCGGTACGGAATCAGCCGCGCCAGCCCCTTGTCCAGCTCCTCGGCGGACTGCACGCCACGGGCAGCGTAGAGACGGGTGAGCAACGGCGGCAGGTTGCCCAGGTCGGGCAGTTGCGCGGGTAAGGGACGGGATTCGATACGCATGTTCGGTCTATTTCAATGGGGACGGTTTTTCTCCCCTCTCCCGCTTGCGGGAGAGGGGCCGGGGGAGAGGGTCAATCCAGCAACACCGAGCCACCGAAGTCCCCCTCTCCCTAGCCCTCTCCCCGAGGGGAGAGGGAACTGCGATCCAAGGCGTGCAAAACCATTTTCCGGATTGCATCCGGGCTACGGCTTCACCGCTCGCCGGCCAGATTCGTAGGGTGGACGGCGCTTCATCCGTCCACCTTGCACTTGTGGTGGACGAAAAGAGCGTCATCCACCCTACGCTACTCATCAAGCTCCGCGTTCGCCAGCCAGCCACTCCAGCGGAATCTCGTGCTGGCCGCGCTCGTCGGTGACGAACAATTCGCCATCGCTGATCATCACGCTCCAGGACAGCGAACGCGGGAGGTCCTGTGCGAGGTCGGCCAGTGCCTCCTGGCCCAGGGCGACCACGTTGATGTTCTTCAGGCTGCGCACCGGGTCGAGGCACTTGCCCTGCCACACGCGCAGATTGCCGTAGGCCACCAGGCTGAACTTCTCGGTACGCCGCGAGCACCAGGTGATGCGCTCGCTGTCCGGTTGCCCGACCTCGATCCAGTGCAGCACGCGATCGTCCAGACTCTTTTCCCACAACGCAGGCTCATCGACATCCGACAGGCCGCGACCGAACGCCAGTTGCTCGTGATAGAACAACGCGTAGGCGATCAACCGCGCGGCCAGGCGCTCTTCGGTCTCCGAGGGATGGCGGGCAACGGTGAAGCGCAGGTTCTCGTAGACGCTGCGATCCATGTCGGTGAGGTTCAGTTCGATCTTGTAGGTGGTCGATGGCAGGGCCATGGCGGGCTTCTTGACTGGTCGGGAAGGCGGCAAGTCTACCGCGAATCAACATCGCCATGCCGATGCAGCAATGAACGGGTTGGCAAATGCCCCGATACGCGGTTGTCAGCATGGCAGTGGATCCGTATAAACCCGACGCAAAGCTCATCCTGGACGGATGGTGCCAGCGGGCGAATCAAACAAGGAGGTGTCGTGGAAGCTTTTATCATTCTGGTGCTAGTGGTTCTCATCGCGTTCAGACTCGCCGAGTCGTTCAGCAAAGAAGACGAAGAGGTGCACCTGGATTTCTCGGGTCACTCGGCCCGCATCACCCCCACAGACGCCGCACAGATCAATCGCATCAGCATCCTGAGTCTCAGCGCACCGGAGCTGGCCTTGCAGGTCGCCTCGCGCCTGTGGGGAGATGCCTGGCATATCGCTCACGTGTCTCTGTGCAGCGTACTGCTGAAACTGGGCAGGGAAGAGGAAGCGCTCAAACTGCTCTCGAGTCTCGAGGCCCCCTACGCCCAAAAGGCACTGGAAGAGATGCTGCAGCACCTGATCGACGAAGGCCAGGTCGACAAGGCTATCGAGATGAAAACTCGCCTGCCTGCACAACGCCTCAGCCTGCCGCTGCTGGATGCAGAATTGCTGCTGGCCGAGGGTAAAGCGGACGAAGCACGCAGCGTGCTGGCTGCCCTGGCGCAGAGCGATCACCTCGACGCCAGCCAGCTAATCGATCTCGCTCGCCTGCAGCAGCGCTGCGAGATGCCCGACGCGGCTCAGGCAAGTCTTGCCAGGGCCGAAGTCGCATTGAATGCCGAAGAACAGAGTTCGATTATCCAATGGCGGCCCTTCATGCAGGCGCTGGCCGAGTTTCAGCGCTATGGGCAACTGCTTCAACTCGCCGAACGAAGCGAGGAGGACAAGCGCTTCATCGCCCAGCTGTTGCTGGATCAGGGGCAGTACGAGCACTGTCTGACCCTGCTTGGTTCGCTCGACTCATCGGCCGCCTACCTGCTGGATTACGAAAAGCTGCTCGACCAGTTGCTGGATGACCAGCGCCATGACCTGGCACAAGAGCTGCTGGCCAACGCGACCGGAAGCACCCATTCGATTCTGCTGGAGCACTACCTGGACTGGCACGCCCGGCGAGGCGACACCCAACAGGCGCAGAAACTGCTGGACAAGGAAACACCGCGTCTGGAACCCGCCACGCTCAACTGGCTTCTGCTCAACCTGGCGCAACGCCACTTACAAAGCCAGCCGTATTGGACCGCAGACCTGCTACGCCAGTCCGATCGCCTGGTGAGCAGCCGCAAGGGGCAGCCTGAGTGGCCATTCATGCGCCTGCTGCACCTGCAACACCTGCTCAAGGAACAGGCCGGACGCTCCCTGAGCCAGCGCGATAGCTGGACGGTCCGCAACCACCTGGAAGAGATCGCCAAGCTGCACGCCCAACTCGAGTTCGACGACGCCCTGTCCGAGCGAATTCATCATTGTGAGCTGCTGCAGGCACTGGGTGAGTCGGAGCAGGCTCGGACGCTGGCGCAAGAGATCGAGCGACAACTGCGCGATGCGCAGTTCCCGGAAGAGGACGATCAGGGCTTCTACTGCGATGAGTTCGTCACCGTCATGATCAGACTCGGCGCGCTGGACACTGCCAGGAAACTGCTCGAGGAAGGCCTGGCCAGCGACTGGCAGGAGGAGCCGTTGCTACAGGCCCATGTCGAAGCAGACCGACTGGAAGAAGCCGTGGAGCTGATCGGCTTCAAAACGCTCATCGGGCATGCTGACGCCCCTATAAACGCGCTACACCAACGTATCCTGTCCCTCGCCGAGCAGGACAAACAACGCAGCCAACGGCTGCAGCAGCGCCTGCTCGAGCGCCTGGATGACGACAAGACCTGGAAAACCTTGGGCTTGATCAGCCAGGGCCAGCGCAACGAGACCCTGTGCGCTATCTAAAGCCGCGCCAGTATCGCCTCCAACGCCTGCTGCGGGGCCTCGCGCCAGAGGCCGTAGCTCAGCGGCAGGGTTTCCAGACCGGCGCGCGTCAGCACCAGATAGCGCTCCAGCTCGAGGAAGCCCTCGCCCTCCCCCGGAAAGCCGATCAGGTCGATGGCCAGGCATTTGTCGCCACGGCGGCAGAACAGGTCCAGTACCTGGCCAGCCAGCGGATAGTGGTTCCAGACGCTGACGCCGCGGGCCTGCAGCGCTTCGCATAGCGTCTGCCGCGCCGCATCGGTGGCACCGGGTTGCCAGATCGCACCGGGCTTCTCGAGGTACTCCAGATAACGACGTAGCAGGTGCGTGGCCGGCAGGTGGCGCTCGTCGCCACTGAACAGCAACACCTGGCGCTCGCGGGCGCGGGTGATGGCGACGTTGAACAGGTCGGCGCGATTCAGATAGGCCGCAGCCTGGCTCGACTCGCTATCGATGGCGAAGCTGAGGATCATCAGGTCGCGCTCCTCGCCCTGGAATCCATAGGGCGTATCCACCAGCAGGCGGAACTCGCGCAATTGCTCCAGCGGCAGGGTTTCGCCGATGCGCGCGCGGATGCGTTCGACCTGATCGCGAAACGGTGACAGCACGCCGATGCTGGGTTTGAGCGGGCTGCCTAGGTACTCGGCCAGATGCGCCGTGATCAGTGCCAGCACCCGCTCCACTTCCACCTCGTTGACACCATTGCGCCCACGCCGACCCTCGATGCGCAGCAGCTGCAGGCTGTCGCAGGCATCGAAGCCAGGGCGCTCCTTCATCACTCGCAGACGCCGGTCGTAGAACAATTCGTTGCTGAAGCGGATCAGCGCCGGGCGGCTGCGAAAGTGTTCGTCGAGAAACACCACGGCGTCCTGGCTGGCCAGTTGCAGGCCGACCAGGTCCAGCACGCTATTGTCTCGGTAGCTCCAGGCCTCTCGCTCTTCGGCCTGCAGACCGGCACGCTGCAGCAGTTGCGTTTTGCGTACACGGGAAAGAAAGGAAATGTGCCGCAGCTGACGCGCGTCGCCGGTGACCACGGCGCGTTTGCAGCGCTGGAAGGCCGGCAGCGCCGAGGCGATGTCGCACTGGGTCGCCTCGTCCATCACCATTACGTCGAACAGTTCCGGGCGCAGCGGCAACAGCCGGTGCAGCTCGTCCAGCGTCACCACCCAGATCGGGAAGGCGGCCAGCAGGCGCGCCGGGTCGATATCCTCGAACAAGGCCAACTGGCGCTGCGAGTTGCGCGCGCGAATGGCCTGATTGTAGCGCACGAACAGCCCACGGTCGGTCATCAAAAGACGTTTGAGCGCCAGGCTGCGATGGCTGTTGAGGTGTTCGCGACTGAGCAACTGCCGGCGCCGCTGGCCATCGCGCAACTCGTCCAGCAACGCCCAGGGGCGTACGCTGGCACCAACCCGTTTGCGCACCCAGGGCACCTGCAGCCAGCGCTGCCAGAAGGCCAGGCTGCCGCGTTCGGCGCGCAACAAGAGACGGCTCCAGCGCACGGCCTGCTCGCAGCGCTTGCGGAAGTCCGCCGAGAGGCGCCGCTCGGCCTGGGTCAGCACCTCCAGCTCGCTGCGCTGACGCGCCTCGAGCTGCTCGGAGACCTCCGGAATCTCGCCCTGCAGCATGCGCTGCAGACGCTCGCGCAGGGCCTGGCGCAGGCTCTGGCCATCGCCTTCGAGCACGCCGTCACGCAGGCCGAAATCCTCGCGCAGTTTGTGCGCGATGACCCGCACCGCCTGTACGCTGCGGCTGACCAGCAGCACGCTCTCGCCCTGCAGGTAGCGATCCAGCGCCAGGGCCGCCAGGCTGTAGCTCTTGCCGGTACCGGGCGGGCCGGAAACCTGGCTCAGCGGATAGCGCGCGGCATTGGCCAACGCCCGGCATTGGGCCGCGCTGAGTTGCGCCGGCAGGCGCTGCGGCGCGCTGATCGAGCCCGTGGACTGCAAGGCAGGCACTTCACCGAGCAGCTGCAACAAGGCCGGCGAAAGCTGCTCGGCCTCCTGCAGCAGCTGCAGCTCATGGGCGATACCGCGGCTGCCGCTGCCGCGCGGCACCAGGGCGACGAAGGCACCGGACTGCAGCGACAGGCTGCGGCGACGCTGAGCCTTGGCCAAGGTATCGGCCTCTGCCAACAGCGGGAAGCCTGCGGCTTCGCTGACCTCGCCCACCTGCGTATTGCGCTCTACCCAGGCCAGCAGCTGCCCCAGCGAGGCAGCGTCCAGTATGCCGGCCGGCAGCGGCAGATCATCGAGGCTATCGTTGCCGCTCTCATCGAACAGACGGCGCAGCAGCCGCCAGTTGCCATGGGCGCGCTGCACGTCGATGGCGAGCATCTGGCTCTGCCCGTCGGCCGTCGCCTGCAGGCTGGCCTCGTAATAGAACAACGGGCCGCAGATCGCCTGCGCAGCACCGCTTTCCACTTGCAGCCGGCCACAGATCGGCAGCACGCCGTAGACCAGTTGCAGTTCGCGTTGATACAGCGCCTGCGCCTCGGCCAGGTTGCGGCCCAGCTCGGCCGCCAATGGCAGCAGCGGCATGCCGCCGCTGGCTAGCTCCTCGCGCCCATCGAGCCAGGCCCAGCGATTGGCGGGCAGCTTGCTCAGGTTGTCCAGATCCAGATCGCGGCTGTCGGCCAGGTAGCAACTGCGATAGAAGCCGAGCAGCTGGCGCGCGTGAGGGTGCTCCATCAGTTGCCTGCGTAGCGCGCCCAGAGCGCGTCGAATTCACGGGTATAAGCCGCGACCAGCTGCGGATGGTCGATTACCAGCAGGTTTTCCTCGTTGCTGGTGGTGGCACTGCGCGTCCAGTTGAAGCTGCCATTGAGCAGCAGGCGCCCGTCGAACAGGGCGAACTTGTGGTGCATGTGGAAGGGGCCGGCGTCGATGCGCAGCGGCACGCCCTTGTCGCGCAGCCACTGAATGTCGCTGCCTTCGTCGAACTGCTTTTCGTTGTCGCTGATCACCCGCACGGCGATACCACGCTGATGACAGGCGAGCACTTCCTCGCTGAGTTGATCGTCGGAGATGGTGTAGACGCAGATATCCACGCTGCTGCGCGCCTGGCGGCACAGCTCGCAAATCTTGCGCCGGCAGCTCTCGCCCGGACTGAAGTGGGCGCTCGCATGTTCCACGCGCGGCGCGCTGCCGACGCTGTCGAGGGTCTTGATCACCTGCTCCAGCCACTTCAGCACCGGTTCGACGTTGGCCGGCTCGCGCATCAGCTCACGGGCCAGGGCGAAGGCGCGGTTGCGCATGAAGCGCACCTGGTCAGTGCTCAGCTCGCTGCCCAGCTGGCGCAGCTCGTCGCGTTCCTCGTTGCTCAGACGCAGGTCGGCCAGGCTGTCGCGCAGTTGCTGATCGAGGCGGTTGAAATCCATTAAAAGTCCCTTTTCATCGTTGAATGCGGCGACGAGTCAGCGCGGCGTACAGCACACCGCAGAAAGCCCCCGCCAAATGGTATTCGAAGGAAACGCCGGCACGCGGCAGCAGGCCGAAGAACCAGCCGCCGTAGAGGAAGAACACCAGCACCGCCAGCAACAGGTCGAGCAGGCTGCGCTCGAACCAGGCCCGCGCCAGCAACAGCCCCCAGAAGCCGAACAGCCAGCCGCTGGCGCCGACATGCAGGCCGGTACGACCGAACAGCCAGACCAGCGTCCCGCTGCCAAGGATGATGAAGGCACTGGCGAAGAAGAAATCGCGGCGCGAGCGCAGCAGCACCAGAGAACCGAGCACCAGCAGGCCGCTGAGGTTGCCGAGCAGATGCGCCCAACTGCCGTGCAGCCAGGGCGCAAGGAAAATGCCCGGCAGTGCCTCGATATGCCGGGGCACCAGACCCCAGAGATTCAAGGCGCCGCCGAGGGCGCCATTGACCAGTTGCACCAGCAGCATCGCGCCGCTGATCACGATCAGCGGGCGTAACTCGACCAGCCAGCCTCGCCTCACGGCGCCTCGTCGTCCGCGGCATCGCTGCGCTGCTCGTGGCCGAGCAGCGTGCCGAGATCACGCAGCTGGGTGGAGATTTCCAGCATGCGGTTGTGCGTGCGCAAATCGATGTCGATCTTCTTGTCCATCGCTCTGATCAGCGGCAGGAAGCTGTTTTCCAGGCTATCGGCCAGGCTTTCGAGCAATTTTTGCGTGCCCGGCTGTGGCGGCGCAACCACCTCCACCTGCGGGCGCAGCCTGCCCAGATTATCCAGCCCGGCCAGCAACTGCTCCCAGGGGATGCCCGGCGCCTCGCTGGCCGGCTTGCCGGCAGCGCCCAGGCCGCGCACGCTCTCGACCAGGTCATTGAGCTGCGCCACCACGCGCCCGCCAACATCCGTATCGCTGCCGCCCATGGCCTTGTTGCGCATGAAGTCGCGCTTGATCTGCGCCCAGCGCTCGGCCTGCTCGGGCGTCTGGTTGCCGCGCAGCTCGGCGAGCTTGAGCAGGTTCTCCTCGGCGCCGGTGGTGAGCAGTTGCGACTCGCCCTGGTAGTGGTCGGCAATCAGTTGCAGCAGCTCGGCGTCGTTCATCACCGAGCTGATCTTCTCGGCCATCTTGTTCATGTTGCGGTAGCTGCCCTGCAGCTTGAACGGCGGCTCGGTGCGGTAGCTGTCGGCCTGGGCGGCGCTGACGATGTACTGCTGGTTGACCCGGCCGACCACATCGCGCACCTGCATCAGGCGCTGCAGGGTGGCGGTGATCTCGTTGATCTCGGCGGCGCTGTAGGTGTGGCTCAGCTCGTTGGCGGAGAACGGCTTGCCCTCGGCCTTGGCGACGAAGCGGTAGACGTCGGCCATGTCGCGGGTGGCCAGCGGCGCCAGCACCGGGTTGGAAGTCAGGCTGTTTTCGATGTAGGACAGCGCGAAGGCTTCCTGCATGCCGCCCAGGGTGTCGCCGAGGTTGTAGATGTCGGCGCGGTTGGCGAGCATGTCGGGAATCTTGAACACGTCGCCGGACTCGGTGTACGGGTTGCCGCTCATCACCACGCAGAACTTCTTGCCGCGCATGTCGTAGGTCTTGGTCTTGCCCTTCCACACGCCTTCGATGCGCCGCGTGCCGTCGCACAGCGAGATGAACTTCTGCAGGAACTCGGGGTGCGTGTGCTGGATGTCGTCGACGTAGAGCATCACGTTGTTGCCCATCTCCAGCGCCAGGTTGAGCTTTTCCAGCTCCTGACGCGAGGTGGCGTCCGGCGCCTGCGCAGGATCCACCGAACGCACTTCGTGACCGAGCGCCGGGCCGTTGACCTTCATGAAGATCAGGCCGAGGCGATGGGCCACGTATTCCATCAGCGTGGTCTTGCCGTAGCCGGGCGGCGAGATGAGCATCAACAGGCCCATCAGGTCGGTGCGCTTGTTCTCGCCGGCGGTGCCCATCTGCTTGGCCAGGTTGTCGCCGATGAAGCCCAGGTACACGTCGTTGATCAGCTTGTTACGCACGAAGGACGACAGCGGACGCGGTTTGAATTCGCTCAGGCGCAGCGCGTCGCGCTCGCGGTTGATGACTTCCTGGCGCAGCGCCTGGTAGCGCTGCAGCTGCGGCACGAAATGATTCAGGTGTTGCTGCAGGCGCGCGAAATAATCGTCGATGGCCAGCAGCAGCGTACCGTTCTGCACACGCGGATGATCGCCAAGCAGGCCGCTGACAGTGAAACGCAGATCGACCTCGGTGAAACGCCGCGGAAATTCGTCTTCCAGCAGGCTGACGGCGATCGCCTCGGGCACGTAGTCGGCCAGCTCATTCATGGCCGCGTCCTGCGCGCACAGGCCGTCGAACCAGGTCTGCGCCAGCGACCAGCGCTGCACCGGGCGGCCACGCAGGTTGTCCAGCGCGGCGCGGTAGTCGTCCCACACATGGCTGGCCTGCATGCGCTGCTGCAGGGTGTCGAGCAGTTGCCGGGCGTACTTGCTGAAGCTGAATTCGACCGGCTTGGCCGCCAGCTCCTCCACCAGATAGGCGGCAGCGGCCTTGCGCTGCGCCGCGTCCACCGCCAGCGGATGCTGAGCGAGGAAGCGCTGCATGGCCGCGTCGATCTCTTCGCGCAGGCGCTGCACGCCATCTTCGCTGCCGAACAGCTGACGCAGGTGCAGGCTGCTGCGCGCGCGCTCGGGCCACAGCTCGGCCTCGATGTCCTGTCCCCAGCGGTTCCAGAACAGCGCGGCGAAACCGCGCGCGGCCGGCGCGTAGCGCAGCAGCCCGGCGCTTTCGCGCAGCGGCAGCAGTTGAGTGAGGATCAGCGCCGCGTCGTGATCGTGGATGCCTTTTTCAAAGCCATCCTTGTAGCGCGGCGCGGCGAAGTCGCGAATCAAACGGGTCAGGGTTTCCGGCTGCGCCAGGTGGGTCTTGAGCAGATCGAGGCTCAGGCCTTCACGGCCGGCCACGGCGGCGTCGAGCACCAGGCCGGCGAGGTATTCGGCGCGGTACAGCGAGGGCGATTCGGACTCCAGCGAGACCTGCCAGTAATCACGCAGGCTTTCCAGCGTTTCATCGTGCAGCGGTTCGAGGAAATCGGTGCCCGTCAGGTGCAGGTAAAGCTGATCACCGCGCGGCATCAGGGTCAGGTCGAGTTCCTGGGTGTTGACGCTGAAGCGGTGACGTGGGCCGAGCTTGATGACGTTGCCGCCCTCCTCGAACAGCTCGCTCTTGTCGCGCAGGGCACGCACCGCCTGGTCTCGGGCGGCCTTGAGGCGCGCCTCGACGTCGTCGGCCTTGACGCTGTCTTTCAGTTCGCGCAGGCGCTCGGCCATCTCGCGCAACTTGAGAATCAGCGGGTCGGCGGCGAAGAAGGCGTTGAGCTCCTCCATCTGGGTCAGCCGCGCGGTGCGCCGGCCCAGGCTGTCGAGGATGCGCTGAGCGGCGTCGAGCACACCCTGGGCGCGTCGCTGGCGGTCGTCGAGCAGGCTCTGCTTGTGCGACTCGAAGGTTTCCAGCAGTTCTTCACGCTTGCCGAGAATGTCGCTGAGGAATTCCTCATGATCGCCGAACTGGCTTTCCAGTTCTTCGAGCTGCACCAACAGGCGCGACAGCTGCTCGTCGCACTTCTCCGGGTCCTGGGCCAGCGCCAGGGCGTTGGTGATGCCCTGGCTGAACAGTTTGAACTGGGCGCCGAACTGCGCCACGGTCTCGGCCGAGCCCAGGCCCTTGCGCCGCTGCTCGGCACGCGCCTTGGCCTGGTTGAGATGGGCGTAGACCTCGGAAATCGACTCGACGATGGCGGTACGCTGGGTGGCGTCGTCGATCTTGAGCCCGGCCATAAGGCTCGACAGCATGTCCAGGTTGCCGGCCATGGCCTGCATCTCGGCCAGCGGCTCATTCAGCTGGGTGACGCTCTCGGCCTTCTGCGCCAGGCCATCCAGTTCGCTCAGGCGCTGCACGTAGGGTTGCAGCGCGGCGTCACTGGCAAGGAAGGCGGAGGTGGCCATGGCCACGCGCTCCTGCGCCTCGAGCAGTTCGGCTTCCATGGCGTCGATGCGCGCCACGTCGATGTAGCGGTAGTCGCGGATGGTCAGCAACTGGCCGCGCTGCGCGGTGATGGCGCCCAGCGCCTCGACGAAGTGCTGCACCTCGTCAAAGCTGTCGACCAGCAGGCCGGAGAGCAGACTCTTCTGCCGGGTTTCGGCCTCGGCCATGGCGCGCGCCGATTGTTGGCGGATGCTCTCGACCTTCTCGAATTCGTCGAGCACCAGCTCGCCAGTGGCGGCGATCTCACGCAACAGCGGCGCCAGCTCGGCGCACTGGTCGTCGCTCAGCCAGTGGTAGACGTCGAACAGACGGCGGGTGTTCTGGCATAGCTGGGTGTAGCGCGCCACCGACACTTCGCGGCTGTCGATCTCACGGCTGAGGTTGAGCAGGTCGGACACACCGCGCACCAGTTCGGCATTGCCGATACGCCCGAAGAAACCGCTACGCGCCGGCTGACGAGCGGCGTAATCGTCGCTCTCGAACGGCGTCTGCCAGATCTGCATCGGATGGATGCGGGTCGGCTCGCTGCCCTCGGCGGCGAAGATCACCATGCGCCCGTCTTCCAGACGCGCGTAACCGTGGCCGAAGATCGGGTTGTGCAGCTGGCGGTTGATCATGTTGTAGGTGAACAGCGCCGAGCGACCTTCTTCCGGGTGGTAGAAGATGTACTGCACGTCCTCGCCGTTGGGCGAGCGCACCGAACGCTTGAAACGCATGCCGCCCATGGGCTGTTCGAAGGTCTTGTATTGCCCGCTCTGCAGGTAATAACCGCCAGGGAAGATGATGCCGTGCTCTTCCGGCAGCTGTACGCAGGCCAGGCCGATGGCGTCGATGCGCTCGACCTGGTTGGTCAGGCTGTTGAACACCAGGTAGCGCCACTGCTCCTCGCGGTACGGCAGTATCTTCAGCAGGATCAGGCTGCCCAGGCGGGCGTATTCGATCTGCGCGTCATCCAGCGACTGGGTCTTGTCCACCACCGCTTCGCGGTAGATGCCCTGACCGTCCTGGGTGTTGTTCTCGACCTTGATGGTGAGGTCGCCACCGATGGTTTCGACGAACACCGTGTCGAGGATATTCATGTGCGGGTGGCGGCCGGTGACCACCATTTCACGGGACGTCTTCTGCCACTCGAAGTCGAACGGCGCCGGCAGCGCGATATCGCGCTCGCCACGGTTGTCGATGTAGCGGACGTCCTTGCCGTCCGTGGAGATCGACCAGCGGAACACGCGGATGTCGCTGACCCGCTCGCCGATCTGGAAACTCGCCAGCAGCTTGCCATCGCGGATGGCCAGCTGCAGCAGGCGGGTGTTCTTGTAATAGGTGTACAGCTCGTTGAAGTCGGCGACGAAACTGGCCTGGGCAAGAAAGCTGCCCTCCAGCGGCACCGGCTCGGCGTCATAGCCTTCAGGCCCCTCGACCAGGCGGTAGAGGGAGAACACGTCGGCGACGCTGGTTTCCTTCTTCAGGCCGATGAACACGTTGTAGCCGAACAGCAGGCATTCACCGACCTGGACGATATCGCGGGCGATGCAGTTGTTCTCGGTGCGGATGCGCACCCGACCGATGGCTTCCATATGGCTGCTGCCAAACTCGGCCAGACGCTGGCCGTTGAGCGCTTCGGTCAGCCCGCGCAGGCGCTGGCCCTGCTCCTGCAGGCGCTTGTGCAGCACCTCGTAGGCGCCGCCTTCGGCGACGGCCTTGTCCAATACGTCCTGTGTTTGTGCGTCCGACATCGTGTTCTTCCTGGATAGGCGGCCTTCAGCCCCCGCGCCTGTTCAGCCAGGCAAGGGGACTGGGAATGCGGGTGGCGCTTGCGCGGCGAAGATCGGGCCGCGGCAATCTGGTGTGCGGCGGATGGGCGACCCCACCCGGCAAGTCAGGCGCCGATCTTCTTCTCGACGATGGCGATCTTTTCGCGCAGCGCCGCGTCGATCTCTTCGGGGCGAACCTGGGCAATGATCTTGCGCAGCACCCGTACTTCGTTGTCGTCGATCACGCCGTCGCGCTCGGCGATCTCCAGCAGGCTCTTGAGCTCCTGCGCATCCAGACGACCATCGTTGCTGAAGCACTGGATCGAGCGGAAGGTCATCTCCAGATAGTCTCTTGACTCTGCCATCGCATATTCCCCGGTTGATCGAAAGGTAGACAGCGTGGGCGGCACTTCAGCCGCCCATGATTAAGGCCTCAGGCCTGCTCCGGGCCTGCGCTCGGCGCGTTCACCGGCGCGGCAGCGGCGGCCTTGCCGTTCAGCAGACGCGACAGCACGTCCTGCACCACCGGGCTCTTGCCGACAACGCCTTCGATGGCCTTGCCCACCGACAGCGACTTGGCGAAGGAGTTGAAGAAGTCGCCCTCGCCACCGACGATCTCGATCTTCGCCTTGGCCAGCGCGGTAGCCAGCACCTCGGCCTGATCCTTGGCGATATCCTTGTTCGCAGCGATGGCGGCCATGGCCTCCTCGAAGCTCTTTTCCAGCTGCATGCGGAACTCTTCGTGGGCGCGCGCGTTGTCGCTGAGCGAATCCAGCGCGCCGAACTTCTTGCCCAGGCCTTCCGCTTCGGCGTTCAGACGCTCCAGCAGCACCTGTGCTTCGGCCATACCCAGATCCTGGGTCGCCTTGGCCTTGGCGGTACCGAGTTGCTCTTCGCCGCGCGCCTGGGCGCCCAGCTTCTCTTCCAGCACCTTGGCGTCGGCCAGGCCGTCCTTTTCCTTGGCAGCGGCTTGCGCTTCGATGACACGCGCCTGCGCCAGACCTTTCTCCTGCTCGCCCTTGGCCTCGGCGATCAGACGCTCGGCCTGCACGCGAGCCTCAGCCAGGCCTTCCTTCTCCTTGGCCGCGGCGGTGACTTCACGCACACGCGCATCGGCCAGGCCAGGTGCGGCGCGCTCGGCTTCGATACCTTCGGCCAGCTTCTTCTTGGCCTCGGCGCTCTTGGCAGCCGCTTCCAGCTCGGCCTGGGCCAGGGTGTTGATCTCGACAGCCTTGTGCTTGGAACGTGTCTCGTCGGCTTCGGCCTGCTTGACCTGGCGCACCAGCTCCTGCTCGGCTTCGGCCTGGGCATTGAGCACGGTGACCTGCTTGAGGCGCTCGGCCTCGGAGACTTCACGCACTTCCTTGATGCGCTCTTCTTCCTGAGCGACGGTCTTCTCGACCGCTACCCGCTCGCGGATCACACCGGCGATGTTCTTGCGCTCTTCTTCCAGCGCCTTTTCCTTCTCGATGCGCTGCAGCTCGACTTCACGCTCGCGGGCAACGATTTCCAGTTGCTGGGCACGCACGACCTTTTCCTTCTCGATCGTGACCGCACGCTCGCGGTTCTGCTCCGCCACTTCGACTTCGCGAGAGGCATTTTCCTCACGGATGTCGATCTGTTCCTGAGTCTGGATACGTGCCTGCTCGGCCTTCAGACGCTCTTCTTCCTTGACCTTCAGCGTCTCGGCCTGCTCACGAGCCTGGATGGTTTCGATCTCACGCTTCTGACGCGCCTCGGCATCGGCCTGCTGACGCTCCAGAGCCAGGGTCGCCTCGCGGGTTTCGACGTTCTTCTTCTTGATCGCCAGCTCTTCGTTGCGCTCCAGCTCGTTGGTGATGACGTTCTGCGCAGCGGTCAGCTCGGTGATCTTGCGGATACCTTCGGCGTCGAGGATGTTGCTCGGGTCCAGCGAATGCTTGGCCGTCTGTTCCAGGTAGTCGATGGCCACGTCTTCCAGCACGTAGCCGTTGAGGTCGTTGCCGATCACCTCGACGATACGATCACGGAATTCCTGACGATTCTCGAACAACTGGACGAAATCGAACTGCTTGCCGACGGTCTTCAGCGCTTCGGAGAACTTGGCATTGAACAGCTCGTTGACCGCCGCGCGGTCGGAGGCACGCTCCACGCCGATGGCCTTGGCCACCTTGAGCACGTCTTCCTGGGTCTCGTTGACGCGCAGGTAAAAGGCCACGGTGATGTCGGCACGCATGTTGTCGCGGCAGATCAGACCGTCCTTGGCGCGGCGGTCCACCTCCAGGGTGATCAGGGAGATCTTCATGAACTCCTTGAGGTGGATCACCGGGTACACCAGGGAGCCGGTGAAGTGCACCTTGGGCGTCGAGCTCATGTCGTTGACGATCAGCGCAGTGCCCTGCGGAACCTTGATATAGAAGGCCTTGAACAGGGCGATCAGGGCGATCACGAAAAGGACGACCAGCCCTGCCCCGACGATGAAGGGGATGAGGTTTTCCATTACAGCTTTACTCCTTTGCTAATTGTGCAGGCAGGTACGGCATACCCTGCCTGCCCTCTGTTACGTATGGGTGGTCGGCTAGACGCCACGAAACTCTTCTTCGGTGATGATGCGATAGGCGTGTTCGGCCGCCAGGTATTCCAGCAGCACGACACGGTCGCCGCGCTTGAAGCCCTGCGCCTCGTCGGCGCGCACGCGCAGGATGAGCCCGGCGCCACCATCTTCCAGCACCGCCTCGCCATGGTTGGCCGTGACGCGACCGCTGCGCACCACCGCCACCTGGCCCAGCACCGATTTGCTGCTGACAGCCTCGACCTTGTGAAACAAGGGGCGTAGCGGCCGGCAGACTGCCGCGCACAAGGGTGCCGCCACGACGAATGCGCCAGCGATGACCACCAGCCCCAGCGGGTAGCGAAGAATGCCCAGCGGCATATGGCGTAGCAGCCATAGTTCGACGAAGTAGCAGATGAACCAGCCGAAGAAGAACAGGAGCGTCAGCACCAGGGTGACCGGCACACCGTCAAGCTTGAGCTTGTAGAGCAGACCGGCAAGACCCTCGGTCTGGCCGCTGCCCTCCATCATCGAGTCGGCCTCGAGATCGAGCAGGTCGACCTCGAGCAGGCCAGCGGCGACCACCAGCCAGTAGATGACCGCCACGCACAGCAGGAAGCTGTAGATGGCGGTGGGGAATGACAGCGCTGTCTGCAGGAAGAGTTCCATTTTTTCCTTTCCCTGGAGTAGGGAAACGGGGCGCGAACGCCCCGCATCGTTCAAGCCTTGGACTTGTCCTTCAGGCGCGCCAGCACGCTGTCGGCACTGGCGTTGTCGGCCTTGATGCCGGCGGCACGCAGCTTGGCTTCCAGCGAATCGTCCGGCGCGCTGGTGGCGGCCAGTTCGGCCGAGGCCTCCATCTTCGCCGCGCGCTCGGCCTGCTTCTGCTTGATGCGCTCGAGCGACTCGACCGCAGTCTGCAGCTTGGCCTGCGAACCACCGTAACGCTGCGCCACGGCCATCTGCGCCTTCTGCACGCTTTCGGTGGCCTTGACCGTATCCACCTGCTGCTTGAGACGCTTGATATTGCCCTCGGCCTGGGTCACCGCCTTGCGCAGTTGCGCCACGCTGGCAGCGAAACCTTCGGCCTGTTCGCGCTCGCTGGCCTGTTCGATTTCCAGGTTGGCGATCTTCTCGGCCACTTCCTTGGCCAGGGTTTCATTGCCGGCTTCCAGCGCCTTGAGCGCGTACTGTTCGTACTCGGCGATGCTGGCCGCGCTCTTGTTCACCTTGTCGCTGGCGAGCTTGTGCTTGGCCATGATCTCGGCCAACGCTTCCTTGGATTTGCGCAACTCGACATCGGCGTCGCGGATTTCCTGATCGAGGATGCGCAGCGCCTGGCTGTCGACCACCGCTTCGCCCATTTCATTGGCACCGCCACGCAGCGCCGTCAGCAGTTTGCTCCAGACATTCATCGCGTTTTCTCCTTTCAGGCGCCAGTCTTGAGGAAGCCTTCATAGGCTTCGGTGGCCTTGATCACGTTGTCCGCCAGCAGCTCGATCTCGAACACCACGTCCGACAGGCTGGAATAGGAACTCAGCGCACCGAACATGGTGTAGCAATCACACCCGTCGACCATCTTCTCCAGGCCGATGGACGATAACGGGAACAGCTTGTGGGTGCGCAGCACCTCTTCATTGAAGGCCGCGGCATCACCCACGTCGCTGGCCGGCCAGAGCAGCGCCTCGACGATGATCTGCTCGCCGAATACGGCGATGAACAGCGGCAGGTCGCCGTATTCGCGCATGGTGATGTGCAGGCTGGCGTCAGCGCCTTGGATCAGCTCGATGCCGGCCTGACCGCTTTGGAACAGTTCCGTTGCCGCCAGAGCTTCGTGCAGCGCCTGAGCGGTCCAAACCTGAGGCATGTTCATACCCTCCTCCTTCTCCATCGAAGCCAGCAGCGACTGTGGCTGGCGCAGTTTGCGCTCGAACGCGACCAGAAGCGGCGCATGCTCGGGCAATATCCAGACTTCCTTTTTCACCAACCCCTGTTCGCGCAGGCGCTGACGATAAAGACGCTGGTAATGGGCTGATGATTTGCTATCCATGAATCGCAGCCTAGACCCTTACATGTAAGCCGTAAAGTGATTACATGTAATAAATGTGATGCCGTTCGTCAGATCAGCGCGCAGGAGTCATCCTCGGCAGGAAACGCCGAAGACTGCACAGGAATGGGAAAGAAGAGAGGCAGGCACCCAGACTCATCCATGATTCGAGCAAAACGCTTCCATTCGCGAAGTGTCGAATTAAACCGCAGACGCTTGCGTTGCGCACGGGAAAAAGCGCTAACCGGGTCGCAGTTATGACCCAGAACCCGTCAACAGGGAGACAGCCAGCACCATGAATGAACTACCACCCGCGGTACGCCAGCTGGTGCATGCCGGCCAACGCCAGGCCGCCATCGACCTGCTGAGCGAGTACCTGGCAAACGACCAGCAAGAGGCCGAACGCCGCATCGACCAGTACCTGGAGAACGACCCGCCGGTGCATCTGCGCGGCGCCGGCGTCGTACGCGCCAGCCGCCTGAACGCGCTGATCTGGCTGACGCTGATCATTCTGATGGCGCTAGCCGGCCTGTTCTTCGCCCGGTAAACGAAACCGGCGCCACGAGGGCGCCGGTTTTATCAGAACAAAAGCCTCAGAGCGGCTTGCCGCGATTGCCGTGAGCGGCAACGAACTGCTGCACCGCCTTCAGATCGTTGGCCAGCACCGTGCAACGCTCTTCACGTTGGAACAGGTCGGTCAGATGCGCGGGTAATGTCGGAACGGCGTCGATACCCGCCTTCTCCACCGCCTCGGGGAACTTGACCGGGTGCGCCGTGCCCAGCACAACCATGGGCGTGGCCAGGCTGCGACGGCATTCACGCGCGGCGCGTACGCCGATGGCCGTGTGCGGGTCGAGCAGCTCGCCACACTCCTTGTACACCTCGGTGATGGTCTCGCATGTCTGCTCGTCGTTGACGGCCAGCGAGTCGAACAGTTTGCGCGCCTCGGTCCAGCGATCTTCCTCGACACTGAAACCACCGCCCTGCTTGAAGCTGTCCATCAGGCTGGCAATGGCCGCGCCATTACGGCCGTGCAGGTCGAACAGCAGGCGCTCGAAGTTGGACGACACCATGATGTCCATCGACGGCGACAGGGTCGGATGCAGGGTTTCCTTGACGTACTGATTGCCGCTCATGAAGCGGTGCAGGATGTCGTTACGGTTGGTGGCGACGATCAGCTGGCTGACCGGCAGGCCCATGTTGCGCGCCAGGTAGCCGGCAAAGATGTCGCCGAAGTTGCCGGTCGGCACCGAGAAAGCTACCGAGCGCGCCGGACCACCAAGCTGCAGCGCGGCGTGGAAGTAGTAGACGATCTGGGCCATGATCCGCGCCCAGTTGATCGAGTTGACCGCAACCAGACGGGTGCCCTTGAGGAAGCCCTGGTCGGCGAAGCTGGCCTTGACCATCTCCTGGCAGTCGTCGAAGTTGCCTTCGATGGCGATGTTATGGATGTTGTCGCCGAGAATGGTGGTCATCTGCCGACGCTGCACCTCGGAGACACGGTTGTGCGGGTGCATGATGAAGATGTCGACGTTGTCGCAGGCCTTGCAGCCTTCGATGGCCGCCGAACCGGTATCCCCGGAGGTGGCGCCCATGATCACCACACGCTCGCCGCGCTTGGCCAGCACGTGATCGAGCAGGCGACCAAGCAGCTGCAGGGCGAAGTCCTTGAACGCCAGGGTCGGGCCGTGGAACAGCTCCAGCACCCATTCGTTGCCGTTGAGCTGACGCAGCGGCGCCACGGCGTTGTGCTCGAACACCCCGTAGGTTTCTTCGAGGATCTTCTTGAAGTCGGCATCGGCGATGGAGCCGGCGACGAACGGACGCATCACGCGGAAGGCCAGCTCGTGGTACGGCAATCCGGCCCAGGAAGCGATCTCCTCGACGGTAAAACGCGGCAGATTCTCCGGCACGTAGAGACCGCCATCGCTGGCCAGACCAGCAAGCAGCACGTCTTCGAAATTCAGGGCCGGCGCCTGGCCGCGGGTACTGATATAGCGCATTGTTCAAAACCTTCGGTTTTGGCTTCAGGCTCCAGGCCTCAGGCTCCAGGCAAGTTCGCCTGCGGCCTGTGCCTGTAGCCTGCAGCCCGAGTTAATTGAGCTGTTCGACGCGCAGACGCATGACCGGCGAGGTCACGCCATCCAGCGCCTCCATGGCGGCGATAGCCTCGATGATACGCGCCTCGACCACACGATGGGTCACGAGAATCATCGGCACCAGGCCGTCCTGCTCCTCGGCTTCCTTCTGCATGATCGACTCGATGTTGATACCGCGCTCGGAGAGGATGCTCGCCACCTGCGCCAACACACCCGGATGATCCTTGGCCTGGATGCGCAGGTAATAGGCGCTCTCGCAAGCCTCGATGGGCAGGATCGGGTGATCGGACAGCGAATCCGGCTGGAAGGCCAGGTGCGGCACGCGGTTGGTCGGGTCGGTAGTCAGCGCACGGACCACGTCCACCAGGTCGGCCACCACTGCCGAAGCGGTAGGTTCCATCCCGGCACCGGCGCCGTAGTACAGCGTGCTGCCAACCGCATCGCCATTGACCATCACAGCATTCATCACGCCGTTGACATTGGCGATCAGGCGGTCGGCCGGGATCAGCGTCGGATGCACGCGCAGCTCGATACCGGCATCGGTACGACGAGCGACGCCCAGGTGCTTGATGCGATAGCCCAAGGCCTCGGCGTAGTTCACATCGGCCGTGGTCAGCTTGGTGATGCCTTCGGTGTAGGCCTTGTCGAACTGCAGCGGAATGCCGAAGGCGATGGACGCCAGGATAGTCAGCTTATGCGCGGCATCGATACCTTCGACATCGAAGGTCGGATCGGCTTCGGCGTAACCCAGCGCCTGCGCTTCCTTGAGTACATCTTCGAAGGCGCGGCCTTTCTCGCGCATCTCAGTGAGGATGAAGTTGCCGGTGCCGTTGATGATGCCGGCCAGCCAGTTGATGCGGTTGGCAGACAGACCTTCGCGGATGGCCTTGATCACTGGAATACCGCCAGCGACGGCAGCTTCGAAAGCGACGATAACGCCCTTCTCGCGCGCCTTGGCGAAGATATCGTTACCATGCACGGCGATCAGCGCCTTGTTCGCAGTGACTACATGCTTGCCGTTGTCGATGGCCTTGAGCACCAGCTCCTTGGCCAGGGTGTAGCCGCCGATCAGCTCGATGACGATATCGATCTCGGGGTTGTTGACCAGCTCGAACACGTCGCTGGTCATGGCAATGCCGGTGGTGTCGTACTGCGGCTTGGGCGAGCGAATGGCGATCTGGGCAATCTCGATGCCGCGACCAGCGCGCCGAGTAATCTCCTCGGCATTGCGCTTGAGTACATTCAACGTACCGCCACCGACGGTGCCCAACCCACAGATGCCCACTTTGACCGGCTTCACACTCAATTCCCCATCAGCACTGCACGAAACGGCCGAAGCATGCTCCGGCCGCAGATAAAGAGCCGCACCTTACGAAGCGGCTGTTTGTTAGTCAATCCACGGCTCACAGAACCTTTTCACGAGCTCGCGAGCTAGAGCTATGCAAGGCAAAAACAGGCGAGGAAGCGCAGTTTACGAAGTGTAAATGAGCATTCCGAGCCTGTTTTTAACGCAGCAGAGCCGACGCGCAGCAGGTCGTGGACAGGTTCTTAGTTAGACTCCAGGGCAATCTTGGCTAACTGCGGCGCCGGCTGATAGCCCGGAATCATCTTGCCGTTGGCCAGCACAATGGCCGGCGTACCGTTGACCCCGATCATCTGGCCCAGCTGATACTGCTTGGCCACCGGATTGTCACAGGTCGCATCGGCGACGCTCTGGCGAGTCTTGGCGCGATTCATGGCTTCCTGCTGATCCTTGGCGCACCAGACATTGACCAGCTCCTTGGCTGCCGGGCTGTTCAGCCCCTGGCGCGGGAAAGCGACATAACGCACTTCCACGCCCAGACGGTTGAGCTCCGGCACTTCGCTGTGCAGCTTCTGGCAATAGCCGCAGTCGGTATCGGTGAACACGGTGATATGGGTCTTCGGTGCCTTGGGCGCGAACACCACCATTTCCTTGGCCGGAATGGCGTTGATCTGCTTGGCCACGGCGCGGCTTTCCTCGATCTCGGTAAGGTTCACGGCCTTGCCATCCTTGACCTGGAACAGGTAGCCCTGCAGCAGGAACTGACCATCTGCGCTGGTATAGAGCTGACGACCACCTTCCAGTTGCACCTGGTAGATACCGATCATCGGACTCTCGGCAATGGCCTCGATCGGCAGGTTGGCGTCGAGCGACTTGAGCGACTGACGGATGACCTGATCGGGGTCGGCAGCCAGCGTGACGCTACTGCCCAGCGCGAGCGCCAGAGCAATGGAAATACGGGTCAGGGACATGAACACTCCTGTCGAACGACGGACCGGTGAAATCGCTACAGCCTACCACAGATGGCGCCGCAGACAGCCGAACAGGTAGCACATAGCGTACAAGCCCACGCTACGACTAACCGCCTGCTCCTCGACCGAAACGCGATCTTGCAAGCCTTATTCCAACCGCGCCAATGCATATAGCGAAACGATCCATACATTTACCTTGTGCACTAATGTTTATCGCAATACATTTATTCCCATGGAAACGGTTAGCGCACAAACGTTTAGCAAACCAATCCATCATTCACTTACCGACGAGGATCACCACCATGACTATCGAAAACGTTCTCTACCGTGCAACCGCT
>NZ_QYYB01000020.1:0-3130 GCF_018221585.1 Pseudomonas sp. KB-10
CCAAACAGCCCGACTGGGCCACGCGCCTGCAGCGCAGGCAACAACTCTCACAGGCCACCAGTACGGTCGCCCATACCCTACGTGGTGGCGATGGCGGTGGTTCATCACCTGGGCCGCAGATTCGCGACCCATCGAATTCGTAAAGGAGGACGAAGATGCGATTCAGACGTCCACGGGTACGCTACAGCGACACCCCACAACCCATCGCGCCCTACCAGGCCGCGGCACAGGCCTGGGATCTACGCATGGGCAGCAGCCTGGCGCAGGCGCGTAACTGGCGGCTGATGGCCTTCGGTTCTCTGGGCCTGGCGCTGCTGATGGCCGGCGGTCTGGTCTGGCGTTCGGCGCAGTCGACGATGACGCCCTATGTGGTGGAGGTCGACAACCTCGGTCAGGTACGCGCCGTCGGCGAAGCCGCCAGCCCCTACCAGCCCCAGGATGCGCAGATCGCCCACCACCTGGCGCGCTTTATCGAGCAGGTGCGCTCGCTATCAATCGATCCGGTGGTAGTCCGGAAGAACTGGCTCGAGGCCTATCACTCCACCACCGACCGAGGTGCGGCCACCCTCAATGATTATGCACGCGCCAACGATCCCTTCACCCGGGTCGGCAAGGAGTCGGTATCGGTTGAGGTCACCAGCGTGGTGCGTGCCAGCGACAGCTCGTTCCAGGTGCGCTGGATCGAACGCCGTTTCGTGAATGGTACGGCAGCCGGCCTGGAGCGCTGGACAGCGGTCATCTCGCTGGTACTGCAGCCTCCGCGCACCGAGGAAAAACTGCGCCGCAACCCGCTAGGTATTTACGTCAACGGCCTGTCCTGGAGCCGTGAGCTGGACACTACGGAAGGAGCCAAGAAGCCATGAGAACTACCCAGAGCATTTACATCTGCCCTCTGCTGCTGAGCGTGCTGGCCGGCTGTGCCAGCCAGCAGCCGCCAGTGATCGCGCTGGATGAACCGGTCGAGGCGCAGCGTCTGCCGGAGCCGCCCAAGCCCATCGAGGTAGTGGAAGTACCCAAGCCCCTGGCCCTGCCCGACCAGCTCAAGCCACTGCCAGAAACTCAGCGCAGCAAGCCGGCCAAGGAGCCAGCCGATGAGCGCGTGCGGGTCTCGCGCGCCAATCGCGACGCTCGGGTGGCACCGAGCCGCGAGGGCTATATCAACGCCATCCAGATCTGGCCCTACTCCGATGGCGCGCTGTATCAGGTGTACGCCAGCCCGGGTAGGGTGACGGCAATCAACCTGCAGCCCGGCGAGGAACTTGTCACCGTGGCCGCTGGCGACACCGTGCGCTGGATCGTCGGCGACACCACCAGCGGAAGCGGAGACGAGCTACGCACCAGCGTGCTGATCAAACCGACGCGGGTCGACCTCAAGACCAACCTGGTGATCACCACCACGCGCCGAACCTACCTGATCGAGCTGACGTCCACCGAGCACGCCTGGATGGCGTCGGTGTCCTGGGACTACCCCAAGGATCGCATGCTCGCGCTGCAACGCCGCGCCGGCGCCGCCCAGGCCGCAGCACCGGTGGATGTTGGCCTGACAATAGAGAAGCTGCGCTTTCGCTATGCGATCAGCGGCAGCAATCCACCCTGGAAGCCGCTGCGCGCCTTCGATGACGGCCGCAAGGTGTATATCCAGTTCCCGGCCGGCATCGCCCAGGGCGAGTTGCCGCCGCTTTTCGTGATCGGCCCCGAAGGTGACGGGCAGCTGGTCAACTATCGTTTCCGCTCTCCCTACTACATCGTCGACCGCCTGTTCGGCGCGGCCGAGCTGCGCCTGGGCGCCGACAAGGGTGACGTGGTGCGGATCGAGCGCACCGACGGCGTGGCACGGAGGCCATGAGCATGACGGCCAAGAACGAAAACCAAGCCGGAGCAACCTCGCTACCGCCCAAGGAGGCACCGGAGTCGCTGGAGCTGCGCGCCAAACCTCGCCCTGTCACCCGACTCAACCCACGCATGCTGGCGGTAGTGGTCGGCGGCCTGTCGGCTGCGGTACTCGGAGCCATGCTGTGGTCGCTGCAACCGCAGCAGCGCCGCCAGGGCGCTGAGCCGAACGAGCTATACAACGTCGACCGCGTGGCACGCTCCGAGGGGCTGGAGCAGTTGCCGGCGGACTACTCGCAGTTACCGCCTCCACCTGCGCCCGAGATACCGCAACTGGGGCCGCCGCTGCCCGGCGATCTGGGCGGGCCAATCCTCAGGGCGGAGCAGCAGGCGCAAGGTTATGGACATGGGCCAGATGCCGCCGAAGCAGAGCGCCTGGCCCTGCTCAAAGAAGCTGAGGAAGCAGCGCAGTCCTCGGTGTTTTTCCAGACCAGCAGCGCGCGGAAATCGAACGTCGCATCCGCTGGGAGTGCCCAACCCGATCCTATGACCCTGGGTATGGTCTCGTCAGGCACGGTAGCCGCAACTGCAGGAACACCAACGCAGCAGGAGCGGAACGAGGCGTTTCTCAGTAAATCCGTAAATGCAAAAATCCGTAATTCCGGATTGCTGCAGATGCCTGAATCGCCCTACCAGGTGATGGCCGGCACCGTCATCGCGGCGGCGCTGGTCACCGGTATCAAGTCGGATCTACCCGGCGACGTGATCGCCACGGTGACCGAGCCGGTCTACGACAGCGCCACCGGTGAGCACGTGCTGATCCCCCAAGGCGCGCGCCTGCTGGGCCGCTACAACAGCCAGGTGAGCTACGGACAAAGCCGCGTGCAGGTGGTGTGGCAGCGGGTGATCCTGCCGGACACCTCGTCCTTCCAGCTCGACAACCTGGTGGGTACCGACGCCGCCGGCTATGCCGGTCTCGAGGATGGCGTCGACTGGCACTGGGATCGGATCGTCGCCGGCGCAGCCATGACCAGCCTGCTGGGTATCGGTGCCGAGTTGGCCGCACCGACCAGTCGCACCGATGGCGACCGCATCATCATCGCCGGGCGCGACAGCCTGCAGGACACGGTGAACCAGGCTGGCCAAGAGGTCACCCGCCGCAACCTCGATATCCAGCCCACCCTGACCCAGCGTCCGGGTCTGCCAGTGCGCGTGATCGTCAACCGCGATCTGGTGCTGCGCCCCTACCAGCCCATCACCGTTCAACAAAGGAGTTCGCAATGAGCACGACCAAACTGCG
>NZ_QYYB01000021.1:0-2753 GCF_018221585.1 Pseudomonas sp. KB-10
CCAGGAGCTGACCGAGGAAACCAGCAGCATTCCGCAGCACCTGGTCATGTACATCGATTACCGCGCTATGGCCCGTGACATGGAATACAGCGGCGACGTGTTCACCCTGGAGACCGGCTTCGAGCAGGTGCATGTGTTCTGGAATCGCTAACCCAGCGGAAGGCACCGGGGCGACCCGGTGCCTTGTTTTTTGCGCCCCTGTCCTGACGGCCACCCGCGCGCCCCACCCGCAAGGCTGATGCACGGTCGCGCGCACTCGGCGATCAGCCGGAAACAACCGCGTTGTGCCGCCTGCTGATTGAGACCGTTACGGTCTTACGGTTTTGCCCAAATCCGTCGATCCGTAACCACGGATTTACGGATTTGTGGGGAAGCGGATTTACGTTTTTACGGATTTACAGAAATCCGCCGTTGCGGTTTTCCGGTTTTGTGGAAAGCCGCAGATCCGTATACCCGCGGGGCTACGTGGGCGGAGCTTGGCGTGCTTGGGCACCATGGCCGGTGACGCGCGTAGATGGGCGTACTCGGTCAGCGTCCAGACCTTCCCGGTATCAATCCTCGCCCCTCCTGCCTGCGCAACCGCCCAGACCCAACCCGGCATGATCGAGCGCGATGGCTGCCGCACGGTGCACCTCCCACGTCAACGGAGGACACACCATGTCGCAGTCAACCAATCTTTCCCATCACTCGCGTCGCATCGATCTCGATGCCCCGCTGCATCGCAAGGCCGGGCCAACGGCGCATGCCATGCGGCCTGTGGAGGGCGCTGACGAGGCCCAAGCACCACAGACCTGCCCTGCCCCTCGCTACCTCACCAACAACGAAGCCGCGGCCTTCCTGCGGCTGTCGCCGCGCACGCTGGAGAAGCAGCGCGTGATCGGCGGCGGGCCGCGCTTTCACAAGTTCGGCCGGCGGGTGATGTACGCGCTCGCCGATCTCGAGTCTTGGGCCGGTGAGCGCAGCTTCGAGACCACCTTCGATCCCGAGTACATCGACCGCCACGCGGGAGCGCAGCGTGATGATCAGTGAAACCTTCGCCTATGAATTGTCGGCATCTCGATTTGACTTCTCAGAGCGAGCAACTGGATCTATTCCGCGCCCTGCCGGGGGATATGGCGCCACGCGACGCCCAGGATCTGATGGCGCATCCGTTCTTCTCGCTGGCCAAGTCGCGGCGCACCGTACCCATCGACTTTCGCTCAGGCGAGGTGACGGTGCGCGTGGAGGGCACGCTGGAGCATGGCATCGCCACGATCTGGGATGCCGACATCCTGATCTGGGCGGCCAGCCAACTGGTCGAGGCGCGCGATGCGGGCATCCCCACTTCTCGACTGATGCGTGCAACGCCTTTCCAGATCCTGCGCTTCATCGGCCGCGGAACCTCGCTGCGCGACTACCAGCGCCTGAAGGCGGCGCTGGATCGGCTACAGTCGACCAGCGTGGCCACCTCGATCCGCGAGACCACCGGCCGGCGCCTGCATCGTTTCTCCTGGATCAACGAGTGGAAGGAGCTGGCCGCGGCGGATGGACGGCCGCTGGGCATCGAGCTGATCCTGCCGGACTGGTTCTACAGCGGGGTGCTAGATCAGGCCCTGGTGCTGACCATCGACCCGGCTTACTTCCGCCTCACAGGTGGCATCGAGCGCTGGTTGTACCGTCTGGTGCGAAAGCACGGCGGCAAGCAGGAAGACGGCTGGCAGTTCGACTTTCGTCATCTGTATCGCAAGTCGGGCAGCTCGGCGCGCTACTCAGACTTCGCCCTCGACCTGCGTGCGCTGGCGGCTCGCCAGTCGCTGCCGGGGTATCGCCTAGAGGTCGTTCACCTGCCTCCATCGACCGAGCTGCTCGCCTTCCGGCCGGTGCCGTAAACGGCACGGGGATAACTTGCGGACAAGCTGTGAATGCAGTCGTGCTATCAGGCGCAACCGGGCTCGTGCTATCAGGCGCATCCCCATCGTGCTATCAGGCGCACGAACTCCGCTACAGGCCAAGACTGGCGCGGCTTCCAGCTCTCCTTAACTTAACTAACTTAAAAGCTCTAACTTGTTATTGGGGCATCGTCTGTGTGTGGACAGGTGCTGATCAAGGCGGTTTTGCCGGGGGGAACCGGCCATGATCGTCGCCCTGCTCAACCAAAAAGGCGGGGTGGGCAAGACCACCCTGGCCACCCATATCGCTGGCGAACTAGCCCTGCGCGGACAGAACGTCATCCTGCTCGATGCCGACCCGCAGGGCTCGGCGCTGGACTGGACACAACGACGCAGCCAGCAAGGTTTGCCGAGATTGTTCAGTGCTGTCGGCCTGGCGCGCGAGACGCTGCACCAGGAAGCCCCAGAGCTCGCTCGTCGTGCCGATCACGTGATCATCGACGGGCCACCGCGAATCGCCGCCCTCGCCCGCTCGGCGTTGCTGGCGGCCGATCGCGTGTTGATCCCGGTGCAGCCCAGCCCCTACGACCTATGGGCCAGCGCGGAGATGGTCAACCTGATCCGCGAGGCGCAGGTCTTCAGGCCCACGCTGCGCGCGGCGTTTGCCATCAACCGCCGCGTCAGCACCACAGTGATCGGCCGCGAGGCACGCGGCGCCTTGGCCGACCAACCGCTGCCGGCGCTGCAGGCCGAGGTACGTCAGCGCATCGTCTTCGCCGAGAGCGTGGCGGCCGGTCGCCTGGCCCGCGAACTGGCGCCGGACAGCGCCGCCGCGCGCGAGGTCAGCAGTCTGGTCGACGAGTTGCTGAGGTGGTCGCCATGAGC
>NZ_QYYB01000022.1:0-2734 GCF_018221585.1 Pseudomonas sp. KB-10
GTGGTCGGCGAAGTGCGCGGCGGCGAGGCGCTGGATCTGGTCAAGGCCTGGGGCACCGGCCATCCCGGCGGTATCGCCACCATCCACGCTGGCTCTGCGCAGGGCGCACTACTGCGCCTGGAGCAACTGATTCTGGAAGTCGCCCTGACCGCGCCGCGGGCGTTGATCGCCGAGGCGGTCAACCTGGTGGTGTTTCTCGCCGGGCGTGGCCGCACGCGCTATGTCCAGCAGATCGCCCGCGTCACCGGCTATGACGAGCGCGGCTATCAACTCACTTCCATCGCCCCCGCATTCATTCCTTCACTGACTCAGGAAAACAGTCATGACTGCCTGCCATCCCCGCGTTGCTAATCGTCGTCGCCTCGTCGGCGCCTTGATGCTCGGCGCCCTCTGCTTGAGCGCCTCCCTGCCAGTGCTCGCCGCTGGCTCCGGTATGCCCTGGGAGGGACCGCTGCAATCGATCCTTGATTCGGTACAGGGGCCGGTGGCGCGCATCATCGCGGTGATCATCATCATTACCACAGGCCTGACGCTGGCCTTCGGAGACACCAGCGGCGGCTTTCGCAAGCTGATCCAGATCGTCTTCGGTCTGTCGATTGCCTTCGCCGCGTCGTCGTTCTTCCTCAGCTTTTTCAGCTTTGCCGGCGGGGCGGTGATCGCATGAACGACGAGCGCGAACTCATCCCCGGTTTCGAGGTGCCACTGCACCGTTCGCTGGCCGAGCCGATTCTGCTCGGTGGCGCACCACGCAACGTAGCGATCCTCAACGGCACTCTGGCGGCAGTGGTCGGCCTGGGCCTGCAGCTGTGGCTGCCGGGCTTGGCGCTCTGGCTGGTCGGCCACTCGCTGGCGGTGTGGGGTGCCCGCCTGGACCCGCAGTTCCTGCAGGTGTTTGCCCGGCAAATCAAGCAGCCGTCGCTGCTGGATGTGTGAGGAGGCCGCCATGCTGAACCTCACCGAATACCAGCGCCGCCCCACACAGTTGGCCGACTGGCTGCCCTGGGCCGGTCTCGTCGCACCCGGCGTCGTATTGAACAAGGACGGTTCTTTCCAACGCAGCCTGCGCTTTCGCGGGCCAGACCTGAACAGCGCCACCCAAGGCGAGCTGGTGGTCACCTCGGCGCGCCTGAACAATGCCCTGCGTCGCCTTGGCTCGGGCTGGGCGCTGTTTATCGAGGCCGAGCGTCTGGCGGCAGCCAACTACCCTGACAGCGACTTTCCCGAGCCGCTGTCCTGGCTGGTGGACGAGGAGCGCCGTGCTGCCTTCGAGGCGCACGGAAGCCACTTCGAGAGCAGTTATCACCTGACGCTGCTCTACCTGCCACCGGAAGAATCGCGCTCGCGCGCCGCCGGCCTGCTCTACGAGCACCGGCCGCAACGCGGAGTCGACTGGCGCGAACGACTGACCGCCTTCATCGCCGAGACGGATCGTTTCTTCGATCTGCTGGATGGGGTTATGCCAGAGCTTGCCTGGCTAGATGACAGCCAGACGCTGACTTACCTGCATGCCACGATTTCGACCCATCGCCAGCGGCTGGCCGTACCCGAGGTGCCCTTCCACCTCGACGCCCTGTTGGCCGACAGTCCTTTGGCCACTGGCCTCGCGCCACGCCTGGGCGAGCAGCACCTGCGCGTACTGTCGGTACGTGGTTTCCCCACCTCGACGTGGCCAGGCGTGCTGGACGATCTCAACCGTCTGGGCTTCGCCTATCGTTGGTCGACCCGTTTCATCTGCCTGGACAAGGATGAGGCCGAGAAGGAACTGGTGCGCCTACGCCGGCAGTGGTTTGCCAAGCGCAAGGGCGTCCTGGCGCTGCTGCGCGAAGCGATCTTCCAGCAGGAGAGCCCATTGCTCGACAGCGACGCGGCTAACAAGGCCAGCGACGCTGATGCGGCGCTGCAGGAACTCGGTGCCGACCAGGTCGCCTTCGGCTATGTGACAGCCACCGTGACGGTGAGCGATGCCGATGCCCAAATCGCCGATGAAAAGCTGCGCCGGGTCGAGCGGGTAATCCAAGGCCGCGGCTTCGTCACCATCGCCGAGAGCCTCAACGCTGTGGAGGCCTGGCTGTCGTCGATTCCTGGCAACCCCTACGCCAATGTCCGTCAACCGTTGATCTCCACACTCAACCTGGCGCACCTGATGCCGGTCTCGGCAGTCTGGGCTGGCCCGGCAAGCAACGAACATCTGGATGGCCCGCCATTGGTGATCACCCGTACCGATGGCGCAACACCGTTTCGCCTGGTCACCCACGTTGGCGATGTCGGCCACACGCTGGTGGCCGGCCCCACGGGCATGGGCAAATCGGTTTTGCTGGCGACCCTGGCTCTGCAGTTTCGACGCTACCCGGGCTCGCGCCTGTTTCTATTCGATATGGGCCGCTCGCTACGTGCAACGGTGCTGGGTCTGGGTGGCGAGCACTACGACCTCGGAGGCGATAGCGACCTGGCCTTCCAGCCCCTCGCACGCATCGATCAGCCGGGATACAGAACCTGGGCCGCCGAGTGGCTGGAAGCGCGCTTGCTGCAGGAAGGCGTGGCCGTCGGCCCCGAGCAAAAGGCTGCGCTGTGGGCGGCACTCGACAGCCTGGCCGGCGCGCCCGAGGCGCAGCGCACACTGACCGGGTTGTCCGTGCTACTGCAGGACAACACCCTGCGCCAGGCACTTCAGCCCTACGTGCTGGGCGGTGCTCATGGCGCATTGCTGGATGCCGATCAGGATCGTCTGGGCAGC
>NZ_QYYB01000023.1:0-2587 GCF_018221585.1 Pseudomonas sp. KB-10
TGGCTGCCGCAGTCCTGCCCTGCACCGCAAACCTTCAGCGTCATGGGGCGCAGCTACTCGTTTAGCTGGGAGCCTGCATGCCGCTTCGCCCTGGCCATCGGACCGCTGATCGTCGCCCTGGCCTCCATCTTCTTCGCCGTCACCATCGCTCGCGGAATCAAGGGGTCTTGATATGCCACTACTGCTACCACTGCTCGCCACCTTCCTCGGCTCCATCGTCTCCGGTCTCGTCTTCCGGGCGTTGGCTTCTCTGGGCTTTGCCTACGTCGCCTATGTCGGTATCGGTCGTCTGATCGACACCGTCGACAGCTACGTCAAAGGCCTGTTCAGCGCCATTCCCGCACCGGTTGCCGCCATCCTCGGCATGGCCAAGATCGATGTGGCCATCAACATCATCATCGCCGCCGTCATCGCCCGCCTGATGCTGGCCGGGATGGACCGTATCACCGGCACCATCACCGGCCTCGCGCTGCTCAACAAGGCGGGTGGCTGATGTTCGTTCTGCGCACGGGTCTGCAGGGCAACGGCAAGACCCTCAACACCATCAAAGAAGTCGACGCCAAAGCCGCGAAAGAAGGCCGCCCGGTCTACTACCACAACATCCGTGGCTTCGATCCGAACGCCGAAGTGCTCGAAGCGGTGTGGCAGGAATTCGACGATCCGCAGAAATGGCACGAGCTGCCACAGAACGCCATCATCGTCATCGATGAAGCGCAGACCTTCTTCCGTGTTCGTCCTGCCGGCTCTGCCGTACCCGCCTACGCCAGCGCCCTGGAAACCATGCGCCATCGCGGCCATGAACTGCACTGCATTACCCAGAACCCCGGTCTTCTCGATACCCACTTCCGCAAGCTGTGCAACTCGCACATCCACTACGTGCGAGGCCACAAAGGCCAGATCATCAAGCGCTGGGAGTTCGAGCGCGTAAACATGGACGTCGAGAAGAAGAACGACTTCAGCGACGGCCAGGCCACCCGCGTCCTGCTCGATAAGAAATACTTTGGCGTGTACCAATCCGTCGCTGAAGGCTCTGAACATCACATGAAATTCAAGCCGCCTCGGGCATTGTTCGTTCTGATCATCTGCGTCCTGGGCATCGGCTACTTCGGCTATGGCATTTATGAACGGCGCATTGCACCGCCCAAGCCAGCACCCGAGCCAGCAGCAGACGCGCGCACAGCCACACCGGCAGGAGCGCCCGTCGCCCAGCAACCGCCCCAGGAAGGCCCCGAGCCGTTATCGACAGAGGATTACGTCTCCCTGCGTGTGCCACGTATTCCAGACGTCCCCAGCTCGGCGCCCATCTACGACGAAATCACCCGGCCTGTGACCTATCCGCAGCTCTCCTGCCTGTACACCGCCGATCCCGACCTGCTGGCCAGGAACCACAAGCGCTTCACCCTGGGCCATATGGATAACAAGGTTTACGGCTGTCGCTGCAACACCCAGCAAGGCACCCGAGCGGTGGTGTCCTTTGAAGCCTGCATGGCCTACGTCAACGAAGGCGCCTTCGATCCGGCCAAGCCTGACCGGCTGGCAATGGATGGCCAGCTTCAGCAACACGCAACCCAACCCCAGCTGCAGCCAGGGTCTGGCCTCAATGGCTATGGCTCCGTTGGTGGCGTTCACAACCTCAAGGGGCGTTTTCAATGATCGCCTGCCGCAAGGGCTATCAGCCGGCGCACCACGAGCGTAAAGCCACGCGCGGTGGCGTGGTTGCGCGTGAGGCACGAGCGCGCGTGTGCGCCGCCGCGCGGGCGCTGACGTCCCTGTAACACGTCAGATAAAACCATTTCGAAATGGCAAGTAATGGCCAGTAAGGAAACCCAAGCATGAAAGTTAAAGACTTTGTCCGACTCGACCTGAACGGTGAGCACAACCCATTGGGCCGAATCTTCGTCGATCCGGGTACCGCTGAAATCGTTGATCTGTCGAAGGCCAAGATTCTGGCCTGCAGCGTCGATACCGTCCGCCAGCTCTATCGCGGCCTGATCCGCCCGGAAATCATGTGCCTGTTCGACAAACCAGGGACCATCGTCGATTTCGCTGGCCAGCGCTGGCACTCCGGGCGGGTCAGCAAGGATTCCGGCTACCAGTACAAGCTGCAGAATGCTGACCTTGGGTTCGTCCTGCTGGTGAAGAACTTCAACGCCAAAATCGAGAACATCGGGCCACACCTGAAAATCGAGGTGTCTCCGCATGCCATCGACCAGTTCTGCCCCGAGCGCCTGCAGGAACGCCTGGATTACTACGCCAGCCACGTCCTGACGAACATTGAGCGCAACCAATGCGCCGTCCACCTCGCGCTAGACCTGCAAGGCTGGACGCCCCCGTCTGATCTGGTCGCTCGCATGCACTGCCGCGCACGCGCTGCCCGTGATATTTCCGGCATCAAGGAAATCACCTGGGACACAAAAAGCAGCGTCTACGGACGTGGTGAAACCTACATGTTCGGCTCTGCAGGTGGCGTCCAACTGGCGATCTACAACAAAACCGAACAAGCCCGAGCTATCGACAAGCTCGATTACTGCGAAGGTGTCTGGAAACGTCGCGATAGCTTCGATGAAGGCGACCCGGACAACTACGA
>NZ_QYYB01000024.1:0-1852 GCF_018221585.1 Pseudomonas sp. KB-10
GCCAGCTCCGAGGCGCGGTTGCGCATGCCCTCGGCGATGTAGTCGCGGGCGATCACCAGGTCCTTGCCGGTGTCGTCCTTGCCACGCAGGACGATATGGGTGTGCGGGTTGTCGGTATTCCAATGGTCGACCGCCACCCAGTCGAGGCGGGTGCCGAGGTCGGCCTCCATCCGGCTCATCAGGTGGCGGGTGTAGGTGCGTAGGTCATCGAGCAGCTCGGCATCCTCGGGCGAGACGATTAAGCGAAACTGGTGGCGGTCGTCCCGGCCGCGCTCCTCGAACGCATTAATGTCGGCCTGGTCGGTCAGCGGCCCGTAGGCCTGGCCCGGATCGCCCTCACGACTGACGCCGTCGCGCTCGATGTAGCGCAGGTGGCTGAGCGTCGAGCGCTTGCCGGCCTGGCACAGGTTCACCAGGCGCGTCTTGATGGTGACGCGACGGGCGTTGGACGGCAGTTGCTGCGCGCTGAAACGGGCGGCGACATGCCCGCGGCCGAGGCGGGCACCGGGCTGGTGGCCCGCCTTGCGCGGCTTTCCGGTGCCGGCCTTGTTGGCCTGGCGCAGCACCTGGTTGATGAAGGGTTGATCGCGTTGCTGCGGCTTGCCCGGCTGCGGGCGAAAGAGCAATTCGTCATCCGGACGGCTTCCCTTGCTCATGTTTGGACTCCTCTCCAAGTTAATCGCAGTACGGCGTGTCAGGCACGCTTTTAAGCCAGTGTCGCTGTGGGGCGAACACAATTTCGGCACCTGGCGACACCGGCGCTGTGTCGCCGCCAACCCCCGTGCAGACTGCTTTTCGGGCCAACGAAGTGCCGCCCCCTTTTATCTTGCCCTCTGCCTTTTCCGTGCCTTTGCGCTGTTGGGTTGGGTAATCAGGAGAGGCGGAACGGTGTCTTCCAAAGCTCCTGGTCGGCAGGCGAGGGACAGCAGTATCTGCAGCCAGGCGGCCCGCGACTGCGGCGATCGAGCGTACGCATTAGGCAGGCGGATCGACAGGGAAACGGCCAGCTCATCGACGCGATTCCAGCCACAAGGGCTGCGCCCGACCGATCACCGCGTCGGTGGATATCGGGCCGAAGTAGCGGCTGTCGAACGACGCCGGGTTGCTGCTGCTGAGCAGGAACAGCTCGTCGTCAGCCAGGCGCCGACAGGCCTGCCAGGTTGGCAGCGCGCGACCCTGTCGATCCCACCTCAAACGTCTCGCAACAAGGACACCATCGATACGCACCTGACTGCCTTGCATGCACACCCGCTGCGGCGCCACTGCCGCCACGGTCTTCAGCAACGGCACGTTCGCCGGCAGGTAGCCACGCTGCGCCGCCAGCGACCTTGCCTCTCGCGGCAGGCGAATCAGCACCAGGTCGCCAGGCGCCCACGAGTTGGCCGGCGAAATGCGGTACCAACCGACGGGCACGCTGTCGGACGCGTTGTAGACTAGCCGTGGTGGCGACGTCGCAATCGCTGCCCAACCCAGGGCCATCAGACTGCCGACGAGCAGCGCCAGTGGCCACAGCACGCCACGAGTACCCAAGGTCACGAGGTAGCCTCTGGAAACTGCCGCTCCAGCACTTCGCGCAGCATCTCCGCCATCGTCACGCCGCGGTCGAAGGCCGCCAGCTTGATCCGTGTGCGCAGCGCCGGCGTCACGTCCAGCGTCAGCCGGGCGCTATAGCGCTCGACCTTGCCGTTGTCGACTCCAGCACCCTGGCGTATCCAGGCTTCGGCCTGCGGATCGGCAAGCGGGCGTGCACCGATACCGATGCGCTTGCTGCTCATGGCGACCACCTCAGCAACTCGTCGACCAGACTGCTGACCTCGCGCGCGGCGGCGCTGTCCGGCGCCAGTTCGCGGGC
>NZ_QYYB01000025.1:0-1794 GCF_018221585.1 Pseudomonas sp. KB-10
CTATGCGAGGAAATGCTACTAGGCAGTTGCCGTCGGGATATCAGGAAAGCTGTTTGCACATTTCGGCAATCACGATGCGGACGATAGTTCTCAGGCAACGCATTTCACCTGCAAGAGTTGCTTGGAGATTTGGCTTCTTCAGCGCCAGTTCCTGATTGTCGCGAACGACTTGTTCAAGCAACTGATTCGCAGTGGCCTGGATTCCCGATGTCATTTTGTCGATTGATGCCAGTGCTGCGCTGGCTTTTATACCCATGGACTCGGCAGCGGCAACGACGTTTGTGCGATTGAGGCGAGTAATCCGGTCCTCTTCTCCTACTGGCCAGGCCATTCTGACCTGTTCTGGCCAGCTATCTTGGTCAAACGCACGAGTGGTATACACCGCGGTACTCAGCAGGTCGTAAAAGGGGGAAAGGTTTACTCCCTTGGCCGTGACCAAGAAACTGAGGTTTTTCAGGTGGGCGTCGCCGTTGCCCACCAAGATGTTGAACACTAGCCAGCGGAATAGCTCTAGACGAACTTTTGCCGGGATGTTGCACATCTTGCTGATATCCAGCAGGCGTTGCACGCTGCCTTGATCGTACTTGTAGGCTCGGTCGAGTCCAAGCAATTGGCAGGCATCAATACAATGCAGCCGCTCCCAGCCTTTAGGTGTTTGCCGCCTATCGAAACGGGAGATAAGGTAGACCGGTTGTGGAACATACCTGCGAGTGACTTCTGGAACTTGAAGGCCCATTCTTTTTGCCAGAGTCATGACAAACCACTCGTTAATTACCGAATGTGCGTAGGCCAAGTCTGGGTGGTCAGGCTTGAGGATATGGGTCGAGGGCATGTTGCCGGTGGGCTCTAGCAGTTGCTCACCATCCAAGATAATGGCCATCTTGTGCTGAGCGCCCGCCAGCGACATGCGTTTGGCAGCTCGCTCGGCTAGCGGTACGCGGGGCATATCACGAATGCGCTGCGACAGTACTTCATCAGGCAATGCCCGAAGTTCACCTGGTGTAGGTTGCTGATCTGGTGGAAGGAGGGTGATAGAGCCGGCCGATTCAGCTCCGAATTGGGTAAGCAAGCCAAAGGCATCGGCTACATATGTATGCGCGGCTCGAGCGATCAACTGCCGCTGGCCTTCCTCAGGCAGCAGGTTGTCGAAGTACCACTGTACTGGACGCACCGAGGCGCCATCCATGTGCGGTTCGTTTTGCAAGGGCAGGTTAGGGCAAAGAGGATAGGCATCCGGTTGGCGTAGCCATTGCTGGGTGTAGGCGAAGCTCCAAAGCCCGTTCTGTTCGGATAAGGTGCCTATCAGTGTTTGGTTGATCCAGATGTTTAATTTGCGATCCATTGCAGTTTTCTATCTCTGGGCAGGTTGCTGTTGTTCAGATTTTTCGAGAAGCCTTTCCAGATTCTGTTGAGTTTGTTCCGCGACTTCATCCGGAACATCAACGTAGACTCGAAGCCCCAACTCCCGCATGACCTGGAAAAGCTTTCCCCAGTGAACAGACTCGCCGCCACGCTCCACTTTGCCGAGGAAGTTCTCGGACACGCCGATGCTGCCCGCGGCATCGTCCTGGCGCATGTCCATGGCCTTGCGGCTTGAGCGAATCACCATGCCAATTTTTTCCGGTGTGTCGATCTGAAACTGCATGCCTAAATCCTCATGATCGAGCGGATTATGTTGTCGCGAGTTTATTCTAGCCACAAATCCTCATGATCGTAAGGATTTATGATGGTAGACCATTGATAGCATCAAAAACCTCACGACCTTGAGGATTTCTATCAATTCACTTGGGCGCA
>NZ_QYYB01000026.1:0-1760 GCF_018221585.1 Pseudomonas sp. KB-10
GCGACCAGCACCAGCAGCGGCAGCAGTGCCAGGAATCTCATGGAGTCGCCTCCCTACCGATAGAACTGCACGGGGTAGGGGGTATAGGGCGTGCCGTTGCCCATAAAGCGACGCCGCCGTTCGCGTGCCTCCTCGGCCGCTGCAGACTGACGGGCAAGCTCCAGGGCGACGGCACGGTTCTGGGTGATCTGCAGTTGCTGCGCCTGGATCGACTGCTTGGCCTGCAGGGCCAGCAACTGATTGGTAGCCTGGGCAGCCTGCAAGGCGCCACCCGCGGACTGGCTCTGCTGCACCAGAGCGGACAAGACGCTCTCATCCTCGGCCAGGTTCTGCGTCACCTGAGCCTGTACACGCAGCGCCGTATGCAGCCCGTCGAGGCCCTGTTGCCAGCGTTCGCGTGCTTCTTCTGCCAGGCGTTGGCTGCTGACGTCGCCGGTGTACTCGTTCGGGTAGAGTCGGCTGAACTCCTGATCCAGGCGCTGCACTTCGTAGGCCAGCCCTCGCGCCTCGGCGAGCAGTCGCTCGGTATTGGCCAAGCTCGCGCGTAATTGGCTGACCACGTTGTAGTCCAGGCGCTGCAGGTGACGGGCCTGGTTCAGCAGCATCTGGGTCTCGTTCTGTAATTGGCGAACCTGGTTGTTCGCCATCTCCAGGGTGCGCACCGCAGTCAGGGTGTTCTGCACCAGGTTGGTCGGATCGATTACGGTGAAAGCGTTTACCGGCTTCACGGCCAGCAGACCCAATACCAGCAGCGTTGCGCAGGGAAAACGGTGGACAGGGGATCTCATGGCAAGCACTCCTTGCGTGACGGGGGATAAGCGGTGAGCAGGTCGGCGGCCCAGTCCAGGCCGCAGTGACGCAACCAGGCAGGGGCGAAACCGGCTGCGCCGGACGACTGTTGGATTCGGTCGATCTCGCGCTGCTCGGCCGGGCTGGCCGAGGCGGCGAAGGCCAGCGCTACCGGCCCCAGGTCGAGGTCGAACAGGCGGTTGCCTAGGCGCGACTGGTAGTAGTAATCACGCTTGGGCGTGGCCTGGGCGATGATCTCGATCTGCCGGTCGTTGAGGCCGAAGCTCTGATAGATGCCGCGGATCTGCGGCTCGCCCGCCTGCGGGTTGGGCAGGAAGATGCGGCTGGCGCAGCTCTCGATGATTGCCGAGGCGATGCTGGAATCCTTGATGTCGGCCAGCGACTGGGTAGCGAAGATGACGCTGACGTTCTTCTTGCGCAGGGTCTTGAGCCACTGGCGGATGCGCGCGGCGAACAGCGGATCGTCGAGGAACAGCCAGGCCTCGTCGAGGATCAGCAGTGTCGGCGCGCCGTCAAAGCGCTCCTCGAAACGGGCGAACAGGTAGCTCAGCACGGCAGCCACCGCCGCCTTGCTGTACATCAGTTCTTCCATCTCGAAACACTGCACGTCGGCGCTGCCCAGACGATCCCGGTCGGCATCCAGCAACGCGCCATGTGCGCCGCCCAGCACGTAGGGCTGCAGCGCCTGGCGCAGGGCGTTGTCCTGCAGCAGCACAGACAAACCGGTCAGCGTGCGCTGCGCCTCGGGCGCACCGGCCAGGCTGTCGAGTGCGGTCCACAGCGCAGCCTTCTGCTCGGGGCCGACGGCCACGCCTTCCTGCAGCAGGCGAGCCTCCAGCCACTCGGCGGCCCAGGCGCGGTATCCCGGCTGATCGATGCGTGCGAGAGGCTGGAAGGCCAGGTCGCCATCGCCGCCGAGGTCGTAGTGCTCGCCACCCAGGCTCAGCACC
>NZ_QYYB01000027.1:0-1506 GCF_018221585.1 Pseudomonas sp. KB-10
CCCTGCGCCAGGCACTTCAGCCCTACGTGCTGGGCGGTGCTCATGGCGCATTGCTGGATGCCGATCAGGATCGTCTGGGCAGCGCCGATGTGCAGTGCTTCGAGATGGAGGAACTGATGCACAGCAAGGCGGCGGTGGCCGCCGTACTGAGCTACCTGTTCGCCCGTTTCGAGGAGCGCTTTGACGGCGCGCCGACCCTGCTGATCCTCGACGAGGCGTGGCTGTTCCTCGACGACCCGCTGTTCGCCGCACGCATCCGCCAGTGGCTCAAGACCCTGCGCAAGAAGAACGTCAGCGTCATCTTCGCCACCCAGTCGCTGGCCGACATCAAGGACTCCAGCATCGCTGCGGCAATCATCGAGAGCTGCGCCAGTCGCATCTTCCTGCCCAACCCGCAGGCGGGCGAGCCACAGATCCGAGGCATCTACCAAGGCTTCGGCCTCAACGACCGACAGATCGAGATCGTCGCCCAGGCCACGCCCAAGCGTGATTACTACTACCAGTCGCGCCTGGGCAACCGCCTGTTCGACCTCGACCTGGGGCCGGTGGCGCTGGCCTTCGCCGCCTCGGCCAGCCCGGCCGAGCAGCGCGAGATCGATCGAATCCAACAGTCGTCCGGCGCAGCCGGTTTCGCCCCTGCCTGGTTGCGTCACCGTGGCCTGGACTGGGCCGCCGACCTGCTCACCGCTTATCCCTCGTCACGCAAGGAGTGCCTGCCATGAGATCCCCTGCCCACCGCTTTCCCGGCGCAACGCTGCTGGTGCTGGGTCTATTGGCCGTGAAGCCGGCCAGCGCTTTCACCGTAATCGATCCGACCAACTTGGTGCAGAACACCCTGACTGCGTTGCGCACCCTGGAGATGGCGAACAACCAGGTTCGCCAGTTGCAGAACGAGACCCAGATGCTGCTGAACCAGGCCCGTCACCTGCAGCGCCTGGACTACAACGTAGTCAGCCAGTTGCGCGCGAGCTTAGCCAATACTGAGCGGCTGCTGGCCGAGGCGCGAGGGCTGGCCTACGAAGTACAGCGCCTGGATCAGGAGTTCAGCCGACTTTACCCGAGCGAGTACACCGGCGACGTCAGCAGCCAGCGCCTTGCAGAAGAAGCACGGGAGCGCTGGCAGCAGGGCCTCGACGGGCTGCATACGGCGCTGCGCGTGCAGGCTCAGGTGACACAGAGCCTGGCCGAGGATGAAAGCGCCTTGGCCGCTCTGGTTCAGAAGAGCCAGTCCGCGGGTGGTGCATTGCAGGCTGCCCAGGCCACCAACCAACTGCTGGCCCTGCAGGCCAAGCAGTCGATCCAGGCGCAGCAGTTGCAGATCACCCAGAACCGGGCCATCGCCCTGGAGCTGGCACGTCAAGCTGCCGCTGCCGAGGAGGCTCGAGAGCGTCGGCGGCGCTTTATGGGCAACGGCACCCCCTACACCCCCTACCCCGTGCAGTTCTATCGGTAGGGAGGCGACTCCATGAGATTCCTGGCACTGCTGCCGCTGCTGGTGCTGGTCGC
>NZ_QYYB01000028.1:0-1136 GCF_018221585.1 Pseudomonas sp. KB-10
CTGCGTCGGCGTCGCCGGCCTTGTTCGCGGCATCGCTGTCGAGCAGTGGGCTCTCCTGCTGGAAGATCGCTTCGCGCAGCAGCGCCAGGACACCCTTGCGCTTGGCAAACCACTGCCGACGTAGGCGCAGCAGTTCCTTCTCGGCCTCGTCCTTGTCCAGGCAGATAAAGCGGGTCGACCAGCGATAGGCGAAGCCCAAACGGTTGAGGTCGTCCAGCACGCCTGGCCAGGTCGAAGCGGGGAAACCACGTACTGACAGCGTGCGCAGATGCTGCTCACCGAGACGCGGCGCCAGGCCAGTGGTCAGGGGGCTGTCAGCCAGCAGGATATCGAGGTGGAAGGGCACATCGGGTACAGCCACCCGCTGGCGATGGGTCGAAATCGTGGCATGCAGGTAAGTCAGCGTCTGGCTGTCATCTAGCCAGGCAAGCTCTGGCATCACCCCATCCAGCAGATCGAAGAAACGATCCGTCTCGGCGATGAAGGCGGTCAGTCGTTCGCGCCAGTCGACTCCGCGTTGCGGCCGGTGCTCGTAGAGCAGGCCGGCGGCGCGCGAGCGCGGTTCTTCCGGTGGCAGGTAGAGNGAGACCGGCCCATGGCAGCCAGTCTGCGAGTTGGGCGGGGCGGCGCTGGTATTCGGTGAGGTTCAGCATGGCGGCCTCCTCACACATCCAGCAGTGACGGCTGCTTGATATGTCGGGCAAACACCTGGAGGAACTGCGGATCCAGACGGGTACCCCACACCGCCAGCGAGTGGCCTACCAACCAGAGCGCCAAACCAGGCAGCCACAGCTGCAAGCCCAGGCCGACCACTGCTGCCAGAGTGCCGTTGAGGATCGCCACGTTGCGTGGTGCGCCACCGAGCAGAATTGGCTCGGCCAGCGAGCGGTGCAATGGCACCTCGAAACCAGGGATGAGTTCGTGCTCGCCGTTCATGCGATCACCGCCCCGCCGGCAAAGCTGAAAAAGCTGAGGAAGAATGACGACGCGGCGAAGGCAATCGACAGGCCGAAGACGATCTGGATCAGCTTGCGAAAGCCGCCGCTGGTGTCGCCGAAGGCCAGCGTCAGGCCTGTGGTAATGATGATGATCACCGCGATGATGCGCGCCACCGGCCCCTGTACCGAATCAAGGAT